>DASSBR010000071.1:0-41968 GCA_035698525.1 Gammaproteobacteria bacterium
GCCCGACCGGCCGCCGCAGCATCGCGTAATCGTTTCCGACGTGACGACCGAAAAGCTCGGTGAGCTACTGGTCGACAACCCTCGGGGGATGCTCTACTACGTCGATGAACTGACGCTATGGTTCGGCAGCCACGATGCCTACTCGAAAGGCGCAGGCGGGCGCGACCGCGGCTACGCCCTGCAAGCCTACGACGGCGGACCAACCGACATGGACCGGATCGGTCGCGGGACGGTCAGCATCCCGAATTTCAGCTACAGCCTCATGGGCACCACGCAGCCCGACAAGATCAAGGCCATGTTGTCGAAGATGACCGACGACGGCCTCATGCAGCGCTTCTGTACGATCGAGACGCCCGCCCGGTCGCGACCGGGACTGGAGGACCGCGTACCGGACCCGGCGACGGTGGCGGCCTACGAGGACACGATACGCGGCCTGTGGGCACTGAAGCCCGCGCAGGGGCGCACCGTGGTGACGTTCAGCCCGGAAGCCGACGCGATCCGGCGCGAGTTCTTCGGATGGGTGAACCGGGTCGCCTCGACCGACGGCCTCCCGGCGATGCTCCGGGGGCATCTATCGAAGTGGGAGGGACTATGGCCGCGGCTGTGCCTCGTCTACCATTGCTACGGCGCAACAGGCGCGTCCATGTGGCCGACCGATGTCCCGATCAGTGCCCTGACCGCGGGGCGGGTCACAAGCCTCATGCAGCGCTTCCTGCTGCCCCAGGCGCTGCGCTTCTATACCGAGACAGTCGCCGCGGCCGATCCGGTCTATTTGATCGCAAAGAAGGTCGCCGGGATGATCCTGGCGAACGGCTCGATGCGGATCACGAACCGGGATTTGCAGCGCGGCGTGAATGCGTGGCGCGCGGCGCAGGACTGGCAGAAGACTTCCGTAATCGGGATGCTGCGTGAGTCCGGATGGCTCACCGGCACAGATACCAGGCGCACGACCGGGGCCGATTCAGGCTGGAGCGTGAGTCCGAAGGTACACACGCTGTTCGCGCAGCGCGCGGCAGCCGAACGTCTCCGGCGGGCCGAAGGCGTGGAGACGTTACGGGAATTGCGGGATGCGGCGGCGGGACGTTAGAACGTCACGCCGATCACGTCGCAGCATTGGAGCAGGGATGGGGCGCAGCCCCGTGCGTCAATGTCGCGCTGTAGAAGCACGTCCAATGGGCCATGCTCCGTTCCGAATCCACGCTTGACGATTTCCAGCGGCACTCGATATAGGTCGCAGCGAGAGACAACGGTGTACGGCCGACGAGTCCATGAGCAACGCAGAATCGAAAAATCAATGCTCTGTACTTGGCTCGGCTTCCGCTTCGATTTTCGATACCCGGCGAACCGGTTGACGCCACGCACGACGCGCAGCGCGCCCCTGAATCGCACAAGGTCGCCGACCTGCAATGAATCGATCATCGCCTCACGCTCTATGCGCGCCTCAGTGTCCATGCGTGCTTTCCGTATGCCACCGGATCACGTCCCGCGCCTCGTCGGCAGTATCCGGCAGCGGATCATCGACGAGCCCGTACAGGATCGACATGGCGCGCTGGCGCAGGGTGTTATCCAGCGGATTGACCGGCTTGCCGATTTCCGGGTTGCGGGGCCATTCGCGCATCACAGGGTAGGCGCTCATGATACCGCTCCCGTCACTTCGATCACCCGATACTTCCCGACCGAACTGGTCGCATGCTGGTAGGCGCGACAGATTTCATCAGCCAGGTCTCGCGTGGTGAATACTTCGACGGGGCGTTTGTTGTTGGCGAGGATTACGTAAAGAACGATCACGATTGTTCTCCGGTGGCCTTGGCGATGGCGGCGCGGGCCATTACAAGCGGCGTCCAGTAGTTCGCGTCGCGGCTATTTTCATCGCACCAGCCTTCAACGTCCTCAGCGCACGCGCGCAGCGCCTCCAACAACTCCGGCGCGGCGGCGATCAGGCGGGCGTATTGAATTTTCACCATTCCGCCGGACTGGCAATAGGCAACCTGCCGGTCGATCGCCATGATTCGTCCATCATCCGCTACGCGCCACGGCCCCGGCGTATACCCGCTCACGAAAACACCCCCGCCACCATATCCATCACCTGCAACGCATAGCGCCGGAACAGATGCGGGAACAGCACCATCCAGACCAGGAACGACGCCAGTGACGTGCAAGTGACTGCGCCGAGCAGATTCAATAGCTTCGCATTCATTTCATTTCTCCGGTAGTCGGCAGTGCCAATAGTGCATTAGCCCACGCGATCATATCCAATCGCGGAGCGGCGAGTACGTCGCGCAGCGCATAACGTCGGCGTATTGCGTCCTCCCGTTGCGCGAGCGTGTGAAGCGTGCGGCGCTTGGCAATATCCCGCGCCTCGGCATATTCCCGCGCCCGATACTCGTCGAATTCAGGCGGCAGTGGCAGTCGGGACGGCTTCCGATTCATTCGCATACGCTCCAGCGGATCGAGGCCGCGCTTGTCAACCCAGAACCGGTACAGGCCGGTGATCGGGTTCCGGACGTGGCGCAGGACGGGGAGGCTCATGACTGCGCTCCGAAGCAGGCTATGGCGTCGCGGAGTTGCCGAGCGTAAATGCCGACTGAATATTCATTCGATCCGGCCGGGTTGACAGAAAGCGCTTCCAGCATATCGGCCGCGGCGTTCGATTTTTCGACCAACTCAGCCACAGCGGCACGCAACGAACGCAACTCGCTCTTCCCGACGAACACGGCACCAGAAGCAGACTCGACCTGTTCAGACAGCCAGCGGCCCATCGTCGTCAGCGCGTTCATGGCCGCACCCCCAGCGAAGTTCCCGCGGCATCCAGGTCATAATCCGGCACCGACTGCGGCGCGCAGTACACGATTCCCAATTCCCGTTCGGCCTGCAACTGCGCGGCCTCGTCATGATGCCGGCGGATGCGGCGGTTGGCCCATTCGACCCAAACCGGGTCCATGTGCGTCATTTCCAGCGGGAAACGTTCGCCGCAGATACAATCGACGGCAGCGTGGGCGGCGATTCGGTTGCAGTGTTCGCAGGTTTTCATGATTGTGCTCCTTCGATCCAGACTTTGATTTCATTGCGGCCACGCAGCTTGCGCTTTTTCAGGCGCCCATCCGCGAATGCTTGCAGGTACTTTCCGCCAACCCTTGCGGCGGTCCTTTCTGCGCTTTCGTGGTGCGCTCGCATCATGCTATGCAGCATGAAAAAACGCGCGTTGCTATCCAGCATTCCCAGGGCTTCCATGATCGGATCACAAGCCCAGCCGATCCGCCATGACTCCTCCCCAGCGCCATGCCTTACCCGGAGCATCGCCGGGCCATACTTGCCCGCCGTGACCATGAAGCAATGCGCGGAATAACACACGTCAGTATTGCCGCCGTCCGTCTTCCGATCCAGCACGCGACCGGGTTCGTTGAATAGCACGGTGTCGCCTTCTGGCACGGTCGGCATGCGCCATTGTTCGGTTACTACGTCGCGGGTTTTCATGGTTCGTTCCCCTCAGTTGCGGGCACGTACTTCGCCCCATTCCAGACTTCCAGAGTGTCACGCGACGCTACAGAAGACGACCGTAGCGCTTCGCGCATTGCGTCGTCGTGAGAATTCGCGCCGATCATGATCCAGTCGTAGCGGCCGCGGCATCGGTAGCTTGTCAAGCCATGCGAGGCGCAGGGACGGTCGCAGCGGTCAGTGTGATGGGATGCCATGTCGCGGAGTGTGGCGAGCGTGCGGGTGTTCATGCCTCCATCCCCGTCATTGCTTCACGGATGCACGTCACGTTGTAGCGCGCGCCGTCCGGAGTGCGTTCGGCGCCGATTTCGCGGAGCATCATGCGCGCGGCGTCGCCACGTGATCGCGCGCGGCGGATGCAATCAAGCGCCAGCCGGTACAGCCCCTCGTCGTTATTGATCCAGAGCGAGACGTTCCAAGCGTTCCAAGAGCGGTGGCCGTTATAGGTTGCCATGTTCGTGTGTCCTGTTGGTTGTGAGGGTTAGCGGGTGCGGGTACCGATGGGGAAGCGGGGAGGGGTCACGACTGCACCCCGCAAGCCTTCAGGAACCGGGCGCGGTCGAAGCGGGGGTTGTCGGAAGCGAGGGCAGCGGCGAGGCGCAGCGCGGTATTCCCATGCGCCTGATTCAGCAGCGGTAGATCGGCCGCGACCAGCGCGGTCGGCAGTGCGGAGCGGATAGCAGCGGCGATCAATTCGTAGTCTTTGCGTGTCATGTCAGCGAGTCCTGTTCGTGTGAGCGTTATCGGGAGTGAATCAAACTTTCATGTATCCCAGCGCCGCAGCCTCGCCGTCGAGCAACGCGACGGAGTAGAAAGTGCGGTCGCCAGTGACTTGAAAGAACGCGCGGTCGGCGTCGATGCAGGTCAACCCATGGACCGCAGGGAACGCCTCACGGCCAGCGGCAAACACCCGCTGGAACACTTCACGGCGCGGGCCAACGGGAGGGAGGATGCCGCAAGGATGGACGGGAGCGGTCATCGTGCTCGGTTTGCGAGCGAGTCGCGTCAACCCAGCTTCGAGCCATTCCGCGATTTCAACGATTTCACGGCGATGGTAGGCGGCATTCTCTTTGTCGCCGGATGCGACCGCATCCATGTAATGGCGAGCGTGCGCGAACGCGAACCGGCTTGAGCCTTCGGCGTAGCGGCGGTCCTGTTCGGTCATCGGGGAGTCATTCATTGCGGTGTCCTGTTCGGCGAGTGATTCGACGGATTCAGTCTCCCACCGTCCGCTGCGCCAATCAATAGCACCAGTGGGAAACAGTGTTCTATTGCTGCGACAATCAATCGGCCCCACCGTTCCACGTGAACCCTCACTCAAAACGGCTCCACCGGCCCAACCCGCGGCCGATCCTCCGGCTTCCCCACGCGCACGACCCGGTGCGTGCCCACCCGCACCATCGTCCAGCCCCGACGCTTCCCAGCCGCCACCACGGACGCCACGGCCGACCGCAGCGCCAGCCCATCCAATTCAATCGGCAGCGCCAGGACAGCCCATTCGCCCATGCCGTCAATGTCATATTTCCGGCCCCGTCCCCGTGCTTTCAGCCTGCGATCCAGTTCAATCGCATCATCTGGTGAGAATGCCTCGATCTTCATTGTTAACTCCATGTGAAGGAATCTGTATTTTTACCGTTGGATGATAACACAAATCCATTGGATTGTGTGCACCATTGCCCGCATAATTTACGCGTTGTGAGCGTTAGTGGATTTGGCGGAATCAAGCCGTTTCGATGTCTGTTAAGCTCGCTAGGTTCGTATACGTGGGGATACTCTCGTTTTGACTACTACTACCCTATGTTTTTGTTCTCCCTCTTACGGCACTCCTAACAACTTAGCCGACCTAAGCAAATCGCCAACCTAACCGACTTAGTGGCTCCGGCACCCGTCCGCGGCAGCCCCTTGCATGGCGCAACGTTTTCAGCTACCGTTACCACGCGGCTCGCACCTGGCGACCGCTCTTCTGGATACTCGATGCGCCCGATTCGGCCGACGCCCTCAACATCCACGCAACGCGCCCGTGCGGCGAACGAGCGGCTCGCAGCGGCCGGCGGAGCGGTCAGGCATATCCGACTGACTCCGACGGCGGTCGAGGCTCTGAGCGCGTTACAGGCGGTTTCTGGGCTAGGTGCGTCCGAGACGGTTTGCCGGGCGCTGCTGGTCGCGGATGCCGCGCGGCGGCTGTATCCTGCGGACGCAGCGGTTTCTTTGACGGGAGTAGGTGATGCGAGTATCGGATGATGGTCTATGGCTCGGCGACGGGCGCTTGCGGTCGCTGGCCGTCGCCAGCCCGCAGGATATCGAGGACATGAGGCGCGAGACCGTGCGGGACGCGGAACGAATGATCAGGCTACTGAATGCCATGACGCCACCGCGCGACGAGCGCAACTGGCGCCGCGCGCAACCCTATCGGCGACTGCGGCAATACTTCGGCCGCGTCGAACAGCTGGCGCGCGATGGGAGGATCGGGTGATGATTCAATGCGAATTCGAGAACTGTCCGATCTGCCGGCCGACATCGAACAGAGTCAAAGCGTCAGCCGACCGCGACCGCGCATGGATCGAGCGCGAACTGGGGGACGTGCCAGCCACTGGCCCCGATCGCAGGGTGCGACATGCCGAGTTCCCATCGGACGCCATGATCGATACCAAGGCGGCGACAGCGCGCAGCGAGCCAGGAAGCTGGGCGTATTGACGCAGCGCAGCAGGCAGGCGGCGGGGTGCGCATTCAGAAAAATCGGACCCTGGGGGGGGGGTGACCGTAAAAATCGCGGGGCCGGGGTCGCGATACGGTACTGGTAGCTTGTGTCTAATTACCCCGTAATATAGAATATACCCCTCATCGGGAGGGTATATGGACAGGATTGATATTACGGGTCAAAAATTCGGCAGACTCACCGCTCTGAGTTACTTGCGAACAACTCGCGAAAATGGCGGGATATGGCTTTGCGAGTGCGAATGTGGCACCAAGGGCGTCGAAGCCGCGAGCAAGTTCTTACGGAAGGGGATGAAGAAGTCCTGCGGCTGCCTTCGGCGTGGCGGGCGGACGAAGCCCCACATGACGGCTCACCCGCTCTACAAGTTGTGGCACGGGATGAAAATCCGCTGCGAAAATCCCAATAAGTCGAATTATGCCAACTACGGCGGCCGTGGGATTTACGTGTGCGACCGCTGGCAATCCTTCGATTACTTCCTGAAAGACATGGGGGAGCGACCGGCGGGCATGACGCTGGACCGGATTGATGGCGACGGGCCGTATTCCCCTGAGAACTGTCGGTGGGCGACTCCGCAGGAGCAGGCTCGGAACAGGCGGCCACCACGGATTCAGGTGACGACCGCACTGATTCACGCCATCGCGGAGCAAGTGGCTGAGCGGCTGAAGGAAATGGGGTATCGGCCGCTATCTTGACGCCAACCCCATCTAACCTCTACTCTCCTCCCAAACCGGAGTCCCACGTATGCCGCGTCCCGAGACGACCGATGCACGCCCCGCCACGCAGGCGCAGCAGATGCCTGAGCGTCCGAGTCGCGGTGGGGCGGTGACGTACCGATACATCCACGCTGGAAAACCGGTCTTCGATTTCGCTGGTGACGTGGCCCCGCGGTGGTTTCGGTATTCGGGGGCGGATTTTGTCACGGACGCACAGGGGCGGCTCACGCTCCGCGGCCGGGTGATCGAGCCGGGCACAGAATTCCATCTCGGCGACCTCTGATGATCCCCGCCTACCTCCCCTACGCAATCCGCTGTGCACTCGGCGGACGGCCGGCGATGTCGCTGTTGGTGTTTTATGAGGCGGGGTTGCGGGTGTTGCGCGATTTGGAGTCCCGGTAATGGCGTGGGTGAATGTTTTCTCGGTGGGCGCCTGCACGCTGCAGGTATGGCGGGACACGGGCGATGGATTTGCGCAGATGACGCCGCCGGAAATGACAGCAGATGGCGTCACGATCACGGAATCGGGTGGATCGGTGACGTTGACGACCCCGGCGAACGGGTTGGCGTACCGGGGCGTGGTGGTGCCGTCCTACGATCCAGCAGGCGCGCCTGCGCGGCTGGCTGGTATGTCGTGCGACGTTGAATCGGGAACCCTCAGCGATTTGGATGGCGAGATTCTGGCTGTTGGCAGCGATCCCGGCGTAAGCGTTGCTCTGTCAGTAGTGGGGGTAGTTGTGTCGCCAGACCCGGCAAGCCTGCCTGCCACTGCGGGCTGGACCATGGCCGGCGTCGATATTGTCGTGAACGGTGGCGGCTGATGCCTTTCACCGTCTTTTCGCTTGAGATTGATTTCAGCACGCCGGTGACCGAGCCCTGCGCCGAACTCGGCCGCGTCACCCGCGCTTACGTCTCCGCTTACGACCGCGGGCGGATTCACGTTGCCCGCGTGCGCCGGCAGGAGAAGCGCTGCGTGGTCGCTGATTTCAATGGCGCGATTCCGGTCGGTCGGACTGTGGTCTCGGCGACATGGCGGGCGACGAATCCATGGGTGACGCTGATGAGCGATGCTTCTATCGCCGGGCGGGCCGCACAGGTCACGGTCGACTTCCAGTTCGCCGGCTGCGCTGCGCTGAAAGCGACGGTGACGCTGGATAATGGCGAGATTTACAACCAGGTGTTCGAGTTCACGGTGCGCGATTGCCCGTGGTTCTTCGAGAATGATGCGCTGACGACGGGGCCGTATGTGCTCACGGTGACGGCGTGAAACGCTCGGGCGAGGACGATTCGGTGATCGTGGCACTGTGGTTTGCCGTGGCAGTCTGTCTGATCCTGATGTGGGTGGGGTCTGGCGGTGGATGACGCGAGCGAATCAGGAAACCTGGCCGATCGGGCCTGCCACACGCTGGCAACGCAGTCTGCGGCTGATGGCGTTGTGCGCGTGGTGGCGTGTTTGCCGACCGGGGAGTATTTTAGCGGTGAGGCGCCAGGTGACGTGAATGCGCTGCCGGCGATTTTCGATGCGGTACTGACTGAAATCCTGGTGTCTGAAGCGAAAGAGGAGACGCGGCAATGAAAAAGATGGGCGTGGGCGCGAAGGTGGCGGCATACGTGAACCGGAAGGCGAGCGGCGCGGCGCCGGGGCGGAAGGAAACCGAGTCGCGGGCGGTGATGCGCGCGTCGCGGAATCCGGAGTCGACGATGCCGTACAAGGCGCCGAACGGGATGGGCGCGGGGCACAAGGCGTCCGGACCGATCGGGCGGGCAATCGATCGGCGCGTGGAGCGCGGGATGAAGAAGGCCGGAGTCTGATCGTGGGCGACGTGGTGAAGCTGATCGATACCTGTCGCGGGATCGCCGTGGACGATGAAACCGCGCTCGGCCAGTGGGCGATGGACTGGTGTGAGGCGTTTCGCGATGGCGATTCCGGCGCGCTGAGGTCGATCGTGATCGTCGTCGAGGGAAAGAACGGCACCGTGGCGACCGTGACGCAGGGACTCGGGCCGATGGACGGCTGCCGACAGGTCGGTCTGCTGATGCACGTCACCCACCGGAAGCTCGACGGAAAGGCGGACATCGAGGAGTTCCACGGTGGCGATTGATGCCCTGCCAGCGCTCTCCGATCGTGCGCAGTGCGCCATCGGCCGTCGCGAACTCCGGCACGAACGGAAGTTTCCGCCGTTCAATGCCGACGTGGCCGAGCGGATCGTGCGACTGGTGGCCGAGGGGCTGCCGCCATCGAAGGTCATCGAGGCGCTGCCGGAGTACCCCGGCGGCCGTGTCGTGTCGATCTGGCGGCAGACGAACCCGGATTTCGATGCGGAGATGACCGCCGCGGCCGAGGAGCAGGCGGACGAGTATGCGCACCGTCAGTTGGAGGTCGCGGCGGATGTTGGGCGCCGGGCCGACTGCCGGGCCGTCGAGGTCCGCGCGCTGCAATGGCTCGCCGGGAAGCTGTCGAAGCGGTACGCGCCGCGTGGCGCGGAAGGGGCGAGCGTGAGCGTGACGCACAACACGCAGATCAACGGGGATGTCACGATGACGCCAGAACAGGCATACCGGGCGCTGCTCGATGGCTGATGGCGCCACCACGACTACGTTCGACTGGCAGCGGCCCGACTACGCCCCGGTGTATGCGGAGCGTTCGGAGCGACTGAAACGCCTACGCGAGAATCCTGAAATCCTGCCGGCGCTGCGGCTGCACTACGCGGAGAACCCGGCGGACTTCATAGAGGGCTGGTGCGTCACTGTGGACCCGCGCAACGCAGAAATCGGCCTGCCCGTGAACGTGCCGTTCCTGCTGTTCCCCCGGCAGCGCGAGTTCATCGACTGGCTGTATGCCCGCTGGCGCGCGCGCGAAGACGGCCTGGCCGAGAAGTCGCGCGACATGGGCGTGTCGTGGCTGTGCATCGCGTTCGCGGTGTGGATGTGGACGTTCCATCCGGAGACGGTGATCGGGTTCGGCAGCCGGAAAACGGAATACGTCGACCAGCTCGGCGACCCGAAGTCGCTGTTCTGGAAAGCGCGCACGCTGATTGCGATGCTGCCGAAAGAGTTCCGGCCGCGCGGATACGTGCAGAAAGTGCATGCGCCGTTCATGCGCATCCTGAATCCGGAGAATGGTGCGTCGATCATCGGCGAGGCCGGCGACAACATCGGCCGCGGCGCGCGCACGTCGCTGTATATCAAGGACGAGGCGGCGTATTTCGAGCGCCCCGAGTCGATCGAGGCCGCGCTGAGCGCGACATCGAACGTGAAGATCGACGTGTCCACGCCGAATGGGCCGGGCAATCCGTTCTACATCAAGCGGCACGCGGGCATCCTGCCGGTGTTCACGTTCGCCTGGCGCGAAGACCCGCGGAAAGACGAAAAGTGGTACGAGAAGCAGAAGCGCGAACTCGATCCGGTGATCGTCGCGCAGGAAATCGACATCAACTACGAGGCGTCGATCAACAATGCCTTCCTCGACGCCGAACCGGTGCAGGAAGCGATGAAACGCGGGCCGGCCGACGTGGAAGCGCGCGGCCCAGTGATCTGGGGGCTGGACGTGGCCCGCTTCGGCGACGACACCACGGTGCTGGTGAAGCGCCAAGGACGCGTGCTGCATTCCATCCAGCGCTGGCGGAAGATGGATACGCAGTGGATCGCGCAGGAAATCTGGCGGCAGGCGACCGAGGAGAAAATCAAGGTGGACCAGATCGCGGTCGACGACATCGGCGTGGGCGGCGGCGTGACCGACCGGCTGAAAGAGCTTGCGCGCGGCAGCGAGACACGCATCGAGGGCATCAATGCCGCCGGCCGTGTCGATGATGGCCGGAATTGGAACGTGCGCACGAAAATGTGGGACGACATGAAGGAATGGTTCGCCGACCAGCCCGTCTCGATCCCGAACGACCATGGCCTGCGCACCGAACTGACCGCGTTGCGCTATCACTACAAAAACGGCACCCGCATCCTCGAATCGAAGGATGACGCGAAGCGCCGCGGCATCAAATCCCCAGACGTGGCGGACGCACTCGCGCTGACATTCGCGCGGCCGATCATCATGGCTTATCGCCCCGTCACTTTTATTTCGGAGTTCCGCAACCGTGCCTGACACCTATACGAAAGACGAACTGGAAACCGAACTGGATTCCGAGAAGCCATCGGAAGATCGCTACCGTGCGATCCGCAAGCGGTTCGAGGATGCCAGCGGCGCGGTGAAAACGCTGTACGACAATGCGCGCGACGACTTCCGGTTCGCGTGGGTCGATGGTTGCCAATGGGACGCGAATCTAACGCAGCTACGCGGCGACCGGCCGCGTTACGAGTTCAACCGGCTTCGACAACTCATCAAGCAGGTGCTGAACGACAACCGGCAGAATACGCCGACGATCAAGGTGCGCGCGGTTGAGGATGGTGACATTGAGTTGGCCGACATCCGGCAGGGATTGATCCGGAACATCGAACAGCAATCGAATGCCGACCAGGCTTACGATTGGGGCGCGACGTATTCGATCACGTCGGGCTTCGGGTGCTGGCGCGTGGCGACAGAGTATTCCGACGACGACACATTCGACCAGAATATCGTCATCAAGCGCATCGAGAACCCGTTTTCGGTGTATTTCGATCCAGCGGCAAAGGAATACAACCGCTCCGATTCTCGCTATGCGTTCGTCGTGCAGTCGATCCCGAAAGCGGTGTTCAAGGAAAAGTATCCGGACGCGGAGTGTCCGTCGAATTTCGATGGCGGCATGGACAACCATGCGTACACCGGCTGGTACAACAACGACGAGGTGCGCGTTGCCGAATACTGGCAGAAGCATCGCGACACGAAGCGCATCTATCGCCTGAGCGACGGCAGCGTGGTCGATGCCAAGGGGTTCGATAAGATCGCCGAAATCGCCGCGAACCCGCCGCCCGAATCCGGGCAGAAGCCGATCACGATCGAGGCGACGCGCGAAGTCGAATACGACCGCATCACCTACGAAATCGTCTCTGGCGACGAAACGCTCGAAGGCCCGTGGGATTGGGCTGGAAAGTACATCCCGCTGATTCCGTGCTGGGGCGACATCGTATCGGTCGACGGCGCAGATTACTGGTACGGCATGGTGCGCCATGCGAAGGATGCGCAGACGCTGTTCAACTACAGCCAGTCGAATCTCGTCGAGGTGATCGCGAAGCAGCCGAATGCACCGTGGCTCTACACACCGACGATGATTGCCGGACACGAACAGGCGTGGAGCGAGTCGGCGGTGAATAATTCCGCCGGCCTGCCGTACAACCCCGACCCGACCGCGCCGGGTGGCCGACCGATGCGCGAGGCGCCCCCCGCCTTCCCCGATGCGTGGTTCGAGTTGTCGCGGATCAACGACGACAACCTGAAGGCCGTCACCGGCATCTACGATGCGTCGCTGGGTCAGAAGTCGAACGAAACCTCCGGCCGCGCAATCCTCGCCCGCCAGCACGAAGGCGACGTGGCGACCTACGATTATTCCGACAACATCGCGCGCGCCGTGCAGTACACCGGCATTGTCGTGAACGACCTGATCCCGCATATCTACGACGCGGAGCGCGAAGTCCGGATTCTAGGCCGCGACATGACCGAGAAATACGTGAAGGTGAATCACCCCGTCCGTGTGCCGGTGATCGATCCGATGACCGGCATGCCGGAAATCGACATGCAGACCGGCGAGCCGAAGACGAAGTGGGTGCGCCAGAACGACATGACGGCCGGGAAATACGACATTGCCGTGACCACAGGCCCGTCGTTCACCACGATGCGCATGGAAATCCTCGACGCGATGACGCAACTCGCGCAGACCCCCGGCCCGGCCGGAGCGCTCGGCGCCTATGGCGTGATGCACTTCATGGACGTGCCTGGAATGGAGGAGTTCGCCGACACCTACCGCCGGATGCTGATCCAGCAGGGCATCCCGTTCACCCCGAAGGAAGGCGACCAACCGCCGCCGGGGCCGCCGCCGCCCGACCCGAAGCTGCTGGCCGAGGCCGCGGCGAAGATGGCGAAGGCCGCCCGCGACCGCGCGGAAGCCGAGGGGCAGGAGTTGGCGAACGACATCACCGTGCTCGGTTTGCAGGTGAACGGCATCCCGGCGCCGCCGGGGTACCAGCCAGGACCCAACCAACCCCCACAGGCGTCCACAGGAGGCCCGCCCGGCGCAGGAGGCGCGATGGTACCGGCGCCGACCGCGCCGGCCGCTCCGTCGCCATAGGCTTGACATGACGCGGACGCATGATACCGTCCGCATGTAACCGCCCCTGCCGGTAGCAGGTGTGTATTCGGGAACCCCCGCGAAATGCCAAGTGAACAGATCGATGCGTTGACAGCCGAAATCGAGAAGGCAAATCCTTCTCACCCTGCCGCGACGGCTGAAGCAGGGGAACCGGAGATTGCAGTCGAGCCACCGACGCCGGAACCCGAGACCCTGGATACCGAGGGGGATGAGGCCGAAGGCGAAGATGGCGACGAGACTGGCGAACAGGGCGACCCCCCGACTGAAGAACAGCCGGCCCGCCTGACCCGCAAGCAACGTCGACAGGCTCGATTCAATGAAGCGATTGTTGCACGCCGTCAAGCTGAAGAAGCTGCGGCAGAAAAGGATCGGGAAGCGGCCTACTGGCGCCAAAAGGCGACGGAAGGGACACCCGGCCCGGCAGCGGGAGAGGCCGAGAAGACCTTGGTGGATTTCAATTTCGATCAGGCGGCCTACAACGCCCACCTGAAAGAAGTCGCGCGGAAACAGGCGCTCGCTGAAATTGCCAAGGAAACCGAGGCCGAGAAAATCAAGCAAGCGGAATCGAAGTTCGTGGAGCGGTCGGAGAGTTTCCGAGCCGGAACCCCGGATTACGATGCAGTGGCGCTCCAAACGCCGCTCGGGAAGTTCTACACGCCCGTCATGGTCGAAACGATCAGGGACAGCGAAGTCGGCCCGCAGCTTGCCTATTATCTCGGTCAGAATCTCGACAAAACCGATGCCATTCTGCGCATGAACCCCGCACAGCAAGCGCGGGAACTCGGCAAGATCGAGGCACGACTGGAGAAGCCGCCGACCCCGGCCGCATCGAATGTCACCCCGATCACGGATGCACCACCGCCCCGGACTGTCACCAGAGCGCCCGCAGTTGGCTCGACAGTCCACGCATCAGCGCCCGCATCGAAAGCGATCGGGGACATGAGCGTTCAGGACCACATCGAGGCAATTCGGGTACGTCGACAACGATGACCCGGTAAACCGCCGGGCATCTCACTCCCGAGGTGTTTCATGGCAGGTAACAATCTCCTCACCAGCTCCATCATCGTCAAGCGAGCCTTGGCGGTGCTGACGGACAAGATTCAAGTCCTGAAGATGGTGAACCGACAGTACGATTCGCAGTTCGGCTACAAGGGCGGCGCGAAAGCGGGTGACACCGTTTCGGTCCGAGTCCCGCAGCGCGCCGTGGTCCGCAGTGGCCGCATCATGGACATCCAGCCGCAGATCGACAAGGTCGTGCCGGTGCAGATTTCCAACTATCACGGCGTCGACACCGGTGCAACGTCGGCCGAAATGGCGATGCAGATCGATGACTACCAGGAGCAGTTCATCGACTCGAAGATCGCCGACTTGCTGGTCAACGTCGAGTCCGATTTCATCAACACCGTCACCCCGCTCGTCCCCGGCGCAGTCGGCGACTACGGCGCGTTCGACGACCAGGTGACCGTGTTGCAGGCGAAGGCGTATCTCGACAGCCAACTGGCACCGATGTCCGACCGCAACCTGATCGTCAACACGTACAGCCAGGTCGACGTGGTGAACTCCCTGAAGTCGCTGTTCAACGATCAATCGAAGATCGGCGAGCAGTACCGCAAGGGTCGCATGACCACCGACACGCTCGGCTTCGACTGGTACCAGAGCAACCTGACCAGCACGCTCGTGCGCGGCGGCGGTGCGGGCTACCTCGTCAACGGCGCCAGCCAGTCTGGTGCGTCGCTGATCGTCGACACCGGCACCGGCACGATCAATCCGGGTGACACCTTCCAGATCGCAGGCGTGTTCGACGTGCATGCACAGACGAAGGAAGCGTTGCCGGCCCTGAAGATGTTCACCGTCACGGCCGCGCACGCAGGCGGTGCTGGCACACTGGCGATTTCCCCGGCCATCGTGTTCGCAGGTTCCGAGCAGAATGTCTCGGCGCTTCCGGCCGACAATGCGGCGATCACCATCAAGGGTGTCGCGGCCACGTCCTACGCGCAGAACCTTGCGTTCTCGAAGGATGCGTTCTATTTCGTCACCGCCGATCTGCCGAACCCGCCGAAGTCCTATGGCGTGGACTCCGCGTCCGCGACCTACCAGGGCATCACGCTGCGTTTCCAGCAGGGGTTCAACATGGTCAACGACGAGTTCATGTCGCGCTTCGACATCGTGTGGGGCGGCGGCATCCTGCGTCCCGAACTGGCCGTTCGTATCCCGGCCACCATCACCCCCGGCTTCTAAGGAGAACCCGACATGACCGTTCTTGCAGTAGACACCCAGCCGTCCGTTTGGGCGGCCGCTCCCGGTTCCGGAGAAGGCACGCTCGTGGGCCGCAATGCCGACACTCCGCTCGGCTTCTGCGGCACCACGCCGATCGTTCGCCCGGAACTCGATGCCGCTACCGCTACCGCCCCCCAGATCGCGGCTGCGCTGATCGCTCTGGGTCTGGTCGCGCAATCGTAAGGAGAGCGCCATGAAGCAGGAGAAACATGCGCTCTACCTGATGCCACTGAAGGACGGGCAATACGGACCGGCCGAGCTTGTCCCCGCCGACGAGGTGGACGACAAGCTGGAGGCTGGCTACGTCCAGCCGGTTGGCCTGAAGGCAAACGGCGCGGCATGGAATGCCGAAGGCGATCTTCCGGGGCAGGATGCCGCCGCGAAGCTGGCCCGCACGGCGAAGAAGGCCGTCGAGCCACCGAAGGCCGACAAAAAGAAGTGAGTCCATGCGGGGCCGACTCGCGCCGGCCCCGTTCTCAAGCGAGGGCGGAACGATGACTGCAACCGAGATGGTGTCGTGGGCACTGCAACTGATCCGCGTGGTCGATCCGGCCGAGGCGTTGACCGACTACCAGTACAACGGCGGGCGTCGCGCGCTGAACGCCCTCCTGCGGCGTTGGGAGGCCAATGGCGTCGCGCTTGGATTCCAGCCGGTCGACAACCCCGCTGACCCGCTGACGATCCCTGAGGAGGCCGAAGAGGCTGTTGCCTACAACCTGGCCGTGAGGCTTCGCACGCTGTACGGTGCGACGCTGGAGCAGGACGTGGCGCTTGGCGCTCAGGCTGGCTATGCGGCACTGCTGCGCGATGTCTATACCGCGATGCCGCCGATCCAGATCGTATCGCAGCCGCGGCCGGCGAACTGGTGGGGCACCGGCTGGACCATCCAGAGCGGCGGGCCGATCTTTTAATGCGCTACCGACCCGTCAACCTGATTGGTGGCTTCAACGTCGACACTGCGTATCCGTGGGCCGTCGAGGACACGATCAATTACATCCCCGAAAAGGCATCATCGCCCAACACGCGCACCCCATCGAAGCTGCGCGGCGCGCCGGGGCTGAGGCCATACGTGCAGATTGCTGAAACCGGGTCGCCGATCCGCGGCTCGCACAACGCTGAAGGGCGCAGATTCGTCGTCTCCGGAACGACGGCTTACCAGATCACGAATGCCGGCATCGCGATTCCGCTGGGCACGGTGCCTGGCGTGCAGCGCGTGAATCTCGCGCACAACCAGATTCCCGGTGGCAACGAAATTATCATCACCACCGGCACGCCGAACAGCTACGTCTACAACACGGTGACGCAGGTGTTCGCGAAGATCACCGATGCCGGTTACCCCGGCGCCGGCAGTGTCGACTATATCGACACGTTCCTCGTGCAAGTCGAGCCGTTCGGCCGCTACTGGTTCTGGTCGGCGCAGGCCGACGCGATGAACTACAACACGCTCGACCGCGCGGAAGCCGAAGCATCGCCTGATCCGATCGTCGGGCTGGCGGTGAACAATTTCGAGGTCGTCGTCTTCGGGCAGTCGACGCTGGAATTCTTCTACAACGCCGGCACCGTGACCGGCACATTCCAGTCGAAGCGCATCTGGATTCAGCACGGGTGCGCGGCGGCGGCCACGATCCAGAAGATGGACAACACGCTGTACTGGCTGTCGCCAGAGCGCATCCTGTATCGGCTGAACGGCTATCAGGCGCAGCCGGTGTCGACACCGCAGTTCGAGGAAGCGATTGCCGACTACGACCTGTCGACGGCGTTCGCGTTCGTGTACGAGGACCAGGGTCACAAGATTTACTACCTGACGTTCCCCGGCGGGAAGACGTTCGGGTTCGACGTGACAACCGGCCTGATGCACCGCCGGGAGTCGTATGGACTGGATCGCTGGCGGTTGAACACGCTGGAGAAGTGGGGCGATTTGTGGGTTGGCGGGGATTTTCAGAGCGGGAAACTCTACACGGTCGATTGGGGCTACATGCTCGAAGGCGTCGATACGCCGCTGGTGGCCGAGCGTGTGTCGGGCGTGATTTCGTCGAATCAGAATAACGTGACGATTCCGTATGTTGAGGTGCTGGTGGATAGCGGACGGCCGGCATCGGCGCCGGTTGAATTTGCGGAGCAGCCGACAGGTCCCACGATCACCGGCGCCGCTCCGGATGGCGCGCTGGGCGTGGCGTATGCGGGCTACACGTACGCGCTGACGGGCACTGCGCCGTTGACGGTGACGGTGCGATCTGGTTCGCTTCCTGCGGGGCTGGCGATCAGCACGGCCGGCGTCGTCGACACCGGCACGCCCACGGTGCTTGGCAGTGAGGCATTCACCCTGCGCGTGACGGACGCGAATGGGTTATGGGATGAACTGACCGACACGATCAATATCACGACCACCTCTATCGCGCTCGGCTATGACGAGAATCCGGCCGGGGGGTACATGGTCACCAGCGCATCCGGCGAGTCGTGGCCGGGGCCTGGATTCGCCTCTCCGGGCCAGTGGCCTGTTGGGCTGTCTGGAACTCGATTCTTTGTGTTCAACGGAACGTTTAGTTATTACACCGACGACTTCGGCGCCACTAGAACGACCGTGACGCTGGACGCATGGGGCGGCTCCCACATTGGCGACTATCGCGATGGCGTTTTTCTACTGCCCGGATCGCTCGCGGGGATGCATCGCAGCACGGATAACGGTGCGTCGTTCACGACAACCGCAACGCCGCAGTCCGGGTTTGTGGCGATGATCGACGGCTTGGCCGTCAGCGTGAATTTCAACGAAACATCGAAATCAGTGGATGCGGGGGCGACATGGACGGCTGGCGGAACCATTCCAGCCACGACAACTGTGCAGGGTGTTGCTAGGAGCCGGACGAAGATTGCATTTGCAGGCTATGACGCGGCTGGTCCGTGCGCGTGGCTGACTTCTGACGGCACTACTTACACACGCATGACGATTCCCGGCGCGGCCGCTGCCCAAATTTCCGGCAATCGCGGCTTCAAGTGCGGCCTTGTCGACGGGAAGGATGTTTGGATCGTCGGCACGAATGAATCAAAGGTCTACTGGTCCGATGACGATATGGAGACGTTCAACGAATCTGACACGGAAATGGGCGTTACTGACATCGCATTCAATGGCGCGCTATTCATTATCTCCGGAGTCATTGGCATCACGCCTGTGATTGCGACCACGCCGGACGGCAAGAATCTGACGCTACGGACGCACCCCTACCTTGAACGGGTCGATGCCGTTGCGAGTTTGCCGGCATGACCAACCAACCCAGCGAGGGGCGGGTATGAGCGACCACAAGGTAGCCATCCGCTACAGCAACGAGGCGTCGGCATGAGCGACCACTACGTCGAACTGTGCTACTCAAAAGACGGCGGCCACACCTGGTCGAACTGGCAGCGCCGCTCCATTGGCGAGGTGGGGCAGTATCAGGATAGACTGCGCGTCAGGTGGCAGGCGCTTGGAACGTCCCGGCAGTGGGTGTTCAAAGTGAGGGTTTCGAGTCCGCGAGGGCGTGACCTGCTGGGGGCGGTAGTGAATACTGAGGTGCTGGACGGATGATTCGTGCGTTGCCAATGCGATACGACGTAGCCGCCGCGGTCGCGCAGATCGACGCGAACCCGTCCGCATGGAATCGGCATCGTGATCGAACGGTGCGCGAAGGACCGCACGCCTGCGTCGACGACATCTGGGTGCGCTTCAACCCGATTGGCAACATGGCGGATGATCCTGTCGCATTCTTCCGTGGCGAGCATGTCTCAGAGTGGTACCCGGTCGCAGACGAGATTCCAGCGGCACGCGCCCTTGCCAAGCAGGTGTTCGCCGATGTGGGTGGAACCCGGCTTGGCGGCGTCCTGATTACCAGGGTCCCGGCAGGCGGGAAGGTGCTTCCACATGTCGATAGTGGCTGGCATGCCGGATACTACGAGAAATTCGCCGTGCAGTTGCGAGGCAACGAACAGCAGACGTTTCACTTCGAGAACTCAAGCCTGTCTGCGCTGCCCGGCGAATCCTACACGTTCGACAACTCGAAGCTGCATTGGGTGACCAACGACAGCGACGAGGATCGGATGACGTTGATTGTC
Source organism: Gammaproteobacteria bacterium (assembly GCA_035698525.1). GTDB lineage: Bacteria > Pseudomonadota > Gammaproteobacteria > Natronospirales > DASSBR01 > DASSBR01. The sequence continues at coordinate 19,518 of DASSBR010000071.1, forward strand.
TGCATCCGGAGAGATAACCCAATGCTACGCCGCGAAGAACATATCCCGTTCGACATGTACTTCGCATCGATCGCGTCGATGCAGGTACATCCGGGCGCGGGCACGAAAGAGCATCGGAAGATGACGCTTGAGGAGTGCTGCCACATGGCGCTCCAGATGCTCGATATTCGGCGCAGCGTGATTTCTGGCGAGGAGAACTGAGATGCCGTGGGGACTTGTTGCAACCGCTGTGGTCGGCGCCTACGGCGCCTACGAACAGGGGCAGGCTGGCGAATCCGGTGCCGAAGCGCAGCAGCGCGCGGCCGATACGAACATTGCCGAGAATCGCCGCCAGTTCGACCTGACGCGGGAAGATCAGGCGCCATTCCTCGCGGCTGGTCGGGACGCGCTTGCCAGGCAGGCGGCGTTCCTCGAAGGCGACACGTCCGGGTTCGAGGATTCGGCGCAGTATCAGTTCGCGGTCGATCAAGGATTCCAAGGGCTCAATCGCGGGCTGGCAGCGCGCGGGGCGGCTGGCCCAGGCGGGTTCTCGGGTGGCGCCGACGCAGATCGAATTGCGCTCGGGCAGGGGCTCGCCACGCAGTATGCCGACAACTACTGGAACAAGCTGGCGCAGCGGGCGGGTCAGGGGCAGCAGTCCGCGCAGAGCCTCGCCGGACTCGGCCAAGGTTACGCAGAAATGAGCGGACAGGAGAGGACGAATGCAGCGCAGGCGCGTGCGTCGGCGTATGCAAACAGGGCGAATGCTTGGGGCAACTTCGGGAATCAGTTGGTGAGTGGGATCGGGGAGTATTACGATCAGAACAGCTTTGGAGGCGTGTGATGGCTGACATCTACGACGTAAACGCAGCAATCGCAAAGCCGAACGTGCTGAACGCCTATCGACAGGGTGTCCAATTCAAGGAAGCATCTCAGGATCGCGCTGCCGCAGCGCACGAAAAGCAGCTGAAACAATTGCGCGGTGCGGCGCAGTACATGAAGCAGGCACTACAGACCGGCAACCCGGCTGCCGTGAGCGGTGCGTGGCAGGCTGTCCGACCATTCCTCGCGCAGGCTGGAGGACAGGAGCCGCCGGCGGAGTGGTCGCCGGATATGGAAGCGAGGATGGAGCAGGCGCTGGCGCAGACGGCGTATTTGGATCAGGCGGCGCTCGCTGGGGCGCCGAGTGGGATTCGCGAATTCGAGGCGAAGGCCCGTGCTGCCGGCCTCGTGCCGGGATCGCCGGAGTATCAGGAAGCCGCGAACATCGCGCTCGGCCGCTCGCCGCGCGCGGTGACTGGTGCCATGAAGTTCGACACTGCCACGGACTTGCAAGGCAATATCCGGCCGCGCCGCGCAAATCCGACGACAGGGTTGCTTGAGGAGTATCGGGCTGAAACAGGAGTGTGGGTTCCGCTTGGCGGCCCCGCTGGCGGTGGCGTTCCGGCGCCGGCCGCGCCCACCAGCGGCGCAGTGTTCGAGTCGAATGGGCGCCCGATCACGATCGGAGCCGACATTGATCCGAGGATTGCCGCTGCGATCGCGGCGAACCCGGATGCCGCTGGAGTCGCCAACAACATCCGGCTGCCGGAGCAGGCGGCCGGGGTGGGCGCGACGCCGGGCATCGGCCAGAGCAAGGCTGCGGAAGCCGGCGCATCGGAGCGAGCGAAATTGCAGGCGCAGCTAGATGCGCTGCCGGCTGAGCTGGCCGCGAGAACGCAGGCGGATTTGGATTTGGAGACTGGCAAGGCGGCGCTCAAAGAACAGGCGGCGCTTACCGAGCAGGCATCCGAATCCGAAGGAAAACTGAACCAGATTCGTGATCGACAGAACATGGTGACGAGCGCCATCGACGACGCACTGGCCGCGCCGGGGTTCGATGCTGCATTCGGCATCGACTACGCACGAGGATTTGTGCCGAACACCGATGCAAGGAATGCTCGCCTTCGGGTGAACACCGTGACGAATCAGATTCGGCTCAATGTGCTGTCAGACCTGAAGGCGCTTTCGCCAACGGGGGGCGCGGTCGGCCAAGTGTCGAATGAAGAAGGTCGCGTGATGGAAGGCTACCTGGGCCAACTCGATTGGACCCTGAGCGACGCAGAGGCGCGGCGGACCATGGAAAAAATCAAGGAACGCATGGCTACCATGTCATCCCGACTGGAAGCGGCTGCTGCAAAAGACAGGGCCGCCGCGCAGGGCGCTTATGCGCCGGCCGCTCCCGCTGGAGAGCCTGCCGCTGCTGCCGCCGGCTGGTCGATCGAACAGGTGAACTGACATGCCGAAGTATCGCGTCAAGGCGCCGGACGGGAAAACCTACGATGTGACCGCTCCCGATGGCGCGTCGCAGGAGGAGGTGATGGCGTTCGCGCAGAAGCACTACGGCGGGGGCGCTGGATCGGATACGCCCGCGCCGGTCGCAGCGCCCGAGGAACCCGGCTTCTTTGAAGGCATCCCGCGGCAATTCGGCGCCGACCTTCGCACGGTCGCCCGCGGCGTTGCATCGATCCCAGACATCGTGGTCAACCCGGTCGTGGCCGGCTTCAATCGCCTGACCGAGAAGCCCCGAACGACGGCCGATCTGATCGCCGGCCGGGAGCCGGGGCGGTACTTTCCGGAGCAGGGCAACGTCACGCAGGCAGTCGACTACCTGGCCGACCTGGCTGGACTGGCGAGAAACGCTCCTGGCCAGCGCACAGCGGCCCTCGAAGGCGGCGCGAGCGTCCTAGGCTCGCTCGGCACGGGTGCGCTCCTGAGGCCGCTGGGAGGCATTGCCGGGCGCGTGGGCGAAGCGCTGACCGCGCAGCCCGCGTTGCAAGTCGCGTCCGGGGCAACCGGCGGCGCTGCGGCTGAGGGCGCCCGTGAAGCTGGCGCCGGTCCGGTCGGGCAGCTGGCAGCCGGCGTCGCTGGCGGACTGGCGCCGGGGATCGCATCGTTGCCGCGGGCTGGGGCGCGGGCGGCGACCAACCCTGACCTTGCTCCAGCCTTGGAGGCGGCGGCGGCAAGAAATATTCCGATCCGCCCAACCGCGACAGATTCACAGATGGTAGATCGCCTGCGTGGCCTGCCGCTGACTGGTGCGAAAGGTCGTTACACCGAGGATGTTCAGAAATTCAATGATGCAGTAGCGAAAACGCTGGGCGCTCCGGAGGGTACGGCCACTGGAAAGATCATCGACGCCGCAAAGAAAGTGGCCTCCAGCGACTACAACCAACTCACGAAGACGTATGAATTGCCGCTGGATCAGGGCACGGTTCGCGCACTGGTCGCCTACCGAAACACGAAGCCGGAACTCGGCGGCGCGGAGCCTGCTGCCGCTCAGGCAATTGACGAATTCTTGAATGAGGCCGTAGCACTCGGCAAAGGCGCAGTTCCCGGCGACTTGTTCAAGAAACTCGACACACAGTTGAACAAGGTTCCCTTCAAGAGCGAGTCGTATGCAGGCAAGCGGGCACTGCAAGACTTCCTGCGTGATAAATTCAAGGCAGGCATGACGCCGGAAGATGCCGCGTTGTGGGATGACACGAACCGCCGATGGGGCGACATTCAAGACGTACAGAGTCTCTATAAAACAGGCAAGCCGTTCGACCCGCGCAAATTGCTGAATCGCGTCACTGCAAAAAAGGCCGGACTGAATCGCCAGCTTGCCGGAACTCGCGGCGAAATGGGCACGCTTGCGACAATCGGGCAGAACATTCATCCGCCCATGATGCTTCCGCCAGGTACGACGATCCCGATCGGTACGTTGGCGGCCGGTAGTGGCTACCTTGTGCCAAGCACGGCCGGCCCGCTGGCTGGTCTTGCGCTCCTGTCGAACATCGCAGGACGGGTAGCGGACAATTCCGCGCTGACGAAATTCCTGATCCGGCCGGGTCGGGAATCTGCACGCCAAGCAAAAGCCGCAGCATCCGCAACCGGCGCAGCCGTCGGCGCCAACTCACAGCGAAATAACGAGGAAGACTGATGGCCGCCTACCAATTCCTGAACCCCGCGCCGGTTCTTTTCACGATCAATGGTATCGAGCCTGTCGCTGGCGGCACGCTGTCATTCTTCGACGAAGGCACTACGAATCCGCGTGACACGTGGAACGATCCCGATCTGGTGTCGCCGGGCCATCTGAACGCGAATCCGATCACGCTCGATGCTTCTGGTCGGTCGCCGGTCGCAATCTGGCTCGATGGCGATTACACCGTCGTCCTGCGCGACTCGATCGGCGATGAAGTCTGGAGCCGCGTGGTGCGCTCGGATGTCACGTCGTCGCTGGCGATTCCGGCGCTCGCTGCCGGCTTCCTGACGAACGATCTGTCGAACCTTCTGTGGCAGAACATCCTGCTGATTCCCGATCCCACTGGCTCGACGAATTACATCCTGTCGACTGATGGCGCGAATCTTCTGTGGATTCCGCAGACCGAGCCGGAACCGCCGGCTGATCCGGACATCGTTGTCGGCACCGGCACACTGCTGGCCGGCGTGTCGGATGACACGAATAAATTCTCGCTGGTTACAAAGAGCGAGACGTGCTCGGCGTCAGGCGGAAAGACTGCCAGCGTCGGTGTCGTGTTCGATACCCCGTTCTCGGCGACTCCTGTTTACATCGGCATCCAATGCACGGGCGGCGGCCAGACCAGCGCTGGATCGTTCGTACACGCGCAGCCAACGTCGCCGTCTGCGTCCGGATTCACTGCCAGCTTCAGCACGCTCACTGGCGGCACAAGCGCGGACAACCAGGCGCCGAGCAACATCACCAGCACGATCAATTTCACTTACGTCGCCATCGGTAACCGGACTGTCGCCTGATGGTTTCGCCGGCACTGCTGCCGAATACAGCGTCTTCGATCGTCGACCAAAATGGTCGCGCGACGCAGGAGTTTCGTGACTTCCTGATTCGGCTTGGCGCGGCCAGCGATGGCGATCTGCTGCAACACGAAATCGATGCGCTCGCCGTCCGCGTCGCCGCGCTTGAGAATGCGCCAGCTATCGACGCGGTCATTGCTGGCCTGTATTCAATCCAGTCGTTCGGGTCGCTTGCCAGTGGCGTCGTGCAGATTTACTTGCGCGGTGACACGAACAATCTCGGCCCGACGATGGTCTACGGCACCGACGAGGCATCGAGCCGGGCGTGGGTGCGTGTGTTCGACATGCTGGCTGCTGGTGCTGGAATCGAAATCACCGATAGCGGGTATCGCGTGCTGGGAGTCGTGGAGACGAGTGCGGATATTCCTGGCGCGGGCACGGTCGGCGACGCCTATCGCGTACTGGAACTCAGCGAGGCCGGGCTGTGGGCGTGGGATGGTGCAGCATGGGTGCTGGATGCTGCGGCGACTGGTGTGGTGGGTGTGCAGCTTGAGACGCTGGCGAACACTGGCGTCGGTGTATCGCCCGTCAAAATCTACACCCGCGACACCTACGGCCGAATTGAGGGCGACGAGGACGCGGATACGGATGATCTGCCCGAAGGCACGACCAACCTCTACTTCACCGCGGCCCGCGTTCGCGCGACGGTGCTGACTGGTCTATCGCTGGCGTCGTCGGCTGTCATCTCTGCGACGGATACCGTACTGTCGGCTCTGGGGAAGTTGCAGGCGCAGATCACGGCGCTCACCGCCACCATCTCCGGACTCATCACGCAGACCATCACCGACGGCGACACCACGCACGCGCCGAGTGGGGATGCGGTGTTTGATGCGCTGGCGTCGAAACAGGACGCCGATCAATCCACAAGTGGGCAGTACGTCCCCACGGTCACGCCTCTTATCAACATCGCATCGGCGTCCGGCCTGACCATCAACTGGACCCGGACAGATAGCGCCTTCGTCCTCTCGGGGTCGGTACAAGCGACGGCAACAATCATCAATTCAGCAGCAGCCGTGACAATCTCATTGCCAATCAGTACGACGTTCGGCGCAGACGGGAATATCTGCGGTGGCGTGGCGGCTTGCAAAGCAGCAGGCGTCCCGGTGTACGAGAGCGGCCAAGTGTTCGCTACGGCCAGCGCCAGCACGATCACGCTACTATTCTTCCCGACCTCAACCAACCTCTACACGATGCGGCTATCCATCGTCGTGCCGATCATGTAGCGGCTCAAGGCGCTGGAAGGGAAGAAATTAAAATGACCACATTCGACAAAAACATCGAACGAGTCCTGAAGCACGAGGGCGGATATTCAAACCATCCGCGCGATCCGGGTGGCGCCACGAATTTCGGCATCACGCAACGGACGCTGACCTCGATTCGCGAAAAGAATCCACGTCTCGGGCTTCCTGCGAATGTGAGGAACCTGACGCGCGATCAGGCGAAAACCTGTTACCGGATCGCTTACTGGAACCCGATTCGCGGCGACCAGTTGCCGCGCGCATTCGCTTTCCAGCTACTAGACGCCTATGTGAACACGTCACCGCAAACGGTCATCCGGTGGGCGCAGCGCGCGGCCGGGGTCGCCGACGATGGCATCATTGGCCCGGTGACGTTGGCAGCGCTTAACGATGCGGACCCAACGGACTTGGTTCTGAATTTCATGGCCTCGCGAATGGAGTACGTCACCGGCCTCAGCACATGGGATGCGTTCGGCAAGGGCTGGGCGCGCCGGTGGGCTGAGAATCTTCGCTACGCAACAGAGGATAACTAGCCATGTGGTACCTCGCAGAACTGCTCGCTATCGTCGCGATCTACACGTTTTATCCCGCAATCGGCGTTCGCATGAATGAGGCGCTGACGAAGCTGATCGCATGGGCCAAATCCCACATCGGCACCCGCAAGGACGCATCGTGAGCGAGGGCGGCGGGACGAAAGTCGGACTTGGCGTTGCCGGCGGCGTCGCTGCTGCCGGCTTCATCTGGAGCAGCACCGAAGGACGAGCCTCGATCGAGTGGGCGTGGCGATTCTTCAGTTCGATCATCGACACCAGCCCGATCAGCATGTGGGCCATTGCGCTGTCCGTGCTTGCCGGCTGGCTCGTCACGCTGCGTGTCGGAATGCTGCCGTTAAAGTGGCTGTCGCCCACGGGCGCAGCGCTGGTCGCGCAGATGGCGGGGTCCGTTTCATCGTTCGCGGTCGTGTGGCTACTGTGGCGCCAGCCGCTCGGTCTGATTGTCGGCGTACTGATTGGACTCGCGTCGCCGTACACCTGGTCGCTGATGCTGATCCTGCTGGAAGTCTGCCCCGGAGAGTGGGCGAGCCGCTGGGCGAAAGAGCTACGCGGCGAAGGCCGAAAAATCACTGTCAAGCCACCGGAGAATCCGCAATGACCGTCCTGCTTCTACTGATCGCCCTCGCGCTCGTGATCGTTTCATTCTGGCCGACACGTTTCCCTGCGCTGACAATTGCCGTCCTGCTCGTGGTGGTTGCCCTGCTGGCGCCACACATCGGCGGCTATGTCGGATGAGTCCAACGTTCGGGGATGTCGAGGAGTTGCGCGCGGCGCTGATGGACTTCCGGCGCCGCAATGATTTCGGACGCGCAGCCCCGGACGTGAGGCTGCAACTGGTCGAGCCGCTGATCGAGACGCTGCGCCGCTCGGTTACGGTGAATGAAAAGGCACGTGCGCTGATGGCTGGCCTGATGATCTGCGTGAAAAAGTCGCCGATCTATGCACGAGGCTCTGACGATTGGAAGTTCGGAGCGGAACCTATCTACGAGCGCTGGATCGTGGCGGATTACAAGCGATTCAATGAATGGATCGATCGGGCGCGGGCATTTGCGGAGGAGATGGAATGATACCGATTCGGATATGGATTGCGCTCGGCGTGCTTGCGGCGCTCGCTGCCGGCGTTCTCGGGTACGGTCACTGGCGTTACAACGCGGGGCAGGCCGACACGCAGGATGCATGGAATGCGTCGATAGAGCGCGGTCGCGCCGAGATAGCGAAACTGAAGGCCGACGCCGGGAAGATCACCGTGCGCACCGAAACCGTCACCGTCGAAAAAGTGAGGACAGTCCATGAAAAAGGAAAAACAATCGTGCGGCAGGTGCCGGTTTACATTCCTGCCGATAGCTGCGCTCTGCCTGGCGGCTTCCGCGTGCTCCACGACGCCGCCGCTCGAAACGAACCCGTTCCCGAATCCACCGTCGTCGCTGATGAAGCCCCCGTTCCGGCCGCAACCGTTGCCACCGTCGTCGCCGAGAACTACGCCGGCTGCCACGCAAACGCCGCGGTGATCGAAGGATGGCAGGCGTGGGCGCGGGAGCAATGTGCGCGGAATCCGCCGGCTGAGGGGTGTCGGTAGTGCCCCGTTATCGCACGGGGCCACGCGGCCAGGTCATGCGGCGGACTCACCGGGCTGAAAGCGCACACCCGCCACCGACGATGGAAACCGCACCCTGACTGCCGGTGTTCATGCACCGCCGGCTGGCATCGCTCAGAAGTCTGGCACACCCGGCGGCAGCGGCCGGCCGGCCGGAGCCTGCGTGACCGGAGCATCGTCGGGGATCGACGGATCGAGTTCGGCCGTGGTCGCCTCGGCCTCTGTGGGCGCCTGTACGGGTTCCTCGTCCGGAGACTGGTCGATCACCCGCGAATACGCGGACGGCTGCTGTGGGCGTGCTGGCGCGGTTTCCGGGGCAGTCTGGATCGGCATGTCGATCGCCGGCTCGCCGTACTCCTCGTTGTCCCGCCGGATGAAGCTCTGGATCGCCTCGTCGTCGTCCGCGATCGGCAGGGACTTGAACAGGCGCTTGGCCACCGTCTTGCGGCCCATCTCACTCTCGTCGCTGGCCCACGGGCCGACGATCGTGCCGTCTGACTTCTTCGACTTGGTGCGGGCCTTGATGGCGTCAACAGCATCGCGGTCCATGACCTCGAAATACTGCCGGCCGGTCTTCAGGTGCGTGGCGATGGCGTAGTAGCCGATGATTTCGCCGCGCGGATGGCCGAGCTTTGCCGGCGTGTGGTCGATGCCCGGATCACTGCCGGCGCGCTGAACGAAATGATCGTTCTCGTAGACCGGGTGCGCGATCAGGTCGAAATCGAACCTGGCCGCCAGCACACGCAGGCCGCCGACCATGCGCATCCACTGCACTCTGTCGACCCATTGGTTGCCCTGCTTTGTACTGTAGACGACGAGCTTGCCTTGTCGACCATCGGGCATCAGGCCATCGGTCGCCGCGGACTGGCAGGCGAGGTAGAAGCTCTGACGATCGGCGCCGAGCAATTTCGGGTCGGACTGGACGGCCATCATCGCCACGCGGGCGAAGCGGTCGATCACCGGGTCGTCGGAATTGCGGCCCATCGACTGCGCAATGCTCTTGCGGTAGTCGCTGGATTGCATGACTTGGCCGATTTGCCTGGCCTGGTCGCGGATGGTGAGTTGGTTGCTCATAGTCTGGCCCTCGGTAGGCGCCCCGATTGCGCGGGGCGCTGGTAGATCACGGGATGACGTTGACGCCTTCGAGTTCCTGCTGGTTCGGGTCGACATCCGGCGGGTTGGCATTGTGGATCATTTCGCCGCCTCGCATCGCGTCGACCACTTCGGCCGAAGTCAGGCGTTCGTTCTCGGTATCGCGGTGGACGAAATTCGTGGCCGCCGACTTTGACGACGCGAGGACGAGCGTGCGCGACTCGGCGCCCTTGGGTTTGACGGAATAAACGTGTGCTGCCATGTCATTTTACCTCTTTGGTTGGTGTTGAACGGAAAAGCCTGTAACCCTTGCGAGCGCCGTATGTCTGCCCGATCATGTCCGCCGTTATCAGCGTTCCATCGTTATCCGCAACCTGCGTCAGCGATACTTTGCCGCCGGGCCAGAAGATTGCGGATGCGTCGCCTACTGCATCGAGCACTTTCGCTTTCGCGATTTTCTTTGCCGCCTCGGCGGCTGAAGCAGCGGCATTCGCGTGGTCGAATTCTGACAGCAACTTACAAATCGGGTCGCCGTCCTCGGCCCGATACGCATCGCCACCCGCAAACTGATTCATCGCGATCACGACATCCGCGTCATCGGGATAGATGATCGGCGGCGCCTGATCGGCATCGATCGAATGCCAGAACTCGCGAACCTTGCGACGGATCGCTGCGCCGACTTCGTGATTCCTGGCGCGCACGTAGCCGACGATGTTGTTGCCACCGACGAGCGCGAAGATGCCGCCCCATGCGAACCCGGTCAGTTCAAGCTGGTGTTGCAACTGGATTTCGATGTGCTCCGGAGCCTCGTCTTCGGACCAGGTGCGGCGGTGGACGAGCCAATCGACATTCTTCATTTCGCAGATGCCGCGCATGCCCGGAAAACCGAAGGCGGCGCCGTCCGCGCAGGAGTAATCAAACGATCCGCCAAGCCTGTCATCCGGGTCGCGAGCGTACACCTTCATCGGCTCCAGCGAGCAGCCGTAACGCTCGGCGACGAGCGACGCAATCGCGGGTTCGATATGCCGACCCGCCTGCATCCGATCGTTGTCTTCGATAGTACCGTCGAGATTGCCTTTCTTCTGGTGCCAGAGTTCGTAGGCAGTTGAGTATGGCGACATGCCGAACAGCGCCGACGCTTCGGTGGACGTGATGTCCTGTCGGCGCATTTCCAGCCATTCGGACTCGGAGTTGTATGGGAGGTAGAAAGTGGTCATCAGTGAAATCCAAGCGGCTCGCCGGCAGCGGCAGCAGCGCGACATCCCGCAATGAATTTCTTGGTGACTTCGATCATGCCACCCCTCGCGGCGATATGACCTGCCCTGATGTCGTCGGTGATCTTCGGAAGAATCGCCTCCATTTCATCGGCAACGTGCACGCACGCCTGCGGTGAAATTTCACCATCGCAGTCTGAGTGATGAAAGAACTCCCACAAACCCGGATTGCCTTCCTTGGTGAGCGTATTTGGAAAATAAAACAGAGAGTCATCCAGAGACCTGTCGGGAATCGGGTAGCCCCGCTCATCGCGAGCAAGCTCGCCTCCGTATGCGCGCAGATAGTGCGGTCCGTAGCTTCCGCCGATAGCATGCGCTATCGCCTGCCGAAAGGTGTTGAATGCGCTGTATGCGCCATGGAATGCGTCGTGCGTGGTGTCGAGCCCCATTTCGCGCTCCTCAGTAAGTAATCCGAACAGCGGGCACCCGCCCCTGAATGATCGCCGTCAGCGCCAGTCGCGCTTCCGGCTCCGTCACGCCAGCCTTCACCATCGCATCGAGCGCGGTGCGATTGACCGTCTTCCGGTGCGCCTCGTCGGCGGCCCGGCGCTCGGCCTCGGCGCGTTGCGCAGCTTCGGCGGCAAGGCGCTGGCGTTCGGTCTCGGCTGCCTCCTCCCGTGCGCGGCGCTCCGCGGCTTCGACGGCATGGCGCTGGCGCTCGGCAGCCGCTTCCTGTTCGGCGACCGCTCGGGCCTCGGCGTCCGCCGCAGCACGCTCGGCCCGGCTCACCGCATCCGCAGCCTCCTCAGCGGCCCGCTGCGCCGCTTCCGCCCGGATACGCTCCTCGCGCTCGGCCTGCTCGGCTGCCGCCTGCTGTGCGGCCACACGCGCGGCCTCCGCGACTTCGGCAGCCCGGACAGCCTCCTCGCGCTGGCGAAGATCGGCCTCCCGGCGCTCCAGTTCGGCCAGTCGCTCGGCCTCGACCCGCTGGATTTCCGCCTGCTCGGCCTCGAACTTCTCCTGCGCGATCCGGGCCTGCTCGGCCTCCCACGCATCCAGCGGCGCACGGACCTCCGTCTTCAGGGCATCGAGCGTGTCGCGGGCGCGCTTCCGGGCGGCGTCGACGCCAGCGGCCTTCGCCTTCCAGTCGGCGACCAGCGCCTTGCCGGCATCGTCGATCGCAGTTTTCGATCTGGCGACCTTGAATGCGACGGAGGCGATTTCCTTGCGGCCGGCGGGCGTGCTGGCATCGAGCACAACGGAAAGCGCATGGTTGCGGATGTCGACGAGGAGGTCGTCGAGCTTGCCGCCCGTGAAGACTTCGACGGCGTTGATCTGCTCTACGGGGATCAGGTCGGTCATGGCGTGGTCCGGTTGTGGTGGGTGAATCGATGTCGTTCATTATGCACACCGTCACCCCCTTGTCAACACCCCGTCAACCATGTATCTTCGCCCTGAATCCACCCCCGGAAGGGACCATGCAAAAACCCAAACTGAAAGCCAGAGTCGAGGCGTCGGCCAAGCGCTACGATAAGATCAAGGCGATGGAGGCGGCTGGCTACAGCTATTCGGAGATTGGCGAGAAGTTCGGCATCTCGAAACAGCGGGCGCATCGGATTGCGATGGGGCTGCGGCCGGGGAGTGCGTAGTGGCGCACTATTACAACGAAATCGAACCCTATGCAGTCCAATGGCTGCGCAACCTGATTGCCGCCGGGCATCTTCCCGCTGGCGACGTAGACGAACGGAGCATTGCCGATGTCCATCCCGACGACCTTGCCGGATACACCCAATGTCATTTCTTCGCAGGCATCGGCGGATGGGCCTATGCAGCCAGGCTTGCTGGATGGCCTGACGATCGAGAGCTATGGACAGGATCATGCCCGTGCCAGCCGTTCAGTGCGGCAGGAAAGCAACTCGGTGTCGCCGACGAGCGCCATCTGTGGCCGCACTACTTCCATCTTATCGCCGCTCGGCGACCTGTCGTCGTCATGGGTGAACAGGTTGCAGCAGCGACTGGAAAGGACTGGCTCGATCACGTCCATGAGGACTTGGAGTCGATCGGTTACGAAATCGGGGCTGCCGTTGTACCGGCTTGCAGTGTCGGTGCGCTTCACAGGCGCGACCGCCTCTGGTTTGTTGCCGACACCGAGCGGAACGAGCAACCACGGGAAGAACCACATCTCGGGCCGACTCGACGAGTGGGGCGGATCGAGCAACCCGTGGCGTGGGACCGAGATTGGGAAAGTGCATTGCGTTCCTTTCGAGCTTTGGATCATGGGATACAGCGAAGCGTGGGCGGGGCAGATGCCGCCAGAAACGCGATCGTCCCGCAGGTCGCGGCCGAAGTGATCGGAGCGTATCTCGACTGCCGCCCATGATAAAGCTCTACGACGACCAAGAGGAATTCGTTGGAAACGTCCGTCGCGAGATGGCGTCGCACAATGCTGTCATTGGCGTGAGTCCGACAGGCAGCGGAAAAACGGTGATGTTTTCCTACATCGCTTCCCGCGCCAGAGAACGTGGTCGTCGCATCGGAATCTTCGCCCATCGCGCCGAACTCCTCACGCAGATCAGCGAAGCGCTGAAGCTGTTTCGCGTTCCGCACGGCATCATCAGCGCAGGCGCATCCGTCGACCTACGCCATACCGTCTACGTGTGCTCCGCGCAGACCTACGCCCGTCGCGGCGTGCAGGCGCCTCGTATCGATCTTGGCATCATCGACGAGGCGCACCACTGCACCACCGGCTCGACGTGGGCGAAGTGCATGGACCGCTCGCCGGATGCGCGATGGCTCGGCGTCACGGCCACGCCTGAGCGGCTGGACGGCCGCGGACTCGGCGAAATCTTCACGTCGATGGTGATCGGCATGACGGTGCGAGAACTGATCGACCTGAAACGACTGTCCGACTACCGACTGTTCGCACCTGGCGGCATGGACTTGAGTGCGGTGCATACACTCGGCGGCGACTATAACCGCGGCGAGTTGAATGAAGTCGCGGACAAGCCGGCGATCACCGGCAACGCGATCGAGCATTACCGGAAATATCTGAATGGCGCACCGAGCGCCGCATTCTGCGTGTCGATTGCGCACGCCGTACACGTTGCCGAGGAATTCCGCGCCGCTGGATTCACAGCGGCTTCGATTGACGGGAAGATGGACAAAACCGAACGCGCCCGAATCGTGCGCGACTTCCGCGATGGCCGGATCAACGTGCTGTCGTCGTGCGACCTGATTTCGGAAGGCTTCGATGTCCCCGGCATGCACGGCGCGATCCTGCTGCGCCCGACGAAATCGACGGCGTTGTATCTCCAGCAAGTCGGCCGCGCGCTGCGCATCTGTGGCGGGAAGGATAAAGCCACGATCCTCGATCATTGCAGCAACAGCGACGACGCGAACCATGGCCTGCCTTGCTTGGAGCGACCATGGTCACTGGAGGGGCGCAAGAAAACCGCGCAGGCCGCCGAGCCATCCATGAGCCGGGAATGCGGCGTCTGTTTCGCTCGCGTGCCTCTGAGCCGCGTACAGTGCCCGGAATGCGGAACGCAGTTCCCGGTGCGCGTGCGCGAAGTCGAACAGAGAGAGGGCGATCTGGAGGAGGTCGATGTCGAGAAGCGCCGGAAGGAACCGACGCCTGAACGGAAGGCTGCTCTGCGCGTGCAAGGCATGGCAAAGTCAGAATCCGCGCTGATCGACCTGTTCCAGCGGCAGATGGCCGAGAAGCTGGGGCGGGCGCTGTCGGCTGAGGAGATGCAGCGGCAGGTAAGGCGCGCGGGTCACGTTATGAATGCGAGACAGGAGAAACGACGTGCATGAGCAATGGGAGGAAAACTGGAGGCTTCTGATGGAGGCCAGAAGGGAGGAGATGACGAGAGAGTGCCAGCGGCAACGAGAGGAAGCATGCCGAAAGGTGACCGGCGACGTGCTGAACATGATGTCCGGCAGCCTCATGCAAACATCATTGCTGGACCCGTACTCGCAGACCGCAGGGGAGTCTTTTGCAAGAGCGCAGACGCTAGCGATGCAAGCCGCGCTCGCTTACGCTGGAGTTCCGTATGGCAGAGTCTGAGCTTGATAGAAACCGAAGGCTCTATCCAGAATTCGCCGCCGTCTGCGACCGCTTCCGCGGCTCGATCACTGCGGCCTGGATCGTTAAGGATGGCGAGTGCGTCGCAGGCCGTCCGCCGCCGGGAGAGTATAAAACGATGTGGCTGGACCCGGAAACCGTATGGCGCGTGCGTGACGACTATCGCTATTACGCGACGCTGAAAGTGCCGCGGTCGTGGTGTAAACGAGTTGACAACATGAATGGGAAATCGAGATGACCCCGAATATCACAGACGCAACAACGGCCGGCATCGTTCGCACTATCGAGCGCGAATTGCTGGTGGCCGACATCGTTCGGTTGACTCGGGCGCAGGCGCTGGCTGTGCTGGGAGTGTTGCAGCCGGCCGCTCCGGAGCCGGTGTCGGAGACTATCGATGCGTGAGTCTAAAATATGGCGCCAGATACGCGATGCGCTGTCGTGCGGGCCGAGACGAATTTTTCGCAACGAAGTCGGCAACGGCGTCGCCATCCGCCACAAGCATCCGTTCACTCGACAAGCAATCATCAGTGAGTGCATCGCGCTGGCCGAGAAGCGCGGCGGCTCCGGTTCGCGTATCGCATTCGGACTGGCGCGAGGTTCTGGCGACCTCATTGGCTGGGAGACTGTTGAGGTGACTCAGGAGATGGTAGGAACGAAGGTTGCCGTCTTCACGTCGATAGAGACGAAGACCGCCACGGGTGCCACGCGCCCCGACCAGGCCGCATGGCTCGAAGCCGTCAACCGGGCGGGCGGGAAAGCGATCATCGCCCGCTCCGTAGAAGACGCAAGACAGGGGTTGACGGGGTGTTGACGATGTGCCACGATCCGCTTAACAGTTCTGACGGGAGCATGAAATGACCGAATCGAGAAAGTCGCTTGCCCGCCCCGCCAACCGCCGACGACCTCGCCCGCGTCCTGGAGAACGAACGATGAACAGTGAATTTGTCTACTGGTATATCCGCAGGCCGCTTTCGAAGGCGCCTTACAAGGTGGCCCGCATGATGCCGCGATGGCTTGTGTACTACTGCGCGATGCGGCTGATTTCGCACGCTACCAGCGGCGAGTACGAGAACACCATCGTTCCCGAGTTGACTGCGATGGATGCGCTCAAGCGGTGGGAGCAAACGAAATGACCGACAAGACCGACCGCGATG
Source organism: Gammaproteobacteria bacterium (assembly GCA_035698525.1). GTDB lineage: Bacteria > Pseudomonadota > Gammaproteobacteria > Natronospirales > DASSBR01 > DASSBR01. The sequence continues at coordinate 35,284 of DASSBR010000071.1, forward strand.
CGCTGGTGGCGCTGGATATCGCTATCGCGCACGCCGCACAGTCCCGCGTGTCGCTGCACCTGACTCGCGCCAAGCAGATCCGCGAAGCGGCTTCGGCTTGAATGAATTGTTAGGCGTCATTTGGAGTGAAGCATGGCAAAGAAAACTCAAACGGTCACCACTTGCACCTGCGACCTGTGCGGGAACGAGTGCGATGAAACAGATGGCATTGTTGAGATTCAAGTGGACGGCGGGGATGGGCGGGATGTTGGCCCCGGTTTCATTCGGGGGCGGATAGCCACGTTCCTGCCGTACCGCGCTGAAAGGGGCGAAGTGTGCAAGCCGTGCCTGCTGAAATGGCTTGGCGTGTACGTGAAGAATCAAGGCATGGCATGACGGCTAACGCCTGAATTAAGCCGACATGCGAAGCATGTTCGGCTTGAATGAATTGTTAGCGCTGTAGGAGGCGAAGCGATGGCAACCCAATACAGAGAGCGCGACCAGATTGAGCTTGAGAAGGCCGGCGGTTATTTCAGCCGCCACATGAGCGCAATGACGGAAGAAAATTTGTTCGACAAGTCCGCGATTGCCGAGGAGCTGGCGTGGCGCGACATGGAAATCGACCGGCTGCGCGTGGACGCTGCTGTTTTGCGAAATCTAGCGGGCAGCGCCTACCGCAGCGACGTTATCGAGGCCGAGCTACGAAAGGCCCGCCAGGAAGCGATTGAAGCGGCGGCGCGCGAGTAAGGCGCTAACACCCGAGTTAACGCGAGCCACGAAGTGGCTTCGCGTTGAATGACTTGTTAGGTTGCAGGCTATTGAGTGGAGCGGAATGCACGGGTTGACGTGATGGGAGCACCAGCGGGGCACTGTATGGACGCATACAGTAACGCCGCAAAGCCGGAAATCAGCACCGGCCCGCTTCACTGAGTAGCTTGGAGGATGTATGGAAATCACGCTAGAACCGAAAACCCGAGCTGGACGAAACAAGCTGGCGAATGTGCGGTTTGCCGATCCGCATTGGGATGGCAGGTGGGCAATCACGCACACGCAGGATGCGGTGAACTTTGCGCCTGGTCGGCGCGGCCCTTGGCTTTTTGTCGAACCGTTGTGCAACGACAACATGCGCGGCTACAACGCCAGATGGGTTCATGCTACGGACGATGACAATTTCACACTGCAACCTAACGTTTGACTTAAGCCGAAACCCGAAGGGTTTTCGGCTTGAAGGAATTGTTAGACCGGAGGAATCATGGAAACGAATCACGCGAACATCATGATCGAAGAAGATGGCTTTGCACTCGCCCACTGTCCGTTCTGCGGGTCAAGCGAGGCGGTGGGCTTTGTCAGCGCGGCAGAACTTTACCCGGACGGCAACGGCTACGCCGTTTGCTGCGACGCATCAACGGTAAACGCAATGGGCGGCTGCGGAGGGGTGGGCGGCTTTGATCTTACGAAGTCCGGGGCAGCGACTCGCTGGAACCGTAGGTCTAACACGTGAGTTGAGCCGCGCCGCTGCGCGGAAGTATCAAAGTCCTATTAACCCGATGAGGATTGATAGGTGAACGGAGCGACGAAGCGGCGTCGGTCTCAAACGACTGGTTAGGTGGCGTGCCAACCGAAGGAGAGGAAATGGAAAGCGGATGGGCAAGAACAAAATTGCGGGACCGTGAAGCTGCCTGCGACGTTTGTGGACGTGCGGTATGGGACGGCCTTGACCAGGACCGCGCCATCGGTTGGCTTGCGCCATGCGGCCGCCGAGTTGCGCGGCTGGAGGACTGCGGAACGGTGGACTGCATTGAAATGCTTAAGGACAAAGCCAGAGAAACAGCAGGAAAGCCACCTAACACTGGAATTAACCGGAGCCGCGAAGCGGCTTCCGGTTGAATGACTGGTTATGTCTCACCAATTGGAGAACGAAATGGAAAACTGGAAGTCGATGCTCGATGAAGCGTTGAAAGAGAACGGCGAAGCGTGGGATGACGTTGAGGCGAACACCATGACAGAAGCCGAAATGGACAAGTCGTTCGACTCAGGCTATGGCGGAACCGAAGGGGAGGCGTTCACGGTCTGGACTAAGAACTCAGTGTATTTCCCGGTCTGCTACGACGGCGCTGAGCGGGTTGGCCGTGTCTCGCGCAACCCGGACGGAAAACCCACGGACCACCAGGGTGGCGGGTGAGACATAACACCAGTTAGACCCCTTAAACGAGGCGTAACCGGTAATAGCTGCAAAAAGGGACAGATATGACGGATAACAACGGGAAGGCGCTGCGAGAGGCGAAGGCGTATCTGACGCGATTGGCTGCGTCGGGCGTGCAGGCAACGATGCACGCAGATCATCCGGACGTGTTGCTCGCTGCGCTGGTCGAGGCGGTCGATGCGGCTCCGGGATCGTGCGAATGGACGTATGACGAGTCCAGCTCCGCATGGGACACGTCGTGCGGTGAGATGTGGCAATTCACGGTGGATGGACCGGCAGAGAACGGCGTCAACTTCTGCCATCACTGCCGGCCAGCGCGTCCGCGTGCTTGCGGTTGGGGAGGAATAGGGATGACTGTGCGCCTTGTTGTTGCCGCAGTTGACGCCAGCGCAGCCGTGCATGCTGGCGGCGAGGTCGAGCGCTACGCGCGCTCCTTTGATCTGCCGGACGAGATTGTCGAGTACATCCAAAACCTTGATTGCATGGGCGGGTACGTCAGTATCTCGCTTGCGCTGGAACGAACGGAGCAAACGAAATGAATAACCCCGAGAACCCGCGCGGGCTGCCGGTGGTGCGGTGCGACCACGTATTGGTGGAGCCTCCAGGCAATAAGCCCTACGCCGACATGGTGATCCGACCGCACGGGCAATGGGTACTCGCCACCGACTACGAAAAGCTGCTGGCCGAGAGGGACGCGTTTGAGCTTCCGGATAGGTATCGCGTTGAACAGCACGTCAGCGGAAACTGGTACTACGTGGTCGGCGACCATGCCAGCGCAAACTACTGGCCTACCCGCAGTCAAGCAACATCGAAAGCATGGGCGCATCGTGAGCGACAGCTACTGCGCGATTTGAATGCCGCGATCCGACGGAACGGTCGAGCCGCACTGGCAGCGGAGGGGCGGGAGTGATGGCTGACTACCACGCAATCCCCGCGCGCATCATCGTCAAGCCGCGCGGCGAGCCGATCTTTTCCGAGATGGCGACCGTCGTCGAGGTCACTGACGAGGCGGCCGGGCCGTTTGTCGCAGTGTCGCAGCCCGGCGGAAGCATCGGCACCCACGCAATTTCGATCGATGGGTGCGAGTGGCCGCTGATTCGGCAGGCCATCGACGACATGCTGGCCGTTTCGCAGGGGCTGGGCGCGGACACGCTGCCCGACAACACTGCGGAGGGGCGGGATGGGTGATTGTCTACTGCTTTTCCTTTCCATTCTCGTCTTCGTTGGCGCTTTGTCTCTCATTGTGTATCTGATAGTCGGCGCCACCGAATCAATCACTATCGACCCGCCAGATAACCAACCAGGAGAATCACCATGACCGAAAAACGCGAATCCCAATACCTTGTCAGCCGCCGCAATCCGGAGAAATCCGTGCGATGGACGCCGTATCTTTGGTTCGACGCAAGAGCCGATGCACGCGCATGGGTCAAGCTGCACGAAGGCAAGCGCGGGACGTATTACAAGATCGATCGGATCAAGCGGGGGCCGCATTCGTGATTCTCGAAACCACATGCCGCCACCGGCAACCGCTCCACGATGAAATTCAGCGCCAGATCGATGCGTATGTCGATTCCGGCCGCATGATCGAAATTCTCGCGCCCGGCGAATCCTCGGGTGCGAGGTTGTATTTCAACGACAGGGTTCCGGAAAACTTTAGGGAGAATGAGTGATGGGATGGCGCAAGACGCACGATTTAGCTGTTGTCACTGGCAGCTACATGAAAGACGGTGAATCGAAAAATCGTTATGAGAACGTCGGCCAAGTGCTCGTCGGCGACGACGGAAACGAAATGCTGATGATGAAGCGGTCATTCAACCCGGCCGGCGTTCCGTTCAAGGAAGGCGGCGACATGATTATTGTTAATCGGTTTGAGGTGCGGGACCGGGAGCAGGCGCCGGCGCGACAGGCGCCGCCGGCACCGCGGTCGACGGGCGCTGCAGCCGTTCAGCCGATTCCCAGCCCCATGGACCCCGACGACATTCCCTTCTAGGGCATTCGCTGATACATTCCTCCTCGCCAGGACACCGCAGTCCCGCTCACCCCCTTGAGCCTTCCCCGCTGCGCTGCATCGAGCCGTCACTCGATTGCTAACTGGCAACCTATTCATGACGCTCTGACGGGAGCCGGACGTTGAACGACACACAGCACGAACACCTTCGGCAACCGCCCGCTTCGATCGAAGCAGAGCAAGCGGTTCTCGGCAGCCTGATGATCGCGCCCGAAGCACTGACGGCGCTCCAGCTATCCGACACCGATTTCTACTGGCGCACGAACGCCGACATCTTCCGCGCGATCCGCGAACACGCCGAGCAAGGCAAGCCATTCGATGCAGTGACCATCGGCGAGTGGTTTGAGTCGCAAGGCCGCGGTAATGAAGTCCGCGCCGGCAGCGATCTGGTCGAATTCGCGCAATGGGCGATCCCGTCAAGCATCGAGACGCACGCGGCCATCATCCGCGATCACGCACTGAAACGTTCACTGATTGAACTCGGCACCGATGTCGTCAACCACGGCTTCAACGGCGCCGCGCCTGCTGACACCATCAGCGAAGCGATGTCCGGGCTGGCACGACTGTCGTCACTGGCCTCCAGCGAGACGGCCGATCCGATCGACCTGTTCGGCGATCACGACCTGCCGGAACTGAAGCGAGAATGGCTGCCGCAGCAGATTGCGCGCTACGCATGGGACCAAGCGGAAATCATCGGCATGGCGCCGGAAATGATGGCGATGTCGTGCCTGGTCGCCGCTGCCGCCGCTACGCATGACCGAATCGTCATCAAACCGAAGGGCAACGAGGGCTGGACCGAGCGCGCATGCCTGTGGCTGATGGTCATTGCGCCGCCGTCGAGCACGAAGTCAAAAGCCATCAGTCTGCCACTGAAGCCGTTGAAGAAAATCGAAGCGGAAATCTCCGGCGACTATGACCGGAAGATTGCCGAATACATCAAGGCGAACGAAATCCGCAAGGCGCGCGAGAAAGCATCGATCCGCCGCGAAGCGAAAGGCGAAGGCGGCCTTGATCCCGATGAGCCGATGCCCGACCGCCCGCCGAACCTGCGCGCGATCGTGAACGACGTGACCTCGGAAAAGCTGATCGACCTCCTCGTCGACAACGACCGCGGCCTGCTCATGAACTGCGACGAAATCGCGCTGTGGTTCGGGCGCCACGATTCCTACCGCGCCGGCGGCATGGGCGGCACCGATCGCGCGCTGGCGCTCCAGGCGTATGACGGCGGCACGTTCACGCAGGACCGCATGGGCCGCGGCACGGTGCGCGTGCCGAACCTCAGCTACAGCCTGGTCGGGACGACGCAGCCAAAGAAGATCAAGGAAACCGTCTCGAAAATGTCCGACGACGGCCTGCTCCAGCGGTTCATGGTGATGGAGGTGGCGACCAAGGCGCTGTACGGCGACGAGGACCGCCCAGAGGACGTGCAGGCGCGAAACGACTACGAACGCATCATCCGGAACATCTGGAGCCGCGCGCCCGCAGAGGGGCAACAGCTTGTCGTCACGCTGTCCCCGGAGGCCGACGCCATCCGGCGCGAGTTCCACCGATGGGTGGTGAAGGTGTCGAGCACGGAAGGGCTGCCGGATATGCTGCGCAGCAACATCGGCAAATGGAAAGCCCTGTGGCCGCGGCTGGCGCTCGCTTACCATAGCTTCGGGACCGCCAGCGCCTCGCTGTGGCCCTCCGATCATCAGGTCAGTGCCCTGACAGCGCAGCGGGTCACGTCGCTGCTACAGCGCTTCCTGTTGCCCCACGCGATGCGGTTCTATACCGACACCGTGGCGAGCGCCGATCCGGTCTACTCACTGGCGAAGCGGATCGCGGCAATCATCCTGTCCACGGGCGACCTGCGGCTGACGAAAAAGAAGCTCCAGCAGAACATGAAGGCATGGACGACCGCGGCCGACTGGCAGAAGCAGGCGACGATCACGCTCCTGCGGGAGTCCGGGTGGCTGACCGGCGTGGACAGCAAGCGGGTCACCGGCTCCGATACCGGCTGGTCGGTGAACCCTCGGGTGCATGCGCTGTTCGCCGAGCGCGCCAGGATCGAAGTCGCCCGGCGCGCGGAGACGGCGGAAGCGTTGCGGGAGTTGCGGGATGCTGCGGCGGGGCGTTAACCCTCGGCCCACCGGATCACGTCGCGCGCCTCGTCGGCCGTGTCGGGCAGCGGGTCATCCACGAACCCGTACAGGATCGACATCGCGCGTTGCCGTAGCGTGTTGTCCATCGGGTTGATCGGTTTGCCGATTTCCGGGTTGCGGGGCCACTCGCGCATCATGGGGACGGTGGTCACGACAGCGCTCCCGTCACTTCAACAACCCGATAGTCCCCGGCCCGGCTGGTCGCATGCTGGTAGGCGCGGCAGATTTCGTCGGCGAGTTCGCGCGTGGTGAACACTTCTACGGGGCGTTTGTTGTTGGCCATGATGACAAAGAGCGTAATCATTTCGTTTCTCCATCCAGCCGCGCTGCCGCGGCATCGATTCGCTCGGC
>DASSBR010000072.1:0-7688 GCA_035698525.1 Gammaproteobacteria bacterium
GCGGATGCTTATTGCGGCGACGGACTGACTAAAACCGAATTCATGCGCGATGACCTGGTCACGCTCAAGAACCACATGAAAGCCGTAGTCGCGGCAATCGGCGCCCTGCCGCCGCCGTATGCGCTGGAGAAAGGCCATTGGTCGCTGCCGGCCTCCGCCTGCAAGGGGAAAAACGGCTTCGTCCCGATTTCCGTCGGCTACGAAAGCGAATTCTCAACAACGGGGGCGCAAAACGAGCGGGAGCAGCAACAACGGGAACTGGCGGCGGCCTACCAAAAGAAAATCGTCGCAGCCGAAGCGGCGGGCGATTATGAAACCATGCAGAAGCTGGTGGGCCAGCAGCAAGCGCAAAGCATGCGACAGTCGATGCCGTTCCAGCAGAAAGACCCCGTGGCGGTCAGCATTTCAGTTAATGATACGCAAAGCATGACCATCGACCCCGATGCCGTGCGCCGGGATGGCGCCGGTTTTCTCGCCCTCAGGACCGATGGCGGGCCTGCGCATGAATCCGTTGTCTTCTTTTTTGACCGCGTCGCGCTAAAAAACGCACATCAACTCGCCAGTTTCGACCTGGGCACCGATATGCGCACACCGCAAAAACTCGGCTTGTTGAACATCGAGATCGCTCTGAACGGGCCAACGGAAATGGTCGAGCGCCTGGTCAGGCAACTGGATACCGAAAAGGTGCTGAGCCAACTGAGCGAGGCGCGCACCAAGGGCGAAGACTAAATCATCGACAGCCGGTTGTTTCGGAAACCGCTTTATCCACAATGAGGACAAGCACATGAAGACGACACGATTCACAACCCGTTGCCTGGCGGCGATAGCCCTGGCTGCCGTTTTGCCTGCCGCAACCGCGGTTGCCGCCAATCATGGCCCGGCAAAGCAGCAGTCGCCGATCGAGCGCGGCGAATACCTGGTACAGATCGCGAGCTGCAACGACTGCCACACGCCCGGCTACAGCAGAAGTGGCGGCCATGCCGCGCGGGAACAACTATTGACGGGCGAAGGGGAAGTCTTCGCCGGCCCGTGGGGCGCCAGTTATCCGATCAACCTGAGGCTCTTCGTCCAATCGCTGACAGCCGAGCAGTGGATTCACGCGATGCGGACCAGCACGGCCCGCCCGCCAATGCCGTGGTATGCGCTCCGGGCAATGACGGATGAAGATCTCGCCGCAGTTTATTACTACATCCGCTCGCTCGGCCCCGCCGGTAAGCCGGCGCACGCCGCGCTGCCGCCCGGCCAGTTGCCGGCGCCGCCGTACATGCAGGTTGTGCTGCCGGTGAAGGCGCATGGGAACGCGAAGAAGTAGCTACAGTTCCCGAATGGCGGTCGCCACCGGCATACGTGCTGCACGGATCGCCGGCAACAGGCCACCGACGAAACCCATGATCAACGCGTATACGACGCCGGCGCCGATAAGCGCCGGCGTCACCGCGAACTCGAAGACCACCTGGCTGAACTGGTTCACCGTGCTCGCCTGAAAACCATTGAACGCGAGGTACGCGGCGAGACCACCCAGCGCCCCGCCGGCAAGCCCCAGCACGGCGCCTTCCAGCAGCACCGAAGCCAGTACCGCCAGGCGACCGAAGCCAAGTGCGCGCAGGGTCGCAATTTCGCGACTGCGATCGGAGACGATCGTGTACATCGTGTTGATCGCCCCGAACACGGCGCCGATACCCATCAACAGTGCGATGATGCTCCCGGCGACGCCGATCAGTTGAGTCAGCGCCTGCGACTGCTCGGCGTAATATTCGGTTTCACGCTTTACGCTGACGTTGAGGCGCGGATCGTGGCTGACCGCTGCTTTAAAGCGGTCAAAATCGGCTGGCGAGTTCAGCTTCACGTAAACCGACTCGACGGAATTGCCACGCCGGTACGCCTGCTGCAAGGCGCTCAGGTCCGTCCAGATTTCCGATTCGTGCATACCACCGCCGGCCATGATGCCGACGACGCGCCACGTGTAGCGCCCCGACTTGAACGTCGAGCCCCGTTGCAGCCCGCTGAATTCCTCCGCCGCCGCCTGACCGACAATCACTTCGTTCAGGCCCGGCTTGAACATCCGTCCGGCCACGATGTGCACGCGCGGATGGACCTGAAAGGCATTTGCCGTCACGCCGCGAAACGGCACGTTCGCCTCGACATCGCTGCCGCGCTTCGCGCGGTTGATCAGCACCAGCAGCTCGGGCGACGTCAGCGGCCCTTCCACGGCCGCGGCGATGCCGGGCGCCGAGTCGATGGCAAGCACGTCATTGTGCAGCAGCACACTGTTGATCTCGGTCGACGCACCGCCACGCAGGACAATCGCCACATTTTGCTGGCCGGTGCCGGAGAGCGTCGCCTGGAAGCCGGCGCGAATCGACAATACGCCAACCAGCACCGCCACCACGCCGGCGAAACCGATCAGCGCTACCAGCGCCGCGTCGAGCCGCCCCGGCAGGCTGCGCAGATTGAGCGCGCTGACGGACCAGAATTGTCTGAATACGTTCATGCTTTCCTCAACGCGCTGACCATGTTCATCCGCAATATCTGCACGCACGGCAGCACCGCCGACAGCAGACCCAGCAGCACCATGAAACCGACGCCAACCCACACCGCGGCCTGCGACAAGCCGAAGCCGGGCACGTATTGGGCAAGCTTCGTGCCGATGCCCGCCGCCAGCACCCAGGCGAAACCGAGGCCGACGAGGCCGCCGACAAGCGTCAGCACAACCGACTCGCCGACGACCAGGGCGACGATGGCGCCGCGCGTGAAGCCGAGCGCTTTCATCACCGCCAGTTCCGCCGTGCGTTCGCGCACGGCGCGCGCCATGGTGTTCGCCGTGACGAGCAGCATGCCGAAAAACACGGCGCCGACGATCGCCGTTATGATCGCACCGATATCGCCGAGTTGGTCGGCGAAGTTCTGCACGAAGGCCTGCTCGGTCGAGGTACGGGTTTCATGCGGCGAATTCGCGAACAGCGCGTCGATCCGATCGCTGACCGTGGCCATGTTGGCGCCGGGCGCTACGGTCAGCAGGTAGAGGCTGGTCATGTCCTGCTCGAACACGCTGCGTTCGTTCCAGTACTGGTAATGCAGGAACAGCGCCTGGTCATTGCCGTTGTCGGCGGAATAGATGCCGTCGATCGTCAACGTCCAGGTGTTGTTACCGTTCTCGTCGCGCCAGATGTTCGACTGCAACGGAATCTGGTCGCCTACTTTCCACCCGAACCGCCGCGCCAGCGAGGCGCCGACCATCGCGCCGCCGCGGTCACTTTTCCACGCCTGCAATTGCGCCGGCGACACACTGAGTTCCGAAAACACTTTGAAATAATTGGCGGCCTTGACCCCGAACGAGAAAACCGATTGTTTCGGATCCTGATAGTAGCCCCCGAACCAGATCTCGTAAGTGACATCCTCGACATCGGGTACGGCCTGAATGCGCTGCAAATACGCGAGCGGAAGGCTTTGCGACAGCGACACCTTGTTCATCGTCACAAGCCGATGCTGGCCGGCGACGCTGGTACCGCCAGTGAACGCCTGCCGCGTCGCGGCCAGCAGGCCGAACAGCAGAAATGCCGTCAGCACCGACAGGAACGTGAACAGCGTGCGCAGCTTTTTTCTTTTGAGGCCGCTCGCGATCAGCCCGAGATATTTCATTGACTATTTCCCCCGCGTTCAGGTCGCAATATACGCGGCGCAGCGCCGTCATGAAAGGCCATTCTGTCAGCCGTTCGACCTGACATTTGTCAGACAGCCGGCCCGCATATCGGGTAACATGCGCTTTGATATTGTCGATTGAAATATCCATGTCGCAGGAACTTTTCGAGCAGGCCAGGCGCTTCATCCCGGGCGGCGTGAATTCGCCGGTGCGTGCGTTCGGCAGCGTCGGCGGCGCGCCGCGCTTTATCGCGCGCGCCGAGGGCCCTTACCTGTACGACGAAGGCGGCAGGCGCTACATCGACTACGTCGGCTCGTGGGGGCCGATGATTGCCGGCCACGCGCATCCGCGCGTTATCGAAGCTGTTCATGCGGCGGTCGACAACGGCCTGAGCTTCGGTGCGCCGACGACGCTGGAAACCCGGCTCGCCGAAAAAGTCGTCTCAATGATGCCGTCAATTGAATTGCTGCGCATGGTCAATTCCGGCACGGAAGCGACGATGAGCGCGATCCGCCTTGCGCGCGCGTTCACCGGGCGCGAAGCCATCGTCAAGTTCGAGGGCGGCTACCACGGCCATTCGGACGCACTGCTGGTCAAGGCCGGCTCCGGCGCGCTGACCTTCGGCGTGCCGAGTTCGCCGGGCGTACCGGCGGATGTGACCGCGCATACGCTGACACTGCCTTACAACGACATCGACGCCGCGCGCGACGCGTTCGCGCAAAGCGGCGCGAAAGTTGCCGCCGTAATCGTCGAGCCGATCGCCGGCAACATGAATTGCATCCCGCCCGTTCCCGGTTTTCTCGAAGGCTTGCGGGAATTGTGCAGCGCGAGCGGCAGCGTGCTGATTTTCGACGAGGTCATGACGGGCTTTCGCGTCGCGCCAGGCGGCGCGCAGCAGCTTTACAGCGTGACGCCGGATCTGACGACGCTCGGCAAGATCATTGGCGGCGGCATGCCTGTCGGTGCATTCGGCGGCCGGCGCGAAATCATGGAGATGATTGCGCCGAGCGGGCCGGTGTACCAGGCCGGCACGCTGTCCGGTAATCCTGTCGCCATAGCAGCGGGTCTGGCGACGCTTGAAATCGTTTCTGCGCCGGATTTTCATCCGCGGCTGGCGCGCGCGACCGACAGGCTGATTGCCGGTTTGCGCGATGCGGCGGCGCGATCGGGCGTCCCGTTTGCGACCAATCATGTCTGCGGCATGTTCGGCCTGTTCTTCAGCGAAGATGCGCGGGTTGAGCGTTACGAGCAAGTCGTCGCCTGCGACATCGATCGGTTTACGCGCTTTTTCCGCGCGATGCTGGATGCGGGCGTTTATCTCGCACCCTCGGCGTTCGAAGCCGGCTTCGTTTCCGGGGCGCATGACGACGCCGTCATTGACGCGACTCTGGACACGGCGGCAAAAGCGTTCTCGCGCACCTGATGTTCAGCGACATCCTTCACACCCTGCTCGCCTGGGTCAGCACCAATCCCGGCTGGGCCGGCGTCGCGGTATTCGCGGTCGCCTGCCTGGAATCACTGCTGGTGGTCGGCTACCTGGTGCCCGGCATCATCATTCTGTTCGGCGTCGGCGCGCTGATCGGCGGCGGCTACCTTATGTTCTGGCCCATCGCAATCTGGGCGGCCGCGGGCGCGATCGTGGGCGATGTCGCCAGCTATCTCGTCGGCTACATCTGGCGCGACCAATTGCAGCAGGGCTGGCCGTTTCGGCGTCACCCGGCCTTGTACGCAAAAGGCGTGAAGTTTTTCGACGACCATGGCGGCAAGAGCATCATCTTCGGCCGTTTCGTCGGCGCGGTGCGTCCGCTGATCCCGGCGATCGCAGGCATGACCGGCATGCCGCCAATCCGCTTCGCCATCGTCGATGTGATCGCCTCCATCCTCTGGTCGCCGGCCTACCTGTTTCCCGGCATGGTTTTCGGCGCCTCGCTGGAACTGGCCGCCGCGGTCGCGGGACGGCTGATGCTGCTGGTTGGCCTGCTCGCCGTCTGCCTCTGGCTGCTGTGGATCGCCGCCAAGCGCATTGTGCGATGGGTGCGCGAACCGCTGCGGCGCGTGCCGAACGGCATCCAGGTCGGCATCGTGGCCGGCGGTCTGATCGCGATTTTCGCACTCGCGGTGCTGTGGACGCCGCTCGGGAACCTGCTGCCGCACAGTGCACCGCCGCCTCGCCATGTGGCAGCGGAAGCATGGCGGCATGGCGGCTGGCGACAAGTTGCAGGCCAATCCGGGCCAGTCAATATTCAACTCGCCGGCGACCCGAAGGCATTGGCCGCCGCCCTGCTGGCGCGTGGCTGGCGCGCGCCTCCGGCACTGACGCTGGCCGGTGCGCTGCACTGGCTCGCTCCCCATCCGGCCATTGCCGAACTGCCGCTGCTGCCAAAACTGCGTGGCCGCCACCGCGAGCGACTGGTGCTGATCCGTCCCGCGGGGCCGGAATCGGAATGGGTTTTGCGATTGTGGGCGAGCGGCTGGCAAACGATGGACGGCACGCCGATCAGCGTGGGGCAGGTGCGGCTGTACCGGCGTCGGGTGCACGTACCGCTGTTGACGTTGCCTCAGCCGGCGGACGACGCGAAGGCGGCCCTCGACCAGATGAGGACCATGCTCGCGGCGCCCATGCAGACCGCGCTCGTGAGACAGCAGCAAGCGCCGACGCTGCTCATCTCTTTCGCCGCGCCGATTCCACCAGCGGCCGAAGCATCCGAAGGCGCTCGAGCGGATTAGTCATTTCGAGAAGCACTTGCTTCTGCGCGAGCGGCAGCGGCAGCGCCTCGGCAAAACGGCAGCCGACCCAACCCGCTTCGTCGAAATCGGCTTCGTCATTCGGCGTCTCGAGCGCGTTCAGAATACGTCGCAGGATCAGGGCATGCGGCCGCCATTCGGCTGGCAGCGGCGTGGGCTCGTCAGCGGCAATCGACGTGACGCGGGCGGCGTTCAGGCCGTCCTTCAGTTGCCAGCTTTCGTCTATCGTGAAGCGCTCGCCGCCAACCGCGACAACGCCGAGGATGCCATCGCCTCCCGGATGCCAATCGACAATGCGTGCGAGTGTGCCAACCGGGGCCGTCGTTGCGGCGCCGCTTTCCCCGCCGTCGCGGATCAGGCAGACGCCGAACGCGCTGTCCTCGCGGAGGCAGCGGCTGATCATGTCGAGATAGCGCGGCTCAAAGATTCTGAGCGTCAGCCGCCCGCCCGGGAACAGAACGGTTTCCAGCGGAAAAAGCGGCAGTTCGAAGTTGTCATCACCGCTCACGCGGAGCGCCCCACCGCGGCATGACATCGTGATCGACATCGAGGTGATCCAGTATCCGTGCGACGACGAAATCGACCAGATCGTCAATCGACGCGGGCTGGTGATAAAAGCCCGGGTTCGCCGGCAGCACGACCGCGCCGGCATCGGACAGTGTCAGCATGTTGCGCAGGTGCACGCTCGACAGCGGCGTTTCGCGCGGCACGACGATCAGCTTGCGGCGCTCCTTCAACATCACGTCTGCCGCCCGTTCGATCAGGCTGCGGCTGGCGCCGTTCGCGAGCGCCGAGAGCGTCGCCGTGGTGCAGGGGCAGACGACCATCGCGGCGATGCGCGCCGACCCGCTCGCCGGCGGTGCCATCCATTCCTCGCGGCCGAACAGGTGCAACTGGCCGGGTACGCCGCCGTAGCGGGCGACCAGGTATTTGGCTATGTCGGCGCGGCGTGAGGGTAAATCGAGGTCGGTTTCGGTGTCGATGACCAGGCGGGCCGGTTTCGACAGTAACAGGTAGATTTCGTGGCCTGTTTGCAGGAGGCACTGGAGGAGTCTCAGGCCGTATTGGGCGCCTGAGGCGCCGGTCATGGCCAGGGTTATGGGTTCTTTCATCATTTAGTGCCGCCTTCGGCGGGGGTTAATTGGGTGCCGGTCCCGGCCGGCAGCCGGCCTACTTTTGTTTCGGCAAAAGTAGGCAAAACCATTGCTCCTACCGCTTGGTCCAAAGTGCATCCTGCACTTTGGACTTCCCGAAGATCGGGCTGAAAAAGGGGGCCGGAACATAACTCAGCCATCCATGGCTT
>DASSBR010000073.1:0-11813 GCA_035698525.1 Gammaproteobacteria bacterium
CGCGCAGCGGTGGCATCGACCTGGTGCTCGAAATGCTCGCCAACGTCAACCTGGACCGCGACTTGCAGTTGCTGGCGCGCGGTGGCCGTGTTGTCGTGATCGGCAGCCGCGGCCGCGTCGAAATCGACCCGCGGCAGACAATGCAAAAGGAAACGGCGATTTTCGGCATGACCCTTTTCGGCGCGACGGACGCCGAAACCCGGAGCATTCATGCGGGCCTCGGCGCCGGCCTGTCGAATGGCAGCCTGGCGCCGGTCGTTGGACGCACGTTGTCGCTCGCCGATGCCGCCGCGGCGCATGAATCGGTTATAGAATCGGATACTTACGGCAAAATCGTATTACTCACGACAGAAGGCGAAAAAGACGCGCAATAAACGCTCAATGCCGGTCCGATGGATCGCTGCCGCATTTGTCGTGGTTGCCGCAACCGCGCAAGCAGGCGTTTATCGGCTTCCTCCCGTCAAAGCCCAGTGCCGAGTAGGGGAGCAATCCTTTCCCGTTCATATCGCTTCCACAGTCGCGGAACGTGCGAAAGGTTTCTCAGCTGCATCGCCAGAACTCATCGCGCACGCCGCAATCCTGTTTTTCTATCCTCGGGAGGGCGCGTCCGTCCCGAGCGGTCATTTTCGCTTTGGCGCGGGGCCGGACAGACCACCATCGACGAGCGTGAAGTGGTACTTCAACATGCGTCACATGCTGGCGCCGCTCGATATCGCGTTCATGAATCGCGATGGCCGCGTCATCGCCGTGTTGCGAATGATTCCCGGCCGGCAGTTGTATCGACCGGATGCACCTTACGCGGCGGCGCTTGAGATTGCCGCGGGCCGCGCGGCAAAACTTCATTTAACACCCGGCGCGCTGCTTGACTGCAGCAATCAAAGCCTATGAAAAATGGATTAATGCCGGCCGTGTTTCTGGGTCATGGAACGCCGATGAACGCGCTTGACCGCAACCGGTATACCGAAGCGTGGCGTCTGCTGGGGCGCGGCATTCCGCGTCCCCGGGCCATCGTCGCCATCTCCGCGCACTGGTACGTGAACGCGACCGCCGTCACGGCGATGGAAAAACCGCGGACGATCCACGATTTTTACGGCTTTCCACAGTCACTGTTCGACGTCGAGTATCCCGTACCGGGCGCACCGGATGTCGCGGCCGAAGTTGCTGAAGCCCTCGAACCGATAGGAGCGGGTCTTGACCGGGATAGCTGGGGTATCGATCACGGCACCTGGTCGGTGCTGGTGCACATGTTCCCGAAGGCCGACATTCCCGTGGTCGAACTGGCCATCAACGCGCTGAAACCGTTCGACTATCATTTCGACATTGGCAAGCGACTCGCGCCGTTGCGCAACAAAAACATCCTGATCCTGTGCAGCGGCAACGTCGTACACAATCTGCGCCGGATTGAATGGGCGCGGCCGGACGCCGCATTTGACTGGAACCGGCGCTTCGATGAGGCGGTCGCCACGATCATGGAGAGTCGGCCCGAGGACATTCTCGGCCTGCAGGAGCATCCCGATTTCCACGCATCGGTCCCGACGCCGGATCATTTCATCCCGCTGCTGTATCTCGCCGGATTAGCCGCCGCCGCGAGCGAACCGGCAAAAACGCTGATCAGCGGCTACGCGATGGGCTCGCTGTCAATGACCGCGTATGCCCTGGGCGTGGATCCGGACCTGCATTCGGAAATCGAGCGCGGTGCGCCGCCGCTGGCACGGGGCGATGGGGAACAATCCAATATATAGGTTTGTATATACATTACTTCGCATAATGTATATTATGTAATATAACAGACATAGCGATTCTTAGCGCAATCCCGCAGGTGCCAGATGCACCCCGTGGTCGCCTGAACCTCCCGACCAGAACCCAGTCGACGGCTCGCTGCCCCCGCCATCCTCGTTTCCGCTCTTCTTCTTCAGCACTTGCGAAATCTTCTGTTCCAGCAAGGCAACATCGAACGGTTTCGAGATTGCGTCTGCCGCGCCCAGCGACTCGGCGCGGTCCTGCAATTCCTTGTGGGCGGAAATCACGATGACCGGGAGCCTTGACTCCCGTTCCGAAAGCGCGCGCAGCACGCCTGCGCCGTCGATGACCGGCATAAGCATGTCGAGCACTATGGCGTCGACTTCTTCGCGATCGAGCGTTCGCAAGGCTTCGTCGCCATCCAGAGCCGTCAGCGTTTCGTAGTTTTCCTCAAGCAACATGCTGAGGCCTTCAAGAATGGCGCGATCGTCATCGACGATGAGTATGCGCGGTTTCAATCATCACACCTTTTTGTTTCTGCAGGATTGGCACAACCGTGCGCGCTTCATATGCAGCGCAGGCAAAGGTAACGGGTTCGGGGAATCGTCTGGGAGAAAAGTTCCGGGTCGGTTCCCTGACCTGGACTAATGCCATGAGCGGCGATTCTAGCACACGCCGTGGCCGGTCCCGCGCGCTTCATCATTAGTTTTTTTGCAGGCACAATGGAAACCCCGGTTCTTATGTTGCGTGTCCCGAATGAAGAAGCATATCTACTCGGAAATCGTCATCGCCGCCCCAGTCGCCCATGTCTGGGATGTGCTGGTCCGTACCACCGACTACGGCGACTGGAATCCGTTTATCAGGCAAATTGAAGGCGCGCTGGAAGTTGGCGCACGCCTGCAAGTGACGTTGACCATGGAAGCCGGCAAAACTACGAGATTCAGGCCCTGCGTGATCCGGATGCTACCCGGACGCGAGATCCGCTGGATCGGCCGCCTCGGTCTGGCCGGCATCTTCGATGGCGAACACAGCCTGGCTGTCGAGCCCGAAGATGGCGGCTCGACGCGCTTCATCCATCAGGAAACATTTTCCGGTGTGTTGGTGCCTTTCGTGTGGATTTACCTGAAGCCGCGCCTGGGAACGGCATTCCACGGCATGAACCAGGCGCTCAAACAACGCGTGGAAAATGCCGCGCGCAATGATAGGATTGGCTGCAACAACACAGACCGGAGCGCCCCATGAGATGCTTTCTGGCTTTTATAATCGTCTTCGCGGCGATTATTGGCGGATTTCTTGCCTATATTTCTTCAGGCTCGTTCGACGTTGCAGCGACCCAGGACAATCCCGCCTGGGTCGACTGGATCGTTAGAACGACACGTCAAAACTCGATTGAAGCCCGCGTGGGCGACGTTCACGTTCCGGGCAACCTCAACGATCCGAAAAAGATTGCGATGGGCGCGAAGCATTACGCCGCCATGTGCGCGGTCTGCCACCTTGCACCTGGGCAGAAGACGTCCGAAACGCGCAAGGGCCTCAATCCGCGACCGCCGAACCTGCCGCGTATCGCGAAATACATCGAGCCGAATGAGGCCTACTGGATCGTCAAAAACGGCATTCGCATGACAGCCATGCCGGCGTGGGGCCCGACGCACAGCGACGAGGATTTGTGGGATATCGTCGCCTTCCTGCACGCGCTGCCGGGCATGAGCGCTGAGCGATACCAGGTGCTCAGCGCCGGTGCGGAGGAGATGGAGAAGCATGAACACGAGCATGCTCCCGGCGCTGTTGACGGAATGATGCCGGCGCCGCGCACGACGATGATGCCATCGACAATGCAGCCGCCAATGCCCTCTTCCGGCTGATCGCGTTTACTCGCTGCCGGCGACTTGATTCAACACGATGTCGAGGGACGCCGCCCTGGCATTCCACGCGAATTCGGCGCTGCCGAAAATGTCGCCCGCGTGCTGAAGCGGCGCGCCGGATTTTGAAATCCGCGCGACGATGCGCAGGTTTTTATAATCTTCGAGATGCCGCCCCGGAATCATCGAATCGGCGTCCGAGAGCTGCACCTTCACAGGAAACTGATCCACGTTCAGCCGGCGCACGGCCAGCGGCGGCCCGCCTGCCGACGTGGCTGGCCGGATGAATACGAATAACGTCGCCGGGTCCGGCACTTGCGCCTTCACGGCGGCAGCCAGTTTGACCTCAACCTGAATCGCCGCGGCGGGCGCCGCCGGTGCGGCCTTCACGGCCGGAAGCGTGCCGCCGGCGGCAACGATGCGCGCCGCCAGAATCTTTCGCAACGGCGCGGGTGGATTCTGCTTCAACAGACGCTGCCAGCGATCGATGGCGGTCGCCTTGTCACCTCGCTGCATTGCGACAATGCCGCCGAACAGCAGCCCGCCGGCATTGGTCGGATCCAGCTTCAAAACCTTGTCGAACAGTTGCGCCTGCTCCGGCCCCGCCTGCATCTTGTTGCCGAACATCTCGGCCGCGCCCAGAGCCGAAAGCGCATTGGCGTTCTCGCCGCCGGTCAGCGCCACGACGTGCCGCCACGCGTCGGCCGCTTTTTCGTACTGGCCGCTGCCCGAATAGGCCTGTCCGAGAAACTCCCAGCCAGACACATCGTTCGGCGCCTTTTCCAGGCGCCGGGTCACGTTCGCGGTCATGGCGCTCAGCGAATCGTCCCCATAGAGCGCACTGCGCCAGCTTCCGAGGTTCAGGTACAAGGCAGCCGTCAGCAGCGGCACAATGGCCGCGACGACCAGCGCCGCGATCCAGCCGCGGCTGCGCAGCCGGATTTCGGGTTCTTCGGCTGTATCGCTGAAGTCGGCTTCGAGATCGCGTCGTGCGGCCTCGTAGTCGCTTTGCGCGAGATCGCCGGCGGCGACATCCGCGCGCAACTCTTCCAGCCGCGCCGCGCGAATTTCCTCATTGACGGCGGTCAGCGGCATGGATGCGGCACGCCGCTGCCGGAGCAACGGAATCGCGATGAAGCCAACGGCGGCCAGGAACATGGCCGCGGCAATGATTATAAAGCTCATGAATCAGCCGCCATTGCGGAGCGTTTCCTGACAATCCAGAACAAGCTGCCGAGCGCGATCAGCAGCAGCGCGAACGGCCCCAGCCAAAGCAACAACGTGTTGGGCTGCAACGGCGGCTTGTAGAGCACGAACTGCCCGTAGCGATCGACCATGTAATCGACGATCTGCTTGTCGGTCTTGCCGGCAAGCAGCATGTCGCGCACGCGGTTGCGCAAATTGACCGCGAGGTCGGCGTTGGACGTCGCGATGTCTTCGTCCTGGCAAACGAGGCAGCGAAACTGGTGCGTCAGTGCCTCGTAACGCGACTGCAGCGCCGGTGTCGGCAAGTGATTGGTATCGATCGCCACGGCATTCGCCGCCACGAGCAGCAGCGCGAGCATCAAGGTCAAACGCTTCAATTTTCCGCCCGCAGCCTGGCGATGCGCGGCAGCAGATCGTTCTTGATCAACTCCGGCGTCAGCGGTCCGATGTACTTGTGGCGAATCACGCCGTTGGCGTCGATCAGAAAGGTTTCCGGCGCGCCATAGACGCCCCAGTTGATCGCGGCATCGCTTTTCGGATCGAACGCGACCCTGGCGTATGGATCGCCCCTCTTTCCGAGCCACTCCACAGCCGCGGCGCGCGTGTCCTTGTAGTCAACGCCGTAAATGGGCACATCGTGATGCGCCGCAAACTGCATCAGTGTCGGGTGTTCTTCCCGGCACGACACGCACCAGGTGCCCCAGAAGTTGACCAGTGCGATCTGGCCGTGCAACTGGCTGGTGCTGAAAGTTTCGTCCGGATGGCGCAACTCGGACAACGAGAACTGCGGCGCCGGCTTGCCGATGAATGGCGACGGTACGCGGCTGGGATCCACATGAAGGCCGTGCCAGAAAATACCGACCAGCCCCGCCAGGATCGCAAGCGGCAGCGCATAGCGCCACATCAGCTTTGTTCCTCCGCGGCGATTATGGTTGCCCTGCTCTTTGGTGCCGAAGGATTGAATGGGGTATCGGCCACGGCATCATCAAGCCCGGCAGCGACCTTGCCGCGCGCCCGGTATCTGCGATCGGTCAGTGCCAGCAAGCCGCCAAGCGCCATCACCAGCCCGCCAAGCCAGATGAACCGCACCATCGGCTTGTATTGCACGCGCAGGCTCCACGCACCTCCGCCGAGCGGATCGCCGAGGGCAACGTAAAGATCGCGAAACAAGCCGTCGTCAATGGCGGCTTCCGTCGTCACCGTCTGATCGCGCGTGAACGCCCGTTTTTCCGGTCGCAGCGTTGCAACCGGATCGTTGTCGTAAGTGACTTTCACCAGCCCCTGGCGGGCAGTGTAATTCGGCCCCTGCACTTCATGGACGCCGCGGAACGTAAACGCGTAACCGCCTGCACGCACTGTCTCGCCCGGCTTCACACTGACGTTCTGCACCACGCTGAGCGTGCTGGTAACCGTAATGCCCAATACCACGAGACCGGCGCCGAAGTGCGCCAGGCTCATGCCGAGGATGTGGCGCGGCACGCGCAGGCTGCGTCCGGCCGCACGGCGCTGCCGCAGCCGCACGAACGGCTCGACAAGCGCACTCCCCAGCACCCAGACTCCGAGACCGACGCCGGCAACGGCTGCCAGGGAAACGTCGGTCCAGCCGGCGATAGCGGTCAACGCCGCGGCGCCGATGGCCACCGCCGCCGGTAGCGCCAGGCGGTTGCGAAGCTTCGCGCCCTGCCCGCGTTTCCAGTTCACGTACGGGCCGATGCCGATCACCAGGAAAAGTGGCACGATCAATGGCAGAAAGACTCGATTGAAATACGGTGGCCCGACGGAAATCTTGCCGAGGTTCAGGGCCTCCAGCACGAGCGGATAAAGCGTGCCAAGCAAGACGCCTGCCGCCGCGACAACCAGCAGAATGTTGTTCAGCAGCAGGAACGTTTCGCGCGAAAACGCCTTGAAGCCACCGCCGCTGCCGGCCAGCGCCGGTGCGCGCCACGCATACAGCGCAAGCGCCACGCCGGTGACCACACCGATCAACCCGAGCACGAAAATGCCGCGCGCCGGACTGATGGCGAAGGAATGCACGGACACCAGCACGCCCGAACGCACGAGGAACGTGCCCAGCAGGCTGAGCGAAAACGCGACAATCGCGAGCAGTGCCGTCCAGCTCTTGAACGCGCCGCGCTTTTCAGTGACCGCGAGCGAATGAATCAGCGCCGTCCCGGCAAGCCACGGCATGAACGAAGCATTTTCGACAGGATCCCAGAACCACCAGCCACCCCAGCCAAGTTCGTAGTAGGACCACCAGCTTCCGAGCGTGATGCCGGCACTCAGGAACAGCCATGCCCCGGTCGTCCACGGCCGCGACCAGCGCGCCCAGATGGCGTCCATCTTGCCGCCGATCAGTGCCGCGACGGCGAACGCGAACGCCACCGAAAAGCCGACGTAGCCCATGTAGAGCATCGGCGGATGCAGCACCAGCGCCGGATCCTGAAGGATCGGGTTGAGATCGCGTCCCTGTACCGGCGGCGGCAACAGCCGGAAGAACGGGTTGGATGTCGTCAGGCTGAACAGCAGAAAGCCAACACTGATGACGCCCATCACGCCCAGAACGCGGCTCGTGAATTCGATCGGCAGCCGATGGCTGAATCGCGCCACAGCGGCCGTCCAGATATTGAGGATCAAAATCCAGAGCAGCAGCGAGCCTTCGTGCGCGCCCCACACGGCGGCCAGCTTGTAAAACAGCGGCAACTGCGTATTGGAGTTCTCGGCGACGTAGGCGACGGTGAAATCGCTGATCGCGAATGAATACATCAGGCAGCCGAACGAAATGAGCACGAACAGGAACTGCCCGTAAGCAATCGGCCGGACGCTGCCCATCCAGGACGCGTCGCGCCGCTGCGCGCCGGCGAGTCCGAAGACGCTCTGCGCCAGCGCCAGCACCAGCGCGAGAATCAGCGCGAGGTGGCCAAGCTCGGGGATCATAGGTTATCGGCGGACGTCAGCTTGACGCCTTTTTTCTTCAACTCCGCGGCCACGGCCGGCGGCATGTAATCCGAGCTGTGCTTCGCAAGCACCTGGTCGGCTACGAATTGATGATCGGGCAGCAGCTTGCCATGCACGACAATGCCCTGCCCTTCGCGGAACAGGTCCGGCAGGATGCCGGTGTACGTAACCGGCACGCTGTCGGTGGTATCGGTAAGCGTGAATCGCACGGTCATGCTGCCGGGCTTGCGATGAATGCTGCCGGGCACGACCAGTCCGCCCATGCGGAAGCGCTGGCCGATCGGGGCCTTGCCGGCCGCGATTTGCGTCGGCGTGAAGTAGTACAACAGATTGCCGCGAAAAGCGCGCAGCCCCAGCGCCGCGGCGACGCCGACGCCGATCACGATGGCGGCGACGAAGATCATGCGTTTGCGGCGCGGCGTCATGCGACCTCCTGCCCATCGAGTTCGACGCGCCGCTGCAGGGCCTGAACGACCCGGCGATGGCGGCGGCGTGCCATGACGACGTTGGCGATCATCACGACCGCCACAATTCCATAGGACGGCCACACGTAAACCGCATAACCTCCCATGGTAAGAAACTCGTGCAAGCTATTCATTTTCAACAACTAATTGAGCCCAATTCTTGTGCCGTTCCCGCTCCAGCACGTCCGTCCGAACGCGGACCAGCAGCACCGAACCGAAGTACGCCATGAAACCGACAATCATGACCAGCAGCGGAATCAGCATATCCGGCGCGATTGACGGGCCGCCCGCCTTGAACACGGTCGGCCCCTGGTGCAGCGTGTTCCACCACTGCACGGAATAATGGATGATCGGCACGTTGATCACACCCACCAGCGCCAGAATGGCGCTGGCGCGATCGCCGGTACGCTGGTCCGGAAATGCGCGGTTCAGCGATATGTAGCCGAGATACAGGAACAGCAGCAGCAATTCCGACGTCAGCCGGGCATCCCAGACCCAATACGTGCCCCACATCGGCTTGCCCCACAGCGAGCCGGTGACCAGCGCGAGAAACGTGAACGACGCGCCGATCGGCGCGGCCGCGGCGGCCACAACGTGTGCGAGCTTGATGCGCCAGATCAGGCCGATGCCGGCGCTGATCGCCATCGTCACGTAGATGAACAGCGACATCCACGCGCTGGGGACGTGAATGTAGATGATGCGGAAGCCGTCGCCCTGCTGATAATCCGGCGGCGCCCACCACAGGCCGCCGTACAGGCCGGCGAGGATCAGCACCAGCGCGATCCAGCCGAACCAGCGCGCCCACGGCCCTGCGATCCGGTAGAAATGCGGCGGCGAAGCCAATTGATGGAAAAATTTCGGCATCGATGTCAACGGCGGGGACGCATCCGTGCGACCAGAGGCGAATTAAACAGCGGTATTTTACGCTCTGCGCCGCTGTTTGTCTTGAGCGATATCAAGCGATTGCGGCTAAGTCTCCATGCTGACCCGCAATCCGGCCGCCACGGCCAAAGGCCCGAGCGTGAGACTGAGCACCAACAGTGCGGCCAGTAAATACAACGGCCCCGTAATCGGCGCGCACTCCGCCGCCAGCGCCGCACCACGGGCGCCGAAGACCAGCACCGGAACGCACAGCGGCAGCACCAGGATCGGCAGCAGCATACCGCTGCGCCTGAGGCCGACCGTCACAGCCGAGCCGATCGCGCCCAACATGCTCAACACCGGCGTACCGAGCGCCAGCCCCGACACCAGCGCCCACATCGCGTCCGCCGGAAACGCCAGCATCGTCGCCATCAGCGGCGACAGGATCACCAGCGGCAGTCCGGTCACCAGCCAATGCGCCAGCACGCGCACCAGCACCAGCAGCTCCAGCGGCTGCGGGCTCAACACAAGCTGTTCGAGGGTGCCGTCCTCGTAGTCGTGGCCGAACAGCGCCGATTGCGCGAGCAGGCTGGCAAGCAGCGCGGCGACCCACACCACGGCCGGCGCGATCACGCGCAGCAACTCCGGCGTCGGATTGAGCGCGAGCGGAAACAGCGCCGTGACAATCACGAAGAAGATCAGCGGTGTGAGGATTTCGCCGCGGCGACGGTACGCCAGCGTGAGGTCGCGGCGCAGCAGTTCCCGGCAAGCGACGGCGGTCATCGGGTGAGATCCAGTTCGACCACGGACTGCGGGTCGCAATCGATCGCCTGGTGGCTCGCGACGATCGCCATGCCGCCGCCGGCGAGATGCGCGCGCAGCAATTTGCCGATCAGCGCGGTACCCGCAGTATCGAGATTCGTCAGCGGCTCGTCCAGAAACCACAACCGGGCGGACGACATCAGCAGCCGCGCCAGCGCGAGCCGGCGCCGCTGACCGGCCGAAAAAGTCATCGCAGGCCGCTCGCCGACGCGCATCAACCCGACTTCCGCCAGCGCCGCCTCGATTGAAACGCGCGGCTTTGCCGGCATCAGGCTCGCCGCATAGCGCAGGTTTTCCCGCGCGCTCAGGTTGTCCGTCACGCCGCCGACATGGCCCACATAGGCAATCGCATCCCGGTAGCCGGCGCTGCGGCGAATGGGCTCGCCGCACCATTCGATCGTACCCGTTTCCGGCACCGAAAGGCCCAGCAACACGCGAATCAGGGAGGTTTTGCCGCTCCCGTTCGGTCCCGTCAGCCGCCCGAGCTGCCCGGCCGCGAGCGCAAAGCCGAAGTCGCGCAACAGCCGCCGCTCGCCACGCCAGACTTCGAGGTTGCGCGCTTCAAGGCGTGCATCCGCCGCGAACGGCATCCTGGCTGTCGAAACATCCTGCGAAACGGGCATTGAGCAATCCGGACGAGAAACGTGGACCGGGGCCGAATCTTACCCGTAAATCGGCCTGATTGCCCGTTCACGTTATAGTACGAAAGCGAGTATCAAAAGCTCGCGTACCCGCAGGAGGTATAGCAATGAAAAAATCGTCCTTGTTCGCCGCGGTGACCCTATCGCTGGCGGCACTGCCCCTTATCGCCTTCGCCGGAAACAATGCAGTCAAGCAGGAGGTCACGACGGCGCATGCGCACGCCCTGATGGCTGCCGGTGCGAGTTCGATCAAGATGACCCACGCGCACCTGCATCACGTCATCAACTGCCTGGTCGGCCCGAACGACGCGGCGTTCGACTCCTCGGCCGCCAATCCGTGCAAGGGCATGGGTTCAGGCGCGCTGCCCGATGCTGCCGGGCAAGCCAAGTTGCACCAGGCGTTGAAGAATGCGTTGGCATCCGCGCGTGCCGGCGTCAAAGAGGACGACCTGAAGGAAGCGCAGCGATCCGCCCAGGAGGCAGCGCAGGCACTGCAGGCGGCGGCAAGCGCCAAAAGCGGGTGATTCAACAGCGGAATTCAGTCGGACCTTAGGCTGCCGCCATCCAGCGCGTGCATCTCATCGCTTGACAGTTCGATCCCGGCGGCGTCCACATTTTCCTCCAGATGGGAGACTTTGGACGTCCCGGGAATCGGCAGCATCACCGGGCTGCGCGCAAGCAACCACGCGAGAGCAATCTGGCGCGTGCTGGCATCATGCGCCTCGGCGACTTTTACCAGCGCCGAGTCTTCCCGCAAATCGCCTGCCGCGAGCGGATACCAGGGAATGAAGCCGATATTGTGCTGTTCACAGTACTCGAGCACGTCTTCGTATTGACGATCGAGGATGTTGTGGCGATTCTGCACAGTCACCACAGGAAAGTACCGCGAAGCTTCTTCAATATCCGCCACCGAGACTTCACTCAAACCCGCGCGCGCGATGATGCCGTCGTCAAGCAACGATTTGACAGCGTCGAACTGCTCGTCGCGAGGCACCTTGTTGTCGATCCGGTGCAACTGCCACAGGCCGATCTGATCCACGCCAAGCCGGCGCAAACTCATCAAAGCCTGCTGGCGCAGATACTCGGGCCGCCCGACCGGCGCCCATTTATTCGGGCCACAGCGTGTGAGCCCCGCCTTCGTCGCGACAAGCATCCCGTCATAAGGATGCAGCGCTTCGCGTATCAGCGGTTCGGAAACGTCCGGTCCGTAGGAATCGGCGGTATCGATAAAATTGACGTCAAGATCGGGCAGCCGCCGCAACACC
>DASSBR010000074.1:0-14821 GCA_035698525.1 Gammaproteobacteria bacterium
GCATAGGTCAGTCGCCGCACATCCTGGCACTGCACGCCGTTTTGGAATTGACCGGGAGCGACATCGTCAAGGAATTCCGAACAGGTCAGTTCGCCTGCGTGAATCTGCAACCAACGGAATAGCGCACCACGTGCAGACATCTCGTACACGTGACTTGCCGCGAGCGCCGGGACAACCTGCCGCAGTACGGAAGCCACCGACATGGATACCGCACTCGCCCCGCAGCCGGCACAGCGTACGCCAATCTCATCGTCGCTCAATCTGACCATCACCCGCGGTCGCGAACATAGCGGGCACCACATTCTGCGAATGCGAAAATCGCGCCAATCGATAATGGCGGCGGCTGCTATCAGCCGAGCTAACATGATGCTTGATCTGCGAAAAAAACCTGGGACTGCATAGAGTCGTTATGGCAAGCAAAGTTCGAAACGGCGAAGCAAAGTGGAAACGGCAATGAGCGGCAGGCCGATCAGCGCCGTTGGGTCGCTGGATTCGATGGACTTGAATAACGTAATTCCCAAGCCTTCCGCTTTAAAGCTGCCGGCGCAGTTGTAGGGACATTCATGATCCAGATAGCGCTCAATTTCTGCATCCGCAAGCCTCCGGAAAGTGACGCGTGTCACGTCGAGTGCATTTTCGCGGCGCCCGCTGCCGGAATTCAATATTGTCAGTGCCGTGTAAAAGTCGAGCGTCCGGCCCGATGCGCGCTGAAGCTGGGCGCGTGCTCGCTCGTGGCTGCCGGGCTTGCCAATCGGCTCGCCGCCGATGCTCGCTACCTGATCAGAACCGATTACCAGGGACGGCTCATGTCGGCTGCTGGCCACAGCCTCAGCTTTGGTTCGCGCCAGCCGCTCGGCCAGTGCCGCCGGGAGTTCCCCGGCCAGCGGCGTTTCGTCGATGTCGGGGCTGTGGCACTCGAATGGCAGCCTGAGGCGCGCGAGTAGCTCTCGGCGGTAGGGGGACGAGGAAGCGAGAATGATCGGAAGAGCCATGATTCTTCTTTGACAGTGAAGGCCGTCGGCCGTAGAATTGCGCGATTATGTCCGAGCCGCTGCCGGAATGGATCAACGCGGAACTTCTGGCGCAGCAGCATACTCGACTGGCGGGCGTAATCCCACTACAAAAAATGCCGCGGCTCGCGCGCTGCCTGGTTGCGCCGGCCGGTGACGCCGTGGCTGAAGTGGAGTTTGCGCCCGGGAACGGCGGACGGGTGGTTGTGCGCGGTCAGGCCGAGGCCCAGGTGCAGTTGACGTGTCAGCGCTGCCTGGAAGGCCTGGATTGGCCGCTCAAGGCGCGGTTCTCGCTGGCGCTGGCGCACAATGATGACGAAGCTGCGGCGCTGCCGGACGAGTTCGAGCCGCTGATGTGGCCGGAGGGCTCCGGGTCGCTGCCGGAGCTGATCGAGGACGAACTGCTGCTCGCGCTGCCGGCGGTGGCGCGTCATGCCGACCCCGCGGATTGCGGGCCGGTGGAAAACTTGATGCGATCGGAGGCGGACGAAGAGTCCGCGGATAACCCGTTCGCGGCATTGAATCAATTGAAGAGCGGCCGGCGCGAGCGCTAGTTTTCGCCGGCCCGAATTGGAGACCGAAATGGCTGTCCAGCAAAATCGCAAAACGCCGTCGAAGCGCGGCATGCGTCGTTCGCACGACTCGCTCAAGGGGCCGACGTTGTCGATCGAACCCACCACCGGCGAAACTCACCGCCGCCATCACATCAGTGCCGATGGCTATTATCGCGGCCGCAAGGTCGTGGAGACTTCCCAGGAAGAAGACTGACGCTCCGGCGCCGCCTGTGATTGCGGCGCTGCAAGCAAGCAGGAATATTCCTTGAGCAAGTTTCCTGACGACCGGGAAGGCCGTTCCGCGAATCCGGAAGGCGAACCGGCGCGGGCGTCCGTGATCGGGCCGGCCGAAATTCGCGAGTCGAACTCAAAAGTCGTGATCGCGATCGACGTGATGAGCGGCGATCGCGGTCCCGAACTGGCTATCGATGCGGCACTCGAACGGCTGCATGCCGAGCCCGATCTGGAGTTGATCCTGGTCGGCGATACCGCCGTCGTCCAACCTTTGCTGGCCGCGCGCAGCAGCGCCGGGCACAAGCGCCTGCGGCTGCAACACGCCTCTGAAGTCGTCGGCATGGACGAGCCGCCGCAACAGGCGCTGCGCGGCAAGAAAGACTCGTCGATGCGCGTCGCGATCAATCTCGTGAAGGACGGGGCGGCGCAGGCATGCATCAGCGCTGGCAATACCGGCGCGCTGATGGCGACCGCGCGATTCGTCCTGAAGACGCTGCCCGGCATCGATCGCCCCGCGATCATCTCGCCGATCCCGGCCATGAACGGCCACACGCTGATGCTCGACCTTGGCGCCAATACCGACTGCACGCCGGAACACCTGTTTCAATTCGGCGTGATGGGTTCGGCGCTGGCGACTGCCGCCTACAACATCGAGAGGCCGGCGGTGGGCCTGTTGAATGTCGGTGCGGAAGAAATCAAAGGCAACGATCGCGTCAAACAGGCGGCGCAACTGCTGAATCAGAGTGATCTGAATTACATCGGTTTCGTCGAAGGTAACGATATTTTTTCCGGGCGCGTCGACGTGGTCGTGAGCGACGGCTTCGTCGGCAATGTTGCGCTGAAAACCATCGAAGGCCTGGCCAGGATGATCGGCGCCTACATTCGCCAGGAATTCACCCGCAACCAGTTCACCAAACTGCTGGGCGGCGTGTCGTCGCCGGTGCTGCGCGCGCTCAAGCGCCGCCTCGATCCGCGCCTGTATAATGGCGCGAGCCTGCTCGGCCTGAACGGCATCGTGATCAAGAGTCATGGCGGCGCCGACCAGGTGTCGTTTGCCAACGCCATCCGGATCGGCATGCTGGAAGCGGAAAAGCAGGTGCCCAAACGAATCACCCGGCTGCTTGAGAGTCAGCTGATCAAGGAGCAAGGCTAGTGGAGAACCACCAGTGACCTATTCCCGGATCCTCGGCACTGGGCATTATCTGCCCGAGAACGTCGTGACCAATTTCGATCTCGAAAAGCGGGTCGATACCAGCGACGAATGGATTCGCACGAGAACCGGCATTGAGCGCCGCCACATTGCCTCCGAAGGCGAAACGACCTGCGATTTGGCCGAGCAGGCCGCGCGCCGGGCGATGGAAGCTGCCGGCGTCGAAGCGGCCGACATCGACCTGATCATCGTCGGCACAACCACACCCGACCAGGTCTTTCCGAACATGGGCTGCCTTTTGCAGCAGCGCCTCGACATTCACAACTGTCCGGCGTTCAGCCTGGAAGCCGCTTGTACCGGTTTCATCTATGCATTGTCCGTGGCCGATAAATTCGTTCGCGCCGGCGAGGCGAAGCGGGCGCTGGTGATTGGCGCGGAGACCTTGTCCCGCATGGTTGACTGGAGCGATCGCTCGACCTGCGTGCTGTTTGGCGATGGTGCCGGCGCGGTCGTGCTCGGGCCGTCCGAGGAAGCGGGCATCCTGTCAACGCATCTGCATGCAGACGGCCAATACAAGGATCTGCTGTTTTTCCCTTCCGGCGTCTCGAAGGGCTTTGATTCGTGGAAGGCCGGCAAGGACTTCGTGCAGATGAAGGGCAATGAAGTCTTCCGGGTAGCCGTGAATACGCTGGGTCAGATTGTCCAGGAAACGCTGGCTGCCGCCGAGATGGAGCACAGCGCGATCGACTGGCTGGTACCTCATCAGGCCAACCAGCGCATCATCGAAGCCACGGCGAAGAAACTGAAAATGCCGATGGATCGCGTGGTGCAGACCATCCGTGAGCATGCCAATACGTCCTCTGCTTCTGTGCCGATGGCATTCGACGTCGCGGTGCGCGACGGCCGCATTCAGCGTGGCCAGACGGTCGTGATGGAAGCCTTCGGCGGCGGCTTTACCTGGGGCTCCGTCCTGTTGCGGTATTAGACACAGGAGATGGCATCCCTTCGATTCGATTCCGCCCGCGTTCCTTGGCAAGATAAAGGGCTTCGTCCGCCCGTTTGAGCACGCCTTCGACTCCCTCTCCAACCTGATATTCGGCGATGCCGCCGGAGATCGTCACACTGAGTTCGCCGGCCTCGGTCCACACCGGCGTGGACGCGACCGCTTCGCGCAGCCGCTCGGCGCAGGCGTACGCGCCGTCGGTTCCGGTGGCCGGCAATACCAGCAGGAACTCTTCGCCGCCGAACCGGCCCAGCGTATCGTCTTGGTCATTACGGCCGACGTTGTCCAGTTGCCGCAATCCCTCGGCAATCCGCCGCACCACCCGCCGTAAGATCTCGTCGCCGACCGGGTGGCCGTGCGTGTCGTTGATCCGCTTGAAATGATCCACGTCGAGCATGCAGACCGTGAACGCCGAACCGGTGCGCTCGGCGCGCGCTACTTCGCCGCGGAGCAGATTGTGGATGTGCCTCCGATTGAAGACACCCGTGAGGTCGTCGTGGATCACCAGTTCTTCGATGCGCGCCATCGCCTTGCGCAGATCCTGATTGCGCACCGACAGATGTGAACGCAAATTGCTGAGATAGCCGGCAAAAAACGTGATCCCGACGAACAACAGCGTGTAGATGGTGGCTCGCGCCACGCCGGTTACCAGGGTCTGGCCGACCAGTCCGTGCTGTGCAACCATGACTGCAGCGAACACCATGAAGGCCGGGGTCGCCAGCCCGGCGATCTGCTTTGCGCCGAGGCGAAATCCGCCGAATAGCAGCGACAGCAGGAACGACAGCACCGCGAGATCCTGCGCGAAGACGCTGCGACTGATCAAAAAATAAAATAACTGGAAGCAGAACGCGGCAAGTAATTGGGCGCTGGTCAGGCTCGGGTCGCGGAAACGCAGGTTGCGTCCCGTCGCAATGAGCCACCAGAAAGCGGCATTGGCGATAGCGATCGTCATCGTGTAGAGCAGCACGATCCACGCCGGCAATAGCGTGTCGCCGATAAATGCGAGCGCCACCGCGGCGCAGGCAAAGATTGCATAGGTGCCGAAGGCGATGATGACGCGCTGCTTGCGCAGGCGCTGATTTCGCGCGAGGCGGGCCTCGTCCACGGTCGTCCGCACTTGCTGGCTGGCTGTGATGTTCATGCACCCCCCTCAGCCAATGGCTTTGGATCAAATATTACAGGGACCGTTGCCGCGTCGCGGGCAGTGCGCAGGGAATTCCGACCGGCGGTCGCGCCGCTGGCACGCGTGGCATGTATAATCGCGGCTCTGGACTGAGCTTTGTGGGGCAAGCGATGGCGGAATCAGCGCTTGAAGCGGAAGTTGCGGCCATGCTGGTCGAGGCCGTCAATCTCGATGCCGATCCGGCGGCGATCAATCCGGAAGAACCATTGTTCGGCGGCCGGGGCCTGGGCCTCGACTCAATCGACGCGCTCGAATTATCGCTGGCGATTTCGGTCAAGTACGGGTTTCAGATGCGCGCCGAGGACGCGGAACGTCATCGCGCCTTCGCCAACCTGAGGTCGCTCAGCCAATACGTACAGGCGAATCGGCGGAAGTAGCCATGCGGCTGTTTTTTCTCGGCGGGTTTGCGGCGGATGCGCCCGTCGTCCTGCACGACGACACGGGAATTGGTCGGGAACGTTTTTTCCGTGAGACAAGGGCTCAGGCAGCCCGGTTGCCTTCGACGCGCTACATCGTCAATCTCTGCGACAATCGTTATGCCTTCCTTACAGTTTTTGCGGCGGCGCTCCTTAATCGACAGGTAACACTGCTGCCGGCAGACGCGGCCGAGTCCGCGCTTGATGCGCTGTGTGAACGCTATGCGTCGGTGGCCATCGTGACCGACCGGCCGCTGCCGGAAGCGCCGCCGGCACCGGCGTACCGGTGGGACGAGACCGGCGGGGCGGCCGGAGCGGATTGCGCGCCATTGGCGTTTTCGGCCGACCAGACCGCGGTCATCGTCCATACTTCCGGCAGCACCGGGACGCCGCGCCCCCACGTCAAGAGCTGGGGTGCGCTGGTGCGCCGCGCGCGCCACGTCGGCAGGCGTCTGGAACTCGAGGCGGAGGGCGTTTCGCACGTGGTGGCGACCGTGCCGTCGCAGCACATGTACGGGCTTGAAAACGCGATCATGCTGCCGACGCAGCATGGCCTCGCCGTGCACTCCGGCAGACCTTTTTTTCCGGCGGATGTCGCCGCGGCGCTGACGCCTGCGTCACTGCTCGTCACGACGCCCATTCACCTCAAATCGCTGAATGCCGCTTCGCCGGCCGATGTCTGCGCGCGGCTGACGTTGTCGTCGACCGCGCCGCTCCCGGCGGAGCAGGCGCACCTGGCCGAAGAACGCCTGGGCGCGCCGCTACTCGAGATTTACGGCAGCACCGAAACCGGCGTGATTGCCACGCGTCGCCCCACGGCGGAGCCGGCATGGCGGTTGCTTCCGCCGCTGCGGCTGCGCCTGTCGCCGGAAGGCGCACTGTTGCAGGACATGGAGTCGCATGTTGTTACCGCCCTGCACGATGCGATCGAGATTGTCGGGGAGGGTGAGTTCCTGCTCGGACCCCGCAGCGAAGATATCGTCAAGGTTGCCGGCAAACGTGCGTCGCTCGCCGCCTTGAATGACATTCTGTGTGCGCTGCCGGGCGTCGAGGACGGTGTGTTTCTCCCGCCGCGCGAGGCAGAGGAACCCGGCAGCCGACTGGCAGCGTTCGTGGTCGCACCGCAACTTTCGCACGAGGAGATTACCGCGCACCTGCGTGAACGCATCGACCCGGCGTTTTTGCCGCGGCCACTGGTCAAGGTGGAAGCGCTGCCGCGCAACGCAACCGGCAAGCTGCCGTGGGAGGCGATGCAGGATTTGCGGAATGCGAATCCGCCGGCGGCGGGCGCCGTCCGATGAACGCGCAATCGTGGACGCACCATCGGGAAGCCGGCACGCCGCTCGCCATCCGGACGATCGTGCTGATCACCCAAGCCTGCGGTTACTACGCCGGCTACGCGCTACTGTATCCGACCTGCCTTTATTTCATGCTGTTCCGGACGCATTCCGTACGCGCGTCACGCCACTTTCTCGCACGGGTTCTCGGCCGGCCGCCGGCGTTCCGGGAAATCTTCCGCCATCACCTGACGTTTGCAAGCTGCACCCTGGATCGGGTTCGACTGGCCAGGCGACCGGATGACGTTACGGTTCGCCTTCACGGCCGTGAAGCCATCGAGTCGAGCCATGGCGGCGGGCGCGGCTGCCTGCTGTTTGGCGCGCATCTCGGGAGCTTCGAAGTGCTGCGCGCGCTGGCGCCGCGCTACGATCTGCGCGTCAAGGCGCTGATGTACCGGGGCAATGCGGGCACGATCAACGGCATGACGCAGCGCCTCGACCCCGGAGCGGAAGACATGCTGATCGAAATCGGGCGCCCGGACACGCTGTTGCGCGTGAAGGAAGCGCTGGACGCCGGCGAGACCGTCGGCATTCTGGCTGACCGCGTTATCGATGCCGATAAATCGATCGAAGTGCAATTCGTGGGTGGACCTGTGCGGCTGCCCAGCGGTCCTTTTCTGCTTGCAATGCTGTTGAAGGCTCCGATTGTCCTCGGCTTCGGTATCTGCCGGGCGCCTTCGGAATACGACGTGTATTTCGAGGTTCTCGCGGACTTGCCGGCGGTGCTGGACGAAGCCGACACGCAACTGAAGGCGCTCGCGCAGCGGTACGCCGATCGTGTCGCCCATTATGCTCGCGAGATGCCATACAACTGGTTCAACTTTTACGATTACTGGCATAACGCCGCATGACGCCGCTCAATGTTTCGGCGTACACGGCGACCAATGCCGCCGGCGAGGGCAAGGCCGCGCTGCTGCAAGCCCTGGAGGAACGGCGCTCGGGCCTGCGCCCGTTTTCCGATCCCGGCGGACTCAGTGCTTGCGCGGGCGAAATCGCCGGACTCGATACGCCGATCGCTACGGATCCCGTCAATTTCGATTGTCGTAATCATCGGCTCGCCGAGCGTGCGCTCGATCAGGACGGTTTCCGCGGCGCGGTCACGGACGCGATCGGGCGATATGGCGCCGGGCGCATCGCCGTACTTGCCGCCACCAGCACTTCCGGCATACGCGAAACGGAGGATGCTTACCGGCACCGAGCCGCTGACGGCTCGCTGCCGGCGGCGTTTCGTTTCGACACGATGCACAACATGCAGGCGCTCGGCGCGTTTGTTCGCCTGAGCCTCGGGCTTCGCGGTCCGTGCTACACGTTATCGACGGCCTGCTCGTCGAGCGCCAAGGCCTTCGCCAGTGGCGCGCGGCTGATCGCGGCCGGCATCGTCGATGCCGCGGTCGTTTGCGGCGTTGATACGCTGTGCCGCAATACGCTGTACGGTTTCAATTCGCTGGAGCTTGTCTCCGCTTCGCCATGCCGGCCGTGCGACCGCGATCGCGACGGCATCAGCATCGGCGAGGGCGCCGGTTTTGCGCTGCTGGAGCGCGGCGAGCCGGCATCCGGCATCCGCCTGATCGGTTACGGCGAAAGCAGCGATGCCTTCCACATGTCCTCGCCGCATCCGGAAGGCCGCGGTGCGATCGGCGCGATGAAGGCAGCGCTCAAGCGGGCGGAACTGGACGCGCCCTCAGTGGATTACATCAACCTCCATGGCACCGCGAGCGTCGTCAACGACAAGATCGAAGACATGGCGGTCATGACTGTCTTCGGCGGCAGCGTGCCCTGCAGTTCGACCAAGGGCTGGACCGGTCACACTCTCGGCGCCGCGGGCGTGACCGAAGCCGTCATCGCGTGCCTGAGTCTGGAAAACGGCTTGATTCCGGGCTGCCTCAACACGACGGCGGTCGACCCGGCATTCAAGAGCCGGGTCGTGCTGGAAAACGAGCGCCGGCCGGTGCGGCGGGTCATGAGCAATTCGCTCGGCTTCGGCGGAAACAATTGCAGCCTGATATTCGGGTGCCCCTCGTGACGATTCGCGTTGAAGGAATCGGCGTCTGGGGACCGGGCATGACGGATTGGTCTTCGTGCCAGACCGTTCTCAATGGCGCGGGACTGCCGGAGGAGGCGAAATGCGGCGATCCGCCCGCGGCCACGTTATCTCCGCAGGAGCGGCGCCGCAGCATCGCCACCGCACGCCTCGCCGTCGAAGTGGCCGGGCAGGCCTGTGCCGCCGCCGGAAGACAGGACGCGCGCGATTACGCGACGGTTTTCAGTTCCAGCGGAGGCGATCTTGCGACGCTGGGCAATATTTGCGAAACGCTTGCGCGCGACCCGCGCCTGTTGTCGCCGACCCGGTTCCACAATTCCGTGCATAATGCGCCGGGCGGCTATTGGGGCATTGCGAGCGGTTGTGAGCGCGCGTCGACTTCGCTGTCGGCCGGACCGGCGTCGTTCGCCGCCGGCCTGCTGGAGGCGGCGACGCAGTGTGCCGTGGAAGAGGCGCCGGTGATGCTGGTCGCGTACGACCTGCCCGGTCCCGCGCCGCTGGCGGACGTGTGCGGTATCGCCATCGGTTTTGCCGTCGCACTGGCGCTGACGCCCGCTGGCGCGAATGATGCGCCGGCGTTATCGCTGCATTTTGAAACGACTCCGGTGGCGGAAACGGTCATGCAGGATGCCGTGCTCGAGGCGCTGCGCCTTGGCAATCCCGCGGCGCGTTGCCTGCCTTTGCTCTCGGCGCTCGCGGCCGGTGACATTCGCGACGTGGTGATGGATGGCGGCGGCGATGATCGCCTGGTGGTAACGGTGGCTCGACCTGAGTGAACAGGAGAAGGTAGTGGATAACGAGATGCAGACAGAAAGTTGCGACGTGCTGGTGATCGGCGGCGGACCCGGCGGCTCGACCGCGTCGACACTGCTTGCGCGCAAGGGCTGGCGCGTCATCATGCTCGAAAAGGTGAGTCATCCGCGCTTCCACATTGGCGAGTCGCTGCTGCCGATGAACATGCCGATATTGCGCGACCTGGGCGTGTTCGATGCGGTCGCCGAGATTGGCGTCGTCAAGCATGGCGCGGACTTCGCCGATTCCCAGGACAAGCCCGGCGAATTTACCAGCTACTATTTCCGCACCGCCCTCGGCTGTCAGTCGCCGCATGCATTTCAGGTCAAGCGTGAGGAATTTGACGAGCTGCTGTTCCGTCACGCCGCCGCCAATGGCGTCGATGCGCGCGAACGGGTCACGGTGGAGGACGTGACATGGAATGCCGAAGGCCGCGCCATCGTCGAAGCCAAATCGGACGAGCATGGCCCGTGCCGTTTCGAGGCCCGCTATGTCGTCGACGCCAGCGGTCGCGATACGTTTTTCGGCGCCAAGTGGAAGCTCAAGGAGAAAAATCCGCAGCATCAGAGCGCGGCGATCTACGCCCATTTCCGCGGCATTGATCGGCGCGAAGGCGAAGATGCGGGCAACATCGGTATCTATTGGCTGCCGCAGGGGTGGGGCTGGGTGATTCCGCTGCGTAACGGCATTACCAGCGTTGGCTGCGTGTGCTGGCCCGAATATCTGAAGCAGCGTCGCGGTATGCCAAACGATCAGTTTCTGATGCAGACGCTGCAGCAGGCGCCGGCCATCTGGGGGCGGATGGAGAAGGCTGAGATGGCGTCGGAAGTCTATATCGCCGGCAATTACTCGTACGCTTGCAAACAAATGGCCGGCAAGGGCTGGATCATGGTCGGAGACGCGTATAGCTTCCTCGACCCCGTTTTTTCATCCGGCGTTTACCTCGCCATGTCCAGCGCCCGCCGCGCGGTGGCGGTTGTCGACGGTGCGTTGCGCAAGCCGTCGCGTGAACGCGCGTTGCAGCGCGAGTACGCGCGCGAGACGCGGCGCGGGTTGAAGAAGTTCTCCTGGTTTATTTATCGCTTTACGACACCGGTCATACGCGAGCTGTTCTCCCGGCCGCACAACACGTTCCAGATTCAGCAGGCCGTGACTTCGATGCTGGCGGGCGACGTCTACAGCAATCGTCCGGCGGATCGTCGGCTGGTGTTGTTCAAACTGATTTGCCGCATTCCGGGAATCGCCAAGGCGGCCTGAGCAGCGGTTCAATTGCTATTGATCGCCGGCGAACGGACTCTGCCGGCCCAGCAACTCCAGCGTGAACCGGACGCCGAAGCCGGTGACTTCCGTCGGAACATGGGCGAGGCCGCCCTTCGATTCGCCGGCGGACAGATCGAGGTGCACCCATGGCACGCTGTCGCCGACGAAGCGACTGAGGAAGCGCGCGGCGCGAATCTGATCGGCCTCGCTGCCGACAGCGCATTGTTTGATATCTGCCACGTCGCTCTTGAGAGCCGCGTCGAAATCGGCGTCGGCAGGGAAGGGCCAGACGCGTTCGCCGCTGGCACGACCGGCTGCGATGACAGCCTCGTTCAGTGCATCGCCATTGGTGACCGCGCCGGTGTAGCGCGTACTCAGCGCATCGACGCATGTGCCGGTCAGCGTGGCGTAGTCGATCAGCAGCGCCGGTTTCGCCTGGCTCGCCAGCGCGAGCGTATCCGAGAGCGCCATCCGGCCTTCGGCGTCGGTGTGCACGATCTCGATCGTTGTGCCGTTGAGCGCCGTCACTACCTCGTTCTGACGGTAGGCCGATGGGCCGATGTCGTTGGTTGCAATTGCAAGCCACGCATCGACCGGAAAATCGACCTCGAGGCGGCTGAGCGCCAACAGCGTACCCAGTGCGACGGCGCTGCCCTGCATGTCGCCGTGCATACCGAACATGCTCTTGGCGCTTTTAATGTTGATCCCGCCGGTATCGAAGCAGATCCCCTTGCCGACGAGCGCCAGCACGGGCCCGCCGTTCGAGTCGGTTGGCTGGTATCGCAGGTGTGCGATGCCGGCATCGCGGCGGCTGCTGCCCTGGGTGACGGCCAGAAAAGCGCCGGCGCCGCGTTTTGCCAGCGCCTTCTCGTCGAGAAATTCAAATTGCCAGCCTTCGCGTTTTGCGAGCGGCTCCAGCAGATCGCGATATTGCGTCGGCGTCAGGTAGTTCGCTGGCAGCCCCGTCAGCCAGCGTGCCAGGTTGTTGCCGGCAGCCGCGGCTTCGGTGCGTGCCAGGTTGAGCTTGCGTGGGTGGAACAGCCGAAGGCGCTTGAGCCGTGCCGGCGACGGCGCCTTTTGTTTGATTTGCGGCAGCCGGAACCGGGCGGCGTGTGCCGCCGCGACAAGCGCCTCGATCGTCGCGTCGTCCGCGGGAACGGTATGCAGACCCACGGTCGCCGGATCGAAGCGTCGGGCTTCGGCCATGAGTTTCCTCGCCAGCGTCAGGCGCTCGAAACTGCTTGCCCCGGTTTTGGCGAATCCCGCGACGACATGAAGCATTCGGTCGCCGGTATCGGTGAATGCCAGGATATCGTCGTCCTTGCGGTGCCGGCGCAAGCGGACAATGTGCTCGCGGCCCGGAAACTGTGACGCTTTCGAGAGCGTTCCCTCAGCCGGCATTACAACGATGAGCGCATCCAGCTTGCCTGCGGCGCGCAGATCCAGTGGCGCGGTGGACTGAGTGATTTCAAGAGGCGACAGTTCAGGCAGCGGCGG
Source organism: Gammaproteobacteria bacterium (assembly GCA_035698525.1). Taxonomy (GTDB): domain Bacteria; phylum Pseudomonadota; class Gammaproteobacteria; order Natronospirales; family DASSBR01; genus DASSBR01. Next base: position 12,478 of record DASSBR010000074.1, read on the forward strand.
CATCGTCATGGAAAATCCGTAGCTTCTCGCAATAGGGGAAGCAGCTATTTTTGCACATTGCGGCGAATGACGTCTCCAACGGGCTGCGGTATTTCTTGACGATAACCTCTGAACGCTGCTAGTTTGACTCGGTTTAGTGGCGGCTAATGGTGCTGCGGCATGCTGACGAAACATTGTTGGAAGGGATTTTGGGTTGCGGGGGCGCTGGCTTTGGTCGCGGCGCTTGGCGCGTGCGCGACCGCCCCGGTACAGCAAATGAGCGATGCTCGCCAGGCGATCGCGGCCGCCGAGCAGGCCGGCGCGGCGCGGGAGGCGCCGGCGGAACTTGCGGCTGCCAAGCAGTATTTGCACAAGGCTGAGGAGGCGCTGAATCGCCACGATTTCGGCAGCGCCCGAACCAGCGCCGAGCGGGCGAGCGATGCGGCCGCCGGGGCATTGGAGTTGAGCCGCAAAGCCGAAGCCGCCAAAAAGGCCACCGCACCACATCCTTCAGCGGATTCCCTTTAAAATTCAGCCCTTTGCGGCAAAGCTTGCAAGTTGATCCTTTGAATGCTAGGGTTGAATCTGGATCATTGCGGCGTCTCAGCGAGTGCTGAGGCAAAATCAATAAGAGAGGAGGGTCTCCCCATGTCTCATCATCCATACCGGCAGTTGGCCATTGCGGCACTGGCCGCCGCTGCCCTCGCTGGCTGTGCCAGCAAACCGACGCCGCCGCCCGCGCCCCAACCGAGCGCCGCGACAACGCAGGCGATTCAGGACGCGCAGATGGCGATCAACAACACGCAGCAACCGTGCACCGGCACCGGCAATGCGGCTGACCTGCTGCAGCAGGCTCGTGACGCCGCGTCCGCCGGCGATGACGCCCGTGCCCAGGATCTCGCCGGGCAGGCGAAACAGGCGGTTCAGGATGCGGTCAACAACTGCTACCTGGATATGGCGCGCGAACAGCTCGCCAAGGCGCAGGGCTACACCAACCTGAGCGACGATCAGATGCAGCGCCTGAACCAGGGCGAAGAGGCGATTCAAAACAACGAAGGCCGGCGCGCCTACGAGACGTTGAGTCAGCTCAATTCGGAACTGGCTTCGGCGAGCAGCAACTATGACGTCAAGCATGGCGACACGTTGTGGGGCATCGCGGGGCAGTCCGACATCTATGGCAATCCGTGGGAATGGCCGTTGATTTACAAGGCCAACAGCAACACGATCCAGGATGCCGACCTGATCTTCCCGGATCAGCAGTTCACCATCCCGTCGTATCCGAGCAAGGACGCGGTCGACATGGCCGTGCAGCATGCGAAGAATCGCGGCGCCTGGAAGGTGGGTCAGCCTGAACAGTCGGATCAGCAATATCTGCAGAGCGCGGATTCCGATTCGGGTTCGATGCAGTAAATTCAGGATTCGTCCTTTAGAATCAAGGGCTCCTTTCGGAGCCCTTTTTTTATGTGGGTGGTGACAATGGCGAGGTGTCGGCGATTCCTTGTTTCAGGCATGGTGCAGGGCGTGTTTTTTCGCGCCAGCACCCGGACGGAGGCGCACCGGCTGGGGATCGGCGGATATGCGGCGAATCTGGCGAATGGCTGCGTCGAGGTCGTCGCTTGCGGTCCAGACGACGCGCTGAACGAACTGGCCGCGTGGCTGCGGCATGGGCCGCCGCGGGCGCGGGTCGATTCGGTTGAGGTGGAGGAGGTGGAGTGCGAGACGCCGGCCGATTTCAGCACTCGATGACGAACCGGCTTATTGCTGATACCAGCGGTGGCTCAGCGCCGCCAGCACCTTGTCGGAATACGCATAACTGTTGACGTTGCCGTTATAGGCGGCGAGTGCCTTACGCAAGTCGCCATTTGCCTTTTCAATGTAGTAGCGGAGAATGGTGCAACCGATTCGCAAGTTGGTTTGCGCCTCGAACAGGTTCGCCTTCGATTGTCCGATTTCGTCCAGCCAGAACGGCATGACCTGCATGAAGCCGCGCGCGCCGGCCGAAGAGATCGCGAAGCGGCGGAAGTCGCTTTCCACTTGAATCATCGCAAGAACGAGTTCCGGCGGTACGTCGGCACGCGTCGCTTCTGCATGCACCAGCCGCAGAAAGTTCAGGCGCCTGCCGGTATCCGGCATGATCGTTTTCAGCCGTGCCGACATGTCCATCAGCCAGACTTGCGCCGCGAAGCGATCCTGGAAGCTGGTGCTGGCGGCGACGGCTCTTTTCACCATCGCGATCAGTTCCGGCGTGGGTTTGGCCGAACCGGCGATGGCGGGCGCGGCCGCCGCGCAGGCGAGCGCCGTCAGCAGCAGCGCGCAGCACTTGCGGTTACGCGGATTTTTGCAGCCGCCTCGACCTGAAGTCGAC
>DASSBR010000075.1:0-13787 GCA_035698525.1 Gammaproteobacteria bacterium
GGGGTGCGGGGCGGGGGGTGAGGGTCGGGAGTTCGAAGTGCTTGAGGTACACCAAGGCGTTATTGGCTGCGGGCACCCTCACCCCAACCCCTCTCCCGGAGGGAGAGGGGCTTTAAGATTGGGATGAGTTGAAATGGCAGACACGAAAGAAATCAAAGTCCCTGACATCGGCGATTTCGAGAACGTCGACGTAATCGAAGTCATGGTCGGCGAGGGCGACAAGGTCGAAAAAGAGACCGCGCTGATTACGCTCGAAACCGACAAGGCGGCGATGGATGTGCCGTCCCCGTACGCCGGCACGATCAAGTCGCTCAAGGTGTCGACCGACGACAAGGTGTCGCAGGGCGATGTAATCGCGATTGTCGAAGTGGCTGAAGAGGCGGACGAGGAAGAGCCGCAAGAAGAAGCCAGGGACGAAAAGAAAGCCGAAAAGCCCGCCGAAGAAAAGGAACCGGAGCCAAAAAAGGAAGAGGCCGAGGAGCCGAAGAAGAAAGAGGCACCCGCCGAGCAGAAGCAGCCGTCGCACAAGGCGCCGTCGCCGGGCGAACTGCCTCCGATCGACGAAAAGGCGTTTGGCCAGGCGCACGCGAGCCCGTCGGTGCGCAAGTTTGCGCGCGAGCTGGGCGTCGCTCTCGGCCGTGTCGACGGGTCCGGGCCCAAGAATCGCATCACGCACGACGACGTCAAGGGCTTCGTCAAGCGGATGCTGCAGGGTGGCGGCGGCGGAGGCGGTGCGTTGCCTTCGATTCCGACCGTCGATTTCGCAAAGTTCGGCGAGGTCGAGCGCAAGCCGCTCAGCCGCATCAAGAAGATTTCCGGCCCGCGCGTACATGCGAGCTGGGTCAACCTGCCGCACGTCACGCAGCACGACGAGGCGGACGTCACCGACCTCGAATCGGTGCGCAAGGCGCTGAAGGCGGAAGCCGAGGCGCATGGCGCGAAGCTCACGCCGCTGGCGTTTCTGATCAAGGCCTGCGTTGTCGCGCTGAAGGAGTTTCCCGACTTCAACAGCTCGCTCGACGCTGACGGCGAGACGCTGATTTACAAGAAGTATTTCCACATCGGCTTCGCCGTCGATACTGAAGGCGGACTGGTGGTGCCGGTGATTCGCGATGCCGATCAGAAGAACCTGATCGAGATCGCGGCGGAGCTGGGCGAGCTGGGCGAGAAAGCGCGCAGCGGCAAATTGAATGCCAAGGACATGCAGGGCGGCTGCTTCAGCATTTCGAGCCTCGGCAGCATCGGCGGGACGTATTTCACGCCGATCATCAATGCGCCGGAAGTGGCGATTCTGGGCGTGTCGCGGTCTTCGGTGAAGCCGGTGTTCCAGAACGGCCAGTTCGTGCCGCGCACGATGCTGCCGTTGTCGTTGTCGTACGATCATCGCGTGATCGACGGCGCGAGCGCGGCGCGGTTCACGCGGTTTCTGGCGGAGACGCTGGAAACGATGAAAGGGCTGATTTTTTAAATGGCGAACACGAAAGAAATAAAGGTCCCCGACATCGGCGATTTCGAGAACGTCGACGTCATCGACGTCATGGTTGCTGAAGGCGACAAAATCGAAAAAGAAACCGCGCTGATTACGCTCGAGACTGACAAGGCGGCGATGGATGTGCCGTCGCCCTATGCCGGCACGATCAAGTCGCTCAAGGTGGCGACCGACGACAAGGTTTCCGAAGGCGATGTCATTGCGATTGTCGAAGTCGCCGAAGAAGAGCCTGCTACCGAAGAGGCCGCGCCGGAAAAGGAACCGGAGAAAGCGCCGGATGAGGCGCCCGAGGAACCGCCCAAGCAACCTAAAGACGAGCCGAAAACGGAATCGAAGCCGCAGCAAGCCGACGAATACAAGGGCGACGTCGATATTGAATGCGACGTGCTGGTGTTGGGTTCCGGCCCCGGCGGCTACACCGCCGCGTTCCGCGCCGCCGATCTTGGCCAAAAGACCGTATTGGTTGAGCGTTACGACAGCCTCGGCGGCGTGTGCCTGAACGTCGGCTGCATTCCATCAAAAGCCTTGCTGCATGTCGCCAAGGTGATCGAGGAAACGCATTTCTTCGCCGACCACGGCGTGAAGTTCGGCGAGCCGGATGTCGATGCGGACAAGTTGCGTGAGTGGAAAAACAGCGTCGTCAATAAGCTGACTGGCGGTCTGGACGGGCTGGCGAAGCGGCGCAAGATTGAAGTTGTGCACGGGGTGGGGCAGTTCGTGTCGCCGCACCATGTTGAAGTCGAGGGCACGGGCGGCAAGAAGGTTGTTCGCTTCGAGAAGGCCATTATCGCCGCCGGCTCCGAGGCCGCTATGCTGCCGAACCTGCCGGACGACGACCGCATCATGACGTCTACCGAGGCGCTCGAACTCGACGAACTGCCGGAGCGGATGCTGGTGATCGGCGGCGGCATCATCGGGCTTGAGATGGCGACGGTGTATTCAAGCCTCGGCGTGAAGGTGAGCGTGGTCGAAATGACCGGCTCGCTGATGCCGGGCGCCGACCGCGCGATCGTCAAGCCGCTCGAGAAGCGGATTTCGAATCATTACGAGAAGATTCTGCTGAATACGAAAGTCAGCAAGGTCGAGGCGACGAAGCAGGGCATCAAGGTCAGCTTTGAAGGCAAGGACGCGCCGAAGCCGCAGACATACGGGCGCGTGCTGGTCGCGGTCGGCCGACGGCCGAACGGCGGGCGGATTGGCGCCGACAAGGCCGGCGTGAAGGTTGACGAGCGTGGGTTCATCTCGACCGACAAGCAGCAGCGCACGAATGTCGAGCACATTTTCGCGATCGGCGATATCACGAAGGAACCGCTGCTTGCGCACAAGGCGTCGCACGAAGGCAAGGTGGCAGCGGAAGTCGCCGCCGGCGAGAAGTCTGCATTCGATGCGCGCGTGATTCCGTCGGTTGCATATACCGATCCTGAAATTGCGTGGGTGGGCCTGACCGAGGCGCAGGCCAAAGAGCAGGGCGTTGATTTGGGTGTCGGCGAGTTCCCGTGGGCGGCGAACGGCCGCTCGCTCGCCATGGGGCGGGATGACGGGTTGACTCGGATTTACGTCGACAAGAAGGACGGGCGGATTGTTGGCGCAGGTATCGTCGGGCCTGGCGCGGGCGATCTGATTTCGGAAATTGCGCTGGCGATCGAGATGGGCGCCGATGCGGCGGATGTGGCACTGACAATTCATCCGCATCCGACGACGTCGGAGACGGTGGCGATGGCGGCGGAGGCTTATGAAGGGACGTTGACCGATTTGTACGTTCCGAAGAAGAAGTAGTCGCTTGAAGCCCCTCTCCCCCCGGGAGAGGGGAGTAAAACCCGCCGGATTTCTCAAGCCGCTTTCCGAAACGTCAAATTGATCCGCCGCGCTCCCACAATAAAATGCACCCCTCCCTCAACCGGCTTGATTCCGTGATAAATCAGCCGCGACGCGCCGCCAAACACAAGCACATCCCCGTCCAGTAACCGAATCTGCCGCGTCGGCCCCCGACGCTCCACGCCGCCGATCAGAAAAACCGCCGACAACCCCAGCGATACCGACACGATCGGTTGCCCGAAATCCCGCTCGTCTCGGTCCTGGTGCAGGCTGAGCCGCGTACCGGGTGCATAACAATTGATCAGGCACACATCCGGCTCAAACCCGTCGAACCCGGCCCGAGCGGCCGCATCCGTCGCCAGTTCTTTGATCACCGGCGGCATCGGCGGCCACGGCTCGCCGCTGTCCGGATCGGCCGGTGTGTACCGATAGCCGCGCCGGTCCGAAACCCAGCCCAGCGGGCCGCAGTTGGTCATTGCCACCGACATGGTCTGGCCGCCCGGTGTGCGCATGTGCCGCAGAGGTGCGGCTTCCATGACCCGTTCAATCGGTCCAAGGAGGTCTGCAGTCGCGGCGAAGCCGCGCAGGAGGGTCATGCCGTCGGTGAGCGCTTCAGGCAGCATGTGCGTCATGGTACTCCTTCGTCGTCAAGGCGCCAGCGGCCGTTTTTGGGTACGATAGTGGGGACGGAATTTCCGCCCGTCGGGCATTTTTCCTGCAAGGAGCAAGTATGGGTACCACATGGATTGTTGTCGCCGACAGCGCGCGGGCCAGGGTCTTCGACGCTGGCCGCTACGGGCGCGAATTGAACGAAATTGAAGACTTTTCCCACCCTGAATCGCGCCTGCACGAGGGCGATCTGCGCACCGGCGAGTCGGGCAGCCGTCAGCAGCGCATGGCGATGGCGCGCAGCGCCAGCGGGCCGACCACGCCAGCCCACGACAAGCACATGGAAGGGTTCGCGCGCGATATCGCGCGGTATATGGATACGGCGCGTCATCGCGGCCGGTTCGACAAGCTGATCGTCGCCGCCGCGCCCGCGGTGCTCGGCGAGCTACGCGATCATCTGGACGCATCGACACGCGGCTGCATCAGCCGCGAGATTTCCAAGAACCTCGCGCAGCATTCGGCCGAGGAGATCCAGTCGCTGCTTACTTAGCCGGCACCCATTTGAATGTGCTTACCGCGTCCAGCGGCTTCCAGTCGTTGCCCTGCTTGATCATCGGCGTCGTACGGCCGGTGTACTGAATGAACTCGCCGGTGTTTTTGTCGAAGGTGAAATATACCGGGTCCACCAGCAGGCCGATGAAAAAGCTCGACGGGTCCATCTTGATGTTCACGACCTGGCGACCGCTCCAGTTGGCCTCGCCGACCTTGCTCAAGCTGAAACCAACGGTTTCGAGACGCGGAATGACCAGGTAGCGGATGTTGACGGTCTTGCCATCCATCAACTCGTTCCAGTGTTTATCAATGTACGCGGTGATGGTTTCGTTGATCACCGTCGGGCCGCTGAGCTGCTCGCTGTCCGTGTCGGTGTCGCCGTTGTGCGTGTAGCTGAAGTGGACGGTGCCCTTTCCAGCGTAGGCATCGCCGTCGATCTTGAGGCTGCCGTGGTCGCCGGTCTGTTTCTCGTCCATTTCATAGCCGGCGAGTTGGCCGTCCTTGTAGGTCGCCTTTTCGACAGCCGCGACGCGGCCATCGGGATATGTGTAGGTGCGAACGACGTGCAGCGTGGAGTCGTCACGGGTGGCCTTGCGATGGAAATTGAACAGCAGCTTTTGTTCGCCTGGCTTGCCCTTGCTGTAAATGTGGCCGACAAGGACGTCGTTTGCGTGCGGGTACAGGTTGTCGCTCGCCGGCGGTTGCGCGGCGAAGGCGGTGGGAATGGCGACGAGCGCAAAGAGCGCGGACAGGGCGAGTCGCTTGTTCATTTTCGGACCCTCGGCTGAATGAGTATCTTTGAAAGATACTACACGAAATGCCGCGTGCCATAGAACATAAGCAACATTGATCAGGCCGTCTTCAACCGCCGATACTTGATCCGGTGCGGCGTGTCCGCTTCAGCGCCCAGCCGCCGCTTGCGATCGGCCTCGTAATCCGCGTAGTTGCCTTCGAACCATACCGTCTGGCTGTCGCCCTCGAACGCGAGAATATGCGTGGCGACGCGGTCGAGGAACCATCGATCGTGCGAAATCACGACCGCACAGCCGGGGAACGTCAGCAGCGCCTCTTCGAGAGCGCGCAGTGTTTCGACGTCCAGGTCGTTGGTCGGCTCGTCGAGCAGCAGCACGTTGCCGCCGCTGCGCAGCAGCTTGGCCAGATGTACGCGGTTGCGTTCGCCGCCGGACAGGCTGCCGACGTGCTTCTGCTGGTCCGGTCCCTTGAAGTTGAAGCGGCCGACATAGGCGCGCGACGGCGTCTCGTAGCTGCCGACGGTGATGATGTCCTGGCCGTCGGAAATCTCTTCCCACACCGTCTTGTTGGCATCCAGCGCATCGCGGCTTTGATCGACGTAGGCGATCTGGACCGTCTCGCCGATGCGCAGCTCGCCGGCGTCCGGCCTTTCCTGTCCGACGATCATCCGGAACAACGTCGTCTTGCCGGCGCCGTTCGGGCCGATGACGCCGACGATGCCGCCGGGCGGCAGGTTGAAGTTCAGGTCGTCGACCAGCACGCGGTCGCCGAACTGCTTGCGTACGCCCTTGGCTTCGACCACGACGTCGCCCAGCCGCGGGCCCGGTGGAATGTAAAGCTCCTGCGTTTCGTTGCGCTTCTGAAATTCCGCCGACGACAGCTCTTCGAAGCGGGCGAGGCGGGATTTGCTCTTTGCGTGACGGCCTTTCGGATTCTGCCGCACCCATTCGAGTTCCGCCTGCATGGCCTTGCGGCGCGCCGATTCCTGCTTTTCCTCGATCTCCAGCCGCTGCTCCTTCTGTTGCAGCCACGATGAATAATTGCCTTCCCAGGGAATGCCGTGGCCGCGGTCGAGTTCGAGGATCCAGCCGGCGACGTTGTCGAGGAAATAGCGGTCGTGCGTGACGGCGACGACGGTGCCTTTGTATTCGCCGAGAAAATGCTCCAGCCACGCGACCGATTCGGCGTCGAGGTGGTTGGTGGGCTCGTCGAGCAGCAGCATGTCCGGCGCGGATAGCAGCAACCGGCACAGCGCGACGCGGCGGCGCTCGCCGCCTGACAGTTTGGTCACGTCGGCGTCCCACGGCGGCAGGCGCAGCGCTTCGGCGGCGACATCGAGTTGATGTTCGAGGTTATGCCCGCCGGCGGCCTGGAGTATGTTTTCCAGCCGCGCCTGTTCGGCGGCGAGTGCATCGAAATCCGCATCCGGTTCGGCATAAGCGGCATATACCGCGTCGAGTTTTTCCTGCGCGTCCTTGACGCTGCCGAGGCCTTCTTCGACATTGCCGCGCACATCCTTGGCCGGATCGAGCTGCGGTTCCTGCGACAGGTAGCCGATATTGATGCCGGGCTGCGGGCGCGCCTCGCCGTTAATTTCGGTGTCGATGCCGGCCATGATCCGGAGCAGGGTGGATTTGCCAGCGCCGTTGAGGCCCAGCACGCCGATTTTGGCGCCGGGGAAAAAGGACAGCGAAATGTCTTTCAGAATTTCGCGTTTGGGGGGCACCACCTTGCCCACCCGATTCATGGTGTAAATGTATTGCGGCATCGGGAATCGGTATGCGATGAAATTAAGGTGGCCATTATCCTGAAAAGGACGGGTGGTTGCCAAGGTGATTTCGGGATTCGTCAACGCATCGGGGCGGGGGTGCGGTGACTTCTCTCAGGGCTGTGTGAGGCAGGATGCCGAACCCAGAGCCTACAGGGATGTATTTACGGCGTCCCTGAGAGGAGGCACCGCGGCGCCGCCCCTCGCGTCAAGTTCCGGGACTTGCGGTGGTGGCGATGGGGTATCTTCTTCCGAGAGACGCCGTGAATACGTCCATGTAAGCTTCCCTCGGACATCCCTGTCCTCAGAGACTCTCGTAAGAAGATACCCCACCGCCTCGACACGTTGTCGCCCCTCCCGTGGAGACCATCGTGCGGCAGGAGCAGCGGCAGGACTTGCCAAACGTCGGGTGTGTCCCCATGATTTCCAGCATGAACACGCTACGTACGACCGCACTGCTGGCGCTGCTGACGGCGCTGTTTCTCTGGATCAGACACGCCCTTGGCGGTATGGGCGGGCTGGTGATCGCCTTTTTGTTTGCCGCTGCGATGAATATCGGCAGCTACTGGTTTTCGGACAAGCTGGTGCTCCGCATGTATCGGGCGCGCGCGGTCGGGCCGGGCGAGGCGCCGGAGTTGCATTCGGTCGTCGCGGAGCTGGCGCAGCGGGCGTCGATGCCGATGCCGCGCGTTTATATTGTCGACAGTGAGGCGCCGAACGCTTTCGCGACCGGCCGCGGTCCGGAGCACGCCGCGGTCGCGGCGACGAGCGGGCTGCTGCGGATGATGACGCGCGAGGAGTTGACGGGTGTGCTGGCGCATGAGTTGTCGCACGTGCGGCATCGGGACACGCTGGTGAGTGCGATTGCCGCGACGTTGGGCGGCGCGATTGCGATGCTGGCCAATATGGCGCAGTGGGCGTTGATCTTCGGCGGCTTTGGCGGTAGCGACGATGACGATGGACTCGGTGTTGGCGGGGCGCTGGTGATGATGATCGTGGCGCCGATCGCGGCGATGCTGATTCAGCTCGCGGTGTCGCGGTCGCGCGAGTATGGCGCGGACGATGGTGGTGCCGAACTGACGGGACATCCGTTGTGGCTGGCGAGCGCGTTGCGCAAGCTCGACGATGCGAATCGGCGCATGGTGATGCCGCGCGCGCAGGCGCACCCGGCGACGTCGCATCTGTTCATTGTTAATCCGTTGAAGGGCGGGTTGGCATCGCTGTTTTCGACGCATCCGCCGATCGAGGAGCGGATCCGGCGGCTGGAAGAGATGGCGCAAAAGGCCTGAGCGACCTGCGTGCTCCCCTCTCCCTTCGGGAGAGGGGCCGGGGGTGAGGGTTCGGCGTCGCTAAAGGGGTTGGAGCGTCATTACGTTGCCTGCTTCGGGGACCCTCACCCCAACCCCTCTCCCGGGGGGAGAGGGGCTTTAAACCCGTTTCGGAATGCTTCAACGCGCATTGCGATTCCGCGCGATTTGTCGAAGTGCGCCAGATGGAACATGGCGTCGCCTTCATACACCAGCGGAATATTCGTGCAGCCGATCACGAGGCCGGCAAACGGCGCGACGACGTCTTCTTCCTGTTCGCCGAACGGGTCGGCGATCCGGCCCAATAGCTCGCCTTTCTTGACCCATGCGCCGAGTTCGGTCGCAAACCTTGCGACGCCGCTGACCGGTGCGCGCACCCAACTGCTGCCCGCGGCCAGCGCCGGCTTAGCATGTGGCTGCCGCGCCCGCGACGGTGGCAACATGCCGATCGCTCGCATGACGTTCAGCACGCCGCGCTCGCCGGCGCGGATGCTGAGTTCGTCGAAGCGCAGCGCCTCGCCGGCTTCGTAAAGCAGGGTGGTGATGCCGAGTTGGGCGGCGGCTTCCCGCAGCGAGCCTTCGCGTATGTCGGAATTCAGGATGACGGGGGTGCCGAATGCGTCGGCGAGCCGCCGCGTTTCCACGTCGTTCAGGTTCCCGCGTATCTGCGGCAGGTTGCTGCGGTTGATCGCGCCGGTGTGCAGGTCGATGCCGTAGCTCGCCTTGGCGACGATCTCGTTCATGAACAAATCCGCCTGGCGCGCGGTCAATGAGCCTTTTTCGCTGCCGGGAAAGCTGCGGTTGAGGTCGCGCCGGTCGGGCAGGTAGCGCGACTGCTGCAGCACGCCGAGGACATTGACGATCGGCACGGCGAGCAGGGTGCCGCGCAGGCGGTTGAGTGCCGGGCGCACGAGCAGGCGGCGGATGATTTCGATGCCATTCAGTTCGTCGCCGTGGATCGCTGCCGAAACGAACAGGCACGGCCCGTCGCGGCGGCCGTGGATGACGTGCACCGGCATGCTGATCGGGTTGTGCGTGTAGAGCTGGCCGAGCGGCAGGTGAATGGTTCGGCGGGTACCCGGTTTGATTTCAATGCCGCCTAACTGAAACGCTTTCATCCGGCTCCTTTCGTTCGCGTCTTGCCCGGCTTCGCGTGCTTTTCAATAAACCCGACGATCATGCCGGCGATGTCTTTGCCGGTCGCGCCTTCGATGCCTTCGAGACCGGGCGACGAATTGACCTCCATCACGACCGGCCCGTGGTTGGAGCGCAGGATATCCACGCCGGCGACGTTCAGACCCATGATCTTCGCCGCGCGCGTTGCAGTGGAACGTTCTTCCGGAGTAATGCGAACAACTTCCGCGCTGCCGCCGCGATGCAGGTTGGAGCGGAATTCACCTTCCTTCGCCTGGCGCTTGATGGCGGCGACGACCTTGTCGTCGATCACGAAGCAGCGGATGTCCGCGCCGCGCGCCTCGCTGATGAATTCCTGCACCAGAAAATGCGCGTCCAGGCCGCGAAACGCCTCGATGACGCTTTCGGCCGCCTTGCGGGTTTCGGTCAGCACCACGCCGATTCCTTGTGCGCCTTCAGTCAGCTTGATGACAACCGGCGCGCCACCGACGAGGTTCAGCAGGTCCTGGGTGTCGTCCGGCGAATGCGCGAAGCCGGTCACCGGCAGGCCGATGCCCTTGCGCGAGAGCAGTTGCAGCGAGCGCAGCTTGTCGCGCGAGCGTCCGACGGCAACCGACTCGTTCAGCGGAAACACGCCGGTCATCTCGAACTGGCGCAGCACCGCCGTCGCGTAAAAGGTGATGGACGCGCCGATGCGCGGGATCACCGCGTCATAGCCTGTCAGCTTGCGACCCTTGTAATGGATTTCCGGATTGTGCGAGGCGATGTTCATGTAGCAGCGCAGCGGATCGATGACACGCATCTCGTGACCGCGCGTTTCGCCCGCCTCGACGAATCGCTCGGTCGAATACAGTTTCGGGTTCCTGGAAAGAATCGCTATTTTCATTGTGGACTATCCCTGTTTCGCGCCAGTCAAAAACGATCTGCCGGGATCGACCGTCAATCGATTCCGCATGGCCGTGCGGCCCACCAGCAAACGGAAGCGCATTGTATCGCGGCCGGTCAGCGTTAACTCAATCGGCCAGCCAATGCCGGCAATGACGATTTGCGTGGCAATGACCAGGCGCTTTTCCCGATGGCCGCCGGAGTCGCGCACCCAGCGCTCGTCGATTATCCGCGCCTCGGCGTGCAGAACCGGACTCGCCGGGCCTTGTTCCGGATGGACACCGAAACGGACCCAGGCCTCGCCCACCCGGCTGAACCGCTCCAGCGAAAACGCGTGCAGTGCCGAAGTTCTGGCGCCCGTGTCGATTTTGGCCTTGATGCGGGGGATTCCGAGTTCCGGCAGCGCGACCCATTCGCGCCAGCCGACGGTGGCTTTGGTCATCATATCAACGCCAGGTCCGCGTCGGTGACGTCTTCCGGGCGGTCGATGTCGCGCAGCGTTTTCAGCTCGCCGAATTGCCACCCGAGCCGCCGCAATCGTTCTCTCGTCGCTTCCGCGACGCCGCCTTTGCCCCAGTCGATGCCCCTGAACAAACTGGCATCGTTTTGCCGGAGCCCGATCAGGACGTAGCCGCCGTCGGCGGCGGGTCCGATCACCGCGTCGTTGCCGGACATGAGTCCGTTGCGGGCTGCGTGCAGATATTTGACCGAATAGCCGGGGCAGTCGGTGCCAATCAGCAGGACGTAGCGGTGGGTCGCCAGCGCGTCCTCGAGCGCGGCGTGCATGCGGACGCCGAGGTCGCCGGCAGTCTGTTCGCGTAATGTCAGGGACTCGCTTGCCGCGAGTTCGACGAAGAGCGGGTGTGCCACCGCGGATGCGCACCAGAGTTCAACTGGACCGAGTTCGGCGGCGCGCGCCGTGGTAACCGCGTGCCGGATCAGTTGCTTGTGCAAAGCTGCCGCGCCGTCCGCTCCCAATGTCGGGATGAGGCGGGTCTTGGTGCGGCCGGCTTCGGGCGCTTTCGCGAAAATCAGAGTTTTGGTGTCGTCGATCATCCGCGTCGCCAGGCGTGATAGCGCTCAACCCACGGCAGCAGCTTGTCCGGCGCGTGGGCGCGTTGCCATTGTCCGGCCGCCAGCTTGTTGGCATCGCCCAGCGTCGGATAGATGTGGATCGTGCGCATGAGCTTTTTCAGGCCGAGACCGTGGCGCATGGCGCTGGTGTATTCGACGATCCATTCGCCCGCGTGTTCGCCGACAATCGTCGCGCCGAGAATCTTGTCCTTGCCCGGCGTCGTCAGTACCTTGACGAAGCCTTGCGCCGCGTCATCGACGATCGCGCGGTCGAGTTCCGCCAGTTCGAAAACGCTCAGTTCGTAGTCGATGCCGCGCCGTTGCGCCTCGGTTTCATTCAATCCGACGCGCGCCACTTCCGGATCGCTGAAGGTGCACCAGGGAACGACAGAATAATCGGCCTTGAATTTCTTCAAGCCGCCGAACAGCGCATTGACGCCTGCATACCAGGCTTCGTGGCCGGCAACGTGGGTGAACTGGTACGGCGCGATGGCGTCGCCGCAGGCGTAGATGTTCGGGAAACGCGTTTGCAGGTATTCGTTGACTTCAATCGTGCCGAGCGCTGTCGCCGGGATGCCGAGCTGTTCGAGGCCATACCCGGCGAGGTTGGCCTTGCGTCCGACGGCGATCAGCAGCGCGTCGAATGGCAGTGCGTTTTCGGCGTCGTTATGGTCGCAAATCAGGCGCTTCTCGCCGCCCGAATCGCGCACGGCCCGCGCCCGATGGCCGGTTCTGATATCGATACCTTCGGACTGGAACTGCGCATGAATAATGTCGCTCGCATCGGCGTCTTCGTTTGGCAGGAGGCGCGGTCCCATCTCGATCAGCGTGACGCGGCTGCCGAACCGCGCGAAGCATTGTGCGAGTTCGCATCCAACGGGGCCGCCGCCGAGCACCAGCAGGGGGTTCGGCAGCTCGCGGAGGTTCCAGATGTTTTCCGTGGTCAGGTAATCGACCGCATCCAGTCCGTCGATGGTCGGAATGGCTGGGCGCGCGCCGGTGGCGAGAACGATCGCACGCGTCGTCAACGTGCCGCCATTGACTGTAACCTGCCAGGGCGACTCGATATGCGCTTCGCCGGCAATGCATTCGACGCCGAGTTCGGTGTAGCGTTCGGCGGAATCGTGCGGCGCGACCGTGGCAATGACGCGTTGCACGCGCGCCATGACATCGGCGAAATCGAAATCGACCGTGGCTGTGTGAAATCCCAGCGTTGTTGCACGGCGGCTGTCGTGCAGAAATTGCGCCGAGCAAATCAGCGCTTTGGACGGCACGCAGCCGGTGTTCAGGCAGTCGCCGCCCATTCGGTTCTTTTCGATCAGCGTCACTTTGGCTTTGACCGTCGCGGCGACGTAGGCTGCGATCAAACCCGCCGAACCGGCGCCGATGACGATCAGGTTGCGGTCGAAACGCCGTGGTTTCGCATAGGGTCGATAGATGCGGCGCGCGCGAAAAACGTCGAGCGCCTTTTTTGTAACCAACGGGAAGATGCCGAGCAGCACGAAGGAGCCGATGACGTTCAGGGACAGGATGCCGCTGAGCGAATGCAGCTGGCCAAGCTGTGTGCCGGCGTTGACGTATACCAGCGTTCCGGCCAGCATGCCGATCTGGCTGACGGCGTAGAACGTCAGCGTGCGAATCGGCGTCAGGGCCATCACGATGTTGATGATGAAAAACGGGAAGAGCGGTACAAGCCGTAGCGTGAAGAGGTAAAACGCGCCGTCTTTTTCAACGCCGCGATTGATCATTCGGAGCTTGTCGCCAAAACGGCGCTGGACGGCGTCGCGGAACAGGAAGCGGGCGATCAGAAAGGCGCAGGTCGCGCCGATCGACGAGGCGAACGACACCAGCACGACACCGACGGCGAACCCGAATATCGCGCCGCCGGCGAGTGTCATCAGCGCCGCACCGGGCAGCGACAGCGCGGTTACGAGGACGTAGATGCCAAAAAATATCGCCGCGGTTTCCCATGGATTGGCGGCGACGGCGGCGCCCAGGCGCTGGCGCTCCGCCTGCAGGTAGGCGAGGTTGAAATAGCGGCCGAGGTCGAAGACAAAAAAGCACGCGATCAAGGCGATTATCGCGAGCGCGACGAGGATGCGCAGGATTGTCTTTGGTTTCAGGGAGAGGGTAGGGTGAGGGGAGTTGATCATAGTCCCTCATCCCAACCTTCTCCCTCAGGGAGAAGGGGCAAGAAGGTCATCCGCCGGCTTTTGCCAGTCGAGATTTGAGTTTGCCCACGAAACTCCGGATCCGCTGTGCGTTCTTGCCGACGTCGCTCCTGCCGATGCGCGACTCGGAGCGCATGTCGAACACGCTGCCGCCGTCGTGCGGCCGGATACGAATGACGACATCGTCCTTGAAGCCGAACCAGAGGGTGGTGGCGGTGGCGTCGATTTTA
>DASSBR010000076.1:0-14454 GCA_035698525.1 Gammaproteobacteria bacterium
CAGCGGATCGGGCGCCGGATTGGCGGTGAGCGCCGGCAGAATCGCGATGGACAATTTGATCTGCGGGCCGTCGGGTTTCGCCCGGTTTTCGGGTACGGCCAGCGTGCCGCACCGGGCTTTTTCCGACTGAATGCCGTTCTCGCC
Source organism: Gammaproteobacteria bacterium (assembly GCA_035698525.1). Classification (GTDB taxonomy): domain Bacteria; phylum Pseudomonadota; class Gammaproteobacteria; order Natronospirales; family DASSBR01; genus DASSBR01. The sequence continues at coordinate 145 of DASSBR010000076.1, forward strand.
CTGGATGACACAGGTGTGGAATTGAATTGCGGCGACAGCGTCACCGCCTGATGTCGCCATCGCCCCCGGTGTGCCGATGGCGATCAGCAGGCAGGGCAGCACGGCGCGCAAGCGCTTTACCGGGATCACGTCGATTATTGTTAGCTGTAAGATAGCGGCAGAGTGTTCCGAAATTTCCGTTCCCCGTCAAGGTTGCGATACGATTACGATATTCGCCGCGAGGCGCCGCTTTTTTTGAAGAGGAGAGTGTGGCGGATACGCTTTCGCCGAAAGAGCGAAGTAAGCGGATGTCCCTGATTCGCGGCACGGATTCCGCTCCGGAGTTGAAGCTTCGGCGTATCGTGCATCGAATGGGCTTCCGATACCGCCTGCACGTCAAGGAATTGCCCGGGCAACCAGACCTCGTTTTCCCGTCCAGGCGAGCGATCATTTTCATGCACGGCTGCTTCTGGCATCGTCATTCGGGCTGTAAGCTGGCGAGACTACCGAAGTCGAAACTGGATTTCTGGGGGCCAAAACTGGAAGCGAACAAAAAACGAGATTGTCGCAACCAGCAACTATTGAAAGACTTGGGCTGGCGTGTGCTTGTCGTATGGGAGTGCGAAATGGCGGATACAACGCGAGTGGCCAAGATCACGCGGGAATTCCTCGGACAACAACAAGGGGATAAAAGATGAAATCAGTAGAGTTGTTCGCGGGAGCGGGCGGACTGGCGATGGGTGTTTCCCTAGCCGGATTCGAATCGCTCGCTGTCGTCGAATGGGATCGATGGGCGTGCGACACCATTCGGCAGAACCAACGGCGCGGATATCCACTGGTGCAAGACTGGCCGCTTTGGGAAGGCGATGTGCGCGAGTTCGAGTGGTCGTCAGTTCCAGAGGGAATCGATCTGCTGGCTGGCGGCCCACCGTGTCAGCCGTTTTCCATGGGTGGAAAGCACGCAGCCCATGGCGATCGGCGCGATATGTTTCCAGCTACCGTAGCACTCGTTCGAAAACTGCGCCCCAAGGCGTTCATTATTGAAAACGTCAAGGGCCTTACTAGGGCGAGCTTTGCCAATTACTATCAGTACATTCTTTTGCAGTTGGAATTCCCCGAGGTCTCGAGTCGCGGGAACGAAACGTGGGAAGAACATCTACGCAGGCTGCAGGCTGAAAAGACTTCAGGAGAACTGCATGGCAAGGGCCTGACCTATAACGTCGTTCCGACGTTGGCGAACGCGGCCGATTATGGTGTTCCGCAAAAACGCGAGCGGGTATTCATGGTCGGCTTCCGATCCGATCTTGGAGTCGAATGGGCGTTTCCGAGGCCCACCCATGCTCTCGACGCGCTTTTGCACGCACAGTGGGTTTCCGGCGAATACTGGGCCAGGCATAAGATCCCCAAATCCAAGCGGCCAACCTTCCCCCACAGATTCGCCGGCAGAGTGCGCCACCTGAGCTCTTCTCTTCTACCGCTTGAAGAAATACCATGGCGGACAACGCGGGATGCATTGGTGGATATTCCGGACCCGCGGCACGACGACACGGACTCCTTTCATAATCATCGATTCCAGGACGGCGCCAAGCCCTATAAAGGGCATACGGGCAGTGCGCTCGACATGCCGGCCAAAACTCTCAAGGCCGGGGACCACGGCGTTCCTGGTGGAGAAAACATGATGGTGCTGGACGACGGAAGAGTCCGCTATTTTAGCGCGCGTGAATCCGCGCGCATTCAAACGTTCCCCGACGGTTACGTCTTCCACGGAGCTTGGTCGGAGATTATGCGTCAGCTCGGGAACGCTGTGCCAGTGACCTTGGCACAGCGCGTGGCGGCATCAGTGGCAGAACAGCTTGCGGTTACTGAGCTGCGCGCGTTCCGACGCAACACAGGAAGAAGTGTTGCATGACGAATAGCAAAATAGTCCCGTTTAATCCGCTGGACAAGCGTCATCTCGGCGAAAGCGTCGGGCAGGCGATGCTAGGGCAACCGCCGGTACCGTTGGAGCGTTTGGAGACATTCGCCGGCGCGGGCATTTATGCCATATATTACACGGGCGGTTTTGATGGATACGAGCCAATAGCCGAAGCGAACGGTAACGGGCGGTTCGGAGTGCCGATCTATGTAGGCAAGGCGGTCCCAAAGGGTGCCCGTAAGGGCGGTGACCTCGAAGCGCCCGCTGGTAGCGTGCTCTGCAATCGGCTCAAGCAGCATGCAAAAAGTGTCGACCAAGCGACCAATCTAAATGCGGCGGATTTCTATTGCCGCTATCTTGTGGCAGATGATATCTGGATACCGCTTGGCGAGGCGTTGTTGATCGCCAAGTTCAATCCAATATGGAATAAGCTCATCGATGGCTTCGGCAACCATGATCCCGGAAAGGGTCGTCATGCTGGTCTGCGCCCTCGATGGGACGTTCTTCATCCCGGCCGATCTTGGGCCAGCCGATGCCAACCACGGGAAGAAACAGCGGACCAGATTCGTATCGAAGTGCGCGAGTATCTGCGCGGTAATCCGCCGCCCGGGGACGGGTCAACGTTACATGACTAATTTGCTTCCGCGCTTGTTGCTGCGGTCTTGAGCCCTTATGAAGCTCAAACCAGTTTCCATAGAAGTCCCCAAAGGGGATCCGTTCAGAAACGACGCTTTAGACCGAAAAGAGTCAATAGGCTTTTTGTCCAAACTCTCCGCCGATGTTGATCCACCTTTTGTCATTTGTATCGATTCGCCATGGGGTACGGGCAAATCCACGTTCTTAAAAATGTGGATGCAATATCAGACGGCAGATAACGTCGAACCTCTCTACTTCAACTCTTGGAAGACTGATTTCGCTGATGATGCGCTGGTCGCTTTCGTGTCAGAGGTCTCGAATTTGGTCGAAGCCAAGATCGGAAAGTTAAATGCTCGACACAAGCGGGTTATTGATAATGCAAAACGGGTAGGCTCGCTGCTCGCTCGCCGCGCCCTACCTGTGTTAGGGAAGGTCGCCACGGCAGGAGCATTGGATATTGAGGCACTTCAGGAAGAGGCGCTTGCCGGTTTGGTGGAGCAAACTTTGAAAGACTCCGCCGATGCGTATCTTGCCGAAAAGGATCTAATAGATCAGTTCCATGTAGCCTTGGAAGAGTTGGTTAATCTCTTTTCCGCGAAGGATGCAAACGCGAGACTGTTGCTCATGGTCGACGAACTAGATCGTTGCCGCCCTCCGTATGCGATAGAAATGTTGGAGCGGATCAAGCACTTGTTCGATGTACCGAACGTTGTGTTCGTGCTCGCACTCGATAAGTCCCAAATGCAGACGAGCTTGGAAGCTGTTTATGGACGAGGCATAAATGGGGCCGAGTATCTACGCCGGTTCATAGACTTGGAGTTTTCCTTACCTCCAGCTGATACTCGTTCGTTCACTAAACATCTGTTCCGGGAATTTTCAATTCCGGAAGCGTTCAGCACACGAACCCACGGCGAATTTCAATACGAGGAGGATAGCCTTGAAAGAACGTTTAATGAACTATGCACGCTGTTTAACATGTCGTTACGCGCGAGGGAGCAGTGCTTTACGCGCATAAGGATCGCGATGCTTTCTACTCCGGATGATTACCACATTTATCCGATTTTGCTAACGGCACTTATTGTACTCCGTACCATGGCGCCAGAAATCTACTTGGGATATGTGCAAGACAGTGGTTCAGCGCACCTCGTCATCAAATACCTTCTCTCGCTCCCCGGTGGAGAGGAATTTATAAACAGTCATTCAGGCGGCGTATTGGAAGCGCTTCTGGTTGGCGCGAGGGGGCGGTTGCGCGACGAGTCCGAAGAGCTGGCCGGCTACAGGTACGTTGCGGCCGAAGAAGGTGCGGACCCGCGTGTCCGCGATAGAGCCTCGTTTGTACTGGAAATGCTGAAGCACCCGAGTTCAAACCCCAAGCTTCATTACCTCTTGCCGAAAATCGAGCTAGTGGCACGGATGCGGTAGCTGCCGCACCATCAGCTAAGCTGATAGCGCGGCAATTGCTGTTATCATTTATTAATGGAAGAACCGACTTTTTACGACGTCATTACCGTCGGCGGCGGCCACGCCGGTACCGAGGCCGCGCTCGCCAGCGCCCGCGCTGGCGCGCGCACGCTGCTGGTCACGCACAGCATCGAAGCGCTGGGGCAGATGAGCTGCAACCCGGCGATCGGCGGCATCGGCAAGGGCCATCTCACCCGCGAGATCGATGCGCTGGGCGGCGCGATGGCGCGCGCCACCGATCGCGCCGGGATCCAGTTCCGCCGCCTCAACGCCAGCAAGGGCCCGGCGGTGCGCGCGACCCGCGCGCAGGCCGATCGCACCTTATATAAGAAGGCGATCCGGGCGATCGTCGAAAACCAGCCCAACCTGACCCTGTTCCAGCAGGGCGTCGACGACCTGATCGTCGAAGACGATCGCGTGGCCGGTGTGGTCACCCAAATGGGTCTCGCGTTTCGGGCCCCGGCGGTGGTGCTGACCGTGGGCACGTTCCTGGGCGGGCGCATTCACATCGGCGATTCGAACTACGGCGGCGGGCGCGCCGGCGATCCGGCCGCCAACCGCCTCGCGGCGCGGCTGCGCGAGTTGCCGTTTCGCGTCGCGCGTCTGAAGACCGGCACACCGCCGCGCATCGACGGACGCACGATCGACTACACCGACCTCGCCGCCCAGCCCGGCGACACGCCGGTGCCAGTGTTTTCGTTTATCGGCGACGCCGCGGAGCACCCGCGCCAGATCGACTGCCACATCACCCACACCAACGAGCGCACCCACGAGCTGATCCGCTCAGGGCTGGACCGCTCGCCGATGTTCAGCGGGGCGATCGAAGGCACCGGCCCACGCTACTGCCCGTCGGTCGAGGATAAGGTCGTGCGCTTTGCCGACAAGAGCGCCCACCAGATTTTTATCGAGCCGGAAGGGCTCGATACGCATGAGGTCTACCCCAACGGCATCTCCACCAGCCTGCCGTTCGACGTGCAGTATGAATTCGTGCGCTCGATCAAGGGCTTCGAAAACGCGCACATCACCCGGCCGGGCTACGCGATCGAGTACGACTTCTTCGACCCGCGCGATCTCAAGGCCTCGCTCGAAACCAAATTCATCGCGGGTTTGTACTTCGCCGGCCAGATCAATGGCACCACCGGCTACGAGGAAGCCGCCGCGCAAGGCCTCGTCGCCGGCATGAATGCGGCTCTCGCCGTGAACGGACGCGAGCCCTGGTGTCCGCGTCGCGACGAAGCCTACATCGGCGTCCTGATCGACGACCTGATTACGCGCGGCGCGCAGGAACCGTACCGGATGTTCACCAGCCGCGCCGAGTACCGGCTCAGCCTGCGCGAGGACAATGCCGACGCGCGGCTGACGCCGAAGGGCCGCGAGCTGGGGCTGGTGGACGACGCGCGTTGGACGCGGTTTGAAGCCAAGCGTGAAGCGATCGCCACCGAACAGGTGCGTCTGCGCGAACGGTGGGTCCGGCCGGGCGACCCGGCGGAAGCGGCGCTCGAACGGCCGCTCGCCAACGAGCAACGGGCGCTCGACTTGCTCGCGCGACCGAACGTGAGCTACGCGGCGCTGATGGAAGCCGGACTCGGCCCCGGCACAACGGACGCCGAAGTCGCCGAGCAGATTGAGATCCAGGCGCGTTACGCCGGCTACATCGACCGCCAGCGCGCCGAAGTCGAAACCAACCGCCGCCACGAAGCCACGCCGTTGCCCGCGGACTTCGATTACGCGGCGGTCAAGGGGCTCTCCGCTGAAGTACGCCAGAAACTCGAACGCGTGCGCCCCGCGACCCTCGGCCAGGCGGCACGCATGGACGGCATGACCCCGGCAGCGGTGTCGCTGCTACGCGTTTACCTCAAGAAGCACAACTACCGGTTGCAGAAGAGCGCCTGATGGCGTGGTAGTTCAGGCCGGACATGATGAACCCACAGCATTACACCGACTTCGATCACGGCATCACCGCCATCGACACCGGCTATGTGCGGCCGAACTTTGACGCGAGCCATCTGATCGTCCGCGACGGCCGCGCCGCGTTCGTCGATACCGGCACGTCGCTGTCGCTCGATCGTCTGCTCGACGGCCTTGAGCGCGCCAACGTGACGCCGGCCGACGTCGAGTACGTGTTCATCACACATGTCCATCTCGATCACGCGGGCGGCGCGGGCGCCCTCATGCAACGCCTGCCCAACGCCCGCTGCGTCGTTCATCCGCGCGGTGCGAGACATCTGGTCGATCCGGGCAAGCTGATCGCCGGCACGATCGCCGTCTACGGCGAAGCCGAATACAAACGACTTTACGGCGAGATCGTGCCGATCCCCGTTGAACGCGTCGTCGAAAGCGAGGACCGCGCGTGCTTCAACTTCGGGGACTCGGCTTTTGAGTTGATCGACACGCCGGGCCACGCGCTGCATCACTACTCGATCGTCGATCCGACGAGCAACAGCATTTTCAGCGGCGACACCTTCGGGGTGTCGTATCGCATCTTCGATACCGTCAACGGCGCCTTCGTCATGCCCGCGACCACGCCGACGCATTTCGATCCGGCGCAGGCGCATGCGTCGGTGGACCGGCTGATGAGTTACGCGCCGCAAGCGATGTTCCTGACGCACTACAGCCGTGTCACCGATTTACGTCGCCTCGCAGCCGACATGCACCTTGGGATCGATCAATACGTCGATATCGCGCGCACCTGCGCCGGCGCGGATAATCGCGAGCTGTGCATGAAGGAGAAAATGCACGACTGGCTATGCGAGCGCCTGGCAGTGCACGGCTGCGAGTTGCCGGACGAAACGCGCGACCTGTGGCTGGCAATGGACATCGACCTGAACGTGCAGGGCCTGGCCGTCTGGCTGGATCGCACGGGCGACTGATGGACACGATCTCGGCACTGCACCGCGAACTCGGCATTCCCGCCGATTATGCGGTGTCGCGCGGCTGGCCGCCGCAGCCGGAAGCCGACGAAGCGGAACTGGTGTCCATTGGAGAGGATGTTTTCGGTCGTGAGCAACGGCTGCTTCGTCCGGCCGCCGAAGCGTGGCACGCGCTGTGTGCGGCGGCCGAGGCGGACGGCATAACCGTGCAACCGGTATCCGCTTTTCGCGGCGCGGCGTACCAGGCCGAGGTCATCCGCCGTAAGCTCGCCGCCGGGCGGAGCATCGACGAGATTCTGCAAGTCAACGCCGTACCCGGCTACAGCGAGCACCACACCGGCCGCGCGCTCGATGTCACCACGCCGGGCGTCGAACCGCTGGATGAAGCCTTCGAAACGTCCGCCGCGTTCGACTGGCTCGGCGCGAATGCCGCGCGCTTCGACTTCCGCTTAAGCTATCCACGCGGCAATGCGCTCGGCATGGCCTACGAGCCGTGGCACTGGATCTGGACGCCGACCGCGAAAGCCTGACTACTGACTGTTGATCAGTTCGCGTTCCCGGCCGGGAGTCACGCCGAAGGCCTGCTTGTAGGCGCGCGTGAAATGGCTTTGATCTGCGTAGCCGGCAGCCATCGCGACATCGACCAGCGCGACTTCGCCATCGGCAAGCAGTTCCCGGCAGCGCTCCAGCCGTTGTCGACGGAAGAAGCTTCCGAGCGGCTCGCCGTAATGTTCGCGGAACACCCGCGAGACGTGCACAGGATGACGATTGACCTTGGCGGCCAGCGCCGACGCGGTCCACTGCCGGAACGGCTCGTCGACGATCGCGCGATGCACTTTCTGCAGCCACTGTGCCGGCGCGCCATCCGCCGGCAATCCGCGCGGCCGGACCAGGTGCGCGAGCAAATCCATGACGCTGGACTCCAGTTCGAGGCGGCTGCTCAGGGTCAAGGCGTCGGGCAGCGCATCGTGCGCCTGCATGAGTCGATGGATGCGGCGGCTCAATAGCAGAAAGTCGGGCGAACTCAGCGTCAGCCGATCGCGGAACAGCGCGTCGGAGTCGCCTTTCGACAGCCAGCCGACCTTGAGTTCCAGTTTCACGCAGTTCGCACCTTCACTGCCGCAGGCCGTTTTGTGTTCGTCGCCGCCGGGACGCACCAGCACGGAGCCGGCATCGGCAGCCTCGCCGCCGCGCAGGTGATTATCAATAAAACCGCCGTCGGTCACGAGACAGATATAGGCCTCGGGATGACGATGCCGGTCCATGCGCTGATACGGTTGATAGGATTGCGTCCGTAGCGAAAAGCCGTAAGTTTCAAGCATGGCCGCCTCCTCTATAGTAGTGGTTGCATGTATGACTACTATAACTCGTATCACCGACGTTGCAAATCTTCAACCGCGCTTCATTTCTGCAATACCTGGTAACGCACGCGCCATAGATTGGAGCGCAACGCAGTGGCGTGCACTGCGATCCAAGCGAGGCAGAAGTCATGAACACCAGAAACTTCCGGGCCGTGTTGTCCTGCGTCGCCTGTGCGGCCGTGCTCAGCGGCTGTGGCGGCTACAGCAGCAGCGGCAAGACATACAACCCGCCGGTTTCGCAGCAGGTCGCGTCAATCAGCGTGACACCGACCAGCGCGACGATTGCCGCGGACGGTACGCAGCAATACAAGGCAGTGCAGAAAAATGGCAGCGGCGACACCGTTACGGGGTCGACAATCAGCTGGCACTCATCGAATCCGGCCGTAGCCACCATCGACAGCAAGGGTCTGGCCAAGGCGGTCGGCGCCGGCACGACGACCATCACGGCAACGACCACACAGCCGGGTGGCGGCCTCTACAACAACGGTACGACACAGACGATCACGAGCAACAAGGCAAAGTTGACGGTGCAGGCTGCCGATCAGGTGATGGGCATGATTGCGATGCCGCAAAGCGCTGCGCGGACGATGGTCCTTGTGCGCGACCGGAACGGCACGGTGCAGGCGGCGCTGGCGGATGACACAGGTCGCTTTGCCGCATCGGTGGCCGGCATGGATCCGCCGTACCTGATCCAGGCGCGCAGCCGGAACGGCGACCATTTCTATAGCGTGACGGCCGCCGCGGGCGTCGCGAACATCAATGCGGGCACCGACTTTCTCGTACGCACCTGGTTCCGCGCGAAAGGCATGAATGCGGATGCCGCGTTTGCCAGTCCGGAAGCGATTGCGGGCCCCGACAGCGATGCAATCAAGGCGATGAATACGTCGTTGAGGCAGGCGTTCAGCAGCAGTCTGCGACGCGAAGGCCTGACGATTAAGCAATTCAGCTTCTTCGACAAATCCTATGTTGCGAACAACAGCGGTTACGACCGTCTGTTCCGCGAACTGCGGATCGACATGACGCCGACGACACTGGCGCTTCGGGATCCTGCGTCCGGACGCATCGCCGAGGCGGCGTTCGGCGCGCGGCAGAGTGCGCAGTTGAGAATCAGCGGCGCAGGGCGTGCGAGAAGCATGACGCTGGTGGCGGCGGACTGACCCCCGATGCTGACTGCGGCGGCTCCAGGCGCGGCCGGAGCCGCCGCTTTCCGGCATTGCTACAATGCAACTCATCTCTCGTGCCGCGCCACAACGAATGTGACTGCATTTCTCGCCCGACGACAGCTCGAAGGGGAGCTGATGGACGACCCGCTGCTCGACGCGCACGACCACGCGCGAGCGCTTGCCGGGTTGCGCCGGATCAACGTGGCGAGCCGCACCGTGGCAACGCTGTGGCCGCCCATTGCGCGAATTGCGCGCGCTCAACGGGGTCGGGCGCTGTCGGTGCTCGATGTCGCCACCGGCGGCGGCGATCTGCCCATCGCGCTCAGCCGCCGCGCGCAGCGGCACGGGCTCGCGCTCGACATCCAGGGCTGCGATATCAGCGAGGACGCCATTGACGGCGCCCGCGCCGCCGCGACCCGGGCAAACGTGCCAGTCCGCTTCTTCCGCGCCGACGCCGTCGAGGACGATCTGCCGGCGCATTACGACATCGTCACGACCAGCCTGTTTCTGCACCATCTGAGCGAGGCGCGGGTGATTACCTTATTGCGCAAGCTCGCCGCCAGCGCCGATCATGTCCTGGTGAGCGATTTGATTCGCAACCGCACCGGCTACGCGCTGGCCTGGATCGGCACGCGAGCGCTGTCACGCTCGCCGATCGTCCATGTCGACGGGTTGCGCTCGGTGCGCGCCGCGCTCACCGTCGCGGAGGCTCGCACGCTCGCCGCCCGGGCCGGGCTCGCCGGCGTGCGGATCGAAACGCGCTGGCCCAGCCGGTTCCTGCTGAGCTGGCATCGCGAGGATCGGGCCGATGGCTGACCCATTGGCGGATCGCTGGGACGTGGCGGTGGTCGGCGCGGGCGTCGCCGGCGCGGTAGCGGCGTTGCGTCTCGCGCGCCGCGATCTCAAGGTGCTGCTCGTCGACAAGGCCGACTGGCCGCGCGACAAGGTGTGCGGCGGCTGCGTCAACACGGCCGCCTTGCACGCGCTGGCCGCGGCGGGCCTGGCGGACATCGCCGCCATCGGCCAGCCCTATGCCGAGATGCAGCTTGCCGCCGGCGGCGTGCAGGCCAGGTTTCCGCTACCGGCAGGCCGCGCCGTGAGTCGCCGCCAGCTCGACGCGAAGCTGGTCGATGCCGCGATAGCCGCCGGTGTGGAATTCCGCCCGGCGACGAACGTCGCGCTCGGCAAGGCCAACGCCGACGGCCGCCTCATCGAATTGCGCTGCGGCGATGAACGGACGATAGTGAACGCAAAGCTCGTGTTGGCGTGCGACGGCCTGAAAAGCCGCCTGCTTGAGCGCGTTCTGCAACCTGTCCGTCGCGCGCCGGCGTCCCGCATCGGCGCCGGCGCCTTGCTGGACAATGCGCCCGCCGCGTACGCGCCGGGCATTATCCACATGGCCTGCGCCGAACACGGCTACGTCGGGTTGGTCCGCGTCGACGACAATCGACTCAACATCGGCGCGGCGCTCGAGCCGGCGTGGGTCAAAGGCATCGGTGGGCCGGCAGCCGCCATCGGAAACATACTGGCAGCGGCCGGATTGCCGCCGCTGCCCGGACTGGTGGAAGCACATTGGCGCGGCACGCCGCACCTGACGCGCAGCCACGATCTCCTTGGCGCCGAACGCCTGTTGGCGCTCGGCGACGCCGCCGGCTACGTCGAGCCATTCACCGGCGAAGGCATGGCGTGGGCCGTCGCGGGCGCCGCCGCGGTGGAACCGTTCGCGCTCGCGGCAGTGGCCGACTGGCGCGACAGTCTGGCCTGGGCGTGGACCGCCGAGCATCGGCGCCTCATCCACAACCGGCAACGGGCCTGCCGCGGCGTCGCATCGCTGTTGCGCCGCCCGCGCGCCGTCCAAAGCGCCATCAGACTGGCTGCCGCCGCACCGATTGTCGCCGCGCCGCTGACGGCATGGCTGAATCGCGATTTTCAAGCTACGACGGGAAAACAATGACCGCCACATTACTAGGCATCGGCGTCGCCGCGCCGGAGGCGACGCTCGATCAGCAGGCTGCGGCCGATTTCGCCGTGGACCGATGTTGCGACGACGACCGTCAGCGCAACTGGCTGCGCCGTGTTTACCGGCAAACCGGGGTCAGCCGCCGCGCCAGCGTGCTGCTGGATCGCGGGGGACTCGCGGCGCTGGATGCGTTTTACCCGGTCGAGCCGGAAGATCCGGCCGGCCCGGGCACCGGCGCCCGTTTGCAGCACTATGCGGCTGCTGCCGGCCCGCTGGGGGAGCGCGCCTGCCGCGCCGCCTTCGCCGAAGCCGCCATCGCGCCCGAAGCGATTACTCACCTCGTCACCGTCTCCTGCACCGGCTTCATGTCGCCAGGCATTGATGCCGAACTGATCGCGCGGCTCGGCTTGTCGCCCGACATCGGGCGCGCCAACCTCGGTTTCATGGGTTGTCACGGCGCCCTGAACGGGCTGCGCGCGGCCGAGGCGCTGGCCCGGAGCCAGCCGGATGCGCGCGTGCTGTTGTGTTGCGTCGAACTTTGCAGCCTGCACTTTCAATATGGGTGGGATGCGCAAAGGATCGTTGCCAACGCGCTGTTCGCCGATGGCGCCGGCGCCGTGATCGTAGGCCCGGAACAGTCGAACCATGACGGCTGGCGGCTCGCCGGCACGGCCAGCCGGATCGCGCCCGGGACGCACGAGGCGATGAGCTGGAATATCGGCGACCACGGCTTCGAGATGACGCTGTCGCGCGACGTACCGATGTTCATCCGCGCCGCGGCGCACGACTGGTTGAGCGGCTGGCTCGCAGAGCACGGCCTCGGCATCACCGATATCGCGCACTGGGCCATTCACCCCGGCGGCCCGAAAATTATCGAAACCGTCACGGCTTCGTTATCCTTGCCCGAAGCGGCGGGCGATGCGTCGCGCGCGGTGCTGGCCGGGCACGGCAACATGTCATCCCCGACCGTGCTGTTCATCATCGAACGGCTGCGCGCGCAGCAGGCGGCATGCCCCTGTATCGCGGTGGGCTTCGGCCCCGGCCTCGCCCTCGAAGCCGCGCTCTTCATCTAATCCCCTCTCCCCCAGGGAGAGGGGCAGGGTGAGGGGAGTTAATACAGCACCTTTCATCCTTCGGGAGTCTCGATGCCTGACTTATTCACCGCCTACCGCATCCACGACAACGACGGCAAAATCAGCGCCGGTTTCGAACCACTCACCTTGAATGACCTTGATCCGGGCGAAGTCGTCATCCGCGCCCGGTATTCGAGCGTCAATTACAAGGACGCGCTCGCCGCAACCGGCGCCGGCAAGATTCTCCGCAAGTCGCCGCTGGTCGGCGGCATCGACGTGGCCGGTGAGGTGATTTCCAGCGACGACGAACGCTTTAAAGCAGGCGATGCCGTCCTCGTCACCGGCTGCGGCATCGGCGAAGCGCATGACGGCGGCTACAGCGAAATCGTGCGCGTGAAGGCCGACTGGGTCGTGCCGATTCCGACGAACCTCGAAGCGCGCAGCGCGATGAGTCTCGGCACCGCGGGCTTCACCGCCGCGCTCGCGATTCACAAGATGGAAGCGAATGGCCAGCAGCCCGATCAGGGGCCGATCATCGTCACGGGCGCCACCGGCGGCGTCGGCAGCTTCGCCATCGACATGCTGGCCGGCCTCGGCTACGAAGTCGTCGCGCTCACCGGCAAGGCTGAGGAGATCGACTACCTTAAGCAACTCGGCGCAAAGGACATCCTGCTCCGGCAGGACACCGACTACGGCAAGCGCCCGATGGAAAAAGCGCGCTGGGCGGGCGCGGTCGACAATGTCGGTGGCGAAGCGCTCACCTGGCTTACGCGCACCGTCGGCTGGTGGGGCAACATCGCCTCGATCGGCAACGCCGCCAGCCCCGATCTGCACACCACCGTCTTCCCGTTCATCCTGCGCGGCATCAACCTGCTTGGCGTCAACTCGATGGCCACGCCGATGCCGCTGCGCCGCGCCGTCTGGGACCGCCTCGGCAGCGACCTGAAGCCGCGCCATCTCGCCGCAATCGCCCGCAACGAAGTCCCCTTCAAGGACTTGCCGAGCGTGTTCCAGCCGATGATCGACAACCAGACCAAAGGCCGCACCATCGTTCGCATTGCCTGACGCCAAATGACGTCCACCCCGCCGATCGGTTAAACTAAACCGCTTTTTCGCCCCCGATCGAGGTTTTCATGTCCACATCGCCTTCCGCCGGTGCGCGCTTTCGAGCGGCGCTCGAACAGGAACGGCCATTGCAGGTTGTCGGCGCGATTACTGCCTACGCGGCGATGCTCGCGCGCGACGCGGGCTTTCGCGCGTTGTACCTGTCGGGCGGCGGCGTGGCTGCGAATTCGCTGGGCATGCCGGATCTCGGTGTCAGCACGATGGACGACGTGCTGATCGACATCCGCCGCATCACCGACGCGGTCGATCTGCCGCTGCTGGTCGATGCCGACGTGGGCTGGGGCGGCGCGTTCAACATCGCGCGCACGGTCAAGTCGTTCATCAAGTTCGGCGCGGCCGGCCTGCACATCGAGGACCAGGTCGCCAACAAGCGTTGCGGCCACCGGCCGGGCAAGGCGATCGTGCCGAAAGAGGAGATGATCGATCGCGTCAAGGCCGCCGTGGACGCGCGCACCGACGATCAGTTCGTCATCATGGCGCGTACCGACGCGCTCGCCGTCGAAGGCATGGAAGCGGCGATCGACCGCGCCGTCGCGTGTGTCGAGGCGGGCGCCGACATGATCTTTCCCGAGGCGATGCAAACGCTCGATCAGTACCGCGAATTCAAGGCGGCGGTCAAAGTGCCGATCCTGGCCAACATCACCGAGTTCGGCAAAACGCCGCTGTTCACGCGCGACGAACTCGACAGCGCCGGTGTCGATATCCAGTTGCTCTGCTGCGGTGCTTACCGCGCGATGAACAAGGCCGCGCTCAACTTCTACGAAACC
>DASSBR010000077.1:0-23761 GCA_035698525.1 Gammaproteobacteria bacterium
TCGCTGGTGGGCAAGGTGCTGGAATGATGCGCCTATGAAATCCGCCAGCACTCGCACGCTCGCGGCAGAGGCCGTCGCCGCCGTAATTGCGCGAGGCGAGTCGCTCGACGAGGCGCTGGCCCATGCCGTCCCGCGTCTGGCCGATGCAGGCGACGCCGCCTTGTTGAAGGAACTCTGCTTCGGCACGTTGCGCTGGCGCTTCCGACTGGAGGCGCCGTTGACGGCATTGCTTCGGCACCCACTGAAATTGCGCGACGCCGACGTTCACGCGCTGCTGCTGGTCGGGCTCTACCAACTGGCTTACCTGCGCGTGCCGGATCACGCGGCGGTGGCCGAAACGGTCGCGGCGACCGCCGGGCTCGGCAAACACTGGGCGCGTGGGCTCGTCAACGCGACGCTGCGCAATTTTCTGCGCCAGCGCGACCGGCTCGAAGCCGCCGCCGACGCCACGGCGACGGCGCGCCACGCCCATCCCGACTGGCTGATCGAGCGGCTGAAGGCGGACTGGCCCGCCGACTGGGAGGCTATTCTCGCGGCCAACAACGTGCGTCCGCCGATGACCTTGCGCGCCAACCGCCGGGTGACGACGCCGGCCCGTCTCAAGGAACAACTTGCCGCCGCCGGCATCGACAGCGAAGGCGTTGCCACGGCCGACGACGCGCTGACGCTCGCCGTGCCGGTCGACGTGGACCGGCTGCCGGGCTTCGCCGACGGCGAACTCTCGGTGCAGGATGCCGGTGCGCAACACGCCGCGGCGTTGCTCGATTGCGCGGCCGGCATGCGGGTGCTTGATGCCTGCGCCGCGCCCGGCGGCAAGACCTGCCACATCCTGGAACGCTGCCCGGAGCTGACCGAGTGCGTGGCACTCGACGCGTCGGCGCCGCGCCTGCAACGCCTGCGGGACAATCTCGACCGGCTGCATCTCGAGGCGACGGTGATGACCGGCGATGCGCGGCGGCCGCGGGACTGGTGGGATGGCCGTCCGTTCGATCGCATCCTGCTGGATGCGCCGTGCTCCGGCAGCGGCGTGATCCGCCGTCACCCCGACATCAAGAGCCTGCGCCGGGCAGGCGATATTGACCGCCTGGCCGCCGTGCAACGCGAATTGCTGGACGCGCTCTGGCCCCTGCTGGCGCCGGGCGGTAAGCTGGTGTATGCGACCTGCTCCGTGCTCAGGATCGAAAATGAAGCGCAAATCGATGCGTTCCTGGGCCGGCAGGCCGGGGCGCGCGCCGCGGACCCCGGCACGATCCGGGGTCGCAACACCGGCGCGGGCCGCCAGATACTGCCCGGCGACAACGGCATGGACGGCTTTTATTATGCGTGCCTGGAAAGGTTATAGATGATAAAGCGCTGGGTGCAGGCGGGGGCAGTTGTACTGGCGTTGGCTGCGGCCGCGCCGGTGCCGCCCGCGCGCGCGGACGACGCCCGGTTCGACATCAAGAGCGCCTATACCGTGCTGCGCAACGGCGTCTATTACCTCAACGCGAACATGAGCCTCGTGCTCAACTCCGAGGCGGCCAGCGCGCTGAACAGCGGGGTGCCGCTGGTGCTCAAAATCAACATCGAACTCACCCGCCGCCGGTCGCTGATGTGGGATGCGACGGTCGCTGAACTCGCGCAATCGTACCGCGTCACCTATCACGCGCTCAGCCGCCGCTATGTCGTGCAGAACATGAACAGCGGCCGCAAGACGAGTTATCGAAGCTGGCGCGCCGCATTCGCCCGCCTGGGGGAGCTGTCCGGCGTGCCGGTCATCGACGCGAGCCTTCTGGATCCGGAAGAGCACTATGACATCAGCATTCGCGCGCTGCTGGACGTCAAGATCATTCCCACCGGCTTCGGGCTGCTCACGTCGGTTTTCTACGGCGGCGACGAATCGAGCGACTGGTACGAGTGGGCACTCCGATGAAGCGCGTCACAGCAACCAAATTCATGATGGCGATTGCCGGGCTGCTGCTGCTCGCCGGGCTGTATCTGCTCGCCCGCACGACCCAGAATTCCGCCGCGTTCGACCGCCTGCACGTCTGGCTGCTGCTATTCAACGCGGCCGCGGCGCTGGTGTTGCTGGGTCTCATCGTCGCCCACCTGATCAAACTGATTCTGCAGTACCGCCGGCACGCACCCGGTTCGCGGCTCACCGCGCGGCTGGTCGTCATGTTCGTCATCCTGGCGTTGCTGCCGGTCGCGCTGGTTTACTACTTTTCCGTGCAGTTCCTGGACAGCGGCATCGATAGCTGGTTTGACGTGCGCGTCGGCCAGGCGCTCGACGATGCGATCACGCTGTCGCGTCGCACACTCGACGTGCGCACCCAGGAGTTGCTTGCCCGCACACAGAAAATGGCGAACGAATTGTCCGCCTCGTCGGTGTCGAGCCTGGCGGTCCAGGTTGAGACCCTGCGGCAACGCAGCGGCGCATCGGAGTTGACGCTGTTCGGCCGCAACGGCCGGATCCTCGCGACCAGCACCAACCAGCCGACGCTGGTCGTGCCAAGCCAGCCGGGCGACGAGGCCATGCTGCAACTGCGCCGCGGGCTGCCCTACGTGAGCCTCGATCCGATCAGCAACCTGGGCCTGCACATTCGCGCGGTGGCGCTGTTGCCGACCTATCGGCCCGGGGTGCCGCAGCGCTATCTGCAGGCGTTGTACCCGGTGACCGGGCGGCAGGGCGATCTGGCGCAAAGCGTGCAATCGGCGTACACCCGTTACCGCGAACTGACGTACCTCAGAAAGCCGCTGAAATACAGCCTGATCCTGACCTTGTCGCTGGTGCTGCTGCTCGGCCTGCTGGCGGCGGTTTGGGGCGCCTTCTACGCAGCGCGCCGGCTGGTCGCGCCCATTCAGAACCTGGCGGAGGGCACGCGCGCGGTCGCCCGCGGCGACTTTACCCGACGGCTGCCGATGCCGGCACGCGACGAAGTGGGGTTCCTGGTGTCGTCGTTCAACGAGATGACCAGCCGGCTCGGCGAGGCGCGCGAAGTTGCGCGGCGCAGTCAGCAGCAAGTCGAAAGCGAACGCGCCTATCTCGAAGCGGTGCTCGCGCGATTGTCATCCGGCGTTATCGCGCTCGACTCGGAACTGCGCCTCCGCACCGCCAACACCGCCGCGACCGACATTCTTGAAACGGACCTCGGCCCGTATCTCGACAAGCCGCTCGCCGACGCGGTGGCGGATCCGTTCATCGCGCAATTCCTCGAACTCTTCAAGCGCCACGCCGAGGCGGGCGATCGTCACTGGCGCGAGGAGATCGCGATCAGCGGCGCGGCCGGCCGGCGCATCTTTACCTGCAGTTGCACCAGCCTGCCGAACGTGCGCGACAACGCGGCGGGTTACGTGGTCGTATTCGACGACCAGACCACGCTGATCCAGGCGCAGCGCGACGCGGCGTGGGGCGAGGTTGCGCGCCGGCTCGCGCACGAAATCAAGAACCCGCTGACACCGATTCAACTCGCCGCCGAACGTTTGCGGCAGCGCTACCTTGCGGGGCTGTCGGGCAAGGATGCCGATGTGTTCGACCGTGCGACACACACGATCGTCCAGCAGGTCGACAACATGAAGGCGATGGTCAACGCGTTCAGCGACTATGCGCGCACGCCGAAGCTGGAGCTGCAGCCGGTCGACATCAACCGGCTGATCAGCGAAGTCGCAGAACTGTATCGCGGCCACGAGCGGCCGTTCGAACTCAAGCTTGAACTTGATCCGACGCTGCCGACGATGAATGTGGACAGCGGCCGCATCGGCCAGTTGCTGCACAACCTGATCAGCAACGCTGGCGAAGCGCTCGATGGCCAGAGCGGCGGCGAGATCGTCATCAGCACGCGACGGTTGCGCGGCACAACCGGCGAGAACGCCGAAATCGCCGTTGCGGACAACGGTCCCGGCGTCGACGCGGCGCTGCTGGAGCACGTGTTCGAGCCGTACGTGACCAGCAAGCCCAAGGGCACCGGCCTCGGCCTTGCGATCGTCAAGAAACTGGTCGAAGAACACGGCGGCACGATTCGCGCCGAAAACATTCCCGGCGGCGGCGCATGCCTGCGCGTGTTGCTGCCGATCAACGAGCGGGCGGTGGCGAGCGCGCAACTGCGCCTTGCGCGGGGCAAGGAGAACGTATGAGCGGAGAACGCATACTGGTCGTCGACGACGAAGCCGACATCCGCGCGATGGTGCGCGAGATTCTCGACGACGAAGGCTACCAGGTCGATGTCGCGGCCAACGCCGCCGAAGCCCGCACCGCGCGGGCGGCGCGCTCACCCGACCTCGTGCTGCTCGACATCTGGATGCCGGACACCGACGGCATCACGTTGCTGCGCGAGTGGTCCGAAGCGGGCGACCTTGATGCACCGGTGCTGATGCTCTCCGGTCACGGCACGGTCGATACGGCGATGGAGGCGACCCGGCTCGGTGCCGCGGATTTTCTTGAAAAGCCGTTGTCGCTTGCAAAGCTGCTGGATACGATCGAACACGCGCTTGCGAGGCACCACGCGGCAAACGACAAGAGCAACCGTCGCACGCTGATCGCGGAGCGGCTCGAACCGCTCGGCAAGAGCCCCGCCGTCGAGGCGTTGCGCGAACAAATCCGTCGCGCTGCGAAACATGACGCGGCGGCGCTCATCACCGGCGAGCCCGGCAGCGGACGCGAAACCGCGGCGCGTTATCTGCATGCTTTGAGCACGCGCGCCGCCGAGCCTTTTGTCGATTTCGTGCCCGCCGCGCTGGGCGCGGATTCCGCGGCGCTGGCGCTGCTGGGGGAGGCGAATGACGGTGAAGTCAAGGCCGGCCTGTTTGCCGCGGCGGGCGCCGGCGTGCTCTTCATCGACGGCCTGCGCGATCTGGATGCCGCGGCGCAGGATCTGCTTGCCGGCGTTCTGGAAAGCGGCCGCTACAGGCCGGCCGGCGCGCTGCACGACGTGCGGCTGCAGTGCCGGATTCTTGCCGCCGCACCGGTGGATGTGAAACGCCTGGTGGAAACCGGCCGGCTGCGCCGCGACCTGGTCGATCGCATTGGCGCGCTGGCGATCCAGGTTCCGCCGCTGCGCGACTACCACGAAGACGTGCCGGAGTTGCTGCGCTATTACGTCGACCTGCTGGTCGAGCAGGAAGGCTTGCGCTTCCGGCGCATCAGCTTCGCGGCCCAGAACCGGCTGCGCAATTATCCGTGGCCGGGAAATCTGCGCGAACTGCGCAACCTCGTCCGCCAGTTGCTGACGCTGGGCGGAAGCGGCGAAGTTACGCTCGGCGAAGTCGAGGAGGCGCTGGCGGCGACTGTCGACGACGAACAGCCACTGGTGAAGCAGGATTTGCTGAGTTTGCCGCTACGTGAAGCGCGGGAACACTTCGAGCGCGCCTACCTGGAGCAGCAGTTGAAGCTGAGCGGCGGCAGGGTCGGCAAGCTTGCGGAGCGGGTGGGCATGGAGCGCACACATTTGTATCGCAAGCTACGTTCGCTCGGCATCGAACTGCATACGGGCGAGGATTAAGCCCGCGGCGCAAAGCTGTCGGCGCGCGCCATGTCCCAGAAGCGGCGATAGGCGAGTCGGTCCGTCCCTGCCAGCAATTCGCCCGGCGCGAGAAAATCGTAAAACTCCGCCGCGGTGCGGATCTCGTCTGACGAAATCCTGAGCGAGATGTGGCTCGGCTTGAGCTCCGACGGGTGATTGAGCCCCGCCGCCGCCGCGACCATGCCGACCGCCTGCACCGTGTGGCGATGATAACGATGGACATGCTCGGCCTTGTCCTCGACGATCAGTGAGCGCTGGCGGCGCGGGTCCATCGTGGTGACGCCGGTCGGGCAGCGGCCCGTGTGGCAGCGCTGAGCCTGGATGCAGCCGAGCGAGAACATGAAGCCGCGCGCCGAATTGCACCAGTCCGCGCCGAGCGCCAGATTGACGGCGATCTTGAAGCCGGTGACGGCCTTGCCGCTCGCGCCGATGCGTATTTTGTCGCGCAGTCCTGCGCCGACGAGCGCATTGTGGGCGAACAGCAATCCTTCGCGCAGCGGCGTGCCGAGGCCGTCGGACAGCTCCAGCGGCGCCGCACCGGTGCCGCCTTCGGCGCCGTCGATGACGATGAAGTCCGGCAGGATGCCGGTCTCGATCATAGCCTTGCAGATGGCGAGAAACTCCCAGCGATGACCGATGCACAGCTTGAAGCCTGCCGGCTTGCCGCCCGACAGGTCGCGCATTTTTGCAACGAATTCGAGCAGGCCGATCGGGGTCGAAAACGCCGAGTGCGATGATGGCGACAGGCAGTCCTTGCCGACCGGTACGCGTCGCGTCGCGGCGATTTCCGGAATCACTTTCGCCGCCGGCAGCAAGCCGCCATGGCCGGGTTTCGCGCCCTGCGACAACTTCAGCTCGACCATCTTCACCTGATCGCTTTGCGCCCGCCCGGCGAACATGTCGGCGTTGAAGGTGCCGTCGTCGTTGCGGCAGCCGAAGTAGCCGCTGCCGATTTCCCAGATGAGGTCGCCGCCATATTTCTGATGGTACGGGCTCAGGCCACCCTCGCCGGTATCGTGTGCGAAGTTGCCGAGCTTCGCGCCCTTATTGAGCGCCATGACGGCGTGTGAGCCGAGGGCGCCGAAGCTCATCGCGGAAATGTTGAATACGGATGCGGCGTACGGTCGCCCGCATTGCGGTCCGCCGATATCGATGCGCGGCATCCTGTCAGGATCGGGATCCACCTTCGCGGCAATGGAGTGATTGATCCATTCGTATTCATCGCCGTAAACATCGAGTTCGGTGCCGAACGGCTTCGCGTCGGTGATGCCACGCGCGCGCTGGTAAATGATCTTGCGCTCGTTATGGTCGAACGGCTTGCCGTCGGTGTCGCTTTCCACAAAGTACTGACGGATTTGCGGGCGCACCGATTCGGCCATGAAGCGGATGTGCCCGAGAACCGGATAGTTGCGAATGACGTTGTGCTCGCGCTGCAGCAGATCGTAAATGCCGACCAGCGTCAGCGGTAGCGGCACAATCAGGCCGTAGAGCCACGGCAGGCCGAGAAAATAACCGAGCCCGCCGAATGCGAGCGTGAGAAACACCATCAGCCCGAACGCGAAATAGCGCATACATCACTCCTTCCAGGGAATGACCTTAGTATAAACGATGCCTTCGGAGGCCCGGCAGTGGCTGGTATCATAGCCGCCGCCGAAACATGAGCAGCCAAAGATGCGCGTACCTGAAATCCTGCTGATTGAATCCGAACACAAGCCGGGGAGTCTCGCCAAGATTCTGCAGGCGATCGGCGAGACGGGATTGGTGGTCGAGCACCTGAACGCAGTGCGCCGCGACCAGGACAAGACGGTCTGGGAAGTCACACTGGAGATGGACGAAAACGTCGATTACGGCGTTTACGAACGCATCGACGCATTGCCCAACGCGCGGCTACTCGGCAAATCGGATCGCGTTTTCAACCGCCACCGCGGCGGCAAGATTCAAATGGTGTCGCGCACGCCGATACAAACGCTGCAACAGCTTCGCGACGTTTACACGCCAGGCGTCGCGCGCGTATGTCTCGCGATTCAAAAAGAGCCGGAGCGCGTCTGGGATTACACCAACCTCGGCCGGACGGTCGGCATCATCACCAACGGCACCGCGATTCTCGGCCTGGGCGACATCGGGCCGCGCGCCGGCTTGCCGGTGATGGAGGGCAAGGCGGCGCTGATGGCGAAGTTCGTCGGCTTGTCGGGCGTGCCCGTGCTGGTCGATGCGAAGGATCCGGCGCGCATCATCGACACGGTCAAGGCCATTGCGCCTTCTTTCGGCGCAATTCAACTCGAAGACATTGGCGCGCCCGCCTGCTTTGAAATCGAAGGCGCGCTGCGCGATGCGCTCGATATGCCGGTCATGCACGACGACCAGCACGGCACTGCCGTCGTCACGCTCGCGGCGTTATTGAGCGCCACCGCGCGCACCGGCCACGACATCGGCCAAAGCGTCATCGGCCAGGTCGGCCTTGGCGCAGCGGGCATCGGCATCGCGCGGCTGCTGATGGCGTGGGGCGTCAGGAACGTCATCGGCGCCGATCTGAACGCCGATGCCGTCAAGCGTCTCGAAGGCATGGGCGGCAAGGGCGGCTCGCTGCAGGACGTGATGCAGCAGGCCGATATCGTCATCGCCACCACCGGCAAGCGCGACCTGATCAAGCCGGAGATGGTGCAGAAGAATCAGCTTATTCTCGCGCTGTCGAATCCTGAACCAGAGATCGACGCCGGTGTGGCGCTCGCGCATGGCGCCGCTTTCGCGGCCGACGGGCGCAGCATCAATAATTTCCTCGGCTTCCCTGGCCTGTTTCGCGGCGCGCTGGACGTTCGCGCCAAACGCTTCACCGACGCCATGTTTTTCGCCGCCGCGAAAAAACTTGCCGAACTCGCGGTCGACAACGATCTGGTCCCGGATTCGCTCGACAAAAACGTCCACGAACAAGTTGCCGGAGCCGTTAGCAAAGCGGCGGAGAGCAGCGGCGCCTGCGATTGATACTTACGCTTTCCCGGTCGCGTCCGCCCAGCCCAGCCGCGCATACAAGTGCGCCATCAGCCACAACGGCCCGATCAACAGAAACTGCAAGTCCTTGAAGAAAGCGGGTCGCGCGCCTTCGTAGTGGTGACCGACGAATTGGCCGATCCACGCCAGCACGAAAATGATCAGTGACGTGAGCCAAAGTGGGACGCTCAACTGGCTGAGCGCGTACGTCACCACCATCAGGATGGCACTGAAGACGGCCATACCGATGGCGAGCGAAGTCGAGAGGGTGAGGTAATAAACGATTACCGCGAGCAGAAACAGCGCTGCCCAATTAACAAAGGGCGATATCGCCGCCGCGGCTGCCGGTACCGGCACCGACCATAAAAAACCGACCACGCTCAGCGCGATCAGCGGCACGCAAATCCAGTGCAACCGCTTGTTAAGCGGATGCCGATGGCATGTGCCGTACTCATTCAACCAGTCCGCAACTGTGTGCGCCATTGATTATCGACCTGAGCCAACCGTTGGGCAGCGATTCCCCGCCGCATATACCTGCGTTTGACATTATTTCACTCCCTGCAAGGCAGAATCGCAATACTGCAATCAGGGGGCATTTCAGTGAAACCAATCATCCTTGGCGCGAGTCTCGGCTTGCTCGCATTCTTCCTCGTCCCATCGGCGTATGCGCAACCCGGCGAAGGTGGCACCGCGTTCGCCGAGATTAAAGCGGGAATCGACTACTGGGCGCTCAACGACGACTACGACGGCGACGCCAAGGATTCTTCCCGTAGCGCGCAGATCGGCTACCGTTGGGGCATGGGCGACAACAGCGGCTTCGGTATCGAAGGCGGCTACATCGATTTTGGCCATATCCACAAGACAAACGGCTCCGTCGAATACACGGCCAAAGGAAGGGCGGTTACCGTGGGTATCGACTACGAGTACGCGTCGGGCGGCATGTCGAACGGCTTTCTGATCAACGTGCGCGGCGGCGTGCTCCGCTGGCAGGGCAACGCCACCGGCAGCGTCGACGTCAATTACCTCGGACAACTCGATCTTATCGGCATGGACACCGGCACGGGAACTTATGCCGGTCTCGGCCTGGGTTATTACTTTTCGTCACGCCTGGCCCTGACGGTGAACTACGATTACTACCAGGCCGATATCTTCAGCGGCACGGCAAAATTTACCGTCTACTCGATTGGAGCGGAATTCCGTTTTTGAGAGCCGGGTTCGGCGTCGAACCCGATATTCGACCCCCTCTGAAGCTCGCTGAGCTTGATTATGGCGTCTTTGATGCGGCTCCATCGCTACTTTGTTGCTTGTCAGGAAGACGGAACCGGTATGTGAAAGTAGCGTTGTAGGGAACCGCCTTGCTTCCCGAACGTCTTACCTTGAACTTCGAGGCGTTGAGGGCTCTGGCAGCAGCTTTATCAAATACGCCCGCGGGTTCGGAATCACGAACAACAATATCTTCCGGGATTCCTTTGGTGTCGACGGTAAATTCAAAGGTGACGAAGCCTTCGACGTTATCCAGCCATGCCGCTATTGGATAGGCAGGAGTCGTTTTTACTATCGTCACCTTTTCCGGAAGCTGATTTTTTTCTCCCTTCGGCAAGTGAAAAGTATAGGTAAACGTTGCACGGGAAGCAGTTGGCCCGTTACCTTGCATTGCCGGCTTGAACTTCGACTGTAAAAGGGCCGCGACTGCTTCGCGCACAAACAATCGGCCAGGTGTGGCGTAAATTAACACCAGGTCGCATGGCGTGCCGCCTTCGCTGATTGTAAAACCCAGCGTCACCACGCCTCCGAGCCGGTTATAAAGCGCTGTGGCCGGGTACTCGGGCGTGATGGCCATCAATGGCATCGCTTCAGCACCAGCGGCATGCGTTTCTTGCAGCGGTGGCCTCGAATTGCAAACAGGGAGCGTATTGCTATTCACTGAAAAATGATGACGCCCTGGTCGTACGATCGTCGAACCGCATCCGCTCAACACGCCGAGGAGAGCCGTGGCAACCATGGTAATGAGAAGATTACGCTTGTTTCCCATGATCAGGCTGACCCCGTTTATTAAATTCCCTCTGGTATGATACAGCGCTGCCTTCCTTATTCCGATCCCGATGTTCGAGTTAACGAAAATCCTGCCGCAGTCAGCTAAATGGACCTGTTAAGAAAGCTCGCTGAGCTTGAGTTTCTGTCCGAGAAGCGGCGGATGGAATTGTATCCGCCGTTTTTTTTGATGCGCGCAAGGATCGTCGAGATGCGCGACGGGTGGCGGGTGATCCGCATTCGGCTGCCGCTGACGTTTTTCTCGCGCAACCTGGGCGGCGCGATGTTCGGCGGCTGGCAGGCCGCGTTGGCCGACCCGATTGCGGCGCTCTCGTGCGCGCGAGTTTTCCCCGGCTATTCGGTGTGGACGCGCGCGATGACCATCGACTTCGATTCGCCCGGCGACACCGATCTCGAACTGCGTTTCAACCTGCCGGCGGACAAGGAGGTGGCCATTCGATCGGAACTGCGGAACAAGGGAAGGGCGACGCCGAGCTTCGAGTACGGCTTTTACCGCACCGACGGCACGCGCTGCACGATCATCCATAACACGGTTGCGCTGCGTCCCAAAGGCTACGTCAAGCCTGGCCGCCATGGCCGCGTCTCCGGCGAGATCGGCTGAACTTTCAGACTTCGATCAGTCGGTTGGACAACTCGTTCGTGTCGTCCGCCTGACGCGGGTAGTGCGTTGCCATCGCATCGCCAATCGCGGTCACGGCGCCCACAAACCCGTCAGCCACGCGGCGCGCCTTCACTTCGCTGACAAAGTTGTCCACGATCTGCTGCCAGTGCGCTTCGCCCACGTTTCTGTGAATGCCTTCGTCGGCGACAATTTCAACGTAGCGTTCGGCAATCGACACGAACAGCAACACACCTGAATGGTCGCGGGTGCGGTGCACGCCCTGGAAGTAAAACTGCTCGTGCGCGAAGCGGTGGCCGTAGTCGTGGCGGAATGCCCCCGGTGCGAGATGCGGACGAATGGATGGCTGGAAAAACACCACGGCCGCAACGATGAAGCCGGCGAGCTGAATTGCGTAGATGATTAGCAGGCTCAGATCCGCACCGGCGAGCAGCATCGCGCCGGGGACGATCAGGCTCGCGATAGCTGTCCACAGCATTGGAAAGAACAGGTAATGATCACTGCGTTCGGCCACCACGGCGACGAACTCGCCGCTCGTCTTGCGCTCGGCCGCGGCGATCGCGTCCGTCACCCGTTTTTTATCGGCATCGCTCAGAAAAGCCATTACCATCCTCCCGATGCGCCGCCGCCGCCGAATGAACCGCCGCCGCCGGAAAATCCTCCGCCGCCAAAGCCGCCGCCCCCGAAACCACCGCCAAAGCCGCGACCGCCCAGACCGCCCAGAAGGCCGCCTAGCAGCAGACCGGACCCGAACCCGCGCCCGCGTCGATAGTATCGTCCGCCGCGGCCACGCCGGCCGCCACCGAACAGCATCGGCAGGAAGCCGAAGCCGATCACCAGCAGGAACAACAACCCGCTCCACGAATGATGCCGCCGATGATGACCCGCCTGGCGCGGCTCATACTTGCCGCCGAGAGCCTGCAAAATGGCGTTGGTGCCCGCGACGATGCCCTGGGTGAAATTCCCCTGCCGGAATTGCGGCAGAATGATCTGGTCGATGATGTTGAACGTCAGCGCGTCGGTAAGCCGCCCTTCGAGGCCGTAGCCCACTTCAATCCGCACCTTCTTTTGCGACGGCACGACAATCAGCAGCGCGCCATTGTCCTTGCCCTTCTCGCCGATGCCCCAGTGACGGCCGAGCTGGTACCCATACATATCGATCGGCAGCCCGCCCGTATCCGTAATTGTCGCAACGACAACCTGCGTACCATTGGCACGTTCGTAAGCCGCGAGCTTTTCGCTCAAATCGCGTTGCACCGACGCGGGCAGCAGATTGGCCTGATCCACAACGCGGCCGGTCAGCGGCGGGAACGTCGGCTGCGCGCTAAGGGCAGCAGCATTCAGCGCGAGAAGAACGAAACATAGGACCAGACGTATCGGGCGCATCACGACGACTCTCTTTCCATTACGGCGTCCCGGAAAACCGCTGCCGTGCCGGGCGCCGGCAACGAAGTCCGCACGCCTGAAGCTACCGCCAGCAATCAGAACGACACCTTCGGCGCCTTGAAGTTTTCCTTCGCCGTAGTGAAGTTCTGCTTCACCTTGGCATCCGGATAAAACATCGACGCGTACCACCGACCCGGAATCGTGCGCAGCTCCGTGTTGTATTTCTGCACGGCCTGAATATAGTCGCGCCGCGCCACCGAAATACGATTTTCGGTACCTTCCAGTTGCGACTGCAGCGTCAGAAAGTTCTGGTTGGCCTTGAGTTGCGGATAGTTCTCCGATACCACCAGCAGCCGCGACAGTGCGCCCGTCAGATTCTTCTGCGCCGCCTCGAACTTCTTGAACGCCGCCGGGTTTTCCGTGATATTCGCCGGCAGTTGCAGCGAGCCCACGCGCGATCGCGCCTGCGTCACTGCGATCAGGACATCCTTTTCGTGTGTGGCATAACCCTTGACTGTCGCGACGAGGTTCGGAACCAGATCGGCGCGCCGCTGATATTGATTCTGCACCTGCGACCACGCCGCCTTGACTTGCTCGTCATAGGTCGGAATGTCGTTGATACCGCAACCGCCAAGATTGATGACCAGCGCGAACAGAATCAGCGCGCCCAGCCAGTGTTGTGTCGAACGCATAAAGACCCTCCTGAGGCATTACCCCGTATCATAGCATTCGACGCCGCGTTGCCAGCCCACCCTGTTGTAATCAGGCGACGCCCGACCTAGTATCAGGGTCAACCGCTGCAAAAAGCGTTCCGCGCACAACGTCGTCCTGTAAAGGGCGCCGCGGTCCATGATGACCGTGACCATGACAGAAGGAACTGTCCGAATGCCGCAAGTTTTTCGTCCCCGAGCCAATGCGCTCGCCCGCGTCGCAATCATCGGCGTAGTGCTGTTCGTGGCCATCTGGGGGGCGGTGCTGTGGGGCTATTACCAGACACCTTATGCCGGCTTTACCGGCAAGGCGCCTTATCAGCCGGTGCCTTTCAGTCACAAGCACCACGTCGGCGCGCTGGGCATCGGTTGCCGCTATTGCCATAACGGCGTCACCCGATCCGAATTCGCCGGCATTCCGCCCACCCACACCTGCATGACGTGCCATTCGCAGTTGTGGACCAACGCCAAGATGCTCGCGCCGGTACGGCAAAGCCTGGAGCAGGACAAACCGATTCGCTGGGTGCGCGTCACCAAGCTCCCCGATTACGTTTATTTCAACCATAGCGTGCACGTGAAAAACGGCGTGCCGTGCCAGGCGTGTCACGGGCGCATCGACAAGATGCCGCTCGTCTGGAAGGTACACGGCTTCCGAATGCGTTTCTGTGTCGCCTGTCATCTCAATCCCGGCCCGCATCTGCGCCCACAGGACGCCATCTACACGATGGGCTGGCATCCAAAAACCGATCCCAGGATGCTCGCCACGCGGCTGATGAAGCACTACCACATCAACACCGCCCACCTCACCGACTGTTATGTCTGCCACCGATAAATTAGACCTTGATGCGATCCGCAAGAAGCTCGCAGGCACACGCGGCCGCGAGTACTGGAAGGGACTGGAGGAAGTTGCCGAAAAGCCTGAATTCACGCAGTTCCTGCACGCGGAATTTCCGCGCCTTGGCGCGCTGTGGGAACGACAGCTCGACCGGCGCACACTGCTCAAGCTGATGGGCGGCTCCGTCGCCTTCGCCGCCGCGGGCCTCGCCGGCTGCAGCCGGCCGATTGGCGTGATGGTGCCGTACGTCAACATGCCGGAAGGCGAAATTCCCGGCAAGCCGATGTACTTCGCGACCAGCCTGACGCTCGGCGGCGACGCGCGCGGCGTGATCGCAAAGAGCTACACCGGCAGGCCGACCTTCGTCGAAGGCAATCGCGATCACCCGGCGAGTCTCGGCGCGATCGACGCATACGCGCAGGCCTCGGTCGAGCAGCTTTACGATCCCGATCGCGCCCAGGTCGCCACCTATCGCAGCTTCCCGAGCAGCTGGAATACGTTTCTGGAAAAGATGCGAATCCAGGCGGCTGCGCTGAAAAAGTCCGGCGGCGAAGGCTTCGCGATCCTGACGCAGTCGATCACCTCGCCCAGCTTGCTGGCGGAACTCGACCGGGTACGGAAGCGGTTTCCAAAGGCGCGTGTGTACCGTTACCAGCCGGTCGGACGCGACAGCGTAGACGCCGGGGCGAAGATGGCTTTCGGCAAGCGGTTGAACACCGTTTATCACTTCGACCAAGCCGACGTGATCGTTTCGCTCGACGCAGATTTCCTCGGCATGATGCCCGGCCACCTCGCTTACGCACGCCAGTTTTCCGAGGGCCGCCGGCAGGAACCCGGCAAGCCGCCGAAGATGACCCGGCTGTACGCCGTGGCCGGCACGCCGACCATTACAAGCGCGGCGGCCGACCATGAGATGTCGGTACCGTCGGCGGCGATTGAGGCGACGGCGCGCGCATTGGCCGCGCAGTTGGGAGTGGCCGGAATTTCGGCCGGCAAGACTTCGCTGCCGGCGCACTGGATTGACGCCGTGGCCGACGATCTCAAGGCGCATCATGGGCGCGCCGTCGTCGTGCCCGGCGACGTACAGTCGCCCGCCGTGCACGCGCTCGCGCACGCGATCAACGCGCAGCTTGGCGCCGTCGGCAAGACCGTCACTTATACCGATCCGGTTGAGCCGGAAGCGCCCGGCAACCTGAAGGACCTGACGCAGGCGATCGACCGCGGCGAAATCAAGCGCCTGCTCATTCTCGGCGGCAATCCCGTCTATGACGCGCCGGCCGATCTCGACTTCGCCGGCCGCTACGCCAAGGTGGACGAGCGCATCCACTGGAGCCTGTACCCCGACGAAACCGCCTACGAAAGTTACTGGCACGTGCCGGCTGCGCACGAGCTGGAAAGCTGGGGCGATGCGCGCGCCTACGATGGCACCATCAGCCTGATCCAGCCGTTGATCGCGCCGCTCTACCATGGGCACTCGGCATATGAGGTGTTGCGTGCCGTCAGCGGCGACGACGTCAAGGATGGCTACGCCGTGATGCGCCAGTACTGGCGCAAACATTACCGGCGCTACGCCAAACACGGCGAGTCATTCGACGCGTTCTGGAAGCGCTCGGTGCAGCGCGGCCTGATCGGAGGCAGCGCGTCGCCGGCGCGGCAACCGAAGCTGCGCGGCGATCTCGCCAAGCGCCTGCCGCTCTCCACGCCGACAACGCCGCGCGGTTTGTACTTGCAGTTTCGACCCGACGACGCCGTCTGGGACGGCCGCTTCGCCAACAGCGCCTGGCTGCAGGAGCTGCCGCGACGACTCACGAAACTCACCTGGGACAACGTCGTAATGTTGAGCCCGCGCACCGCGGAGCGCCTCGGCGTCGGCAACAAGGAACGGGTTGTGCTCGGCTTTCGCGGCAAGGAAGTCACCGGCCCGGTGTGGATACTGCCCGGCCAGCCGGACAACGCGGTGACGGTGCAACTCGGCTACGGGCGCACGCGCGGAGGCCGCATCGGCAGCGGTGTCGGCTTCGACGTCTATCCGCTGCGCCGCTCCGACGCGATGTGGTTTGGCGACGGGCTGACGCTCACGCGCACCGGCAAGCACGTCTTTCTGGCAACGACGCAATATCACAACACGATGGAAGGCCGCGGGCTGCTGCGCAGCACGACGCTCGATCATTTCCGCAAGGATCCCGAATGGGTAAAGGACTACGGCGGAGAGCCGCCCAAGCTGCACGAGTCGCTGTATCCGGAGCCAAGCGAAAAGCCGCCATTGGAATATCGCTGGGCGATGAGCATCGACCTGTCGGCCTGCATTGGCTGCCAGGCTTGCGTGATCGCCTGCCAAAGCGAGAACAACATTCAGTCGGTCGGCAAGGAAGAAGTGCTCGCCGGCCACGAGATGCACTGGCTGCGCATCGACCGCTATTACAGCGGCGACATGGACGAGCCGCAAACGTATTTCCAGCCGGTGCCGTGCATGCAATGCGAGAACGCGCCGTGCGAATACGTCTGCCCGGTCGAGGCGAGCGTGCATGCGGAAGGGCTCAACGCGCAGGTTTACAACCGCTGCATCGGTACGCGCGACTGCTCGCAGAACTGTCCCTACAAGGTGCGGCGTTTCAACTGGTTCCGCTATCAGAGCGGGCGCGCGACCTCGACCTCGCCGGCGGCCGAGAATCCGGATGTCAGCGTGCGCCAGCGCGGCATCATGGAAAAGTGCACCTACTGCATTCAGCGAATCAACGAGGCGAAGATCACGGCGGACAAGCTCGACCGCCGGATTCCCGACGGCGCAGTCGAAACCGCCTGCCAGCGCGCCTGCCCGACGCAGGCAATCGCGTTTGGCGATCTGGAGACCAAAGGCAGCAAGGTACGCCGCCTGACACGCGAAAGCCCGTTGTATTACGAGATGCTCGCCGAGATCAACACGCGCCCGCGCACGTCGTATCTGGGCGGGCTGACCAATCCCAATCCCGCCCTCAGGAAGAGCGAGAAGACATGAACTCACGCGTCGAGCGCGATAAGCCGCCGTTGATGCCGCCGGACCTCGATCTGACGTCGATTTCCGATCGGCTCGTCAACATCGTCGTCAAGAACAAGACGCCGCGCTCGTGGTTTGTCGCCACCGCGTTCTTTGTCTTCCTGACGCTGGTGTACCTGTTCAGCATTTCGTGGGTGTTCAAGACCGGTGTCGGGTTGTTCGGGCTGAACATTCCGGTGGCATGGGAGTTCCCGATTGCGAGCACGATCTGGTGGATCGGCATCGCGCACGCCGGCACGCTGATTTCCGGCGTGCTGCTGCTGACGCGCCAGAACTGGCGCCCGGCGATCGCACGGTTCGCGGAAGCCATGGCGATGTTCGCCATCATCTTCGCCGGTGCCTATCCGCTGATTCATCTCGGCCGGCCATGGTTCTTTTACTGGCTGATGCCGTACCCGAACACGCAGGGCCTGTGGCCGAACTGGAAGAGTCCGCTGATCTGGGATTTCTTCGCGATCACGTCCTACATGCTCTATACCGCGTGCTTTCTGTATCTCGACCTGCTGCCCGACTTCGCGACAATGCGCGACCGTGCGAAGCACCGCATCAGCCGCATTTTTTACGGCATCATGGCGCTCGGCTGGCGCAACTCGGCGAGGCACTGGGCCCGTTTCGATCGCGCCAATGTGATTCTCGCCGCAATCTCCGCGCCAATCGTGGTGTCGGTCACCGGCACCATCTCGCTGGATCTCGCGGTCACCATCGTGCCGGGCTATCACTTCACTATTTTTCCGGCGTACTTCGTTGCCGGCGCGCTGTATTCCGGCTTCGCCACCGTCATCCTGATCGCGGTGCCGTTCCGCTCGATGTTCGGCCTGCAGGATTTGATCACGCCGCGCCACATCGACTACATCGCCAAGATCATGCTCGGCTTCGTGCTGATCGTCGACTACTCGTACATGTGCGAAATCTGGACCGCGTTCTACAGCGGCGCGCCGTACTACTACGGCGTGTACTGGAACCGCTGGTTCGGCTTTTACGCACCGGTGTACTGGACCACGTACTTCCTCAACATCGTCGTGCCACAGCTCATGTGGTTCAAGCGCGTGCGCCGGTCAATTCCTGTGATGTTCGTGATCGCGATGATCGCCGACCTCGGCATGTGGCTGGAACGCTATTTCATCGTCGTCACCAGCACCAATCGCGACTACATGCCGTCGGCCTGGCTGCCGAAGCTGCCGACCGGTTGGGACTTTGCCGTGCTCCTCGGTTCCATCGGCGGCTTCTGTCTGCTGCTGTTCATCTTCATTCGTGTCGTGCCGCTGATTTCGATGCATGACATGCGCAAGCTTATCACCCGCAAGAAGGGCGACGTGGAGACATCGCAATGAGCGAGCGCGGGCGTTATGGGCTCATTGCGGCATTCGACAGCGCGGAGGCGCTGGTCGAGGCGACGCGCCGCGCGCATGCCAAAGGTTATCGGCGGATGGATGCGTATTCCCCGATGCCGATCGAGGGGCTGGGCGAACTGGTTGGCTGCGGCGAACATGAAAAAGGCCGCGTGTCGTGGTTCGCACTCGCCGGCGGGGTATTCGGCGGCTGTTGCGCCTATGCGCTGCAATATACGTCGACCACGCTCGGATGGTACTTCCTGTCCGGCGGCAAGCCCGCCAACAGCTGGCCGGATTTCATCATCGTCACGTTCGAGATGACCGTGCTGTTCGCGACCTTCGGCGCGGTGTTCGGCATGTTGTGGCTGAACGGCTTTCCGAAGCTGTATCACCCGGTATTCAACGTCGAGCGTTTTGCCCGTGCGTCGAGTGACGAGTTCTTCCTGTGCATCGAAGAGCGCGACGAGAAATTCGATATCGAGAAGACACGAGCGTTTCTGGAGCAGTTCAAGCCGCTCGAAATTGTCGAGGTGGCGAAATGAAAGTCTCGAACATTATGGCTGTCTGCGCCATCGCGCTTGTCCTCGCCGCCTGCGGACAGGCTATGGACAACCAGCCGAAGTATGAAACTTACGAACCCGCCAGTCCCGACCTGTTCCCCGACAGGCAATCGGCGCGGCCGCGCGTGCCGAACACCATCGCGCACAGCCAGGATCTGAAGCCGCGCCCGAAGCACATGCCATACAAGGTGACGATGAAGCTGCTCAAGCGCGGCCGCGATCAGTTCAACGTGTTCTGTGCGCCGTGCCACAGTCGGCTCGGCGATGGCAATGGCATCGTCGTCAAGCGCGGCTTCCCGCACCCGCCGTCGTATCACAGCGAGCGCCTGCGCGCCGCGCCGCTCGTGCATTTCTACGACGTCATCACCGACGGCTACGGGATCATGTATTCCTATGCGGACCGGGTGACACCGAAGGACCGCTGGGCGATCGCCGCCTACATTCGCGCGCTGCAACTCAGCCAGCACGCGCCGCAGAAAGACGTGCCAAAGGACGTGACGCTCGCGGGGAAGTCGAATGGTTAGGCACAAGCGGCCCATCGACGCGCTCATCACCGGCGTCCTGTCCGTCGTCGTGTGGACGCTGCGCGGCGACAGGCGCCGGCCGATGAACGCCGGCGACTGGCGCCGGTTCGGCTGGGTGGCGCTCGTGTTCGGCGTGCTGGGCATTGTCGCCTGCGCGGTCGGCGCCGCGTTCGATCTGCGCACCGCGCTGCAGGCCTGGCTGTTCGCGTTACTCGTCTGGATTGCCGTGCCGCTCGGCGCGATGGCGATGCTGATGTGCCACAACCTCACCGGCGGGCGTTGGGGCGAACCGTGCCGCCCCGTGTTGAAGGCGATGATCGCGACGTTGCCGCTGATCGCAATCGGCTTCGTGCCGCTGCTGATCGATCCACAGGCGGTCTTTTCGTGGATTGCGCCGGCGCACACGCTGCCGGATGTCGTGCAGCGCAAGGCCTACTGGCTGAATGTACCGTTTCTGTGGGGCCGCACCGCGCTCTTTTTCGCCGTGTGGTTCGGCCTCGCCTGGCGCCTTAACGTATGGCGCGACGAACCGTACGAGGCGCGCCCCTTCGGCGCGAGCGGCGGCGGCATGATCGCGTGGTGCATTACGCTTACGTTCTTTGCCTTCGACTGGGCGCTGTCGCTGCAGCCGCGTTTCTATTCCGACATCTTCGGCATGGTGTTTTTCAGCGACGTCATCGTGGTGGCCCCGGCGGCCGTGCTGGTCGTGCTGGCACTCGGCAATCCCGAGCCGGGCGAAGCGCTGCGCAGCCGCATGCACGACGTCGCCAACCTGCTGCTGTCGGCCTTGTGCGGCTGGATTTTCGTCAATTTCGTCCAGTACCTGATTATCTGGAACGGCAATATCCCGGACGAAATCAGCTGGTACATTCCGCGCAGCCGCAATGGCTGGCAGTGGTTCACGCGCACGCTCTTCATCTTTTACTTCGCATTGCCGTTCGCGGCGCTGCTGTCCAAGACACTCAAGGACAAGCGCGGCGCGCTGCTGCTGGTATCGGCCTTCGTGCTGTTCTCGCACGCCCTGTTCGCGTACTGGCTGGTGATGCCGTCACTGCACCAGCAGGCGTTCTACATCGACTGGCCGGTGTTCGCGGCGCTGATCGGCATCGGCGGCCTGACCACGGCCTTGTTCGCGTTCGACCTGCCGCGCCGCCTCGCGCGCCGCGAACCGGCAGCCGAGGGAGCCGTCGCGCATGGTTGACGAACGCGCAAGCCGCGAGAAGGAAGAAGGGCCGCGCTACGAGACCTCGCGCGTCGATCTGCGCATTCCCCTCGGTACGGGCGCCATGGCCGTCATTCTGCTGTCGTGCGGGATCGCAATTGTTTTCCTGTTCTACCACTTCGTCTGGAAAACAACGCCAGGCGCGCCGGCGTATCCCTATCGCCGCCCGCCCGAAGTGACGCCCGCGCCGCGGCTGCTGGCCAAGCCCAAGGGCGAATTGCGGGCACTGCGCCGCGTGAACCGCAACATTCTCAACAGCTACGGCTGGGTCGACCGGAAGAAAGGCATCGTCCACATTCCGATCGAGCGGGCGATGCACATTATCGCGAAGCAGGGCTTTCCGCCGCGCCCGCCGATGCCGTCATTCCAGAAGAGCGGCCATGCGAACGTGCCGATGGCGCCGACGGGCGAGCCCAACAAGCCATACCCGACCGGCACCGCGAATCGTGACGGGAACAAGAAGCAGGGGTCGCCGCCATGATGCTCCCCGCCGGCCAAACGCCCGCCTATCTCGGGGACGATCTCGGCCGTACGATCGTCCAGTTCCTGCCGCCGGCAGCAACGCCGATGGCGCATTCGGTTGACACGCTGTTCTTCTGGATGGTCGGCATTTGCGGCCTCGTTGCCATGACGCTGACGGTAGTGATCGGCTTTTTGATGATTCGCTACCGGCGCGGGAAAAAGATCAACCGCGACTTCCACGTCAGCAAGAAGCGCGAGTTGTGGATCGAGTTCGGCTGGTCTTTGCCGGTATTCCTGGCGTTTCTCGCATTTTTCTATGCCGGCGCAAATCTGTACGTCAAGGCGTTCAGCCGGCCGGCCGATCCGATTCGCATCGATGTAACCGGCAAGCAGTGGATGTGGAAGTTCGAGCACCCGAACGGCGCGCGCGAAATTGACACGCTGCACATCCCGATCGACCGCATCGTCGAGCTGGACATGACATCGGTCGACGTCATTCACGACGTCGATATCCCGGCGTTTCGCATCAAGCACGACGTGCTGCCGGGGACGCATATGTTCCTGTGGTTTAGGGCGACGCGGCTCGGCACCTACCACCTGTACTGCAACCAGTTTTGCGGGCTGGGTCACTCGAAGATGCGCGGCGAAGTCATCGTCATGAAGCAGACCGCTTATGCCGACTGGCTGAACGACCAGCAGGTGCCGGATTCGCCGGCCGAAAAGGGCGCTGCGCTGTTTCGTGCCCACGGCTGCAGCGGCTGCCACATGGGCAACTCGGCGATTCATGCGCCGGATCTCGCCGGCATTTACGGCAAGCCCGTGCCGCTCGCCAACGGCACGATGAAAATCGCCGACGCAGCCTACATCCGGGATTCGATCCTGTTCCCCAGCAAGGACATCGCCGCCGGTTACCGCAACGACATGCCGAGCTTCCGGGGCAAGATCGGCGAAGGTGAAATTCAGGAAATCATTTCCTACATCAAGAAGCTCCATCGCGACTACAGGAATGAGCCATGAGCGCAGCAGTGACCCTGCCCGACGTCCCGCCGGGCTACCCCGAAGAGCATTACCTCAATAACGGCTTCAGCCT
The DNA here is from genome assembly GCA_035698525.1 of Gammaproteobacteria bacterium. Classification (GTDB taxonomy): domain Bacteria; phylum Pseudomonadota; class Gammaproteobacteria; order Natronospirales; family DASSBR01; genus DASSBR01. The sequence continues at coordinate 22,309 of DASSBR010000077.1, forward strand.
GAAGTCGTGGCTGACGACAACAGACCACAAGCGCATCGCGTGGCTGTTCTTCATCGCGCTGACATTCATGTTCTTTATCGCCGGCGCGGCCGCCACCGTCATGCGCGCGGAACTGCTGACGCCGGCGGGCGACCTCGTAAGCGATGGCACTTATTCGCGGCTGTTCTCGGTACACGGCATCATTATGGTCTGGTTCTTCCTGATCCCGTCGATCCCGAACACATTCGGCAATTTCCTGCTCCCAATGATGATCGGCGCGAAGGACATGGCGTTCCCGCGCATCAACCTGCTGAGCTGGTACGTGTACATGATCGGCGCACTCGCACTGATCGCGAGCCTGTTCGCCGGTGCACCGGACGCCGGCTGGACTTTCTATACACCGCTCAGCACACAGTACGCCAGCGATGCGACGATCATTGCGGCCGTCGGCGTCTTCATCGTCGGTTTTTCCACCATCATGACGGCGCTGAATTTCATCGTTACGACACACCGCCTGCGCGCGCCGGGCATGACGTGGTTCCGCCTTCCCTTGTTCGTGTGGTCAATGTACGGCGTGGCCATCCTGATGTTGCTCGCCACGCCGGTGCTCGCGATTACGCTGCTGATGGTCACCGTCTCAAGCTGGCTTCACATCGCCATCTTCAACCCGGCGATCGGCGGCGATCCGCTGCTGTTCCAGCACATGTTCTGGTTTTACTCGCACCCGGCGGTTTACATCATGCTGATTCCAGCCATGGGCGTCGTCAGCGAGTTGATCACCACCTTCGCGCGCAAGCAGATCTTCGGCTACGAGGTCATGGTGTTCTCGATGCTGATGATCTCGATCGCGAGCTTTTTCGTCTGGGGCCACCATATGTTCGTCGCCGGCGAATCGACTTTTTCCGCGCTGGTATTTTCATTGATGACGTTTGTTGTGTCGGTGCCGTCGGCGATCAAGATATTCAACTGGACCACGACGCTGTACAAGGGCAAGATCAGCTTCGACGCGCCGATGCTGTACGGCGTGAGTTTTATCGGGCTGTTCCTCGTCGGCGGCCTGACGGGGCTGGTCATCGCGATGACCGGCCTCGACATGGATCTGCACGGTACCTATTTCATCGTCGCGCATTTTCATTACATCATGGTCGGCGGCGCGGTCACTGCCTACATGGGCGCGCTGCATTACTGGTGGCCCAAGATCACCGGCAGGATGTATCCGGAGATGTGGGCGCGCTTCGCCGCGATCACGATTTTCATCGGCTTCAATGCAACCTTCGGTCCGCAATTCCTGCTCGGCGTTGCCGGCATGCCGCGCCGTTACCACACCTATCCCGACCAGTTCCAGGTGTTGAACATGGCTTCAAGCGCCGGCGCCATCGTGCTTGCGGTCGGGTACATCCTGCCGCTTTGTTATCTCGTCTGGTCGTTGCGCTACGGCAGGATCGCGCCGCCGAACCCCTGGGGCGCGACCGGG
>DASSBR010000078.1:0-4398 GCA_035698525.1 Gammaproteobacteria bacterium
GTCGTGCCGCGCTCGCCGGCGTAATGGCCAAGCCGTTCGAGCGTCGTCGCGCCGATCTCCCGGCGCGGCACGTTGACGATGCGCAGGAAAGCCGCGTCGTCGTCAGGGTTGACGATCAGCCGCAGGTAGGCGATCAGATCGCGCACTTCGCTGCGGTCGAAGAACGAGGTGCCGCCACTGATCGCGTAGGGAATCTGCTGCTCGCGCAGTGCAGCTTCGATCGCGCGCGACTGGTGATTGCCGCGATACAGCACCGCGTAATCGCTGAACTTGAGCCGGCTCGTCAACCGATGATCGACGATTTGCGCGGCCACCTGGGCCGCCTCGTCGCGATCGTCCTCGCAGGCGAGCACCTTGATCGGCCCGGCTTCCTTGAGTTCGCTCCACAAGCGCTTCGCGAACAGATGCGGGTTGTTGGCAATAAGCGCGTTGGCGGCGCGAAGAATACGCGGCGCGGACCGGTAGTTCTGTTCGAGCTTGATGACCTTGAGGTGCGGAAAGTCGTTCTGCAGGTGCGCTAGGTTGTCGGGCCGTGCGCCACGCCACGAATAAACGGACTGGTCGTCATCGCCAACCGCCGTCAATGCGGCGCGTGGCCCGGCAAGCCTTTTCAGCAGGCCGTATTGCGCGCCGTTGGTGTCCTGGTATTCGTCGATCAGCAGGTAGCGCAGCCGGTTCTGCCACTTGTCGAGCAGATCGGGCGCTTCCTCGAACAGACGCGCCGGCTGAACGATGAGATCGTCGAAGTCGACGGCGTTGTAGGCCTTGAGGTAGCGCTGGTACGCCTCGTACGCGCGCGCATCGTGCACCGCGAGTTCATCCTCGGCCTCGGCCAGTGCTTGTTCCGGCAGGATCATCGCGCTCTTCCAGTTCGAGATGCGCATTTGCGCTGCATCCACCGCCTCGACGCGATCGTTGCGTTCATCCTTCAGGATGTCGCGCACCAGCTGACGGCTGTCGTCCGCGTCAAAAAGCGAAAAGCCGCGACGATAACCGAGGCACGCATGTTCCTCGCGCAGGATGCGCAAGCCGAGCGTGTGAAAGGTAGAGACATGCAGGCCTTTCGTGTCGCGCCCGCGAAGCAGGTCGGCGGCGCGACTCTTCATTTCGCGCGCGGCCTTATTGGTAAATGTGAGGGCGGCGATCGCGTGCGGGGGAATGCCGCACTCGGCGATCAGGTACGCGATCTTGCGCGTAATGACGCGCGTCTTGCCGCTGCCGGCGCCGGCCAGGACCAGTAATGGCGCATCAATGGTGACGACGGCGGCGCGCTGTTCCGGATTGAGGCCGGAGAGAATCGAGGAGGGCATGGCCTGGCATTGTACAGGCCGGTGGTTTCAGGAACAGTCTTGACAGGGGCGACGAGATACCGTGCCGACTTCAATCTCTGTCGCCGGCGAGATTATGTGCGGTATTGATCAAGCCGACGTGCGAAAACGCCTGCGGAAAATTGCCAAGCAAGCGCTGGCTCGTCGGATCGTATTGCTCCGACAGCAGGCCGACGTCGTTACGCACCGCGAGCAGCCGGTCGAATATTTCACGCGCTTCATCCCTGCGTCCGAGCAGAATCAACGCGTCGGCCAGCCAGAAGCAACAGACGAGAAATGCGCCTTCGTTGGTGCGGCGGCCGAGCCAGTCGGAATAACGCCAGACGAAACCGTCCCGCGTCAGCTCCTTCTGGATGGCGTCGATGGTGCCGACGATCCGCGGATCGTGCGCCGGCAGGAAACCGACGATCGGCAGTCGCAACAGCGCGGCGTCGAGCGCCGGCGAGTCGTAGCGCTGTAAAAAAGTATTGCGCTCGGCGTCGTAGCCGCGCTCGCAAACTTCCTGATGAATAGTGCGAGCCAACTCGCGCCAGCGTCCGGCATCGCCCTCGAAGCCGAATTGTTCGATTGTTTTCGCTGCCCGATCGGCAGCCACCCAGGCCATGACTTTCGAGTGCACGTAGTTCGCCTGCTTGCTGCCGAGCTCCCAGATGCCACAGTCGGTCTCGCGCCAGTTGCCTTCGAGGAATTCGAGCAAACGCAGTTGCGCGATCCACTCGTGTCCGTCCAGGTCGATACCGTGTTTGTGCGCGGAATAAACCGCATTGGCAACTTCGCCGTACACGTCGATCTGGCGCTGCTGGTAAGCCTGATTACCGATGTGCACGGGCCGGCTGTTTTCGTAGCCGCGCAGGTAGTCGAGCTTTTGCTGCGGCCAGCGCCACTCGCCATCAATGCCGTACATCGGTTGCAGATGTCGGGGATCGCCCGCCGATACCCGGAGCAGCCACTCGCGCCACAGCCGCGCTTCCTCGTCGTAGCCGGATCGCAGCAGTGCGTGCAGCGTGAAGGTGGCGTCGCGCAACCAGGTGAAGCGATAGTCGTAGTTTTTCTTGCCGCCGGCACGCTCCGGCAGTGACGTGGTCGGCGCGCCCACCATGCCGCCGGTCTCGTCGTCTGTCAGCGCCTTCAGTGTAAGCAGCGAACGCACGACGGGTTCCCGGTACGCGTGCGAATGCGGATACTGGCTACTCCAGTTGCGCCACCAGTTTTCCGCGTCGGCAAGCGCCTGTTCGGCATCGCGCGCCGCCGGCTCATCGCGATAGGCGTTGTGCCACGATAGCACGCATGGAATTCGCTCTCCCTTCGCCACCGTGAATTCGGCAGTGGAGGCGCGATCGCCACAGTCGAGATCGAGCGGCGTCCGCAGCTGTACCGCATGCGGCCCGGCCAGCGCGTGCAGACCGTAGTCGCGCCGTCGCGTCCACGGTGCGATACGGCCGTAATCGAAGCGGAACACTGCCTCCATGCGCATCGGCACCCGGCCCTCGACGATACGCACCACATCGATCGCCTGGCTGTCCGGCCGCGGCAGCGCGATGAAGTCGATCAGAGCGACTTCGCCGGCTTCCGTTCTGAAGACGGTTTCGAGCACCATCGTTTCGCCGCGGTAATGGCGCTCGACCGATGTTGGCTCGCCGCGCGGCGCGATTGACCAGTAGCCATTGTCCGGCGTGCCGATGAGGGCGGCGCAGCACGTCGACGAATTGAAGCGCGGCAGGCAAAGCCAGTCGATTGAACCGTTGCGGCCGACCAAGGCGGCGGTGCGCAGATTACCGATCAACGCGTAGTCTTCAATGCGCATCGTCAGTCACGCTGAAGGCATAGCCGATCGAATGTCGGTAGGTTTCGCCCGGCCGCAGAATGACGCTCGGGAAAATGCGCCCGCCGAAGTCGGTGATCCGCACGCACAGCGTGTCGTTGACGAGCGTGTAAAGTTTCGCTTCGCGCCCCTCCGGCGTATGTCCGAATGACTCAACAGTCATGGCGGTGGAATCCGGCTGAAGTAGTCAGCAAGCCCCAGCGTGAACATGAAGATCAGCCAGAAAAAGCCGGTGCCGGCCATCAGGCGCAGCAGGCCGGGACTGCTGTCGAGGTGCATGTAGAACGACATGACGAGGAAGATCAGAATGCCAGCGATCAGCAAATTGATCGCAGAGTGCCAGATGCCGATATGCGGAAAAATGACGGCAACGCCAACGGTGATACCGACCAGCACCAGCATCATGCACCAGGTCAGCACCAATCGGACCCAGGGGTTTTGCGGCATGACTTTCATCGCGGCACCAGATAGATCGTCGTGTAAACGGTGATCCAGACAATGTCGATGAACGCCCAATAAAGGCCGACGATGCGCATCTTGCGAATCAGGCCGTCCGGGTCGCGCCAGCGCAGCGTCAGCCACGCCATGATCATCAGCAGCAGCATGCCAATGCTCATATGAAAGGCGTGCAAGCCGGTCAACGCGAAGTAGAAATTGAAAAACAGCTTGGCGATATGTGGCTGCAAGCCATCGTAGTGATAGCCGCCGTTGACGAATGGAACGATGCCGTTGCTGAAGTCGTCGACATATTCGGCGCCCTTCGCCACCAGGAACCATGTGCCGAAGAACAGCGTTCCGAGCAGGCACAGCAGCGTCAGCCAGCGCCGCTTCGCGGCCACGGCGAGTTCCGTGAACGCCATCGTCAATCCGCTGGTCAGCAGTACTGCCGTATTGATAAATTCCAGTTCCCATTCCAGTTCGTGCGACGCCTGGCTGAAAACGCGCGGGTGAACCGTGTGCATCGCCGTGTAGCCGAAGAACAGGCCGCCGAACAACATCGTTTCGGTCGCGAGAAAAATCCACATGCCGAGATGATCGGCGCGCTTCTGTTGTTCGAGCGTCTCGTACTGGACCTTGATTTGTTCAGGCTTGGTGCTCATAGGCGTTACGGGCGTCCCTGCCACTCCCCGTGCTCCGCATCGTAATGCTCGTAGTCGTACGGCTTGCGAGATACCACGGGAATCTCGCCGCCAAAATTGTGTTCCGGTGGCGGCGATGTGGTCTGCCATTCAAGCCCGGTCGCGCCCC
>DASSBR010000079.1:0-3419 GCA_035698525.1 Gammaproteobacteria bacterium
GGCTGTAGGCCGGCGCCCGATCCATCAGGATCGGGCGCCGGCCATTGCCATTGCCTGTCGGTACGGCTCTTATCGGCCGATCACCTTCCAGGCGTCTTCGGTGCCACAGCCGGTATGCACCAGATTCCCGTCGGTGTCGAAGTCTTCGACGCGAATGCTGGCCACAAACCGGTTGTTGTCCCGGTTGAGCGTGATATGGCGCGTGACTTGTCGCGGACCGACAAAGACGCCGCCCGGCCCGAAGATGAACAACTGGAATTTGTCCACGTAGTGCCGGCCGTGGCGATGATGCCACGCACCGAATGCGGGACTGCCGGAAGCCGGCGGCATGTTGTTGCTGGCGACAGTGGCCCCGCCGCGAATAAAAATACTGAAGCCGCGAAAGCTCGCCAGGGCAACCCCGGACTCACAGTTGGTGATAGTCACCGTCGAATCCCATACACCCTCGAACTTACCGGCGTGTCCATTTGCTGCGAGTGCCGGCGTTTGCATCAACGCGACGGTCATGGCTATCGCCGCCGCCGCCCCCGCCGAAGCCTTTAAAAGTTTCATATTCATGTCATTTACCTGTCAGGTTCATATCCATCACCAATCCGGAAAATACGATTCCGGACACCGGAACCCATCATCGTTCGAGCCTCGCAAGCTTTCGATGCAATCCCCATACTTTGCGCATGGCAAGCGGGTGACATGCTCGTGGCTTGGAAAAACAATAGAAAATACAGATGCTTGTCGGAGCGGCGTGCGGATTCCGGAGCGCGTGCTAGACTGCGTTTGAACTGTCCGGCCACCTGAAAATGAGCCGATGAATGACACTACAGTCGCTTCCGGAACGATAGGCTTCGGCGCGTATCGGTTCGACGCGCGCACAGGTGAGTTGTGGCGCGATGGTGTCCGTCTGCCGTTGCAGGGCCAGCCGATCGATATTCTCGCGATTCTGCTCGAGCGGCCGGGTGAACTGGTCCGTCGCGAGGAATTCAGGAGCCGACTGTGGGCGGCGAATTCCTACGTTGACTTCGATCATGGCCTCAATGCGGCGGTCAAGCGGCTGCGCGCCGCGTTGAACGATTCCGCCGATACCCCTCAATTCATCGAGACGCTGCCGCGCCGCGGGTATCGCTTTATCGCGCAACTGGATGTCTCACCGAACGATCCGGTTTCCTCCCCGATGGCGGCGAAAGTGGCGCGCGACCCGGACGAAATCGTTGTGGCCGAGCGGCCGGCATGGCGACGCAAAGCGTGGCTGCCCGTAGCGGCACTGCTGTTGATTGTCATCGCGGGGGTGGTCTGGGATCCGGCGAACCTGTGGCCGTCGTCGGGCGGAACCGGAAGCGATGCCGACCGTTCCGTCGCCGTGCTGCCGTTCGAGAACCTGAGCGGAAACCCGGCCAACCGCTACTTCGCTGACGGCGTGCAGGAGGAAATTCTCACGCGGCTGGCGCACGTCAGCGATCTCAAAGTCATCTCCCGAACCTCGGTGAGGCACTATCGGAGCGCGCCCAAGGATTTGCCCACCATTGCCGCTCAACTCGGCGTCGCGTATGTACTTGAAGGCAGCGTACAGCGGGTTGGCGACCAGGTTCGGATCAATGTCCAGCTGATCAACGCTCATAGCGATACGCACCTGTGGGCGGGCACCTATGACCGCAAGCTGACCGACATTTTCGCCGCCGAGAGCGAGATCGCGCGCAAGATTGCGGATTCGCTGCAGGCCAGGCTCACGCTCCCTGAACGGCAGCGCCTCAGCCGGCCGCCGACAGCCGATCCCGCCGCTTACGATGCCTATCTGCGGGGCCGTGCTTACAGCCTGCGGCCCGGCTTCTCGCCGCCGACCTATCGCACGGTGGCACGATATTATTCCGAAGCCGTGAAGCGCGACCCCCAGTTTGCGCTGGCATGGGCCCGGCTTTCGCAGGTGGACAGCACGTTGTACTTCGTCGGGTTCGACCCGGCGCCGGCGCGCCGGATGGATGCCAAACGGGCTGCCGACACGGCTCTCAAACTGCAGCCCGACCTGGGCGAGGCCCACCTTGCGTTGGGCTATTATTACGGCCGCACGTATCAGTACGCCGACGCACTGACCGAGTACGGCGAAGCACGGCGGCTATTGCCGAACAGCGCCGAGGTATTACTTGCGATCGGCCGTATCAAACGCAAGCAAGGCTCCTGGCGGGATGCGCTCGCGCACCTGCAGCAGGCCGTGCAGCTTGATCCGCGTAACACGCTCCTGTTGGAAGAATGGGCGGCGACTTACACGGCGATGCGGCGTTTTCGGGAGGCGCTCGCGATTCTTGATCGCGCGCTTGAAGTGGCACCGTATAACGCCGACCTGATCGTCGACAAAGTTCTTATCTACCAGGCAATGGGCGACTTGCAAAACGCACGCCAATTGCTTGCCCCGCTGCGTATCGATCCGCGGCATCCTATCGTATTCCTGACGCAGGTCGCCCAGCCGCTTTACATGCACCGCTACGCGGCAATGCTGCCGGACCTTCGGGACGCGCTTGAACACATCGGGTCACCCGGCTTCCCACTGGCACAGGGCATCTACAGTTACTACCTTGGTTTGAGCGAACAATTCAATGGTGACACCGCTGCTGCGCATGCTGATTACGAGCGGGCGCGCGCCGCGTTCGCAAAGAATCTGGCGGCTGACCCCGACAATCCGCACGTTCTCGGCTACCTTGGTCTGGTGGAAGCGGGCCTGGGCAACAAAGCGGCAGCACTGGACTATGGCCGCCGCGCCGTGTCGGCGTATCCGGCAGACGTTGACGCCATACGGGGACCGGCATTTGAAGAGGATCTGGCTCAAATCGAAGCGCAGGTCGGCGACCCCGAGCAGGCGTTGGCGATGATTCGCCATTTGCTGCACACGTCATATCTCGGCGCGCCGCACGAGGCACCATTGACGCCCGCGTTGCTGCGGCTCGATCCGATCTGGGATCCGCTGCGCAGTGACCCGCGATTCAAAGCATTGTCAAACGGTCGATGAACGAGGGCGGTTGAAGCCGGGCTCCTGAGCTTTGGCGGGCACCGGTGCGACGCACACGATAAAATAGATGCCGTTCATGCAAGGAAGACAGAATATGAAAACAGGGTTCGCGATCTACCTGGCTATCACGTTGCTGACAATGGCAGCGTGTGCCTCGGCTGCCGGCAGCAAAATCAGGATTGGTCCGGAGCAATGGACCCAATATCGCATGGGGCCGACCAGCAATGCGCTCTATCGCGACCCGCGTGCGGCACATCGGGTTCTGCCGCAACACGTTTACCACACTGGCGCGCCGCTGCGCGCCACGCCGGTGATCGCCGACGGCCGCCTCTACATCGGCAATCACAAGACCGGCGGCCTGCAGGCGTTCGATCTCGTCAGCGGCCGGCTGCTGTGGCGTAACCGGGCGCCGAACTGGGTGCACTCG
>DASSBR010000080.1:0-23351 GCA_035698525.1 Gammaproteobacteria bacterium
CCCGCCACTCTTGCCCCAAGGAACCGAACGGCTATCGGCTTGCGCGAAGGCAGGCGCACGCTGCGGCAATGGTTTTTCGGGCTGTGTGAGGCAGGATGCCGAACCCAGAGCCTACAGGGACGTATTCACGGCGTCCCTGAAAGGAGACACACCACGCCCTCCCGCGACAACCTGACCTGACCTGAACAAACAGGAACGCTTGGTGACCGATTACAAATCAACATTGAACCTGCCGAAGACGGACTTCCCGATGAAGGCCAACCTCGCGCAGCGCGAGCCCGAGATGCTCAAGCGCTGGTACGTCGAGGACCTGTACGGCCAGATTCGTAAAGTCGCCGAGGGACGGCCGCGCTACATCATGCCTGACGGCCCGCCGTACGCGAACGGCGATATCCACATCGGCCACGCCGTCAATAAAATCCTCAAGGACATCGTCATCAAGTCGCGCACGCTGGCCGGCTTCGACGCACCCTACGTCCCCGGCTGGGACTGCCATGGCCTCCCCATCGAACTGATGGTTGAAAAGAAGCACGGCAAAGCCGGGCAGAAACTCGACTCGCGAGCTTTCCGCGCCGCGTGCCGCGAATACGCCGGCAAGCAGGTTGATCGTCAGCGCGCCGACTTCAAGCGCCTCGGCGTGCTCGGCGACTGGGATCGCCCGTACCTGACGATGAATCCGCAGTACGAGGCCGACGAACTGCGCGCCTTTGCGCGCATCTTCGAGCGCGGCCACGTCTACAAAGGTTTCAAGCCGGTCCACTGGTGCATGGACTGCGGCTCGGCGCTGGCCGAGGCCGAAGTCGAATATGCCGACAAAACCTCGCCCGCGATCGATGTGCGCTTCCGGGTGATCGACGAAGCCGGTTTCCTGCAGCGCTTCGGCGGTGCAACGCCGGCGGGTGAGGGCGCGATCTCGATTCCGATCTGGACCACCACGCCGTGGACGCTGCCGGCCAACCAGGCCGTCGCGCTGAACGCCGAGCTCGAATACGTGCTGGTCGCCGCCGATTTTGGCGCGGGACCGGAACGGCTGCTGGTGGCGGACGCGCTTCTCGACAGCGTGATGAAACGCTACGGCGTTGAGCAATACGACATCGTTGGCCGCGCGTCCGGGCAAGCGTTCGAGCGCAGCATGCTCGCGCATCCGTTTTACGACCGCCAGGTCCCGGTGATCCTCGGCGAGCACGTGACTATCGATGCCGGTACCGGCGCGGTGCATACCTCGCCCGGCCATGGCCAGGAAGACTTCGTCGTCGGCCAGGCTTACGATCTGCCGATCGATAACCCCGTCGGTCCGAATGGCGTCTTCCTGCCGGGCACGCCGCTGTTCGAAGGCGAACATGTCTTCAAGGCCAACCCGCGCATCGTCGACCTGCTGCGCGAGCGCGGCGTGTTGCTGCACCATGCGCCGTATCAGCACAGTTACCCGCATTGCTGGCGGCACAAAACACCGGTGATTTTCCGCGCGACGCCGCAATGGTTCATCGGCATGGACAGCAACGGCCTGCGCGCGCAAACGCTCGACGAGATCAAAAAAGTCCAGTGGCTGCCGTCCTGGGGCGAAGAACGCATCCGGCTCATGGTCGCCAACCGGCCAGACTGGTGCATCTCGCGCCAGCGCACCTGGGGCGTCCCCATTCCCCTGTTCGTCGACCAGCGTACCGGCGAGCCGCACCCCGACACAGCCGCGTTGGTCGAGCAGGTGGCGCAGCGCGTCGAAACCGGCGGCATCGACGCCTGGTTTGAACTCGACCCGGCCGAACTGCTGGGCAAGGACGCGGCGAAATACGACAAGGTGACCGACACCCTCGACGTCTGGTTCGACTCGGGCTGTGTCCATTACGCGGTGCTCGAACGGCGGCCGGACATGGGCCTGCCGGCGGACCTGTATCTCGAAGGCTCCGATCAGCATCGCGGCTGGTTCCAGTCCTCGCTCCTCACCGGGATCGCGATGCGCGGCCAGGCGCCGTACCTGTCCGTGCTCACGCACGGTTTCACGGTCGATGCACAGGGCCGCAAGATGTCCAAGTCGGTCGGCAATGTCGTCGCGCCGCAGAAGGTCATGGGCACGCTGGGCGCGGACGTGCTGCGCCTGTGGGTCGCGGCGACGGATTTCAGCGGCGAGATGAACGTCTCCGACGAAATTCTCAAGCGCATGGCGGATTCGTACCGCCGCATGCGCAACACGCTGCGCTTCCTGCTGGCCAACCTGAACGAATTCGACCCCGCCCGTCACGCTGTCGAACCGGACAACATGCTCGCGCTCGACCGCTGGCTGCTGGCGCGGCTCGCGGCGCTGCAGACGGAAGTCGCCACCGCGTACGAGGGCATGGCGTTTCATCAGATTTATCAGCGCCTGCACAACTTCTGCGTGCGCGATCTGGGCGGCTTTTACCTCGACGTCATCAAGGACCGCCAGTACACCGCTCAGGCCGACAGCCTCGCGCGGCGCTCGTGCCAGAGCGCGATGTACCATGCCGCCGAGGCCATGGTCCGCTGGCTGGCGCCGATTCTGAGCTTCACCGCGGAGGAAGCGTGGTCCTACCTGCCTGGCGAGCGGCCGAACGCGGTGATGCTGACGACGTGGTACGACACGCCCGCGGCCACCGTGCCGCAGCCGATCGACTGGGACACGGTGCTGCGCGTGCGCGTCGAGGTGAGCCGCGAGCTGGAGCGCCTGCGGGCAGCCGGCGAGATCGGTTCTTCGCTGGATGCGTCGGTAGACCTGTATTGCGATGACGTGGCGTTTGACGCTCTCGCGCCGCTTGGCGATGAATTGCGCTTCGCGCTGATCACCTCCGAGGCGCACCTGCATCGCGCCGCGGAGCGGTCGGAGGACGCGGTTGCGGCAGCCGATGTCGAGGGCGTGTATATTGCCGCGAAGCGGTCGGCGAACGACAAGTGCGTGCGCTGCTGGCAGCGCCGTCCGGACATCGGCAAATCGCCTGAGCATCCGGAACTGTGCGGCCGGTGCGTCGAAAACGTGGCAGGAGCAGGGGAGACCCGGAAATTTGCATGAGCGAAGCGACATCGGAAATGAGCGTGACTGAAACGCGCTGGCGTGCCCGCGGCCAGGTCCGCTGGCTGTGGCTCTCGGCGGCCGTCATCGTCGTCGACCAGATCACGAAGGCGCTGATCAGCGGCCACCTCGGCCTGTTCGATTCGGTCCGCCTGCTGCCGTTTCTGCAACTGACGCTGCTGCACAACAGCGGCGCGGCGTTCAGCTTCCTGAGTCAGGCGTCGGGCTGGCAGCGCTGGTTTTTTGTGGGCCTGGGGCTCGTCGTCAGCATCGCTATCCTGCTTTGGCTGAGACGGCTGCCGCGCAATGGCCGGCGCCTGCTCGGTATCGGGCTCGCGCTCGTGCTCGCCGGCGCGCTCGGGAACGTCATCGATCGCGTCGCCTACGGTTACGTCATCGACTTCATCGACGTGTTCTATGGCCACTGGCACTTTCCCGCATTCAACGTCGCCGACTCATCAATCACCATCGGCGCAATTCTCGTCATCATCGACACGCTGATCGCCGGCTATCACCAGAAACCCGAGGGGAATGAATGAGCATCAAGGCCGACAAGTGGATCCGGCGCATGGCGGCCGGGCACGGCATGATCGAGCCGTTCGAGCCGGGCCAGGTGCGCGCCAACGACGACGGCAAGATCGTGTCCTACGGCACGTCGAGCTACGGCTACGACGTGCGCTGCGCGGACGAGTTCAAAATATTCACCAACATCAACTCCGCGATCGTCGACCCCAAGGCTTTTGACGCCAACAGCTTCGTCGACTTCAAGGGGCCGGTCTGCATCATCCCCCCGAACTCATTCGCGCTCGCTCGCACCGTCGAGTTCTTCCGCATTCCGCGCGACGTGCTGACCGTGTGCCTGGGCAAATCGACCTACGCCCGCTGCGGGATCATCGTCAACGTGACGCCGCTCGAGCCGGAATGGGAAGGTCACGTCACGCTCGAATTCTCCAACACCACGCCGCTGCCGGCGCGCGTGTATGCGAACGAAGGCGTGGCGCAGATGTTATTTTTTGAATCCGACGAAGTGTGTGAAACCTCGTACAAGGACCGCGGCGGGAAATATCAGGGGCAGCGGGGCGTGACGCTGCCTAAGGCTTGAACTCGATCTTCCGCAATTCCAGCCGGAACACCGAGTCGCCATCCTTGATCTGCTCGACCTTCACCGGCACGTAATTCAGTTTCGGTGCAAGCCAAAAGACCGTCTTGCGGCTCGAGCCGGGCTCGCTGCGTTCCACGCGAACGGTCCTGAAGCCGCCTGCCGGCACGACGACCGCGTCCTTGCCCACCACGTGCAAGTGATACAAGTCCAACTTGTTCCGGTTAACGACCGGAAACGTTCCTTCCTGCATCCCCTCCGCAACACGACGCGATAACTTGAGCTGCGCGAGGAATGGATCACTCGCATCGCGCGGAACGGCTATCGTCTTCTTGTCGCCGCGATAAATGCCGTGTGCGACGCATTTTTTCCAGTCGAACAGAATAATTTGCGTCCGCTCGTCATCGCCCGTATGCGAATAGTGATATTCGCGCGCATTGAACTGCCCTGTATCCGCGACAGTAAAGACACTCGTTTCCGAAATGGCATCATCGCGAAACAGACTCACAAGCCCGGTCGTATGACTGTCGGAACTGAAGCGCCATCTTTGCGGGCCAAGCTGTAGCAGCTTGAACTCCGACTCGCCGGCACGAATGCCATGCGTGATTACGCTATAAGTCGCCGTGTACGGCTTCAACGTTGCCGCGCATGCCGGCGCGGCCATCATCACCAACAGCGCTATAACCAAAAACTTACGCATCGATATCCGTAACGGGCGGAACCGCAACACGTTCGCCATCCAGAAACACCTGATTATCGTACAGCTTCACCCGCCCGTCGGCGAACCACTGAATCACGCGCGGATAAATCACATGCTCGGCCGCCTGCACGCGCCGCGTAAGCGTCTCCTCGCTGTCCTCCGGCAACACCGGCACGCGCGCCTGCACAATAACGGGGCCGCCGTCGAGTTCCGGTGTCACAAAATGCACACTCGTGCCATGATGCGAAAGCCTGTCCGCCAGCGCGCGGCGATGCGTATGCAAACCGCGCAGGTCCGGCAGCAGCGACGGATGAATATTGATCAGGCGGCCCGAAAAATGCGCAACGAACGCATCGTCCAGAATACGCATGAAGCCCGCCAGCACGACAAGATCGGGAGAAAAATCATCAACAGCACGAAGCAGTGCCGCATGCCACTCAGCACGCGGCGCGTACGCTCCAGGCGCGACAACGCAAGTCGACAGGCCGGCCTTCCGCGCCCGCTCAAGCCCAAAAGCATCCGCTTGGTCGCTGATAACACCGGCAATTTCAGCAGACAAATCACCACGACCGACAGCGTCCATGATCGCCTGCAGGTTACTGCCGTTCCCCGAAATCATCACAACCAAACGAAGCATATTCTTTTCCAAAAGACGTATCAGTTCTCGTCAAGCATGAGGTAGGCGGTGGCGGGTCTTCTTCCCGGACCGTCGGCGACAGGAAGTCGCCGCCGGAGCCTACAGGGATGTATTCACGGCGTTCCGGGAAGGAGGCACGCCGCCGACTGCCGTCCCCAACGTCTCAGCCGCCGATGACAACGCCAGAACGTTCTTCAACACGACCAACAACAACAGCCTTTTCGCCACCGACGGTCAATGTCTCAATAGCCTCGCCGGCATTGCCCGCATCGACACAAACGATCATGCCCAACCCACAATTAAACGTCCGATACATCTCATCATCGGCAATGTTGCCCGCTTCCTGCAGCCAGTCAAAAACAGCCGGCCGCTGCCATGACCCCGGGTCCAGCATCGCGCCAAGCCCCGCCGGCAACACCCGCGGCAGATTCCCCGGAATACCGCCGCCGGTAATATGCGCCAGCGCATGCACCGGCAGCTTCCGCATCAACTCAAGCAGTGGCTTCACATAAATGCGCGTCGGCGCAAGCAACTGATCCGCCAACGCCTCGTCCAGCTTAGTACCGCTGACCTCCAGCACCTTCCGAATCAGCGAATAGCCATTCGAATGCGCGCCAGACGATGCCAGACCAATGAGCACATCGCCCGCCTTGACCGCGCTGCCATCGATCAGATCATCCTTCTCGACCGCCCCCACGCAAAAGCCGGCCAGATCGTAATCCGCACCCTGATACAGCCCCGGCAACTCCGCCGTCTCGCCACCCACCAGCGCACAGCCCGCCATCTCGCAGCCGCGCGCAATGCTCGACACCACCACCGCCGCCGTATCCACATCCAGATGGGCGCTCGCATAGTAATCGAGGAAAAACAACGGCTCCGCACCCTGCACGATCACATCGTTTACGCACATCGCCACCAAATCGATCCCGATGCCGTCATGCCGGCCGGTCTCGATCGCCAGCTTCAGCTTCGTGCCGACGCCATCGGTGCCCGACACCAGCACCGGATGCCGATAGCGATCCGGCGGCAGCTCGAACAACGCACCGAAACCACCGAGGCCGCCCAGCACCTCCGGGCGCTGCGTGCGGCGCGCGGCCGGCTTGATCCGCTCGATCAATTCATCCCCGGCATCGATATCGACGCCGGCATCACGATAGGTCAAAGGCTTAGCGGTCATGGCGGGCTCACCGTCAAAATATGCTATTTTACTGCATCCCGTGGAAAGGCCGATATTTCAGGTGTTCGATTGAACTCGCCGCGCATACTTTCGCTGCTGATTGTCCTCGTCTTGATGCCTGCGCCGGTAGTCGCGAGCGTCGTGCAGCATCTTTATTCGGCCAGCATCCCCGTCAACAGCCAGAGCGACCAGGTGCGCGAACAGGCGCTGCACCAAGCGCTGCGGCAGGTCATCGTCAAGGTCACCGGCAGCCGCGCCGCGCCCGACGACCCGCAGGTCGCCGCCATCGTGGCACAACCCGAACATTACCTGCAGGCGTATCGCTACACGCGCCACGTGCCCGGCCCGAACGAACCGCTATTCGGCCCCGGCGCATCTGCAACGCTCGACCTCGTCGCACAATTCGACCAGCCCACCGTCGACCAGGCGCTCCGCGCCGCCGGGCAGCCGCTCTGGGGAAGCGAACGGCCGGAAACCATCGTGTGGATTGCCTACCAGCAAGGCGACGGGCAGCGCCATATCGTCGGCTCGGAAGCGCCGGGCGAAGTGCTCGCCAACGTCCAGCACGCTGCGAAGTTGCGCGGCGTTCCGGTGATCTTCCCGCTGATGGACGTGCAGGATCGCGCCCATATCGCCTTTTCCGATGTCTGGGGCGGCTTCACCGCGCCCGTGGTGCAGGCGTCGCAGCGTTACCAGCCGGATGCAATCCTGATCGGCAAGATTGACACCAATGGTGCGAATGCGAGCGCGCGTTGGACCCTCGTAATGGGCGGGAAAAGCACCAACTGGGACGGTGCCAACGGTGCGCCGGCGGATGTCGCCCGGGCCGCCATCCAGCATCTGGCGGATGTTTATGCATCAACGTTCGTAGTTCACAATGGCGCCGGCGCGCAGCATATTCCGGCGCTCGATATCGTCGTGTCGAATATCGACGGGCTGACGGGCTTTGGCCGCGTACTCAACTATCTGCGTTCGCTGAACGCGCTCGGTGCGGTCGAGCCGATGCAGTTCCATGGCGGCGTCGTCACCTTCAAGGCCAGTGCCCAGGGTACCGTCGAAGATATCCGGCAGACCATCGGCCTCGGCGCCGTTCTCAAAGCCGACGACAGCCCACACCCCGTATCGCTGCCGGGCGTCCAGACCGTCAACCAGCCGGTAACCTTGCACTATCTCTACCAGCCGTAGTGAACCACGCTCCTGAGCAGCTTGCCCTTGGCGTTGGCCTGTCGTCGGGGAGCACCTTCGCCGACTTTTACGGCAAGGCGCAGGCCGAAGCGCTGGCGCTCGCCGAGCGGCTGGCGTTGCGAACGGATTATCCCATCGCCTGCCTGTGGGGGCCGGCGGAAACGGGCAAGACTCACCTGCTGCAGGCGGCCTGCCGCGCCGCGATCGGTGCGGGCCGCTCGGCCGCGTATCTGCCGCTGGCCGAATCCGTCTACCTGGATCCCGACTTGCTGAAGGGCTGGGAGCGCTTTGAGCTGATTTGCGTTGACGACGTCAACCGTGTGGCCGGGCAGGCGCGCTGGGAAGGCGCGCTGTTCACGCTCTTCAATACGCTGCACGAATCGGGCGGCGCATTGCTCGCGGCGGCGCGAACTCCGCCGGCCGGCAGCGAATGGACGCTGCCTGACTGGAAATCGCGGCTGGCGTGGGGGCCTGTGCTCAAGCTCGTCCCGTTGAGCGACGAAGCAAGGCTGGAAGTGTTGCGGCTGCGCGCGGCGCGACGCGGGCTCAAGTTGCCGGAAGAAGTGGCGCGTTTCCTGCTGCATCATGCGCCGCGCGACATGGCATCCTTGATGGGGCTGCTCGACAAACTCGATCACGCCTCACTGGCATTACAACGGCGGCTGACAATACCGCTGGTGAAGCGGGTGTTGGAACAAGATTCGGGGAAGACCGGCTAATCCGTTTCGTGGACGACCTGAGCGCGGCGCATCCTTAATGCCGCACCGCTTGCAACGAACAATATCGCGACCAGCACCAACTCCACGATTGCCAGACGCTGATCCGTCGCGCCGGCAAAGATTTCCGTTAACGCGTGCGCCATGTAGCCGAGCGCGATAAACCCGCACCAGGCATAAGCGGCGGCGCGGTCACGAATCAGCGGCCAGCCGACGAGCAGCAGCGGCAGAATTGCGATGACAGCGGCTACGACCGGCGACATCGTCCGCGGCGGACTCAACCAGGCAAACCACGCCAGCAGCAATGCCGCCAGCGCGCCGGCGGCAGCTATAGTCAGCGTGCGCGGCGTCATCATTCCCGGTTCAACCGTTTTGCCGTCCCCGCGACCCGCTTTCCCAGCGCGCGGCACAACTCCGCTTCCTCGGCCGTGACAGCCAGGTTGCTGTCCGTACCGGCGAGATGGCTCGGGCCATAGGGCGTGCCGCCGGAGCGCGTGGTGTTCAACGTTCGTTCCGTGTACGGCACGCCGATAATCAGCATCCCGTGGTGCAGCAGCGGCAGCATCATCGACAGCAGCGTCGATTCCTGCCCTCCGTGCAAAGTTGATGTCGACGTGAAAACGCCGGCGGGTTTGCCCGCCAATGTGCCATTGACCCACAGGCTGCTCGTGCCGTCGAGAAAGTATTTGAGCGGCGCGGCCATGTTGCCGAACCGCGTCGGGCTGCCCATGACGAGGCCCGCACATTCAATCAGGTCGGCATGTGTCGCATAGACCGGCCCGGCGGCGGGAATGGCGTCTTCGACGGCCTCACTTACAGCAGAGACCGGCGGCACGGTCCGCAGCCGCGCCTGCACGCCGGGTACTTCCTCGATCCCGCGGCAAATGCGTTCCGCCATCGCCGCGGTCGCACCGTAGCGGCTGTAGTACAACACCAGAATCTCGATCATGATCTATGCGAGGGCCTGGATGCTGGCGAGCTGTTCTTCCAGCTTCGCGATCGCCGCCCTGTGCTCGTCCAGCCGTTCGCGTTCCTGTGCGACAACGTTATCGGGTGCGTTCTTGACGAACGCGTCGTTCG
Organism: Gammaproteobacteria bacterium; assembly: GCA_035698525.1. Taxonomy (GTDB): domain Bacteria; phylum Pseudomonadota; class Gammaproteobacteria; order Natronospirales; family DASSBR01; genus DASSBR01. The sequence continues at coordinate 9,614 of DASSBR010000080.1, forward strand.
CGAGCTTGCGGCTGCTTTGCTCCTCGAGCTTTTTCAGCTTGTCGATCTGGCGTTCCAGGCGCTCGGCTTCGGCCGCGGTATCGATCAGGCCGGCCAGCGGCACCAGAATTTTCATCTGGCCGAGCAGGGCTGTCGCGCTTTGCGGCGCACTGGCGTCACCTTCCAGCAATGCAATCGACTCGATCTTTGCCAGGCTTCGGATGAGACCGTCATAGGCATCAAGCCGGCGGCGGTCGGTGTCGCCGGCGTCCGCCAGCAACACCGGCAGCGGCTTGCCGGGCGCGATGTCCATCTCGCCGCGAATCTGGCGTACGCCGAGGACGAAACTCATCAGCCACTGCATCTCCGCTTCTGCATCGGCGTCGACGGCGAAATCGTCCGCCTCCGGGAATGGCGCAAGCATGATGCTGTCGCCGGCGCGCTCGGCAAGCGGCGCGACCTTCTGCCAGATTTCCTCGGTGATGAAGGGTATCAGCGGATGCATGAGCCGCAGCAGCGCTTCCAGCACCACGGCCAGCGTTTCGCGGGTGCCGTTACGCTTTGCTGTTGGCGTGTCCGCATCGAGTAGTGGCTTTGAGAGTTCGAGATACCAGTCGCAGTACTCGTTCCAGGTGAACTCGTAAAGTGCGCGCGCGGCCAGATCGAACCGGTAGGTGCCGAAATGCTCATGCACGGCCGCGACAGTGCGCGCGAGGCGGGAACGAATCCACAACTCGGCGACGCCATATTCGACATCGCTGCCTTCGGCCGGCGTTGTTTCCAGCTTCATCAACACGTAGCGCGCCGCATTCCACAGCTTGTTGCAGAAGTTGCGATAGCCATCGAGCCGCCCGAGGTCGAAGTTGATGTCGCGGCTGGGGCCGGCGAGGGCAGCAAGCGTGTAGCGCAGGGCATCGGTGCCATGCGCCGGAATGCCGTTTGGGAACTCCTTGCGTGTGTTCCTGCTGACCTTTTCGGCAAGCTGCGGCTGCATCATGCCGAAGGTGCGCTTCTCGATCAGCGCGTCGAGTTCAATCCCGTCGATCAGGTCGATCGGGTCGAGGATGTTGCCCTTCGACTTCGACATCTTCTGGCCATGTTCGTCGCGAATCAGGCCCGTGATGTAGATTTCGTGGAACGGTACGTCGTCCATGAACTTCAGGCCCATCATCACCATGCGCGCGACCCAGAAGAAGATGATGTCGAAGCCGGTGACGAGCACGTTCGTCGGGTAGTAAGTTTCCAGAGCCTGCGTCTTCTGTGGCCAACCGAGCGTTGAGAACGGCCAAAGCTGAGCCGAGAACCACGTATCGAGCACATCCACTTCCTGCGTCAGCGGCAATGTGTCGTCGAGTTGGTATTTTGTCCGCGCTTCCGCTTCAGTTCGAGCGACGTAGATATTGCCGGCTTCGTCGTACCAGGCTGGAATGCGGTGGCCCCACCAGAGCTGGCGGCTCAAGCACCAGTCGTGGATATCGCGCATCCAGTTGAAATAAGTCTTCGACCAGTTCTCCGGAACAAAGCGAATGCGGCCGTCCTCGACCGCCTTGATTGCCGGCTCCGCCAGAGATGCCATTTTCATGTACCACTGGTCGGTAAGGTACGGTTCAACCACCGAATTACTGCGATCTCCACGCGGCACCATCAGCTTATGCGCGTCCGTTTTTTCGAGGAGTCCCAGTGCCTCGAAATCGACCACGATCTTTTTGCGCGCCTCGAAGCGGTCGAGACCGCGATAGGCTTCGGGCACATCGTCATTCAGCGTCGCGTCCGGCGTAAGTACATTGATCACCGGCAAGTTGTGGCGTTGTCCTATTTCATAGTCGTTGAAGTCGTGCGCTGGCGTGATCTTCACGCAGCCTGTGCCGAACTCGGGATCGACGTAGTCGTCGGCGATGATCGGAATGCGCCGGTTCGCGAGCGGCAGGTCGATTTCCTTGCCGACGAGGTGCCGGTAGCGTTCATCGTCCGGATGGACGGCGACCGCGACATCGCCGAGCATGGTTTCCGGCCGCGTGGTGGCAACGATGACATGATCCGAGCCGTCCGCCAGCGGATAACGCAGGTGCCACAGGTGGCCATTTTCCTCGGTGGAAATGACCTCGAGGTCGGACAGCGCCGTCTTCAGCACCGGATCCCAGTTGACCAGTCGTTTGGCGCGGTAGATCAGGCCTTCGTCATAGAGCCGCACGAATACTTCGGCGACAGCCTCTGAGAGGCCTGCGTCCATCGTAAAGCGCTCGCGCGACCAATCGACCGAATCGCCCAAGCGGCGCATCTGCCGCGTGATCGTGCCGCCGGACTGTTCCTTCCACTCCCAGACCCGTTTCTCGAATGCCTCACGGCCGAGGTCGTGGCGCGTCTTGCCTTCGGCATTCAACTGCCGTTCGACGACCATCTGCGTCGCGATGCCGGCGTGGTCGGTGCCGACCTGCCATAGCGTGCGATTTCCGCGCATGCGCCGATACCGGATCAGCGCGTCCATCAGCGTATGCTGGAACGCGTGGCCCATGTGCAGCGTGCCGGTGACGTTCGGCGGCGGGATCATGATGCAATAGGGCGCGCCGTCGCCGCGCGGGGCAAAATAGCCGGCAGCCTCCCAGCGCCGATACCATTCCTGCTCTATGGCGTGCGGGTCGTAGGTTTTATCCATGGGTCTTATAAATGTGGTGTTGTGAAGGAGGTTGATTGGCCCCCTCATCCCAGCCTTCTCCCTGAGGGAGAAGTGTTAAGAATCTAATGCTTCTGTTGTCGCTCGAAATCTTTGATTGCCGCGCCGACGATCCCGCGAACTTCTTCCTTCAGGCGCTCCGCGATGCTCGCGGTCAACTGCGCTTCCAGCCCGACGACCGAATCCTCGACAATACGCGCTGCGGCGTGATCGAGTTCCGCAGTCAGCGTCGCGCGCAGTTCATCCAGATCACGCGCCGGCACGCCCTGCTGCGCCGGCTCAGGGCCGAGCAGCGTCGACATGCCGGCCGCCTCGGCTTCATCGACGCCGAAGTTGTCGTCAAAACCGACACGCGGCTGTTCCGTGGGCGCCTCGTCCTGTTCTTCAGGCAGGTACGGTTCGGCCTCGTCGGCGCGCGAAGGGTCGACGATGTCGGTCAACACGGGAATACGATCGTCGCCTTTCCACTCCATCTTCCCTGACCTCACAGTTTATGGGTCTGCAAAGGATAGCCCCGATCCTGGTAAAAACGAAACCGGGCGCGCCCCTGAACGCGGCGCTCTTCGTCGCCGTCAACAATTTCCATCAGCCGCTCGAAGCGGCTGAAAAAAGCCGGCGCCTCGGCATTCAGGTTGATCAGCAACGGCCAATCCGCGGGAGGCTGTTGCTCGCCGCAGCCGATCAGGACCGGCGCGTCATCGCCCCCCGCGCGGGCGTGGGGGATGAAGCTTTGCTGGCGAAACGTCCATAGCAGCTCGTCGAGCGCTCGCACCTGGGCGTCCGATTCCGCGTGAATGTATAGCTTCTGGCCGTGCTGAAAAGCCTTGTCTGCCAGCCGGCATGCCACGCGTTCGCGTCCGAGCGGTGGCGCGGACGCGAGCACATAGAAGTCGACGCGTGTCAAAGCCGGTCAGAAATCAACAACTATTTAGCCCGGTCAATGAGGTATTGCGACAGCAAAGTGACCGGTCGCCCGGTACCGCCTTTCTCTTTGCCCGTTTTCCACGCCACGCCCGCGATGTCCAGATGCGCCCAGCGGAAGTTGCCGGTGAATCGGGACAGGTAGCACGCCGCCGTGATGCTGCCGGCTTCGCGCCCGCCGACGTTGGCGAAGTCCGCGAAGTTGCTGTCGAGCTGGTCCTGGTAGTCGTCCCACAACGGCATCCGCCAGGCCCGATCGACCGTTTCCGAACTCGCCTTGAGCAGGTCCGCGACCATTTCCTCGTCGTTGCTGAAGAGCCCCGCCGCATGGCTGCCAAGCGCGATGACGCAGGCGCCGGTCAGCGTGGCGATGTCGATGACGGCTTCCGGTTTGAAGCGCTCGGTGTAGCACAGCGCGTCGCACAGACACAGCCGGCCTTCGGCGTCCGTGTTGAGAATTTCGACCGTCTGCCCCGACATCGTGGTAACGATATCGCCCGGCTTCACTGCGTTGCCGTCCGGCAAATTCTCCGTGCAGGGCGTGACGCCGACGACGTTGATCGGCAAGTCCAGTTCGGCGATGGTTTGGAGCGTGCCGAACACGCTGGCCGCGCCGCCCATGTCCCACTTCATTTCGTCCATCGCCGCGGGCGGCTTGAGCGAAATGCCGCCGGCGTCGAAGGTGACGCCCTTGCCCACGAGCGCGTAGGGTTTCTTGCCGTCGCTGCCGCCGTGGTACTCCATGACGATCAGCTTCGCCGGCTGCGCGCTGCCGCGCGAGACGGCCAGCAGCGCGCCCATGCCCAGCTTCTCCATCTCGGCTTCTTCGACCACCGTCACCTTGATTTTCGGGTGGCGCTTCGCAAGCTCGCGGGCCTGTTCGGCCAGGTGCGTCGGCGTACACAGGTTCGCGGGACGATTGCCGAGGTCCTTGGCGAAGCTCACGCCGCTGGCAATGGCTTTCGCATGCCGCAGGGCTTCGTCGGCGGCGCCTTGATCACCATTCTCCGGCAGGCTGAACTGCAGCGTCTCAAGCGACTTGTCGTCGCCATTCTTGCTCTTGCACTCGCGGAAGCGGTATATGGCGTCGCTTGCCGCCTCAGCGCAATGGCGCAGCCGCCAGTAGAGGTCGAGCCCGCCCTCGGTCACGAGCGTCAGCGTGTTGAGCGCATCGCGAATGCCGTGGCTGCCGAGTGCCTTGGTCGCGGTGGCGGTCGCCTTGCGCAGCGCGCGGGCGTCGAACTTGTCCTCCGCGCCGAGGCCGATGAGCAGCACATGCCGGCAGCCGAGGTTGGGCACGTTGAACAAGGGCAGAATCTGCCCGCTCTTGCCGCTCAGACCGCCGTCTTTGAGGAAATCGCTGATGAAACCCTTTCCCGCCTTGTCCAGCGCGGCCGCGCCGGCAGTCAGCTTCTGATTCTCGAAAACGCCGGCGATAACGCACGCGCCTTCGTATTTGTCGGGCTGCCCCGCCAAAACGGAAAAATCCATTGCAATCTCCTCGGGCTGAATTCAGGGTAGCAGCCTGAGTCCGACAGGCCGCTAGGGTATGATACGGCCCGAAATTGTAACATTCCCAAGGGGGCCGGCGCTGGGCATCGTCGATCGCTATATATTTCGCGAAGTCGCACAGACCTGGGGCGCCGTGACGCTGGTGCTGTTGATGATCCTGATCAGCAACAGCTTCGCGCGGTACCTCGGCCAGGCCGCCGCCGGCACGCTGCCGGGCGGCGCGGTACTCAAGCTGGTGGGGCTCGCTGCGCTCAATTACCTGCGTATCGTAGTGCCGGTCGGCCTGTTTTTCGCTGTGATGCTGGCACTCGGGCGCTTCTACCGCGACAGCGAAATGACGGCGATGCGCGCCTGCGGCGTCGCGACGTGGGACGTCTACCGGCCGGTCATGCTGATCAGCCTGTTGCTGACGGCGCTGTTGGCCGTACTGACGCTCGAAGTGAGCCCATGGGTCGCGGCGACGAGCGAGGCGGTGACGCACCGCGCGCAGCAAAGAGCCGAATTCACCCATTTCGAGGCAGGCCGGTTCAAGAACCCCGGCGGCAAGGGCATTTTCTATGCCCAGGGCGTCGCACCGCAGGGACGGCTGCAGGATGTCTTCGCCGAGAGCCACACCGAAGGTAAGGTGCGGATCGTCGTCGCCGACAGCGGCGTTCAGGAAGCCGCGCCTGACGGTCTCGGCCGGTTGCTCGTGTTGCATGACGGCTATCGCTACGAAGGCACCCCCGGCCACGCCGACTTTCGCGTCGCGCGGTTTGAAAATTACGGCATCCGCATACAGCCCGAGGCGCCCGAATACGGCGCGAACGAAACCGATGCACAGCCGACGGCGAAGCTGTGGCACACACCCACGGCCGAGGCGCTGGCGGAAATCCAGTGGCGCATGGCCATTCCCGTCTCCGCACTGGTGCTCGCGTTTCTCGCCGTGCCGCTCGCCCGCACCCAGCCGCGCCAGGGCCGCTACGGCAAGTTGTTCGCAGCGATCCTCGTCTACATCATTTACTCCAACGTGCTCGGTGTGGCCCGCGTCTGGGTCGAACGCGATATCGGCCCCGGCGGCGTCGGTCTCTGGTGGGTACCGGGCGCCGGGGTCATCGCGGGCTTGCTGTTGCTCTGGAGCCAGCGCGAGCTCCGGCGCTATCCGCGCACCGAGGCGGCATGAAGATTCTCGACCGCTATCTTGGACGGACGGTGTTCGGCGGCGCGTTGCTCGTGTTGCTGATCCTGCTTGCGCTGTCGGTATTCATCACCTTCATCGGTGAATTCAACCATGTCGGCACCGGTAGTTACGGGATTGCGCAGGCGCTGGGCTACTCGCTGCTGTCGCTTCCTGTGCAGTCGCTGGATTTATTCCCGACCGCCACACTGATGGGCGCGTTGCTGGGTCTCGGCGGGCTGGCGAGCAGCAACGAATTAATGGTGATTCGCACCGCCGGCGTGTCGACGCGCCGCATTGCGCTGTCGGCGCTGCTGGGCGGCCTCGCGATGGCTATTCTGGTCGCAGTGGTCGGCGAATACGTTGCGCCGCCGGCCAATCGTTATGCGGACAACACGCGCAGTCAGCAGATGTATGGCCGCATCGGCTCATTGAGCGAGAACGGCATCTGGGCCCGCGACGGCGATGTGTTTGTCAATGTGCGCGAGTTTGCGAGCCGGAACCTGATTCGCGACATTTACATTTATCGTTTCGACGAGGGCCGCCTCGCGAGCGCCTCGCATGCCGCCAGCGCACGTTTTCGCCGTGGCCGCTGGACCCTTGATCACATCACCACGACCCGGTTCGACGGAATCGACAAGACTCATGCCACGCGCCAGAAATCCGCCGTATGGTCGACTCTGCTGAATCCGGGCCTGCTGCGATTGTTCGTGGTTGATCCGGACGATCTCTCCGCCGGCGGCTTGCTGCGATACATCGGCTATTTGCAGCACAACAACCTCGAAACGACGCGTTACCGCATCGCGTTCTGGAGCAAGATCGTGCGCCCGTTTACGGTGCTGGCGATGGCGCTGCTGTCCATCCCGTTCGTGTTCGGCCCGTTGCGCTCGGTGACGACCGGGCAGCGGATGCTGTTCGGCATTCTGACCGGCGTGGCGTTCTATCTGTTCAACACGACGGTGATCCAGGTGGGCGAAGTTGTCGGCGCGCCGCCATTGTGGACGGCATGGTTGCCGACGGTATTGCTGGCGATCGCGAGCTTCGCGGCCGTCAGCCGGTTGCGCTAGCCTCGCCGGGCGACTGGCAGACGCGATTACGGCCGCCGCGCTTGGCCGCATAAAGGGCGCGATCGGCGGCGGCAAGCAATCCTGATGCGGTTTGCACTTGCTCGGCAACAGCCGCGATGCCAAAGCTCATCGTCACCGGCAGGTGCGGGTCGAGTTCGTTCCACGGCGCCGCCTCGATCTGCTCGCGCAATTTTTCGCACACCAGCGCCGCCTGACTCTGGTCCGTTTCCGGCAACAGCAGCACGAATTCCTCGCCGCCGTAGCGGGCCACAAGATCGGTCGCCCGCACGCCCTGGCGCAGGATGTCGGCAACGCGGTACAGCACTTCGTCGCCGAGAACGTGGCCGTGGGCATCGTTGATCTGCTTGAAAAAATCGAGGTCGCCCATCGCCAGCGCCAGCGGGTGCTGGAATCGCAGCGCGCGTTGCAATTCCTGTTCGAGCGCCGCATCCAGGTGGCGGCGGTTGGCGAGGCCGGTCAACGCGTCATGACGGCTTTCTTCCTGGAGTCGCGCGACCAGAATCTCTTTCTGGCGCATCGTTTCTTCGAGCGACGTCGTCGTCAGTTCAAGCTCCGCGGTGCGGCGTTTCACGCGGCTTTCGAGCTCCTGTTGATTTCCCTTCAATTCCGCGAACAGGCGCGTGTTGACGATGGCTACCGCGACTTGGGCGGCGAAGCTCTCCAACACCCGCAGGTCACGCTCCCGGAAAGCGTATGGCCGGTAGTCCTGCACGCTGAGTACGCCGATGATCTCGTCGCCGAAGTTGATCGGCATCGCAATGATCGAGATCGGCTTGCGCCCGCGCGTGATGCTGACGCGGAGCACTTCGTGGGTGCTGGTGTTGCGGTTCTGGATAAAGACCGGCTTATTGTTTTGCAGCGTCCAGGCCAGCAGGCCCTCGCCGGGCTTCCGTCGTTCCGGGCTGCGGCGCACGCCTTCGTCGTAATTCAGACGGACGTCCAGCTCGTCGTGCTCGCGATCGTAAATGGCGATGAGGAACGCCGCGAAGTCCATCAGCCCGCCGGCTTCGCGGAAGATGACGTCGAGCAGTTCATCGAGGCTCACCGCCGAGTTCACGGTCTGGTTGACGCGGTTGACCGCAGCATATTCCTGCGCGCGTTCGCGTGCGCGTTTGGCGATGCCGACGACGTACTTGAACAGCATCGCGACGACGATGATGAACACCACGTACAGCGCGAAGCCGAGCCACGGGAATCCGGTAAAGGCGAGCGCGGCGATGATGCCGTTGAGCCCTATCAGCAGCTCATTGGCGGCACTGCGCAAATCGAACGGACGACGCCGCTCGCTGCTGCTCATGCCTTTCCAGGCCATGGGCAGGAAAAGCAGTTCGTTCACGGCCTGCAGGATGAGGATCAGCAGGCAAGCGCGGCCGAAATCCGCGAGCCCCAGCCGGTGCAGCGGCAACGGACCGCCGGCGGCCTGGTACGCGGCGCCCGCCGCGAGCGCTGCGAGCAGAAACATGCAGCCATTGCCGATGGAACGCACGGCGCGCGCAGATGACGCTTCGCGGCGTGGATCGGATGTCAGCGTCCAGATCAGTGCGCTGATGCTCGCGGCCCACGCGCCCGCGGACGGTCCCAGCACCAGCACGCCGCCCACGACCGCCAGGCGATCCAGCGAAATAAAGCCGCGGCCGTCGGCGCCCAGGGCGTCGGCCGGCACCGACAGGCGCATCAGAAGAAACTGGAACGCGGCAAAAAAGCAGATGAGAAGGAGGCTTGCCGGCGTGGTGGAGACCGGCGGCGCAAGCCATACGGCAACGGCTGTCGCAACCAGATAGGCGAGCGCTACCCACGCCGGGACACGATCGTCCCCGGTTGTTGCGTCGCTGCCCGGCGCTTCAGGCGCCCGCCGCGGTATTCTTGGCCACCTCATCGTTTGGCAGGCTGCCCGTTGGCGATTGCCTGATGGCGCCCCTACGCTGGCTAGGGATAATCCCTATTCGATCATACCAGATTTGCGCGAAACCTTAGGGAGAACAGTCAGGCAGGAGGCTGAAAGGCGGTCATGCCACGCCAGACGGCGCCTGTCGAGGCGCGGCCAGACGAAGCCTGTCAGGGCGGCAAGGAAAGCCAGGGGTGCGAGGACGTCCTGGAACAGCCACCGCCCGTGCGCCGCGGGAAACATGATGAACTCGAGGCCCAGTCCAATGAGCAACCAGGGGATCAGCATGCTGACGTAGCGCACCAGCGCCTGGTGCCAGCCGGGCGGGGCGCCGGTGCCGGTGACCAGCTTCAGCCGCCACGCGCGCATCCCCAGTGTCTGACCGCCGTGCGTCCAGAACCAGCCGAAGAACGCGAATGCAATCGCGAGCAGGTAGACCCGGTAGCCGACTTCCGGCAAGTGCCGGTCGTTTTGAAAGATCGCCAGCGCAATCGCCGTCGCGGGAAACCACAGGGCAATGACCAGCAGAAGATCGTAAAAGCCGGCAGCCAGACGTCGGAACAGGCCGGGCGGGACGTATGTGGCGGTGGTGGAAGTTGTCATGGGTACGTGCGGGTGAAGAGTGGACCTGCTTAGGTTGTCGCGAGGGGCGGCGGCGTGGTGCCTCCTCTCAGGGACGCCGTAAATGCATCGAGAAGTCACCGCACCCCCGCCCCGACACGTTGTCGCCGGTTTTTCCCTCTCCCTGAGTAGATCCCCTCATCCCAACCTTCTCCCGGAGGGAGAAGGAGCAAGAACGTCTTCTTGAGGCCTGCGAAAGCGTGTCGAGGCGGTGGGGTAGGTTCTTCCGAGACTCTCGTAAGACAGGGATGTCCGGATGTATTCATGGCGTGTCTCGGAAGGAGCTACCCCATCGCCACATCGGCAACCTTCAATAAATATGGCGCTCCCAACGAGAATCGAACTCGTGTTTCAGCCTTGAGAGGGCCGCGTCCTGGACCGCTAGACGATGGGAGCGGAAATGCTCGCCGCGCTTGAGAGGCGCGGAGCCGTGGTATTATACGCGAGCAATTTCATAGCTCAAGAACAATCCGCCCCAATGCGTTCCGCCTGGGACGCCACAGCATGACAGCGAACCCGCAGAGACAACTTATCGACTCGCCAAACATCGTCCCGCGTTCCGAACACTCGATTTCGCGGGCCAACATTTCCGACAACGCGCTCAAGGTGCTGTACCGGCTCAAGGACGCCGGCTTCACGGCTTTCCTCGTCGGCGGCAGCGTTCGTGACCTGCTGCTGGGGCAGGCGCCCAAGGATTTCGACGTCGCGACCAACGCGCATCCCGAGCAGGTCCGCGAGCTGTTTCGCAACAGCCGCGTCATCGGCCGGCGCTTTCGCCTCGTGCATGTGCGCTTCGGCCGCGAGGTCATCGAAGTTGCGACATTCCGGGCAGCGCCCGATGCGGAGATTGGGGGCGATGCCGACCGTACACTTCATGAAAGCGGTCGGATTCTGCGGGACAACGTCTTCGGCACGATCGAAGAGGATGCCTGGCGGCGCGATTTCACCGTCAACGCGTTGTATTACGACATCAGCGATTTTTCGGTGTGGGATTACGTCGGCGGGCTGGATGATTTGAATCATCGCATCCTGCGCCTGATCGGCGACCCGGTGACGCGCTATCGCGAGGACCCGGTACGCATGCTGCGTGCGGCGCGCTTCGCGACCAAGCACGACTTCACTATTGAGGCCACCAATGAGCGGGCGCTGACGGAGATGGCGCCGCTGATTGCCGACGTGCCCGCTGCGCGGCTGTTCGACGAGATCCTGAAGCTGTTTATGAGCGGCTACGCCCTGAAGAATTTTCGGACGCTGCGGCGCTACGGGTTGTTTGACCAACTGTTTCCCTGGACCGAAGAATCGCTTGCAAGCGACGCGTCTGTGGAAGGCTTCGTCGAGCGCGCGCTCGCGAACACGGATGGGCGCATCGAAGCCGGCCTGCCGGTCACGCCGGCGTTTTTGTTCGCGGCGCTGTTGTGGCCTCCGGTGCGCACCTATGCCGCATGGCGTGAGGCGGACGGGGTGCGTGGTACGCAGGCTTTCCGGCAGGCGGCCATCGATATTGCCGCGCAGCAGCAGACACGGATTGCGTTGCCGCGCCGCTTCAAGCAACCCATGACCGAAATCTTCGAGTTGCAGGCGCGCTTCACGCAGCGCCGCGGCAAGCGCCCGATGCGCCTGCTCGAGCACCCGCGCTTTCGCGCCGGCTACGACTTCCTGCTGCTGCGTGCCGAGACGGGGGAGGCCGAGCAGGAACTGGCGGACTGGTGGACCGCGTTGCAGGCCGAGCATCCACCGGCGGCGGACGCCGAGCCCCGCCCACGGCGGCGCAGGCGACGACAGCGTGCAGCCCACAGCAGCGAAGAGGAATGAGCCATCGCGCGCGCATATATCGGAGTTGGCGCCAACATTGACGATCCGCGGGCGCACGTCGAGCGAGCGCTCGACGAACTCGCTGCATTGCCATCGACAGCCTTGCAGGCGGCTTCACCGCTTTACCGCAGCCGGCCGATGGGCCCGCGGGACCAGCCGGACTTCGTCAATGCCGTGGCCTGTGTCGATACTGTTCTCGATCCGATGCGCCTGCTGGCCGAATTGCAGCGCATCGAATCCCGCCACGGGCGCGTGCGGAGCGACGAGCGCTGGGGCCCGCGCCCGCTGGATCTCGACATCCTGACCATCGGCCGCGCGCGGATCGAGACGGCGCGGCTGACGGTTCCGCATCCGGGGCTCGCGACGCGCAACTTCGTCCTGTATCCTCTTGCGGATATCGCGCCGCTCGATCTGCGGATTCCGGGTTTTGGCCGGCTCCGAGCGCTGCTGGCGCGGATCGACAGCGGCGGTATCGAAAGAATCGGAGCGGGGGAATGAGCGGAGAAACGGCGGGCGGCTTGCGCCATCTCGTTGTGGAAGGACCGATTGGGGTCGGCAAGACGACGCTCGCGCGGCGGCTCGCGGAAACCTACGGCGCGGAACTGCTCCTCGAACGGGCGGAGGAAAATCCGTTCCTCGAACGCTTTTACCAGGAGCCGGAGACGGCGGCGTTGCCGGCGCAGTTGTCGTTTCTGTTTCAACGCGTCCGGCAGCTGGAGAAGCTGCGCCAGGGCGACATTTTTCAGCCGATGCGCGTCGCCGATTTTCTGCTGGAAAAAGACCGCCTGTTCGCGCGCCTCAACCTCGACGACGACGAGTTGGGCTTGTATGAACAGGTATACTCGCGGGTCAGTGTGGACATGCCGATCCCGGATCTGGTGGTTTATCTGCAGGCGCCGGTTGACGTGCTGATGCGCCGCGTGCGCAAGCGCGGCATCGGCTACGAGCAGTTGATCCGGCGCGAATATCTCGATGCGCTGGCGTCGGCCTATGCGCAGTTCTTTCACCATTACAACGGTGCGCCGCTGCTGATCGTGAACGCGGCCGAGATCAACCCGGTGGACAGTGACGTCGATTACGCGGCCCTGCTGAACGAGATTGGCAATGTTCGCACCGGTCGGCACTATTTCAACCCGGCGGCGCTCTGACCCCGGCACTTGCGCGCATAGCCGCTCTCATTCATCCTCAACGATATGTACACGAAAGTCGAAACCGCCGCGCACGGCAAGCCCGTGACGTTGACTCGCCTGGCCGAGATGAAGCGTAGCGGCGAGAAAATAGCGTGCCTGACAGCTTACGATGCGAGCTTTGCGGCGCTGGTCGATGCGGCCGGTGTCGATGTCGTGCTGGTGGGCGATACGCTGGGCATGGTCGTGCAGGGGCATGACACGACGGTGCCGGTGACGGTGGATGACATGATTTATCACTGCCGCATGGTGGCGCGCGGGCTCAGCCGCGCTCTGCTGATGGCGGACATGCCGTTTCTGAGTTACGCAAGCCCGGCGCTGGCGCTGGAAAACGCGGGCCGCCTGATGCGCGAAGGCGGGGCGGCAATGGTCAAACTCGAAGGTAATGCAAATCAGGCCGAAGTGGTTCGTCACCTGGCGGCGAACGGCGTGCCGGTTTGCGCGCACCTGGGTCTCAGGCCGCAATCGGTCCACAAGCTCGGCGGCTTCAAGGTGCAGGGCAAGACCGACGCGGCAGCGCGGCAAATCATCGGTGATGCGCTGGCGCTCGAGGCGGCCGGCGCGGACATTGTTTTGCTTGAATGCGTGCCGTCGGCGCTGGGGCGGGAAATCGCGGAGCGGGTCGCGGTGCCGGTGATCGGTATCGGCGCCGGTCCGGACGCGGATGGCCAGATTCTGGTGTTGTACGACATGCTCGACATTACGCCGGGCCACCGGCCGCGGTTCGCGAAGAATTTCATGGGCGGAGCGGAATCGCCGCGCGCCGCGATTGAAGCGTATGTGCAGGCGGTTCGCGGCGGCGATTATCCGGCGCCGGAGCATTGTTTCGATTGAACCGGGGGTCGGGTGGCGCGGGGAGGGCGGCGCGGTAGCTTCTTTCAGGGACGCCGTAAATACATCCCTGTA
>DASSBR010000081.1:0-10768 GCA_035698525.1 Gammaproteobacteria bacterium
TCATGATCAGCGCCGCGGCGCGCTCGGCATCCAGATTGTCGATCTCTTCCAGATCGTCGACCGACTGCTCGGCCAGATCTTCCATCGTGACGACGCCATGGTTGGCGAGCGCGTAAGCCAGGTCGCGATCCATACCTTCCATGTTCAACAGGTCGTCGGCCGGCTCCGCGTCGCCAAGCTTTTCCTCGCTTGCGATCGCCTGAGTCAGAAGCACGTCGCGGGCGCGCCCGCGCAGTTCCTCGACGATACCCTCGTCGAACTCCTCGATCTGCAGCAGCTCACTGTTCGGTACATACGCGACTTCCTCAATGCTGGAAAAGCCTTCCTGCACGAGAATGACGGCGACTTCCTCGTCAACGTCAAGCTGCTTCATGAACATTTCGGTCAGCGTGCGCGTCTCGCTCTCGCTCTTCTCCTCGGCCTGGCCCTCGGACATCACGTTCAGTTCCCAGCCCGACAGCTCGCTCGCGAGCCGGACGTTCTGACCGCCGCGGCCGATCGCCTGCGACAGCTTTTCCTCGTCCACCGCGATGTCCATGCTGTGCGCTTCTTCGTCAACGACAATCGACAGCACCTCGGCCGGCGACATCGCATTGATGACGAACTGCGCGACGTTCTCGTCCCACAAAATGATGTCGATGCGCTCGCCGGACAACTCGTTCGATACCGCCTGCACGCGCGAGCCGCGCATGCCGACGCATGCACCGACCGGATCGATGCGCTGATCGTGGCTCTGCACCGCAATCTTGGCCCTGAGGCCCGGGTCGCGCGCGGCGCCCTTGATCTCGATCAGCCCCTGGCCGACTTCCGGGACTTCCAGCTTGAACAGCTCGATCAGGAATTCCGGCGCCGTACGCGTGACGAACAACTGCGGACCGCGCGGCTCCGGCCGCACTTCACGCAAAAAGCCGCGAATGCGGTCGCCCGGCCGAACCGCCTCGCGCGGAATCATTTCCTCGCGGGCGATGTAGCCTTCGGCGTTGTTGCCGAGATCGATATAAACGTTGCCGCGCTCGAGCCGCTTGACGATGCCCATCACCAACTCGCCGACGCGGTCCTGGTAGGCCTCGACCACCTGCGCGCGCTCGGCCTCGCGCACTTTCTGCACGATGACCTGCTTGGCGGCCTGCGCCGCAATGCGGCCGAACGCAACCGACTCCAGCGGCTCCTCAATGAACTCGCCGGGCTGGATTTCGGGATTGCGCTCGCGCGCTTCCGCCAGCGTCAGTTGCGCGTCGGGCAATTCAATTTCGGCATCGTCGTCCAGCACTTCCCAGCGCCGAAAGGTATCGTAATCGCCCGTCTGGCGGTCGATCGCGACGCGCGCATCGATCTCGCCCGCATGGCGCTTGCGCGTGGCCGAAGCCAGCGCCGCCTCGATCGCCTCGAAAATGACTTCCTTCTCGACGCCTTTCTCGTTCGACACCGCGTCGGCAACCAGCAAAATCTCTTTGTTCATAGCCTTTAAAGCTCCGGAACCAGCTTCACCTTGTCCACGCTTGCGCGCGCAAAGCGAAACCGCTCATCCGCCACATCCAAAACAATCTGTCCATCCTCGAGGCCCACGAGCTTGCCGCGGAACCGCCGCCGGCCATTGACCGGCGCATGCATCTTCAACGTCACTTCGCTGCCCGCGAAGCGCTCGAAATCCGCCGCCGTACGCAGCGGCCGGTCAAGTCCCGGCGACGAAACTTCCAGTTCGTACGCGCCGGGAACCGGGTCCTCGACATCCAGCACACCGCTCACCTGGTGACTCACCCGGCTACAGTCGTCGAGCGTTATGCCGCTCGCACTGTCGATAAAAATACGCAGCGTCGACCGCCGCCCGCGCGGATGATATTCGATGTCCACCACCGAATAGCCCAGCCGCTCGATCGTCGGCTCGAGCAACGCGAACAACTTGTCGCGCACTGTGTCCATATCGCGTCCTTGTCACCGACGGCACAAACAAAAAATGGGCCGATGGCCCACTTTTACAACCCTCTCGGAACGGAGGGCTCAGCTATAAAAAAAGCCCTGACGGGCTTCTTGCCTAAAAGGTTGGTAGCGGGGGCAGGATTTGAACCTGCGACCTTCGGGTTATGAGCCCGACGAGCTGCCAGACTGCTCCACCCCGCACCAGAAGCGGAATTATTACATAGACGACTGTCGCCTTTCAAGCGCGGGGGCGTCTTGCTCCCGTCCCGACGGATTGGCGAATCGGTCGTTCAGATCCTGTACGTAACGGGTCCGGTTCTCGATGGTTTTGTTGACCAGCCGGCGCGCCCGTATACCCCACCCGGCCGGGTTTCGGGCCAGCATGTTGCGGCTCCAACGCGTGTTGCGCCTGAACGCACGCAGCAGATCGCTGAGCCGCTCGGGCGCCGCTTCCTTGCGGATTCTGGCGCTGATCTGGCGCGCCGCGAGGCGGCGGAAACCGAAATGGATTGCCATGGCGATAATGAACAGCACGATGCCGGAAACGATGCTGCCGATGCCGCCGCCGCCAATGGCGCCGAATATGCCCGAGGTGGAGGTGGTAAAGGCGATGTAGCAGGCAATCGTCAGTGCTATTGCCAGCAGCAGGACGATGCCGTTGTATATCCACACGCGGCGCCGCCAGCGGTCGAGCCAGGCGTCGATGCGCGGAACCCACGCTTCTTCGAGATCCTTGGCGGTTTGCGCCAGCACGTCGACAACCCGGTAGGCGCGCCCGACTTCCACTTCCTGAATCCGGTTGTAGATTTCAGCAAGGTCCTCATCCTTCTTCGCCTTGAACCGAGACTGGCGCGCCTCGTCCGGGATCGGCGACGAGACTTCCTCGTTGTAGATGCGGTAGAAGCGTCCGGCGGTGAGTCCATGCGACGCCAGCGCGCGCTGCCAGGCGGCGACGACATCTTCCGGATTGTCCTCGGTTGCGGCGGCGTCGATCTGGTTGAGGATATACATGAACTTGCTGGCGTCAGGACGGGTGATCGTCTGGCCGACGAGATGTTGCAGCGTGTCGCGCATCGCGCCCGGCTCGGGGTGACGGGCGTCGAACATCACCAGCACGAGATCGGACAGGTCGATGATGCGATCAGTGATCCGGAGCGTCGCGTCGCGCTGCTTGTCCGCGTCGAAACCGGGCGAGTCGAGAAAAATCTTGCGCTTGAGGCGCTCGCTCGGACACGTCTTGAGCTGCAGATAAGTATCGACGCGGTCGCCCTCGCCACTTGTCGCTTCGTCGATTTCCTCGCTGATGCGATAGAACGGAAAGCGGGGATCGGCATCCAGCGCCGCGCCGGGCAATACCCGCACGTCGCCCTCGGCGCTGTAGCAAATCGCGGTAAAGCGATCGTCGACGGCCTGGTTGCCGGTCAGTTGCAGCCGCTGGCCGAGATATTCATTGAGGAAGGTGGATTTTCCCGACGAAAACGTGCCGAGAATGGAAATGACAGGCCACCACGAGACGCGCAGCGTGTAGGACTCATCCTTCCCGAGCAGTCCCATCCGCTGCCCGAGCTTGTCCAGCTTGCGGAAATTCTTGAGCACCTGCAGCAACAGCGGATTTTCCTGCTGCAAATGTTCTTCGAGGCTGCGCGCGCGTTGCGCGCTGATGGGTTCGACGGCCTGATCCATGGCTCTATCTCTGTTTATTCCGTGACAGAGCCTATCATAACGCGAAGCAATGCGGGCCGGACGACGCACGTCGCCCGGCCCGCCGGATCAGCATCTAATTACTGAATATGCAACAACAGATTGGTCGCATTCGGCGTACCCCAGCCCGTGGGATGATCCCAGAACGAGCCGGCGCTGAATGCGCCGTTGCTGCCGCTGGTCACGTCGAAGAAATCCGTGCTGTAGTTGCTGGCTGCGTCAGCGTAAATCAGCGGATTGACATTGCCGAGCCGCGAACCGCTCTGCGACACCTTCACCGCGAACAGGCCCGCCAGTTCAGGCGCGACAAAGCTGGTGCCACCATACACACTCCACTTGCCGCCGGACAGCACCGAGTAGCCGGTCTGCGGATCGGCATCCATGGCGATATCCGAACTCTGACGGTTGCCGTCTTGCGGTACGCCCGTGCCAGTCTGCCACGACGGTTCGGCAAACACCTCGCTCTCCGCACCGCCAGCGCCTGACCAGACAGTTTCGCTCTTGATGCTGTTATCGCTGTTCAGCGTGAGGGTGGTACCGCCCGCGGCCGTCACATAGGGATCGGACGACGGGAAATCAGCCATGTTCGAATCGCTGGTGCCATCCGATGAGCCATTGTCGCCCGCCGCGGCAAAAAGGCTGATACCTTGCGCCGCCGCCTGCTGGAATATGGCATCGTCGGTCTGCATGGTTGCAGCCGGCATATCGCCTTCGTCCAGGCCCCAGCTCGTGGTCATCACGTCCGCCTGGTTGTCCGTCACGACCTGGTTGTACACGTCGGTAAAGGTGGTGAGATAAGTATCGCCGCCTTCATAGACGAGTATCGCCGCGCCCGGAGCCATAGCGCCGCTGCGCTGAATGTCGAGCGTGGTTTCCACTTCCGTCCGATGGCTCTTGCCGTCCACCGCGATGATCTGAACGCTATGGTTCGGCAATCCGTACTGACTCCAGAAGCCGGTCAAATCGTCGGACTTGAACGTGCGTGCGGTCGCAACGGCGATCGTCGCGCCGGCACCATTGGCGGAGTCGGTGACGGACGGCCAATGATAGGCAGTAGCGATCTGGTTCGGCGAATAGCCGGGCGGCGTGGTTGTGCCGCCGCCACCATGGCCTGGCGGCTTGCCCTTGTTAGCGCCGACCCGATGGTGTGGCCGCAGTTGGGCCGCGTCGGTCAAGCCGATTACCGACTGAACGCCGCCAACGATGGCGGCCGGTAGCACCGGATCCGCCGACGGCGCGAAAAAGTGCCGGTTGCCGTGGCGGTAATCGTTAATCGCGATCCCGAAGGCATGTTCGATGACGCTGGTCTGCCCGCGAGCGCGTACCAGCAGGCGGTTCGGCGACACGCCCTTGACGTGAATGCCGTGACTGGTCAGGAACCTGACCACCGCGTCCGCTTCGGCCTGCGTCGGCCCAAAGCGCTCGGTGAATTCCTCGGGGGTCAGGAAGTGATGATATTGCGCGCTGGACGGGTCCTGAACCTGCTGCAGGAACTGTTGCAGTTCGTCGGTATTCCGCAGCTTCAGACCCACGGCGATATTCATCACCGCCGTCGCGCTGTGGGGGCCGATCTTGTGTGACTTGGCGGCAATAGGCGGCACGTTATGTGCGACCCGTCCGCTTGGCGGCGCGGCGAATGCCGCCGCACAAAACGCACCCGCGGCAGCAGCAACCGCCGCCTGTATTATCAGTCGTCTCATTTGAACCTCCGCAATGACTTTATTGAGTCGTTATATTTCCACGCATTGGTATTCCATGCGCGTGGTATTTAATAGCACCAGTCCACGACAAGTGCAAGCGGGGGGAAACCTGTAGAAAGACTTGAAAATTATGCGTGGCCGGACAGGAGGTCGTCCGGCGAATGGTAGTAGTCGCTCTCTTCCGCGAACTTCGTGATCAAGCGCTTCAGCTCTGCAACGCGGCCTTCGGGCGTGGACAGCGAAACGCAATCCTCGCAGCGCGGGTCGCCGCAGGGCCGGTTGGCAAACAGCCAGTAATGCACCGCGCCGGCCAGCATGCCATCGGCGATGTCCCAGAGATCCGCATCGGGATGCGAGTCGGCCATGCCGTTGGCCAGGTCGACGGCTTCCTGCGCGGCTGAATCGTAAAGATTTGACGGCTGACTCATGATAAATGACCCGATTTGACGCTGTCATTATAGCGAATACCCTCCGGCACAAACCACAGATTTATGTCACACGTGACTGCCCGAACCAGGGGAGCCGGCTTCTACTCGTCAAGGCAAACGACTCTGCAGCAACTTCAGCACGGCGCGTTCGGCGGGACTGGTGATCTCCTCGCCCGGCTCGTTGCCGGGGCGAAGCCAGGCGGTGTCGATCAGCCGCACCATGCACGCGAGCACCTTTTCGCGGTCGTTGTCATGGCGCGCGAGATGCTGCCCGGTGATGCGCCGCATCTTCGTCAGTTTCCGCGCAAAGCGGATGATGCGGCCATATTTCGCGTGATCGCGGGTCTCGCGCCAAACGGGGTTGTAGATGTACTGCTTACGGCCGGCGGCATCGCGGCCGGTCGCGTAAATCTTTGCATTCTTGTCCGGGTCGATCTCTACATTCGTCCATGCCGGCGGAATCGCAAGCGATTTAATCCAGCGGCGCACGGCCCGGTCGCGGACTATCTCGCCGTTGGCGTGGCAGTACGCGAAACCTTTGCCGCAACGGCGGCGGGTGATCATGCGGCTCGTCCTTGAGTAAACACATGAAAAAAGTTGGGGTGAGGGGAGTTGAAAGCAACTCCCCTCACTCATCCAGCCTTTACTTGCGCGGTTCGAGCACCTGCGACAGGTAATCCGGTTTGCCTTCGATGCGCTTCAGGTGCGCATACTGCAGCCCGCCGTGATAGTCGATGCTGATGGTCTTGTAATCGTTGAAATCAGTGACCAGCAGTTTGATCGGCGCCTTGTCGGTCTTCGCCTCTTTCACGGCATCCTTCAGCAAATCGGTGCTGAACTTCTTGCCGTTTACGCCTTTGATCACCATGCCCGGCGCCAGCCCTGCCTTGAACGCGGGGCTGTTCCACAGCACGTCGCGCATCTTGCCATCGTTACCGACGCTGATGCCCAGCGAATAGACCAGATCGACGTAATGGAAACGCTTCTGGAATGCCTTGACCGCGTCGCTCGGCTTGTCGTTGTAGATCAGCTTCCAGCCTTCGGCCTCAAACCCCTTCGACAAGTTGCCGTGCCCCTGCAGACGCGACTTCAGGAAATCTGCCCAGTCGTACTTCGCGACGTCGTTGAGCGTCTTCACCACGTCTTCGAACGTGTAGGTGTTGATGTCCCACGCGCCGTTATGCATGCCGAAGAACTCGCGCGCCCAGTTGTCGATGCTGCGCTTGTTGTGCGTCAGATCGCGGATTTTCGCATCCACCGCAAACCAGATCATCTGGCCGCCGGAGTAGTAGTCTTCGCTCATCTGGTAGTTGCGGTACGGCAGTGGCGCACGCTCGGCGATCGTCGGGTCATTGGTGGTGTCGCGAACCGTGCGCCAGTTCATGCCCGGGCGGCCCCGGTCGTAACGGGCGCCAACGCTGGCCAGCCGGTCCATCGCCTGATCCTTGCTCCACAGGCCCGAACGGGCGGCCATCACGAAGCCGTTGTACTGCGTGAAGCCCTCGTACACCCACAGCAGGCGATCGCGCATCGGCACGTTGAAGTTCGGTGTCCACAGGCCCGCCGGGCGGCGGTACTTGCCATCCCAGGAATGGTTGAACTCGTGCGCCAGCAGATCGCGGCCGGCCCAGTGCGACTTCCAGTCGGTGAACGCTTCAGGATTGAAGCTGTCCTCGCTCGAACGATGGTGCTCAAGGCCGATGCCGCCCAGATTGTCGCTGAGCGAAATCAGGAAGTCGTAATGATTGTAGTGATGCGCGCCGTAGAGCTTGTACATCTGCTCGACCAGGTTGCGGTGCAACTCGATCTGATCCTTGCTGATGTCCAGATACTTGGGCGCATCGGCGAAGATGTCCATATGAACCGGCGTATCGCTGCCCTTGGGCGTAATGTCGATGCGCTTGCCGTATTTTCCCGCCAGCATCGGGGAGTCGACGAAATTCTCGAAGTCGATCGTCTTAAACGTGACGTCGTTGCCGCTCTGATGCGCGACCTCAAGCGCCGTCGCGAACTTGAAATTATTTGGCAACGTCACGCTCGGCTGTATCTTGATGTCACGGCCGTAATAGCCGGCCGGATACAGGGCCACCTTGCTCCACTGCAGGCTGAGCATGTCCGGCGTCATCAGGACGCGGCCCTGGTCGTGGTTCTGCGGCGTCAGGAACTGGAAATCGACATCCAGCTTGTCCGTGCCCTTCGGCACTTGCACCTGGAATGCATAAACATTCTCCGGCACCCGAATCCAGTGCAGACGCTTGCCATCGGCATGCACCACGAGACCGGCAACTTTTTCGATCGGGCCGCTCGGCTCATGATTGCCCGGAATCCACTGCGGATACAGCAACGTAAAGGTGCCGGCCTTGCTGACTGGAATGACCTCATGGACGCTGTAGATGCGATGCGCCAGATCGGTGGCATCGACATGCAACTGAATTGTGCCCGGATAAGCCACATCGCGCGGCGCCGGCACATGAAACTCGAGCGGAACCGGCTGCGGACCCTGGCTTGCAAGCGCCGGAACGCCAAGCCCGAGACCAGCGGCGGCAATCACGCACGCGGATAAAGCAGTTTTCATTAACGTCTCCTGCTACTGAAATAAAGCGCCCGCGATTGCCGGCGCGCGAAAAATCAGGGGTTAGCACAGTACCAGACCGGAAAAACCCTCGTAAAGTTCAATGTACAGGTCCAAAGGCGGATGCTTATCTGTACTCAGCGGCCAACCGTAGCGCCGCTCTCTTGCCTCAGATTTCGATGCAGTTTTCTTATTTCATTGACCCGCGCGGCATCAACCCCCGCCTCCTCCGCAAACTCCGGCCAGCGGGCCACGGCATCCGCCACCTGATTGATGAACTTGTTCGCTCGCGGCAGCGTGATGCGGAAACGGTCGGCCACAGTCAACAAGTCTTCGCGGGTGATATTTTCGCGTTTACCGTTGACGCTCATCTGGTGGCGGCTGGTCCATTGGCCGCTTGGGTTGTAGGCGAAGTTGAGGTCAAACGCCGGCGAGAGCGACCAGCGGCCGCGGCGGTCCATTAAAAATGCGATGTTCTTGGTGTGGTCGTCCTGGTTGCGGGCGGCGACGTTGAAGACCATACGGCGGAATTGTTCTTCGACCGTGTCCTTGCCGAGGCCGAGTTGCTCGATGACCTGGAACGCCTGTTCGTAGCCGTGCGCGCCGGCCTGGTTGAAGTCGAGGTGGGCGATGCCGGACAGCGACAGCATGTGCAGGCGGTCGCCGTCGTCGGTGCGGTCGAAACGCCGGGTCATGAAATGGTGGCGGCCGTTTTCGCTCAGCAACCGGCATTCGCGCATTTCAATTCCCGCCGCGCGGGCCATGTGATAGTAGGCGTATTCGATCTGGCCGTAGCCTTGCGGATCCGCGAGGATATCGCGGTCGCGGTTGTGAGAGACGCCGTCGAATTTCAGCAGCCAGTATTCGAAGCCTTCCGGCGCCGGCACTTGACCCGATCGGACTTCGTTTGTCTCGGGGTTCCAGGCAATGATCGCCTTGGCGCGCGCGCCGCCGGCGGACACGCCGACTTGCAGAATATCCTTCATGGCCTGGCGCCGCTCGCTGCCGTCGTGGCTGAGATCGGCGTGGAAACGCTCGCGCGTGCTGAGAATTTCGCTCGCCAGCTCGACCAGATCGGCGACGTCGATTTCGTGCGAGCCGCCGCGCTGCGCCTGTGCCGGATGGAATTCCAGCGCGCCCATCGCGCGTTTGCCGATGTAAAGCAGTCGATCGACCGGTGAGAAGTCGGCAGGCGAGCGACCGGTACGCGCGAGCCAGGCGTCGATAACCGCATTGCCGAATTTGTCCGGCAAGGAATCGGCGAGCAAACCCGGCAGGCCGTGGAACGACTCACGCGCGAGCTGCGGGAATTCGTGGATTTGCGGGCCGAGCGGCATTGTCAGCGGCGCGACCTGGATGCCGCTTGTCTGGAACTCGGGCGCGTACTCGAACGCCCCCAGCCGACGCTCCTCGTTCCAGCTGACGGCGCCGATCTGGGCGCCCCAGAGCCGGACTTCGGCTACTGTTCCTCGTCGGGCCATGTCCACTCGCCAGCGGGTTTGTCTTCGGATTTCGATTGGCCACGGTAGCCACTCGCGCGTTCACGCACCCTGCCCTCTGCCCGCGCAAGCGCCACCGGGCTGATTCGCGGCTCGGGCGCCACTGCGTCGAGCGACAGATCGAGGGCGTGCAAAATGCGCAGGAGGCTTTGGGTGTCGATGACGCGGCCGTTCTCCGCCTTGGAGACGGTGACGCGAGCCACGCCGGCTTCGCGCGCCAGCGAATCCTGCGTCTGGTTGCGGTTCAGCCGATGACGGGCCAGCCGCTGACCCAACGCCTGTAACGCAGCTTCGTCGTTTGATTCCATAGCATTCAATGTATGCGATCGCATTCGTAATAGATAATTCAACTATTAATGTACGCGTTCACATTCATTAAGTCAATACCTGTAACAATCCAAAAACTGCCGGTCCAGGCGGTTCTTCCACCACAGGCTGACTCGGCCACGCCAATGCAAGGCGCCGCGCACAGCAAGCCCCGTTCCATCGCCCAGATTCAGAATGCTCAGGTACCGGCTTTGCGGCTTGTAGGCTCGCTGCGGCCGGCCGTCCAGTGCGGCCAGCAGGTTGTCGAGCAGTACCGGCGCCTGCCGCACGGCAAAAACGCCCAGCCGCGGCAGCGCACGGCCGTTGAAGTGAATGCAGTCCCCGGCGCCGTAGATACGATGATCGCCAATGGCCCGCAGTTTTTCGTCCACGCGCAGTCCGCCGGCGGCATTGGTCGGCAAATCCAGTTGGCGCAGCACTGCGACGGGCTTGAGCCCGGTAGCCGCCACCGCCAGATCATAGGCAAACGGCTCCCCGTTGCCCGCGATCAACTGCTGATCGCCGGCACCGGTGATACGACGGTTGAAAACCAGCCGAACGCCGCGCTTGTCCAGTACCTTCGCGAGTCGCCGCCCCATGCCCTCCGGCCATTGTGCGAGAAGCCGCGCACCATCGGTGATCAGA
>DASSBR010000082.1:0-42967 GCA_035698525.1 Gammaproteobacteria bacterium
TTCGACTTGCATGTGTTAGGCATGCCGCCAGCGTTCAATCTGAGCCAGGATCAAACTCTTCAGTTTATAGCTAAAAGCTAAACATCGAGTTGAGCCAGAATCAGAAACTACTGTCTCAAATTCGTGGCACTCTTGATCATCGATTGCGTACACAAACCAATGACGTGAGCGCCCACACAAGTTACTTGATTCAAACTGTTAAAGAGCTGGCCTCGGTGGCCCCGAGGCAGACGGACAATTATACGGGCTTTTGCCTATCCGTCAATACCGAACCGCAAGAAATTTTGTGCTCCGGTGGACCATTTTCAGGTTTCGCCCCCGGCCGTTTTCCTGACCGGGGAGGGGCATTATAAGGACGCGCAGCGGCAGGTCAACAGCTGCCGGCACATTTTGCGGAATGCGTTATTCAGAATGCAGGTTCACGCGCGCGAGACGCCTCTTGCCCACTTGCACCAGGCAGCTCGTACCACCTGACAGCATCAGTTCTCTATCTTCAACGCGCTCCCCATCGATGCGGACGGCGCCTTGTTTGAGCATCCGGTTGGCTTCAGACGTGCTGGGTGTCAATCCTGCCTGTTTCAGCACCTGTGCAATTGGCAGGCCGTCAGCGCCAACCGCGAGCTGCACTTCCGGCACGTCGTCGGGCGTCGCGCCCTGCTGAAAACGGGCGATGAATGCGTCGCGCGCCTTTTCGCCCACATCGGCGCCGTGGAAGCGATTCACGATTTCGATGGCGAGCAGGAACTTGACGTCGCGCGGGTTTCTGCCTTCGGCGACCTGCTGGTGGAGCGCGGCGATCTCGCTCGCCGCCCGGAAGCTCAACAGGTCGAAGTAGCGCCACATCAGGTCGTCGGAGATTGACATCAGTTTGCCGAACATCTCGTCCGGCAGCTCGTTGACGCCGATGTAGTTGCCGAGCGACTTCGACATCTTCTGCACGCCGTCCAGACCTTCGAGAATCGGCACGGTGATGACGATCTGCGGCGGCTGGCCATGGACCTCCTGCAACTGGCGGCCTACCAGCAGGTTGAACTTCTGGTCTGTGCCGCCGAGTTCGACGTCGGCCTTGAGCGCCACCGAGTCGTAGCCCTGCACCAGCGGGTACAGGAATTCGTGAATCGCGATCGGCCGGCCGCTCCGGTAGCGCTTGTCGAAGTCGTCGCGCTCCAGCATCCGCGCGACGGTATGGTGCGAGGCGAGCCTGACGAGGTCGGCGGCGCTCATCGCGCCCATCCAGCGCGAATTGAATTCGATGCGAGTCTTGTCGGGGTCGAGGATCTTGAATATCTGGTCGCGGTAGGTTTGCGCGTTGGCGGCGATCTCCTCTGCGCTCAGCGACGGGCGCGTGGCGTTCTTGCCGGACGGGTCGCCGATCATGCCGGTGAAGTCGCCGATCAGGAAAATGGCTTCATGGCCGAGTTGCTGGAACTGGCGCAGCTTGTTAAGCACGACCGTGTGGCCGAGGTGGATGTCGGGCGCTGACGGATCGGCTCCCAACTTCACGCGCAGCGGACGGCCTTCGCCAAGCCGTTTGGCGAGCGCGTCGTCTGGCAGCACATCTTCTGTTCCGCGCCGGATTTCGGCGAGCGCGTCGGCCGTCGTGGTCATCAATACTCCTCGTTTATGCAAACTCGACAGGCGGTCATTGACCGCCAGCGGCACGCTCGCTAGTGTATAGGACTTCCCCTTGCAACGAGCCGCCCGCGTGACGGATCAATTACTGGCGCATTATAGATCGGCCAACAAATGGATGGTCGCGGCTTGCCGCCGGGCGCGGCCAATTCACTGGCTGGCTTCGGGATTCGCGGCGGTCGTCATCGCGATATTCGTCTTTTCGGGCGGCGACGTCGACGGCGGCGCGCCACTTGCCCAGCGCCTGGCCGATGGCGCGGCGACGCTGCCGCTCGAACTGCCGGCGAGCGCGCGCGCCGTCACGGCAGCGCCGGTTCCCGCCGACGAAACGGATATTGTGACCGTCAAGAGCGGCGATTCGCTGGCGGCGATCTTCTCGCGCGAGAGCCTGAGCGCCGGTCAGCTCGCGACGATCATGGCGCTGGGCGATGCGGTCAAGCCGCTGCGGCGAATCTACCCCGGCGACAAGCTTCATTTCACTCGCGCGCCCGACGGCGCGTTCGTCAGCTTGAGCCTGGTGCTGGCGGACAACTCGCGCCTGACGATCCGCCACACGGAAGAAGGCTACGAGGCGACACGCACGGCGCTGCCCGTCCTGGAACAGACAGCGTACGCCCATGGTGTCATCAAAAGCTCGCTGTTCGGTGCGGCCACCGAAGCCGGCCTGTCCGACAACATGACGATGCGGCTGATCCACCTGTTTTCGTGGGATATCGACTTCGCCAATGAAGTCCGATCCGGCGACAGCTTCACTGTGCTCTACCAGCACACCTTCAGCGCCCGCGACGGCGCCGGCGACGGAGCGATCCTGGCTGCCGAGTTTCATGCCAACGGCCGCGTCTACACGGCGATCCGCTACACGGATGCAGGCGGCCACACCGGCTATTACACCGTCGACGGGCACAACGTGCGCAAGGCGTTTTTGCGCAGCCCGGTCAAGTACACGCGGGTCAGTTCGCGCTTCAGCCTGCACCGCATGAACCCGGTGCTGCATTACGTCCGTCCGCACGAAGGCGTCGACCTTGCTGCGCCTGAGGGCACGCCGATCCATGTCACCGCCGATGGGCGCATCGTCTTCCGCGGCCGCAAGGGCGGCTACGGAAACGCCATCGTGGTCAAGCATTTCGGCCACTACAGTACGCTTTACGGTCACATGTCCCGCTTTGCGCGTGGCCAGCGCGTCGGCACGCGTGTGCGCCAGGGCGAAGTCATCGGCTACGTCGGCCACACCGGCATCGCCACCGGGCCGCACGTGCATTACGAATTTCGCATCAACGGTCGCCACGTCGCGCCGCTCAAGGTCAAATTGCCGCCGGCCGATCCAATCGCGAAGAAGTATCGGCAGGCTTACACAGTGTATGCCGCTTCGCTGTTGAGCCAGCTCAAGTTCGCCCGCGGCGATGCGGTGGCGCTGGCGGCGACGCCCCAGTGACCGGGGGTCTGTATGTCGGTCTGATGTCCGGCACCAGTGCCGACGGCGTCGAGGCGGCGCTGGTCGCGATCGAGGGCGGACGCATCGAGTTTCGCGACGCCTGCTACAACCGTTTTCCCGCGGAACTGCGCGACGAAATCCATGCACTCGCGCGCGGCGACTATGGCGACCATGACCCGATCGAGTGGCTCGGTGGGCTCGACGTGCGCCTGGGCGAAGCGTTCGCCGAGGCGGCCCTGCAAGTGCTCTCGAAAACCCAGGTCGACGCGCGCGAGATCTGCGCGATCGGCAGCCACGGCCAAACTATCCGTCATCGCCCCGACAGCCCCACTCCTTTCACGCTGCAAATCGGCGATCCCAGCGTCATTGCCGCGCGCACCGGCATCACCACTATCGCCGACTTTCGCCGCCGCGATATCGCCCTGGGCGGGCAAGGCGCCCCGCTGGCGCCAGCGTTTCATCAAGCCGCCTTCGCCGCGCCGGACGAAGCACGCGCGGTGGTCAATCTCGGCGGCATCGCCAACGTGACGGTGCTGGAACCGGGCCAGGCCGTACGCGGCTTCGATATCGGGCCGGCGAATACGTTGCTCGATGCCTGGGCGACGCACCATGGTCGCGGACCCATCGATACCGACGGCGCGTTCGCGCTGGCCGGAAACCGATGCGACACGCTGCTTGACGCGTTGCTGGAGGATGATTATTTCCGGCGTCCGCCGCCGAAAAGTTCCGGCCCGGAGCATTTCAACCTGGCGTGGGTCGAGGCCGCGCGCGCATCGCTCGCTGGGGAACCGACGCCGGCGGACGTGCAGGCCACGCTGGTCGCGCTGACCGCCACCACCGTCGCCGATGCTTTGCGCGCACACGCGCCAGCGGTGCGGAAGCTCTACGTCTGCGGCGGGGGCGTGCACAATCCGTCACTGATGGACGCGTTGCGCGGGGCGCTTCCTGAAGTCGCCGCTGCGCCGACCGACGCGCTAGGCATCGATCCGGATTACGTCGAGGCGATGGCATTTGCGTGGCTGGCATACCGGACGCTTGCAGGCGAACCAGGAAATTTGCCGGCAGTCACCGGGGCGCATGAAGAAACCGTTCTGGGGACAATCTGCCCGGGCCAGCAAACCTAGTTGTAGGTAAGCGTCCAGCCGGCGGCCTGCCAGTATGCCGCCTCTTCCTCCAGATCGGCCGCGGTCAACGCTCGCACATCGAGCCAACCGGCCGGAAAATGCAATGTCGCCGCCTTGTCGCCGCCCGTCAATCGAATGCCGGCATGATGCAGATCGGCGCGCGAACGGCACAACAAGGCCCCGAGACGCAGCAACAGAGCCAACCGAAAAAGACGATTCCGCAAAGGCTCGCGATGCTGCTGAAAGACCGCCAGCGGCAATACCCGCCGGTGCGCGCGGATCAGCGTCGCGACATTACGCTGATCCTGCTGCGAACAACCCGCCAGATCGGCATTTTCAACGATGTAAGCGCCATGGCGATGGAACCCGTTGCACGCGATCGCCCGGCCGCACTCGTGCAACTGTGCCGCCCAGCTCAGCCAGCGCGCGTCGTCCGGCTGATCGAGCGACCACGCCGTCGCGACCTCGTGCAACAGCATTTGTGCCGTCGCGTCGACTCGCGACGCATGCGCGATGTCGACCCGGCAGCGCGCCGCCAGGTCGCGCACGCTCGCGGACCGCACATCGGCGTCGTTCAGCCGCGCGAAGCTTTCGTACAAAAGACCTTCGCGCAGCGCGCCCTCGACCAACCGCAGACGGTTAATGCCAAGGCCGGCAAACAACGCGCGCATAATCGCCACGCCGCCCGGCAGCACGGGCCGCTGATCTTCTTCAAGCCCCGCCAGCCGCAACCGCTCCAGGTCGCCGCCGGCCGTGAGCGCGGCCGTCAGGCGGTCGAGCACCGCCGGTGTAATGGCGCCGTCCGACCAGCCGCCAGCGCGTGCAATGGCGGCGATGGCATGCACGGTGCCGGAAGCGCCGACCGCTTCGACCCAGCCCAGATCGCGATATTCGCGCGCGACCGGCTCCAGCTCGCGCCGCGCCGCCACTTCCGCGTGCTGCATCGCGCGCGCGTCCAGACGGCCGCCGGGGAAAAATTGCTGCGTCAGACCCACGCAGCCGAACGGCAGGCTTTCCAGGCGCAGTGCGTTCGCGCCTTCGCCGACAATCAACTCGGTGCTGCCGCCGCCGATATCTGCAACCAGCCGACGCGTCGCGGCACTGAGACCGCCACAAACGCCGAGATAAATCAGTCGGGCTTCTTCGATGCCCGAAATGGTTTCGACGCGGCAACCGAGGCGCGCCTCGGCGCCGGCAAGGAATTCCGCCGCATTGGATGCGACCCGGAGTGCGTTCGTGCCGACCGCGCGGACGGTGGTGGGCCGCGACCTGGAAAGGCGCTCGCCAAAGCGGTCGAGGCAGGCGAAACCGCGCGCCATTGCGGCGGCGCCGATGGCCCCATCAGAATCGAGCTCGGCTCCGACGCGGGTAGCCTCCTTCAGATGCTCTTCAACCTCGAAGCGCCCGTTGGCCTCGCGCGCAATCAGCAGGTGAAAACTGTTGGATCCGAGATCGACGGCCGCGACAACCGTCTCGGGCTCGCCGGCATTCCATTGGTGCGCGGCCCGCGGTGAAATCTGCTCCATTTTCATGCTTCGTCCTTGTAGCCCCCTTTCCAAAAGTCGTTGGCGCTATCATACAAAAAAAGCGGCCACTGCCGCCTTTTTTGCACGCGTTCCTTGCCCCATCACACCGCGAAAGATGATCCGCAGCCGCAGGTGGTCTGCGCGTTCGGATTGCGGATCACGAACTGTTCGCCCTCGAGGCCTTCCGTGTAGTCGATTTCAGCGCCGCTCAAGTACTGGAAGCTCATCGGATCGACCAGCAGCGTGACGCCGCCATTTTCGACTTCGGTGTCGCCTTCTTCGAGTTTTTCATCAAAGGTAAAGCCGTACTGGAACCCGGAGCAGCCGCCGCCGGTGACGAACACGCGCAGCTTGAGAGCCGGGTTCTGCTCTTCGTCGATCAGCGATTTGACCTTGTGCGCGGCGGCGTCGGTAAAGATCAGCGCGGGCGCTTCGATAACTTCAGTCATGGTATTCGGCGGTGGTTAACTGACTGAATAAACTAACATTTCCCCAACGCAACGGCAACTATCACGCGCCCTCGTAGGACTCTTCCACATGCTCCAGCAGCGCCGTTTCGCGCGGCTCGGGCGCGGCCTCATGCACCAGCCTGCCGTTCACCGACGCGCCGCCGCTCATCTGCAGAATGTTGTAGTACACGCTGCCATCGACGCGCGCATTCGACCCCAGTTCCAGGCGCCCGTCCGCGTATACGTCGCCGATGACAGTGCCGTCCAGCTCGATGTCCGTGACCCGCACCTCGCCTTCGAGCCGGCCATGCTCGCTCAGCCCCAGGTGCGAGGGTTCCGATCCATTGCAACTCACGTTGCCGCGAATACAGCCATCGACATGCAAGCCCCCGCTAAACTGCACATCGCCATCAATCCGCGTGTTGCGTCCGATCAGCGTGTCGATCGTCACGCGCTGCCGCTTGTTGCCGTTGTTGCCATTGCCATTGTTGCCAGACCACATATGCCTTTCCTCTCGTTTAGCCGGTGACCCGCCAGTCGAACGTGCGGGTCACCGGGTCGTCATCGCCGCTGCGCGTCACCGTCACCTTGATCCGCCGCGGCTTGAACCCGCGCGGCAACTGCAAGTCGCCGCGCAGATCCTCGAAATAACGGAACTTGAACTTGTGCGCCTCGGCGCCCCCGTCCTGCAGAGCCGCCAGGTTGAGCGCAAGCGGCTTGCCGTTTTGCTCGCCGACGACCGTCATCGTCGCTTTCCCTGACGTTTCCCGCGCGTGGCGCGGGCCCTGCATCAAGACGAGGCTGTAATGATAGCGCCGCGGGTTGCCGGTCGCGACCACGTCCAGCGCCTGGATGTGCAGGCCGGAATGCACATTGCCCGGCGCCACAATATCATTGTAGAAACTCAGTTTTTTTTTGAGCTCGACGATTTGCGCCTGCAGATCCGTATTCGTTTGCTGCACTTTCGCCTGGGCCGCGTGATCGATCTTGCGCGAGCGATTCAGGAACACGATTTGCTGATGCAGATCGGCATTGGATTTGGCCAGCGCATCGCGTTCGTGCACCAGCCGATCGTGGCGTGCCTTGACAATCCAGCGCTCGTAGCCGCCCCGGTACTCGCCATAGAAATAAGCGCCGGCGACAGCCGTCGCGACGATCAACGCCCCCAGCGCAAAGACGATCGAACGGCCGCGCGGATTGTGCGGCCTGACCGCCAGCGGCGTCGTCGAAAAATGAGTTCCGCGCATGACTCCCCTCTAACTTTGACCCCGGTTTGCCGAGATGGTTTTTATTCGGTAGTTCGTCAGACAGGAATGTTAGTCTGCCGGCCAGCGAGTCTGAAGCGAATGCCGACGGACGGCGCTTACAGCGGGATGGGTGATGCCGAATATATGCTGAAAACAGCCATCCATGGATTTTTCAGCCAGGAAAACCGAAAATACGATTCCCGGTTTTCTTCGCAAAGCATTTTAATAAGGGGCAAATATGCTCTGGATCAAGGCCTTTCACGTCATTTTCATGGTGACGTGGTTTGCGGGCTTATTCTACTTGCCCCGCCTGTTCGTGTACCACGCGGAAGCAGCGGATGATGCCAGCCGGCGGCGCTTCGCCGTGATGGAAAAGCGCCTGTTCGTGCTGATGTCGATTGGCATGACCGCGACAATCGGCTTTGGCGTCTGGCTGTTGGTCGGCTGGTGGCTGCCACCGCCGGCCTGGCTGGAAGCGAAGATCGGTCTGGTGGTGCTACTGATCGTCTACCACCACTACTGCATCAAGCTGATGCGCGACCTCGCGGCCGGGCGCAACGTGAAGAGTTCGCGGTTTTATCGACTGTTCAACGAAATCCCGACGCTGTTCCTGTTTGCGATCGTGATACTGGCGTTCGTCAAACCGTTTTGACGACCTTCTCCCGTTTCTGCCACACGTAAATCGGAATGCCAACGAGCATCAGCAGCGTACCCCAGTACAGCGACTCCTCGCCGGTGCCGGCCGACGCCCACAGCGCAAACGCAAAGGCGATGCAACTGAAGACGACGCCCTTGACGCGCGCGGTGCCGCGACCCAGCACGATCTCGGCCATCGCGCAAAACATGTACGGCGCCAATACAAAGAACGTTGTCAACAGAATGATGGTGTTGAACATCGCCACGAGGCCGTGACTGTAATTCGCCAGAATCAGCAGTGACGCGAGCACGCTGGAGAACACCATGCCGAGCGCCGGCGTGCCGCGCCGCCCGTTGGCCGCGAACAGTTTCGGGAACAGGCCATCCTGTGCCACCGCCTGCGGGAACTGCCCCTGCATCAGCAGCCAGCCATTGAGCGCACCGAAACAGGAAATGATGGCCGCTACGGCAATCACGTAAGCCCCCCAGGTCCCCCACAGCACGTTGGCCGCGTCAGCAAACGGCGCATTGGAATGCGCGAGCGAACTGGCCGGAATTATGCCCATGACGACAGTCGTCGCCAGGATATAAAAACCCGCCGCGATCGCCGTGCCCAGCAGTGTCGCCCGCGGGATCGTCTTCTCGGGATTCTTCACGTGGCCGGCAGGCACGGTCGCGCATTCGAGCCCCAGAAATGCCCACATGGTGAATGCGGCGGTCGTGTTGATGGCCGACAGTGGCGTGCCGGTGACGTGGCTTGTCGTCAGCAGATCCGGATTGAAATAGAAAATGCCGAATAACGCGAGCGCCAGCACCGGCGTTATTTTCAGGATTACCGTGATGAGCTGCATATTGCCGGCAGCGCGCACGCCCCAGATGTTGATGGCGGTCAGCACCCACACCGCGGCGATCGCCGCCAGCCCGCCCAATAACGGCTGGGCGGCAAGAGCCGGCACGAAAACCGCGAGATAGCTTGCGAATGCCACCGCGATCGCGGCGTTGGTGCCGAGGATACTGAGCCAGTAAATCCAGGCGGCCAGAAAACCGGCGAAGTCGCCGAATGCAGCACGCGGATAGGCATAGGGCCCGCCGGCCCTTGGCAATCGCCGCGACAGGCTGCTGAACACCCACGCCAGCAACAACGCACCGACAGTGCTGAATCCCCAGCCCCACAGGCTGTAGGCACCGTATGCGGCCAGCGATGCCGGCAGCAGAAAAATGCCGGAGCCGACCATGTTGCCGAGCACGATCGACGTGGTCGTAGCGAGACCAAGTCCGCGTTGCGATGGATCGGACGGCGACGGAACGGGTTCGAGAGCGGTATCGACGGACATGGCCTGTTCGGCTGGCGTGTCAAGCGGCATCGGCACGGAAATCCTGAATTGCGAAGCAGGCAGTGTCTTTGCCGCGGGCCGGCGTGTCAAGCGTTCGCCGCGTCGCAATCGAAACGGACATTGCCTAGAATACCGTGCCTTCCCTTTTTGCAACACACGGCGCTTGCCGCCCAATCGAATGACGCCTGACACCATTCTTAAAGAAACCTTCGGCTTCGACGCCTTTCGCGGCCACCAATCCGACATTATCGACACGCTGCTCCACGGCGGCGACGCGTTGGTACTGATGCCGACCGGCGGCGGCAAGTCGTTGTGCTACCAGATTCCGGCGATGTTGCGACCGGGTGTCGGTGTCGTCGTATCACCGCTGATCGCGTTGATGGCGGACCAGGTCGCGGCGCTGCGGCAGGCAGGCGTTGCCGCGGCCTATCTCAATTCGAGCCTCGACGGGCGCGAGCAATACGCCATCGAACAGCAAATGCGCGATGGTGCGCTGGATCTCGTTTACGTCGCGCCGGAACGACTGATGCAACCGCGTTGCCTCGATCTGCTGGACGACTGCGATATCGCGTTATTCGCGATCGACGAAGCGCATTGCGTTTCGCAATGGGGACATGATTTTCGTCCCGAATACATGGAGCTTGCGGCACTTGCGGCGCGTTTTCCGAGCGTGCCGCGCATCGCGCTGACGGCCACGGCCGATCCGGCGACGCGGCGCGAAATTGCGGAGCGCCTCGAACTTGGCGACGCGCAACCATTCGTTCACAGCTTCGACCGCCCGAACATTCGCTATCGCGTCGCCGAGCGCGGCGGCGGCAAGACGCAACTGTTGCGCTTCATTCGCAGCGAACACGAGGGCGATGCCGGCATCGTCTATTGCCTGTCGCGCAACAAGGTCGAACAGACGGCGGCGTGGCTGTGCGACGAAGGACTGACGGCACTGCCATATCACGCCGGCCTCGACCATGCGACGCGCGATGCGAACCAGCAGCGCTTCCTGCGCGAGGACGGCGTGATCATTGTCGCGACTGTCGCGTTCGGCATGGGCATCGACAAGCCGGACGTACGTTTTGTCGCGCATCTGGATTTACCTTCGAGCATTGAAGCCTATTACCAGGAAACCGGCCGTGCCGGGCGTGACGGTCTGCACGCGGACGCGTGGATGCTTTACGGCCTGAGCGACGTCGTGCAGCGCCGGCGGATGATCGAGCAATCCGACTCGCCGGAAGCGCGCAAGCGCGTCGAACGCCACAAGCTCGATGCCATGCTCGCGTATTGCGAGATGTCGACGTGCCGCCGCGTCCACTTGTTGCGCTACTTCGGCGAGCAACCGGATGCGGACTGTCGCAACTGCGATACCTGCCTCACGCCGCCCGTGACCTGGGACGCCACCGACGCGGCCCGCAAGTTGCTGTCGGCGATCTATCGCACCGGTCAGCGCTTCGGCGCGCAATATGTGATCGACCACTTGCGCGGCGCTGACAATGAGCGTGCCGAACGCTTCGGCCACACGCGGCTTTCGACCTTCGGCATTGGCAGCGATCTGAGCGCGAAGCAATGGCGATCGGTGGTGCGTCAACTGGTCGCGCAGGATTACATCCACGTCGATTTCGACGGCTACGGCGGTCTGCATCTGGGCGATCGCGCGCGGCCGCTGCTGCGCGGCGAGGAAACGCTGCACTTGCGCGAGGATCGTCGACCCGAACGGAAGCGGGATAAACGCCAGTCAGCGGCCGCCGAGCAGATTGCGCCTGCCGACGCGCCGCTTTGGGAGTCGCTGCGCGCGCTGCGCAAGCGGCTTGCCGACGAACAGGGTGTCCCCGGCTTCGTCATTTTTCACGACACGACACTGCGAGAAATGGTCGCGAACCAGCCGGCCACCGAGGACGAATTCCTGGCGCTGAACGGTGTGGGGCAAAAGAAGCTTGAAGCCTATGGCGCCGAATTCATACGCGCGATCGCGGAATACACCAATTCATAGCAGCGCGCGTTCGCCCCGCTCCAGCGCCAGCAGTTTCTGTTTCACTTCCAGCCCGCCGCCGTAGCCGGTCAAGCTGCCGTTCGCGCCAATCACGCGGTGGCAGGGCAGCACGATCGGCAGCGGATTGAGGCCGTTGGACGCGCCCACCGCGCGCACCGCTTTCGGCTTGCCGATGCGTTTCGCCAACGCGCCGTACGACTCAGTCTCGCCATACGGGATGTCTCGCAGCGCCTGCCATACGCTTTGCTGGAACGCGGTTCCGGTCGGCCGCAGCGGCAAATCGAAATCCCGCCGCTCGCCGGCGAAATATTCGTGAAGCTGCTGCATCGTGTCGCGCAGCGGCGCCTCATCCTGCCGCCAGTCGGCGTCCGGCCGGCGCACGTGCCGGCCGGTTTCAAAACTGATCAGCTTCAACGCTTCCTCGTCCGCGGCTAGCAGCAGTTTACCGACGGGGCTGTTCATGTGGCAGAAAAACATCGTGGTTCTCCTTTGATATTCACGTGGCGAGCCGCCACAAATGCATCGCCGCATAGGCACGCCACGGCCGCCACGCTTCGGCCTGCGCGAGCAGCTGTTTCGGCTTCAGTGGCTGGCCGTTGCCGGCGACGCGCAACAGAACTAAATCGGCGGCTGGCAGCGCATCCGGTTCGCCCAATGCGCGCATGGCAATGTACTGTGCTGTCCAGTCGCCGATGCCGGGAATGGCTGTGAGTTGCGGCAACAATCGTTCCGGTTCCACATCCGGCTCAAGGCGCACCTCGCCGCGCACCACGGCTTGGGCCAGCGCCTGAATGGCGCGGGCACGGGTGGCCGGCATGCCGTTGAGTTGCACCGCGGCAAGCACCACGGCGGGCGGAAAGATCCTGTTGAGGGTGTCGTCCACCACTGTCAGTGGCACGCCATGCTGCTGCGCCAGCAGCCCGGCACGCTGACTGGCAGCGGCCACCGTCACCTGCTGGCCCAAAATCGCGCGCACCGCCAGCTCGAAGCCATCCCACGCGCCGGGGATGCGCAACCCGGGCCGACGCTGCACCGGCTTCGCCAGCAATGTGTCAGTATTGAAGTGCCGGGCGATGGCGGTCGGGTCGGCCTCCAGATCGAACAGGCGCCGCACCCGGGCAACGATCCGCAACAACGCTGCCGGCTCGGGAAACCGGACGCGCAATGTCAGGGCGTGCGCCGTGGGCGCGTGGTCCACCTCGATAATACCGTGCCGGCCGCCGACGTCGATGCTGCGGCGATAGCGCCCGTCGGCAACGACTTCGACACCGGGAATGGCGCGCGCGGCAAGAAAGCCCAGCAGCGACTCCCAATCGTACGGCGGCCGGTAGGCGAGCTGGAACGTGTACTCGCCAGCTTGTCCGGCAGTCGCGACTTTACGCAACCGCCGCAGTTGTGAAGGCGTCCGCTGATAGGCGCGGCGGATGCTGTCGTTGAAGCGCCGTACGCTGCCGAAGCCGGCCGCGAGCGCGACCTGCGTCATCGGCAGGTCCGTCTCGTCCAGCAGCTTCTTCGCGAAGTGCAGTCGCCGCGTCTGCGCCAGCGCGATCGGCGGCGCACCGAGATGGCGCACGAACAGGCGATGCAGGTGGCGCGGGCCGACGCCCAGACGCGCGGCCAGCGCCTCGACGTCGGCATCATCCAGCGCGCCCTCGGCAATCAGCCTCAGGCCGCGGTTGACGGTAGCGGAAGTGCCGAGCCAGGCCGGCGTGCCGGGCGCGGCTTCCGGCCGACAGCGCAGGCACGGCCGGAACCCTGCTTCCGCGGCGGCGGCCGCGGTCGGGTAGTAGCGGACATTGGCGCGCTTTGGCGCCGGCGCCGGGCAGATCGGCCGGCAATAGATGCCGGTGCTGGTGACGGCTGTAAAGAAGCGGCCGTCGAAGCGCGGGTCGCGGGACAGGCGGGCGCGGTCACAAATTTTGATGCTCAGTTCCACGCGCCATAGATTACACCGCTGGCGGCGTGGAACTGGCCATTTTCGGACCTGAAAGGACCTTTACTTGAGAAAGCCCAGGCTCTCCAGCTTGACGATCACGCTGTGCGCCGCCTCGTCGGGCGTGCATTCGCGCGTGTCGATGGTCATCTCCGGGTTTTCAGGCGCTTCGTACGGGTCGCTGATGCCGGTGAATTCCTTGATGACGCCGGCACGAGCCTTGGCGTACAGGCCCTTGCGGTCGCGCTGCTCGCACGTCTCGAGCGGGGTGGCGACGTGGATTTCAAGGAAGCCACCGAGCGGCTCGATCATCTCGCGCACCTTGCGGCGCGTATCGGCGTACGGGGCAATCGGGGCGCAAATCGCAATGCCGCCGTTCTTGGTGATTTCGCTGGCGACGTAACCAATTCGCTCGATGTTGATATTGCGGTGCTCGCGCGAAAAACCGAGTTCGCTCGACAGGTGCTTGCGCACCAGATCACCGTCCAGCAGCGTCACCGGCCGGCCGCCCTGTTCCATCAGCTTGACCATCAGCGCGTTGGCAATGGTGGACTTGCCCGAGCCGGACAGGCCGGTGAAGAACACGGTGAAGCCCTGCTGGTGACGCGGCGGGTGCGTCTTGCGCAGTTCCTCGACGACTTCCGGATAGGAGAACCAGTCCGGAATGTCGAGCCCCTCGTGCAACCGACGGCGGAATTCGGTGCCGGAAATGACCAGCGCCGTTTCATCGCCGCGCACCTCGTCGGTCGGCGCGTATTCGGCCCGTTCCTTCACGTACACCATCATCTGGAACGGCACCATTTGGATGCCGATTTCGTCCTGGTGTTGCTTCAGCAATTCCTGCGCCTCGTACGGGCCATAGAACGGCTCGCCGTCGCTGCCCTTGCCGGGGCCGGCGTGATCGCGACCGACAATAAAATGAGTACAGCCGTGGTTCTTGCGAATCAGCGCGTGCCAGATCGCCTCGCGTGGGCCGCCCATGCGCATGCCGAGCGGCAGCAGCGAGAGCGCTGTCGTGTTTTCCGGGAAACGCTTGATCAGGTGCTCGTAGCAGCGCACGCGAGTGTAGTGATCAATGTCGCCCGGCTTGGTCATGCCGACCGTTGGCTGAATCAGCAGATTGGCTTCGACCTGCTTCGCTGCGCGGAACGTGAGTTCGAGGTGCGCGCGGTGCATCGGGTTGCGGGTCTGGAACGCCACGACCTGGTGCCAGCCCAGTTTTTTGAAATAGTCGCGTACCTCACGCGGCGTGCGGCGCAGGTGGCGGAAATCGTAATGCGTCGGCGCCTCCACGCCGCGCAGCCGGCCACCGATGTAAACCGGGTTCGCCGTACGCATCAGGTAACGCACGCCCGCATGGGCCTCGTCCGTGGTTTTGAACACGCCGCGCGCCTCGACCGCCTTGTCGGGTTCCCAGACGTCGCCGACATCCAGCAGTGCTATCAGTACGCCTTCCGGATCGCGTAAGGCGATCGCGTCGCCTTCTTTCAGATCCTTGGCGAATTCGCGCGTCACGTCGAGCGTAATCGGCATCGGCCAGAGCGTGCCGGATTCGAGACGCATGTTCTCGACCACGCCGTCGTAGTCGGCACGGTTCATGAAGCCCGTCAGCGGCGAGAAGCCGCCGCTCAGCAACAGCTCGATATCGCACAACTGGCGATGAGTCAGGTCCCAGGACGGGTAATCGGCCGCGGCCTTTTTCGCTTCGGCGGCTTCGGCCTCGGAAAGATACAGTTCTTGTAGTTCGCCGCCGTGCGGCGCAATCAAATCACGGGGTGACATGCAGTCAAAGCTCCTTTTTTGCTGCGGTTAGATTATAAGTTGCGATTCCGGCGTCGCCGGAATGATGCCTTTAAAACGGTATGTCGTCGTCGAAGTCTTCGGCCACCGCACCGGACTTCGCGGCCGGCTGCGACCGGGGGCGCTGATCGTCGCCGCTGCTGTAATCGCCGCCGCCCATGCCGGAACGGCCGCCAAGCATCTGCATTTCGTTGGCGATGATGTCGGTGCTGTAGTGGGTTTGACCCTCTTTTTCGTAGGTGCTGGTCTCGAGCCGGCCTTCGATATAAACCTGGGACCCCTTGCGCAGGTACTCGGCGGCGATTTCAGCCAGCCGGCCGAAAAAGGTGATGCGGTGCCACTCGGTCTTTTCCTGCTGTTCGCCCGTCTGCTTGTCCTTCCAGGCGCGCGTGGTCGCGATGCGGATCTTGGTGATCGCGCTGCCGCCGGCGGTGTAGCGGGTGTCCGGATCGGCGCCGAGGTTGCCGACGAGTATGACTTTGTTGATGCCCCTGGCCATGTGTCGCTCCGTTTATCGGAAATCGGGAATCTTGTAGAGATAAAGAGCAAGGATTCTACGTCGATTGCGCCGCGATTGCATCCGACTGGGACGTGTCGAACGCCTCAAGCGCCGTTTCGTCCAGTTCGCGGTTGTCGACTTTCAAGTAGGCAACGCCTTCCTCGGCGACGACAACCGCTTCGGCCACCCCCGCGATCGACAGGAGCCGGTCGTTGAGCCGCTCGCGCTCTTCGCGGCCGCGGATTTTCGGGATGCGGATCAGCCGGCTGGCGAGATACCTGGGCGCGGGCATCGTGATCGCCACCAGCAGCCAGCAGACGGCCAGGCCGGTCGTCAAGACGAACACGGCCAGCAGCCCGTTCGGCGCAAATACGCCCTGCACCCAGCCGCCGACGGCGCCGCCGACGAAGATGCCAAGGAACTGCGAGCTCGAATAAACCCCCATGGCCGTGCCTTTGCTGTCTGCCGGCGCGACCTTGGAAACCAGCGACGGCAGAGTCGCTTCGAGCAGGCTGAAGGCGGCGAAGAACACGAGCAGGCCTGCGCCGATGGCCCACAGGTTTTTGTGCCAGACCAGCAGCGAGAGCTGCCCGAGGCCGACGGCAGCAACCGCGCCGATGAACACCGGCTTCATCTTCCGGTATTTCTCGCCGATGACGATGAACGGCGTCATTAATATGAACGCGACGACGAGAATCGGCAGGTAGAAGAGCCAGTGCGCGCCGGCGTCGTTGACCTGCCTGAGCGCCAGCGGCAGTGCGAGGAAGGTGGCGGTCAGGATCGCGTGCTGGACAAAAATGCCGAAGTCGAGACGCAGCAACTCGCCATTGCTGAGCACACGCTTGAACAGCGCCGGCACCGGCTCGGTGTCGCGATGGCGGATAATCAGGTGCGGCTGCGGCACGAGCGCGTAGAGAACGGCGATGCCAACCAGCGCAAGCACGGCGGTCAGCCAGAAAATGCCCGGCACGCCGACCCAGCGATTCAATGGCGGACCGACGACCACCGCGAGCGCAAACGACATGCCGATCGTCATGCCGATCATCGCCATCGCCTTGGTGCGGTTTTCCTCGCGAGTGAGATCGGCGCCGAGAGCGAGGATTGTCGAACCGACGGCGCCCGCGCCCTGCAGCGCGCGCCCCAGGATCACCCCGCCGATCGAGTCCGCCATCGCCGCGACCACGCTGCCCATCGCGAACAGGACCAGGCCGACGGTTATCACCGGCTTGCGACCGATGCGGTCGGACAAGGCACCGAATGGAATTTGCAGCATGGCTTGCGCCAGACCGTAGATGCCGAGCGCCAGGCCGATTGTCGCGGCGGTCGCGCCCGACAGGTGCGTCGCATAGACCGCGAAAACCGGGTAAATCATGAACAGGCCCAGCATCCGCAGCGCCAGGATGGCCGACAGCGATAACGCGGCGCGGCCTTCGGTAGGGCTTAAACGGGTGGTGGGCACAGGTTGATCGGGTGAGCGAGCGGAGCCATTAATGATAACACGCGACGGCTTCTTCTCCTGTCGCGGCCGGGAAGTCCGGCATGACGGGGGAACCTTTGCGCCGGACTCACGAGACAGCGTATATTGATTCGTTTCGTTCCAATCTGCGCGAATCCATGGACACCATCCGCATCCGCGGCGCCCGCACCCACAACCTGCAAAACATCGACGTCGATCTGCCGCGCGACCAGTTGATCGTGATTACCGGCCTGTCCGGCTCCGGCAAATCCTCGCTCGCGTTCGACACTATCTATGCCGAAGGCCAGCGCCGCTATGTCGAATCGCTGTCCGCCTATGCGCGCCAGTTCCTGTCGATGATGGAAAAGCCCGATATCGACCACATCGAAGGGTTATCGCCGGCTATCTCGATCGAGCAGAAATCGACCTCGCACAACCCGCGCTCCACCGTCGGCACCGTTACCGAAATTTACGACTACCTGCGCCTGCTGTACGCGCGCGCCGGTACGCCGCGTTGCCCGGATCACGACATCGAACTGGAAGCGCAGACTGTCAGTCAGATGGTCGACCAGGCGCTCAACCTGCCCGAGGGCAGCCGGCTGCTGCTGCTCGCACCGGTGGTGCAGAACCGCAAGGGCGAGCATCTGCAGCTCATTCAGGAGTTGCGCTCGCAGGGGTTCATTCGCGCCCGCATCGACGGCAAGGTGGTCGAACTCGACCAGGCGCCGGCGATGGACCTGCGCCGCAAGCACACTATCGAAGTCGTCGTGGACCGCTTCAAGGTGCGACCGGACATCGCCCAGCGGCTCGCCGAGTCGTTCGAGACCGCGCTGCGCCTCGCCGGCGGCATTGCATCGATCGCCTTCATGGACGAGCCGAATCGCGAGGAACTGGCGTTTTCGGCGAACTTCGCCTGCCCCGTCTGCGGCTACAGTCTCTCGGAACTCGAGCCGCGGCTGTTTTCGTTCAACAACCCGGTCGGCGCGTGCCCGACGTGCGACGGCCTGGGCGTGCGCCAGTTCTTCGATCCCGACCGCGTCGTCGGCCATCCGGAACTGAGCCTCGCCGGCGGCGCGGTGCGCGGCTGGGACCGGCGCAACCAGTATTACTTCCAGATTATTCAGTCGCTGGCCGATCACTTTGACTTCGACATCGAAGTGCCGTTTCGCGAGCTGTCGGCCGAGACCCGCGACATCATCCTGCGCGGCAGCGGCAAGGAAAAGATCAGCTTTCGCTACCCCTCGCCGCGCGGCGGCTGGCGCGAACGCCGCCACCCTTTCGAAGGCATCCTGCCGAACATGGAGCGGCGCTACCGTGAAACCGAATCCGGCATGGTGCGCGAGGAACTGGCGAAATACCTCGGCACGCGGCCGTGTCCGGAATGCGGCGGTGCGCGCCTGAATCGTGCCGCGCGCAATGTCTTTGTCGCCGGCACGAGCCTGCCGGAAATCGCCCGCATGTCGGTGCATGATGCAGCGGAATTTTTTGCCCGCCTCGACCTGCCGGGCTGGCGCGGCGAAATCGCGGCGAAGGTCGTGAAAGAAATCGGCGAGCGACTCACGTTCCTGGTCAACGTCGGCCTCGATTACCTGACGCTGGAGCGCAGCGCCGAAACTTTATCCGGCGGCGAAGCGCAGCGTATTCGGCTGGCGAGCCAGATCGGCTCCGGCCTGGTCGGCGTGATGTACATCCTCGACGAGCCGTCGATCGGCCTGCACCAGCGCGACAACCAGCGCCTGCTCGACACGCTGTTTCACCTGCGCGGCCTCGGCAACACGGTGATCGTCGTCGAACACGACGAGGACGCGATCCGCAGCGCCGACCATATTCTCGACATGGGCCCGGGCGCGGGCGCTCACGGCGGCCGCGTCGTCGCCCAGGGCAGCGTTGCCGATGTCACGGCGCACAACGAATCGCTGACCGGGCAATACCTGTCCGGGCGGCGGCAGATTGCGGTGCCGGCCGAGCGCAAACCGCGCGACCCGAAGCGCGAAATCACCATCCGCCAAGCCAGCGGCAACAACCTGAAGAACATCGACGTGACCATCCCGCTCGGCCTGCTGGTGTGCGTAACCGGTGTGTCCGGCTCGGGCAAATCCACGTTGATCAATGACACGCTGTATCGCTACACCGCGCGCGAAATCAACCGTGCCTCGGCCGATTACGCGCCGTGCGACGACATCGAGGGGCTGGACCAGATCGACAAGGTCATCGACATCGACCAGAGCCCGATCGGGCGCACGCCGCGCTCCAACCCCGCGACCTACACTGGCCTGTTTACGCCGATTCGCGAACTGTTCGCCGGCGTGCCGGAAGCGCGGGCGCGCGGCTACAAACCGGGGCGTTTCAGTTTCAACGTCAAGGGCGGACGCTGCGAAGCCTGCCAGGGCGACGGCGTGATCAAGGTCGAAATGCACTTCCTGCCCGACGTGTATGTCGCCTGCGACGTCTGCAAAGGGCGGCGCTACAACCGCGAAACGCTGGATGTGCGCTACAAGGGGAAGAACATTCACGAAGTGCTGGAAATGACGGTCGAGGAAGCACTGGACTTCTTCGCGCCGGTGCCGGTCGTC
Organism: Gammaproteobacteria bacterium; assembly: GCA_035698525.1. GTDB lineage: Bacteria > Pseudomonadota > Gammaproteobacteria > Natronospirales > DASSBR01 > DASSBR01. The sequence continues at coordinate 19,623 of DASSBR010000082.1, forward strand.
GCCCGCAAGCTGGAAACATTGATGGCGGTCGGGCTCACCTACGTCAAGCTCGGCCAGAACGCGACGACGCTGTCCGGCGGCGAAGCACAGCGCGTCAAACTCGCGCGCGAACTATCGAAGCGCGACACCGGCAGCACGCTCTACATCCTCGACGAGCCGACCACCGGGTTGCACTTCTACGACATCGAGCAACTGCTCGGCGTGCTCACCAGGTTGCGCGAACACGGCAACACCATCGTCGTCATCGAGCACAACCTCGACGTCATCAAGACGGCCGACTGGCTGATCGATCTCGGCCCGGAAGGCGGCGACGGCGGCGGCCGCGTGATTGCAACCGGCACGCCCGAGGACGTGGCGGCGAACAAACGCTCGTACACCGGGCAATATCTACGGCCGCTGTTGGGTGTGCGCAAGGAAAAAACCGCCGCATCAATGTAGGCTGTCGCCGGTACAACGAATTCAACACAGGGAAGAGAACCAACTCATGACTGACATTGAACTGCTCGAACCGCTGATTCGCATTGCCGAAGAGGCCGGTGCCGCCATCCTCGAAATTTACGAAACCGATTTCGATGTCGAACTGAAGGACGACCACTCGCCGCTGACTGCCGCCGACAAGGCGGCCCACCGGCTGATTTGCGAGGCCTTGCGCGAGCTGACGCCGGACATGCCGGTGCTGTCGGAAGAGTCCGCCGCGATTCCGGTCGCCGAGCGGCGGCGCTGGTCGCGCTATTGGCTGGTGGACCCGCTCGATGGCACCAAGGAGTTCATCAAGAAGAACGGCGAGTTCACCGTGAATATCGCGCTGGTCGAAGGCGAGCGGCCAATTGCCGGCGTTGTGCATGCGCCGGTCAAGCGCACGACGTGGCTCGGTGTCGAAGACGCCGGCGCGTTTCGCAAGACGACGGACGGCACCGCGCATATAACCGTAGAAACGCCCGCCGCCGACCCCGTGCGCGTCGTCTGCAGCCGTTCACACCTGGACGAAAAAACCGAAAACTTCATCAGTCGGTTGGGATCGCATGACGCTGTCGCCACTGGCAGCTCGCTCAAGTTCTGCCTGGTGGCCGAAGGCGCGGCCGACATCTATCCGCGTTTCGGGCCGACTTCGCACTGGGACACGGCGGCGGCCCATGCGGTAGTCGCTGCCGCCGGCGGCGCAGTTGTAACACTCGACGGCGAACCGCTGCGCTATCCCGTGGCCGAGTCGCTGCTGAATCCGCCCTTTCTCGTCTACGGCGATACCAACCGCGACTGGCTCCAATACCTGCCGGCATGACGAGCGGCAAACCGCTCGCGGCTATTGCACCATTCAATCTCGAAGCAACCGTGCGCGTGCTGCAGCGCCGGCCGGCGAACCGCGTGGAGGTACTCGAGGATGGCCGCTACCGGCGGCTGTTTGAAACACCGCAGGGCCTTGTGCTCGCCGAAGTCGAAAATAAAGGCTCCATCGAAGCGCCGAACTTGCGCTGGCGCGTGCGCCACGGCGAGGCAAATGAAATGCTGCCGGCGAAGCTCGCCAGCATGCTGGGACTCGACATCGACCCCGCGCCACTCTTGCGGATGGCTGCGGCCGAAGACGCACTCAGGCCGACGGCGGAGGCGCTGCTCGGCATGCGCCCGCCCCGGTTCGGAGAATGGTACGAAGCCTTCGGCAACGTCATTCCATTTCAACAGGTCAGCCTCGAAGCCGGCATCGCCATCGTCGGGCGGTTTATCGAACGCTTCGGACAACGGCTCGAGTTCGATAGCCGCGCCTACTTCTCGTTTCCCGATCCCGCTGTAGTCGCCGACGCTTCAACAGAGCGGGTGCGCGAGTGCGGCCTGAGCCGGACCAAAGCCGAATCGCTGCAGCGGATCGCCAGGCTGATCGCCTCGGGCGAACTCAGCAAAGAAAAAATTGCCGCCCTGCCGACAGACGATGCCATCGCCGCACTCGAGGAACTGCCGGGAATTGGCCCATGGAGCGCGGGGCTTGTACTGCTGCGCGGCCTGGGGCGGCTGGATGTTTTCCCGCCCGGCGATGTGGGAGCGATGCGGGGGCTCAACAAGCTGTTGCGGCTTGAATCGGACGACGAGCTTGCGCATGTCGTCAAACGCTTCGGCGAATACCGCGGCTATCTCTACTTCCACGCGCTGGGCCGGAGTCTGCTCGACAAGGGGCTGATTCAGCACGCGTCGTAGCATAAAAATCGGCAGCCACTATCGCGCCTCAACACAGACGCACGCTGCGGCAGGTATTCTCGGGGCTGTGTGAGGCGGGATGCCGAACCCAGAGCCTACAGGGATGTATTTACGGCGTCCCCGGGAATACCTTCCGCGGCGGGTGGCGGTAACGAAGCCACCACGCTTAAGCCGCTTTACACTGGCTCTGCCAGAACCTGTCCTTTTGGATCCACGACCACCTTCGCGGCATGCGGCACAGTGAACGAGGCCTCACCGTGCGGCATCTCGATCCGACGCAGCTTGCCATCAACCTGCACCGGTAACGGCACCTCGAACGTCGGCTCGCGCCACTTCAAATCGATCGTATCGGTGTCGGAGCCCGCCGTGCGCGTCATCGAATAACGTGGCTCGGCTGCCTTGAACACGTAGCGCTGCCAGAACCAGCCAAGATCGCGGCCGGTCAATTGATCCACAAGACCGATGAAATCCTTCGTCGACACCAGCTTGTAAGCGAAGCGCGGATCGTTCTGGAAATCGTAGAGCGCCTTGAAAAACAACTTGTCACCGATCATCCAGCGAAGCGTCTCCAGCACGCACGCACCCTTGGTATAAATATCGCCGATGTACGCCTTGTCGCCGATCAGATTGCGGCCCTGCACGATCGGCTTCTCGTTCTTGACGTGCGTGCACTTGCGGTGCATGTATTCGAGATACTTCGCCTTGCCCAGCGTATCGTTGACGTAAACCGCCTCGGCATAGCTCGCGAAACCTTCGTGCAGCCAATAGTCCGACCAATCCCTCGCCGTGACCTTGTTGCCCCACCACTCGTGCGCCGTCTCGTGCAACAGCAGGCCGTCGAACCCGTACTTGTTGTCCTTGAAATCGCTGCCGTAGGCGACGATCGTCTGATGCTCCATGCCCTTGTACGGAGCTTCCGCCACCCAGTACTTGTCGCGCAGAAACGGATATTCGCCAAACCGTTTGCCGAGTACGGTCAGAATCTTCGCGCCCTCGCGCAACCACATCTTGCGCGCCTTGTTCGCATCCTCCGGCAGCGCCCAGAAAATAATCGTCTTGTTCAGATCGCCGTGGATGCCGTGATACGGCGCCTTGATCGGCACATACGGGGCGACGTTCACCGTCACGTCGTAATTGTTGATCGGGTAGCTGACGTTCCAGTGCGTCGTGATCGTCCCGTCCGGATTATGCGTTTCGCCGACCTTGCGACCGTTGGACAGGCCGACCAGATTGCCCGGCACCGTCAGCGCAATGGCCATTCCGTCGTCCGGCTCGTCCGACGGCGAATCCTTGCATGGCCACCAGGTGTCGCCGCCGCTGCCTTCGCTGGTGACGCCGATCCACGGCGCGCCCGACGGCGTATGCGCCCAAACGAAACCATCCCACCATGGCGGCTTGACCGCGACGTAAGGCTCGCCACCGTAACTGATCGCCACCGCATGACGGCTCCCCGGCTGCCACGATTGCTTAAGCGGCACCGTGATCAGCCCGCCTTCATGGCTGAAACTGGCAGGCTTGCCGTCAACCTTGACGTTGCCGACATGCAGCCGGTCGTCGAGTTGCACCTCGAACCTGTCCAGCGGCTTGAGAACCGCGACGCTGATGACATTGCGCCCGTCGATCGTCTGGCTGCCGGGATGAATAGCGATGCTCAGATCGTAATGCCGCACATCGTAAGCCGCCTGTGCCGGACGCACCGGGCCGCCGGTTACGGCCACCTGCTTCCACTCGTGCGCCTGCCAGGCATAATAGCCGTAGCGGATCGCGGCGGCCACGATGACCGCCGCGATCACGGCAAGCGCGATCTTCAGCGCTTTGCGCACTTTAGTGCTTCTTGTAGTTCGCTTCGATGAACTTCGCCGCGGCGTCGTGCAATCCCTTGTGCGCCTTTGGGTTCAGATACACCATGTGACCCGACGGGAAGAAGTGATAGCTGATGTTGTCTTGCAGATCCTTCGGAATGTTCAGCTGGTACATCTCGTATTCCGCCGCAAAGAACGGCGTGCCGAGATCGAAGTAACCGCCCGCGAGCATGACTTTCATGTTCGGATTGTGCTTCATCGCCGCGGCGAGGTCCGGCATCACGTTCGGCGTGCCGGAACTGGAACCGAAACCCGGTTCACGATGCTTGAAGCTCCAGCCTTCGCCGCTGCTGTAGATCTGACGGTACGCCGAGGGCCGGTAGAGCATGCCCTTGCCGAAGTGCAACGTGTTGCGAATGTAGTCGTTGAACTCGGCGATGGTCGGCGAGTCGATCGACGAATCCATCGGATCGTAACGACCGCCCTCTGCCATCGGGTCCAGCGCAGGGCCGCTGTAGCGCGAATCGAGTCGGCCGGTGATGCGCTCGGATTCGCCCAGCAATTCGTGCGCGAACTGGCCGCCGGCAATGCGCAGGTCGTCCTTCATGATGTAGTCGACCGGCAGGCCGGTGTACTGATGCAACTGCTCGGCAACTTTGCGCTTTTGCGCATCGCCGATCGTATTGCCGAGGTTGAGCGCCTGCAGGTAGTCGGTCATCGCATAATGCTCGACTTGCTTCAGAAACGGCGCCAGATCCTTCGGCTGGTTGGGCAGCTTGTGGTGATACCAGGCCGTCGCGGCATAGCTCGGCAGGCCGGTCGCGTAGGAAATGTTGATGCCCGGATTGCTCTGCGGGCCATCGACGCTGATATCGAAATTCAGGATCGACGACAGCAGGATCACGCCGTTCAGGTCGATGCTATGGTTCTGGAGATCGTACGACAGCACCGCCGAACGCGTCGTGCCGTAGCTCTCGCCGAACAGGAATTTGGGCGAGTTCCAGCGGCTGTGCTCGGTGAGCCAGCGCGCGATGAACTGCGTGAATGCCTTGGAGTCGGGATCAATGCCCCAGACATCCTTCGGCTTGCCGACGCCGCCTTCCTTCTTGCCGATCACGCGGCCAAAGCCGGTGCCGGGCGCGTCGATGAACACCATGTCGGTCGCATCGAGCAGGCTGCTGCCGTTATTGACCAGCCGGTACGGCGCCGGCGGCGTCAACGTACCGTTGCCGACCACCACCCGCTTCGGGCCGAAAGCCAGCATGTGCAGCCATACGGTCGATGAGCCCGGACCGCCGTTATAAAAGAACGTAATCGGGCGATTATCGTGGTTGTCCACGCCCTTCTTGATGTACGCGACGTAGGACATGCTCGCGTAAGGCTTGTCGTGCTTGTCGCGGTCTTTCAGCACCATGATGCCGGCGATTGCCGTGTATTCGATGCGATCGCCATTGATCTCGACCGAGCCGCTGGTGACCGATTGCTGGTCCTTCGGCGGCTGGAGCTTTTCGGTCTTCGCCTTGTTGTCATGGTCGCCATGGGCGGCAAAAGCCGGGACAGTCACGAGCGCCAGCAGCATGGCGCCCGCGATACGCAGGTAGGGTCTTTTCACAGGGGGTTCTCCTTTATCGGCTAGTCCTATGAGAGTCGATTGTTACGCATTTGGTTCCCCGCCGTCACGGTTATTGTTGCAAATAGGTTAAGATGCCAGCTTCCGATTTTCGACTGGAGTCGCCATGAAATCGCTGTTCTGTCTCGCGCTGGCTGCCGCGATGAACCTGGCTTTCGTCCCGGCCAACGCCGCCGCAAAGCATCCGTTCAATGCCAGGGACCTGGTGATGATGAGCCGCGTCGGCGATCCGCAACTGTCGCCCGACGGCCAATTTGCCGCGTTCACCGTGAGCAAGACCGAGTTCAAGAATAACAAGCACGTCACCAGCATATGGCTGCTCGATCTCGATCATCCCCAGGCGGCGCAGCAACTCGTGGTCGGCCATAGCCCGCTTTGGTCCGCGGACGGCAAGGGCCTCTACTTCCTGACGTCCGACAAGGCCGGCCGCACGCAGTTGTGGCGCATCGCCACGAACGGCGGCAAGCCGCACCAGGTCAGCGATCTGCCGGTCGGCATCGACAACTACAAGCTTTCGCCCGACGGCCGGCGCGTGGTGATGTCGCTGCACGTTTTCACCGACTGCGACGACCTCGCCTGCACCCGCGCGCGCCTCGACGCCCGCGAGGCCGATCCGGCCACCGGCCACCTGTACCACCGCGTATTCGTACGCCACTGGGACCACTGGCTCGATGGCCGCCGCGGGCAATTGTTTATTGCCGATCTCGATAGCGGCAAGCTCGGCAACCCGGTCTGGCTGACGCGCGGCATCGACGGCGACATCCCGTCGGCGCCGTTCGGCGGCAGCGACGAATACACGTTCTCGCCCGACGGCAAGACGGTTTATTTCGATGTGCGCATCGCCGGTAAAACCGAACCGTGGTCGACCAACTTCGACGTCTATGCCGTACCGGCTGACGGTTCCGCAGCACCGCACAATCTCACCGCCGCCAACGAGGCCTGGGATGCCTACCCGTTGGTCTCGCACGACGGCAAGACGCTGTACTACCTCGCGATGAAGACGCCGGGCTTCGAATCCGACCGTTTCGGCGTCATGGCGCGCGACCTCGCGACCGGCCAAACCCGCGAAGTCGATCCGGACTGGGATCGCTCCGCCGGCGCACTAACCCTTTCGGCCGACGGCAAAACGCTTTACACGACTGCCAACGACTGGGCCAACCACGCGCTGTTCGGCATCGACATCGATTCCGGAAAGGTCACCCGGCTGGTCACCAACGGTGCGGTCAAGGGCTTTTCACTGGCCGGCGACCGGCTGCTGATCGCCCGCCAGGATCTCAAGCATCCGACGGACCTGTACCTGGCGGACGCCGACGGGGGCCATTTCCACCAGGTCACCTCGTTCAACAAGGAACGGCTCGCCAACATCCGGTTCGGCGACTACCGCTTTTTCACCTTCAAGGGCTGGAACGGCGATACGGTGCAAGGTTACGTGATGCGCCCGGCCAACTACGAACCCGGCAGGCAATATCCCGTCGCGTTCCTTGTGCATGGCGGCCCACAGGGCGCGTGGCTCAATGAATTCCACTACCGCTGGAATCCGGAATCCTATGCCGGACAGGGCTACGCCGTGGTAGCCATCAACTTCCATGGTTCCACCGGCTACGGCCAGGCCTTCACCAACGCGATTTCACAGCATTGGGGCGATCGGCCGCTGGTCGATCTGAAAAAAGGCTGGGCCGCGGCGCTGAAGAAATTCTCATTCCTCGACCGCGACCGGGCCTGTGCCCTCGGCGCCAGCTACGGCGGCTACATGATCTACTGGATGGCTGGCGTCTGGAACAAGCCGTGGAAATGCTTCGTCGATCACGACGGTGTCTTCGACACGCGCATGATGTATTACGCCACCGAGGAATTGTGGTTCGAAGAACACGAAAACGGTGGCCCGGAATACCTGCATCCGAAGAACTACCAGGAGTTCAACCCGCTCAACCACGTCAAGGACTGGCGCGTGCCGATGCTCGTCGTGCACAGCTCGCACGACTACCGCATTCCGATTTCGCAGGGCCTCGGCGCCTTCAATGCGCTGCAGCGCCAGGGCATCCCGAGCGAGTTCCTGACATTCCCGGATGAAAGCCACCTGGTGCTGAAACCCGCCAACAGCCTGCAATGGAATCACGTCGTGCAGGACTGGCTGGCGAAGTGGATTGGGAAAAACAGGAAGTAGCGCGGATACAGGCGCAGGGAGAGGGAAAGAAGCTAGCTCTTTTCTTCCGCGACCGGAAACCGGCGCGGCGCTACCAGCGTGACAGCCAGCGTCAGCAAACCCGCCACCGCAATGCCGGCGTAAACATGATGCGTCGCGGTATAAAAGGCCATCCGTACATACCGCTCCGCATCGGCGGCAAGTCGCCCGGACTGCAGCGCGCCAATCACATCATTAACGCCTGGCAGATGCCCGCTTAACGATGCCGGCGCCTGCTGCAACTGGTGGCGCATTGTCGCATTGAAAATCGCTGCCACCACCGCCGCGCCCAAGCTCTGCCCGAGATAGCGCGACCAGATGTTGGCGCTGGTGACCACGCCACGCTCGCGCCACGTCACTGCCGATTGAATCCCCACCAGCAGCGGTGTCGACAACAACCCGAAGCCCGCCCCCAGCATGACCTGATCGGCAACTATCGCCCAGATCGGTCCCGGGTACGGCAACAGCACGAAACCGATCGAAGCCACGAACATCAGCAACCCGCCCAGCAAACCGGCATCGCGAAAACCGATGCGCAGATACAGCCGGCCGGACCACGACGACGCTACCGGCCAGCCGATGCTCATGCTGGCGAGCACCAGGCCGGCGGCAATGGCGCCGAGGCTCAGGACCGACTGCGCGAAAGTCGGCAGGTAGGTATTCGGCCCCATCATCACGACACCCATGCCGACCGCCGCGAGATTGGAGCCAACCAGCGTGCGGTGGCGCCACACCCAGCCGGGCATGATCGGCTCAACGCTGCGGCGTTCGACCCAAAAGGTCACTGCGATCAGCAAACTGGCGATGCCAAACACGCCGACGCTCTGCGCCGAAAGCCACGGCCACGCATGGCCACCCTGCAGCAGGCCGAGGATCACGGCAGAGCCGGCAAGCATCATTAACGCCGCGCCCGCAAAATCGACGTGATGACGCCGCCCCGCGCCTTCCTCGTGCAAATAGCGGCTGATCAACAGGATTGCCGCGGCGCCGATCGGCAGATTGATCAGGAAAATCCAGCGCCAGGAGGCGTATTCGGCGAATGCGCCGCCGAGTGTCGGGCCGACGATCGCGGCCATGCCCCAGACACTCGACAGCCACCCCTGCACGCGGGCACGTTCGCGCACCGAAAACAGGTCGCCAGCGATCGTGTTGATGGTCGCCATGATCGACCCGGCCCCAAGGCCCTGCAGGCCGCGAAACGCGATCAGCGACACCATGTTCCATGCGCCCGCGCACGCTGCCGAGCCGACGAGAAAGATCAGCGTGCCGACGATCAGCACCGGCTTGCGGCCGAACAGGTCGGCGAGCTTGCCGTAAACCGGAATGGTGGCGGTCTGCGCGAGCAGGTAAATCGAGAACAGCCAGCTGAACAGCGTAAAGCCGCCCAGATCGCCGACGATTTGCGGCACGGCGGTGGACACGATGGTCGTGTCCATCGCCGCGAGCATTTCGGTCAGCATCAGCGCGGCCAGGACCCAGCCGCGCCCGCCAAGGTCGGTTTTTTCGGTCAACGGTCCGGCTAATTCGCCGGTTTGCGGAAGCGATAAATGAACTGGTCGGTATGGCCGCGAATCGACTTGTCGAACACGGTGGCGGTATGCGGGTCATGCGGATTGCGCAACGCGTCGCTGGCGCCGTCGAACTCAAAGCCCACCGCTTCCACTTCCTTCTTGACGAGCGCCGGGTCGATGCGGTGCAGCGTATCGGTGTCCTTCGCGCCCGAACCGGCCGGCGCGACATGATCGATTATCACGAACAGACCGCCGGGCTTGAGCGCCGCGAACACTTTTTTGTTGAACACGGCCATGTCGTCGATCATGTTGTGGTAGTCGTGGTAGTTCTGCGAGGTGAACACCAGGTCCACCGACCCCGGCACGTCGAACTGCGCGGCGGGCTGTTGCAACAGGCTGACATTGCGATAGTGCGGCGTCGCGGCCAACTTTTTCCACTGTGCCAGGCTCTTGCTCGAATATTTGGCGAATTCATCCGGCCAGATGGTGTAGACGTGTCCTTTCGGCCCGACGACGGCGCTGAACACGCGGGTCCAGTAGCCGCTGCCCGGAGCCAGTTCGACGACCTTGTCGCCCTGCTTGACCTTGGCGAAAGTCATCACCGCCGCCATTTGTCGGCGGGCGTCATCATGCTTGTCCGCCTTGCGGGCAGCGTCATTGATCGCCGCGGTCACGTATGGCGGTGTCGCCGTCCTGGCATGCGAGGCCGGATGCGCGTTCGCGAACAGCGGCACGCTGAACGCGGCAAGCAGAGCGAAAAAAGCGGATTTCATGACACACTCCATGCGAAGAAGAATGGCAAGACTATGCGCTCAAATCACATGTTTGTTCAATGGCTGCTGTCAGCTATAACTTCGCGTAGCGCAGCCGCAGGGCGTTGGCGACGACGGACACGGAACTGAACGACATCGCCGCGGCGGCGATCATCGGCGACAGCAGCACACCAAGGAACGGGTACAGCACGCCGGCCGCGATCGGCACGCCAATCGTGTTGTAGATAAACGCGAAGAACAGGTTCTGGCGAATGTTGGCGAGTGTCGCCTGCGACAACCGCCGCGCCCGGAGGATCGCACGCAGGTCGCCCTTTACCAGCGTCACCGGCGCGGTTTCCATGGCGATGTCGGTGCCGGTCCCCATGGCCATGCCGACATCGGCCGCGGCCAGTGCGGGCGCGTCGTTGACGCCATCGCCGGTCATCGCGACGTGACGCCCGCGCTGCTGGTACTGACGCACGAGGTCGGCCTTGTCGTCGGGCGAGACGCCGGCGACGACGTTGTCGAGGTCGAGCTGTTCGGCGACGGCACGCGCGGTAACTTCGTTGTCGCCAGTCACCATGACAACGCGCATGCCAGCTTCGCGCAGACCGCTAATCGCTTCGTGAGTGGTCGATTTGACGGGATCGGCAACCGCTATCAGCCCCGCCAGCGATCCGCCCAGTGCCACGTAGACGACGGTCGCACCCTGCTCGCGCAGTGCCTGCGCGCGGGCGCTGGTTGCGGCATCGAGGTTCAGCCCCGCGAGCAACTTGTCATTGCCGAGCGCGACCTGCCGATCGCCGATGCGGCCCCTCACGCCTGCGCCCGTTACCGATTCAAATCCGACAGCCTCATCGAGCGCCAGGTGGCGCTCGCGCGCGGCGGCCACGATCGCCGCCCCGAGCGGATGCTCGCTCGCGCGTTCCAGGCTCGCGGCAAGCGCCAGCAATTCGTCTTCCGATAAATCGCCTGTTGTCTCGACCGCGGTCACGCGCGGCTTGCCTTCGGTCAGCGTTCCGGTTTTGTCCACCAGCAGCGTATCGATAGCGCGCAGCGTTTCCACCGACTCGGCATCGCGAAACAGCACGCCGGCCTGGGCGCCCTTGCCCATAGCCACCATCACGGACATCGGGGTAGCGAGTCCGAGCGCGCACGGGCACGCAATGATCAGCACCGCGACAGCGTTAACCAGCGCATGCGCAAATTGCGGCGGCGGGCCAAAGAGGTACCAGGCCAGAAACGCGGCGATCGCAGCCGCCACAACCGCAGGCACGAACCAGTTCGCCACCTTGTCGGCGAGCGACTGGATCGGCGCGCGACTGCGCTGCGCCGCGGCGACCTGGGCGACGATCCGCGCCAGCAGCGTGTCGGAGCCGATCTTTTCGGCGCGGATAATCAGGCTGCCCCGGCCATTCAGCGTGCCGCCGATGACCGCCTCGTTCGCCGACCGTTCAACCGGCAGCGATTCGCCGGTGACCATCGATTCGTCGATGAAGCTGCGCCCATCGATAACCCTACCGTCGACCGGCACCTTCTCGCCCGGCCGCACGCGCAAGCGATCACCGACCTGCACGCCTTTCAGCGGAACGTCGGCCTCACTGCCATCCGCGTCCACGCGATGCGCGGTCGGCGGAGCCAGGTCGAGCAGACTGCGAATCGCGGCCGACGTCGAATGCCGCGCGCGCAGTTGCAGTACCTCGCCGAGCAGGACCAGGACGGTGATGACGGCCGCCGGTTCGAAATACAACGCGACGGCGCCGCCGTGGCCACGCGCGGTCGCGGGAAACAGGTCGGGCATCAACACGGCGACCAGGCTATACACATACGCCACCGCGACGCCCAGCCCGACAAGCGTGTACATGTTCAAGCTGCGGTTCACCAGCGAATGCCAGGCGCGCAGGAAGAACGGCCAACCGCACCAGGCCACGACCGGCGTCGCCAGCAGCAGTTCGACCCAGCCCCAGACTGCACCGCCAATTGATCCCGTCCACGGCTCAAGGAACACATCGCGCATCGCGATGACGACCAGCGGCACCGCGAATCCCACGCCGACCCACAGCCGCCGCGTCATCTGGCGCAGCTCGGGATCGTCCTGCGGCTCTATCGCCGGCGACATCGGCTCCAGCGCCATGCCGCACAACGGGCAAAAGCCGGGCGCGTCGCGAATGATCTCCGGATGCATCGGGCATGTGTACTGCGCGCCGGGAACCGGCGCACTCGGTGGCGGCGCGTGACGGTCGTGATGATGGCAACAGTTCTCGATAGCAATGTCCTCGTCAATCCGGCCGCTTCACTCGCCGCGCCGGTTTTTTGCGCTGCTGCACCATGTCGTGCTTGCGCAGCAGGGCACGCAACTGATGATAGGTCAGGCCAAGCAGCGGCGCGGCTTCCGTCTGGTTGTAACGAGCTTCCGCCAAGGCGTGTTCAATGAGGTCGACTTCGAGGCGGGCGGCTTCGGCCTTGAGGTCGCAGGGAAGCCCGACGACGGGCCGCTCGCCAGACGATTCGGGCGGGTCGCGGTGCGACTCATCGGCCGCCTCCGCCGGCGGCCGAAACGTGGACGCGAACGGATCGAAGACGATGTCGTTGACCGGTTCCTTTCCCGCCGCGCGATGAACGGAGCGTTCAATCACGTTTTTCAGTTCGCGCACATTGCCGGGCCACGCGTAACGCGTCAGCGCCTCGCGGGCATGCGGCGTAAAACCGGCGAAGAACTCGCGCCCCAGTTCGCGGCTGATGTTGACTGCAAATTGTTCGGCAAGTTGCAGGATGTCTCCGCTGCGCACGCGCAGCGGCGGCACAGTCAGCACGTCGAAAGCGAGCCGGTCGAGCAGGTCGGCGCGAAAGCGCCCCGCGCGCACCGCCGCCGGCAGATCCTCGTTGGTTGCGCCGACGATACGCACGTCCACCGAGAGCGTTTCGCTGCCGCCGACGCGCTCGAACTGGCCGTACTCAACCGCGCGCAGAATCTTTTCCTGCACGCGCAGCGACACGTTCGCGAGTTCATCGAGAAACAGCGTGCCGCCGTCTGCCTGCTCGAACCGGCCGACGTGGCGGCCGGTCGCGCCGGTGAACGCGCCCGCCTCGTGGCCGAAGAGTTCGGTTTCAAGCAGCGATTCGGTCAGCGTCGCGCAATTGAGCTTGATCAACGGCTGGTCCCACCGCGGCGACAGGTAATGCAGGCGCGCCGCGATCAGCTCCTTGCCAGTGCCGCGCTCGCCAATCACCAGGACCGGCTTATCGACAGCCGCCACCCGCGAAACCTGTTCCAGCAGGTTCAGGAACGCGGGTGATTCGCCGAGCATGGCAGTGGTTTCAGATTCGCGCGTTATCGGATTGGGCATCGCGTCTTCCGGAAATTGATTAGCCAGAGTTTAGCGTAATTGACTATGTAATAGCTATATTATCCAGACAACATTTTAAAATTTCTCTGACTGATTTGGAATTTATGGCTGAAATATCAAGGGCATACGGGCGCCATCAAAAACCTGGCACGCTTTGTGCATAGTAAACCGCCGAGGACGAATTTTCTTTTTGTGAGGTACCCAACCATGGGCGTTTTTTCAAGAATGAGCGACATCATCAACTCCAACATCAACGCGATGCTGGACAAGGCCGAGGATCCCCAGAAGATCGTCCGCCTGATTATTCAGGAGATGGAAGACACGCTGGTCGAGGTACGCTCGGCCGCGGCACGCGCCATCGCCGACAAAAAGGAGCTGGAACGCCGCATCGCCACAGTTTCGCGCGAGTGCGACGAATGGCAGCGCAAGGCGGAACTGGCGGTCAGCAAGGGCCGCGACGATCTCGCCAAGGCGGCAATCGCCGAGAAGCATCGCGTCAGCGACGCGCTGGCGGTGCTGAAGGAGCAGCAGACACACATCGAAGCCGGGCTGGACAAGCTCAACGAGGATATCGGCGCGCTGCAGGAAAAGCTTGCCGATGCCAAGAACCGCCAGAAGTCGCTGGAAATGCGCCACAATACGGCGGCCCATCGCCTGCAGGTCCGCAGTAAGCTGCACGACGAACGCATCAACGACGCGCTCGGCCGCTTCGAGTACTACGAGCATCGCATGGAGCACATGGAAGGCAAGGTCGAAGCCTACGACCTGGGCCGCCAGCATGGGCTGGATCGTCAGTTCGCCGACCTCGAAACCGACGATCGTACCGAGGAAGAACTGGCCGCACTGAAAGAACGGCTGGGCGCGGGCGAAGGCAAACGTGCCGCCGCCGCGCGCGAGGAGTAAATGGCGATGACGGATAATTTCGTCGCAATCTTCGTCATCTTCTGCATCTTCGTCGCGCCGCTGTGGATCATCATGCACTACTCGACGAAGCGCCGGCAGGCGGCGAGCCTGTCACGCGAAGACGAAAAGATGCTGCAGGAACTCTGGCAACTCGCCAACCGGATGGAGAGCCGCGTGAACACGCTGGAAACCATCCTCGATTCGCAAGTACCGAACTGGAGGAACAAGGTATGAATCATTCAATTTTCGAGGCGCTGCCGCGGCGCTTTTACCGTGACTCGGAGCGCGGTGTGATCCTGGGCGTCTGCGCCGGCATCGCCGAATACTTCGACTGGCCGCTGTGGCTGACGCGCGTCGTGACGCTCACGCTGGGCTGGTTCTTCGTGCTGCCGATCGTCGTGGCCTACATCATCGCGGCGCTGCTGATGCCGGAACGGCCGCTGCGCTACTACGGCGATGGCGACGAACACACTTTCTGGCACATTCACCGCAACCGCGGCTGATCGACTGGAGCGACGCAAGTGACAGACGACCGTCAAAACTGGCATGCGCAGCGGTTCTACCGGGACCGCGAGAAAGGCAGGATAATGGGCGTGTGCGCCGGCATCGCCGATTACTTCGGCTGGAACGTCAAGTTCATCCGGCTGCTGGCCATCGCCGGCTTGATCTGGTTCGCGCCGGTCACGCTGGTGGTGTACTTCGCGCTCGGCATCTTCCTGCCGGTCAAGCCCGACCGCCCGTACGACTTCGAAACCGGCGACGAGTTCTGGCGCAGCATGCGGCGCTCGGCAAACGAAACGTTCCGTGACGTGCGCCAGCGGTTTCGCGAGATCGACGTCAGGATGCAGCGCATGGAGAGTTACGTGACCTCTCATCGTTATGATCTCGACCGGCAGTTCCGTGATCTCGAAGATTAACTAGTAGCCCCGGCCCCGCGGCAGCGGGGCTCCGATTTCAATCTTTTAATTTTTCCGTCGGCGCGCGCCGGACAGGGAGTTTTTGCCCCGCGCCAGGCGAATCGGAACAACAAAATGCAGTCATTACAACCAAAAACGCGTTTCACGCATCTTACTCGTATGCGCATTGCAACCCTCCTGCTGGCGCTGGCCGCGGCGCTGCCGGCGGCCGCGCAAAATCACCTGGCCGCCAAACCGGTGCCGCCGACCGCGATCCGGCTCGACGGACAGTTGACCGAGGCCGCATGGCAGAAGGCCGATGCGATTCACCTGACGCAGGCGGCGCCGACCCCCGGCGAGCCCACCCCCTTCAGCACGACAGTACGCGTGCTGCGCAATGGACAGCACCTGTACATCGCCATCGTTTGCCATGATCCGCAGCCGGCCGACATCGCTATCCACACGCTGCAGCGCGATAACTATCTGGGAGACGACGACAACGTCGCACTGGTCTTCGATACGTTCGGCGGCGGCCGGCTTGGCTACTGGTTTCAGGTGAATGCGGGCGGCGCGCGCGCCGACGGGCTGATCTCGCCCGGCGGCAACATCGACAACAACTGGGACGGCATCTGGGACGCGGCTGTCACCCGCACCGCGGACGGCTGGACCGCCGAGATCGTCATTGCGACGCGCAGCCTGCAGTTCCGGTCGAGCCTCACAAGCTGGGGGTTCAACGTCGAGCGCTACGTCCCACGCCGGCAGCTCACGCTGCGCTGGACGGGCATCAATCTGAATGCCAGCGTCTACGACCTGCATCGCAGCGGCGCATTGGCCGGCGTGTCGGGACTGGCGCAGGGCGTTGGCCTGGATGTCTCGCCCTACGCGCTCGTGCGCCACAACAGCAATCCGGGTTCCCGCCGCAACACCGACGCCGGCGTCGACATCCGCTACAACTTCACCCCGCAGCTCGAAGGCTTGCTGACGGTCAACCCGGATTTCGCCGAGGCCGAAGCCGAGCACGCGCAAATCAACCTCGGCCGGTTCTCGCTGTTCTTTCCGGAAAAGCGGGCATTCTTCCTTGAAGGCTCGAACCAGTTCACCTTCTCGAACGACCTGCGTATCGGCGACGACGGCAACCTGAGCACCGGCTTCGTGCCGTACTTTTCGCGCCGCATTGGGCTCGTGAACGGACATGTCGTGCCGATCAACGAGGGTGTGAAGCTGGTCGGCCATGCCGGGCGCTTCTCGGTTGGCGCGCTCGATGTCGAAACGCGCACCACCCCCTTTGCGCCGGCTACGAACCTGTTCGCCGGGCGCGTCGCGTACAACGCCACCGACAACCTGCGCGTCGGCACCCTGGTGACCAGCGGCGATCCGACCGGGCTGACTGACAACACGTTCGCGGGCTTCGACACGTACTGGCATACGTCGCAATTCGGCGGCGACAAGAATCTCGACCTGTCGGCCTGGTACGCCGAGACCAGCGGCGACCTGCCGACGGGACAGAACTCGGGCTACGGTGTGGACATCGCCTACCCGAACGATCTGTGGTATGCCGAGGCGCGCGTCAACGTCTATGGCGACGCGTTCCAGCCGAAGCTCGGCTTTCTGCCACGGCCGGGCACGCGCCAGTATCTCACCGCCGCCGTGTACCGCCCGCGCCCGAAAGGCGGCGTGTTCGATTGGGTGCGGCAGTTCCAGTTGGGCGCGGAGTACATCCAGGTCAGCGGGCTCGACGGCCATACCCAGAGCAGCGCCGTCGCGCTGATTCCGCTGCGCTTCACGGCCGACTCGGGCTATTACTTCAGCGCGGTGGTCTATCACGAGTACGAATCGTTAGACACGCCCTTCGCCATTACACCCGAGGTGACGATTCCGGCCGCCGATTACAATTTCACGCAGTACGTCTTTAACGCCAATACGCCGAGCGCGTGGCCATGGCAACTATATGTCAATGCCCAGACCGGCCAGTTCTATGGCGGTACGCTGCATTCGGAATCAATCGAGTTCGATTGGACGACTCTCAACGGACGCCTGACTCTGAGCGTCAGCAATGAAAACGACTTCGGCAACATGCCGGGCGGCACGTTCATTCAGCGTCTCGACCAGTTAGGTGCGTCGTACTCGTTCACCCCGAACCTGATAATCTCGACCTTCGCGCAATACAATACGGCTTTTCACAAGACCGGCATCAATGCGCGGCTGGAGTGGATCATTCAGCCGGGCAAACAACTGTTCGTCGTGTTCAATCATGGCATCGAGCCGCAGATCGCGAACGTCAACGCGAATGCGGCACTCCCGACAGGCAACGAAATCATCGTCAAGCTCGTCTGGGATTTTCACTGGTAAGAATATTAAGGAGACAGTCATGAGACCGATAATCGCCTTGTTTGCTCTGACGGCGTTCGCCGTTCCCGCCGGCATCGCCTACGCCGATGACGCGCCGCCGGTGATCTACAGCCATCACTGGTCGCTGCCGGGCAGCGCCAATGGCGCCGTGAGGCTTGACCTCGACACGCAGGACGTGCAGATGCGGGTCGTTCCCGGGCATACGGTCAAGGTCGCCATTACGATCAGGGGCGATGCTGACGACAAGCAGGAACTGATCAAACGCTACGAGCCGACTGTCAAGAGCGAAGGCAACGATATTGTCATTGCCGCGCCGCACCATCGGCATAGCTGGCATTGGTTTTTTTCCGACGACTCGCGCGCCCTGGTCGAGGTCGCGTTGCCGGCCGGCATGGCGGTCCAATTCAAAACCGATACCGGCGACTTCAATTTCGACGGCGCATCGGACCGTGCGCCAATCGACGGTCACACGGATACCGGCGACCTCACGATACATTCGGCGGCGCACAGGCTTCGGCTCAATACCGATACCGGCGATATTCGAGTCACGTTGAGCGAGCCCGCCGAGGCTGTCTCGATCGGCGCCGATACCGGTGATATTCACTTCAATGGCAATTCCAGGCGACTGAAGATCAAAACCGATACTGGCGATATTGCCGCCTCGGGGACATTTGGCGACGCCGACCTGGGTACCGACACCGGCGACATCGACGTCCGTAGCCTGCGCGGCTCGCTCAAAGCTCGAACCGACACGGGTGACGTGACGGCACGCTGGGAACAAGTGACGCCCGGCACGCACCTCGAAGTCGACTCCGATTCCGGCGATGTGACCGCCATCCTGCCCGCCGATGCCCACCTCGCGGGTATCGTCAGCACCGAAGGGGGCACGCTGGACAGCGACTTTGCCGGCAGCTTCAACCGGAACCACACCCGCCTGAGGCTTTCGGGTTCGACCGGCGCAGTGGCGGTGCGTATCGAAACCGACGGGGGCGACGTTAATCTTCGAAAGCGCGGTTGAGGAACTTTCGCGCGGTCTGCCACTCCTTTTCCCCAAAGGTTTAAAAAGGAAACAGCATGCTTCGCCAGTACCGCACGACGAGGCTCCTTGTCGCGCTCCTGTTGGCTTGCGCGGGAATCGGAACGGCGTTGGCCGGCCCAGCCGCGACGGCGAGCCGGCCAACACGCGTCATTCCGGATATTTCACCGTGGGCTGACAGCGACGGCAATCCCGGCGCCGCCGCGTGGGATCATGCGGCACACTTCGCGGTCGATAACGAGATTCAGCCCGGACGCAACCAGCCCGCACCGGTGCCGACGACCGTTGCCGTTGGTTACACGCGGGACGCTCTGTGGCTGCATTTTGTCGCCCGGGATCCGAACCCGGACGCGGTCCGTTTCCGTTATCGCCGCCATGACCAGTTCGACAACGACGACGATTATGTCGGGATCATCTTCAGCCCGTTCAACGATACGCAGTGGGGCTATGAATTCTTCTGCAGCGCCGGCGGTACGGAACTCGATTCGTTCCGTCAGCAAGGCAACGAATACAACTCCTTCGACGCCATCTGGTACTGCAACGCGGCCGTGACCCCTGACGGCTATACGGTGACGATGGAAATCCCGTTCAGCTCGGTCAAGTTCCCGCACAGCGGTCGCCCGCAAACGTGGCGCCTGCTCCTGTTCCGCAACTGGGCGCGCAGCGTGCGCCACCAGATCGACCAGGTCCGGTTCGATTACAACAGCAACTGCACCCTGTGCCAGGCGGAGCTTGTGCGCACCGCGACGCCGATCGAGGCGCACGGCGCCAATGTGCAGATCATTCCCGAGGCAACGATTTCCCGGACCGATACGCGGGCCACGCCGTCGTCGCCGCTCAAGGCCGGGAGCCCGAAGGCCTCCGGCGGCGTCGACGTGCGCTGGGCGATCCGGCCGGATCTGGAATTGTCCGCCACCGTCAATCCGAACTTCTCGCAGGTGGCGCCGGACGTATTGCAACCGACGATCAATCAGCGCTTCGCGCTCTACTACCCGGAAAACCGGCCGTTTTTCGAGGAAGGCACCTGGGTCTTCAACACGCCGGGCTTCAATTTCGGCCAATTCGGCGGTAACAACAACCGCTTTGTCGACACACGCCAGGTCGCCGACCCGCATTGGGCGACGAAGGTCGTGGGCCAGGTGGGCAATCATGCGATCGGTGCGCTGTTCGCCGACGATTCGATCACCAACATTCTGCTGCCCGGCGAGCTGAACTCGACACTCAAATCGTTCGACTTCTCCACGCGCGATGCGCTGCTGCGCTACCGCTACGATTTCGCCGGCCATTCGTCACTCGGCGTGCTGGCAACCGGCCGGCAGGGTGGTGGCTACGACAACAGCGTACTGGCGCTCGACGGCACCGTGCAACTCGACCCGAGCGATTCGATCACGGTGCAAACCGCCCGCTCAACGACCTATTATCCGCAACAGGTCGCATCCGCCTTCGGCATCGCGCCGGGCAGCGTCAACGGCACTGGTTGGGCACTGTCGCTCAATCGTCAGCGTACCAACTACGTCGCGAGCCTGTCGCTGGGCCACGTCGACCGGGGCTTTCGTTCCGATCTCGGTTACCTGCCACAGGTCGGCTACAGCGAAGTGCGGCCGTATTTTGAATACGACTGGTATTCGCATACTGCCTGGTGGAACAACGGCGGCTTTGGCGGCTCGTGGGACTGGGTGAAGGCGGTGAACGATGGTCCGGTGCTCGATCGCCAGGCGGAGGTTTATACCTTCGTTCACGCGGTTGCACAGAGTCACCTGATCTTCTTTGCCCGCCACGAAGATCAGTACGTTGCCGGGCAAACCTTCGCCCTCAACCATTACGAGTTCGACGCCAGCGCGCAACCCGTTCAGTGGCTCGCATTCGAGGTCGATACCACCGGCGGCGACGGTGTCGATTATGTCGGCGCGCGCAAGGGTGGTCTGCTGTCGATCGAACCGTCGTTCACGCTCTCGGTCGGCAGCCATCTCAAAGTCGAGTTTGCCGGGGATTATGAACGGCTGAATATCCCCGCCGGCAGGCTTTACACGGCGAACCTTTACGACCTGCGCATCGCGTGGTATTTCAACTCGCGAATGTTCGTGCGTGCAATTGGTCAGGAACAGAACATACGGCGCAACAAGGCGCTTTATCCGAGCGGTGTCGAGAGCCACAGCAGGTCGCTCGCGACGCAGTGGCTGTTCGGCTATGTACTTACGCCCTGGACCAAGCTGTTCGCCGGCTTCACAAACGGCTATCTCGGCGTCGGCGACGCGGGATTCGTGCAACAGGGACGAACGTATTTTCTCAAGCTGAGCTACGACCTGGCGCTTTGACTATGGTTCGGCGCGTTTGTAGCGGGCGCCTTCAAGCCGTTTCAAATATCGCTGCCAGTTCTGTTCGTAGTCGCGACCCAGCTCGTACAGCGTCTGCCACGAGTAGAGGCCGCTGTCGTGGCCATCGTCGAACACGAAGCGAACGGCATAGTTGCCCACGGGTTCTGTGCGTACGATTTGTACGTTCTCCTTGCCGATCGGGAGCAGTTCCTGCCCCGGACCGTGGCCGCGCACTTCGGCCGATGGCGAGAAGACGCGCAGGTATTCAAACGGCAGTGAGAACGCGGCGCCGTCGTCGAAAGTGATATCGACACGGCGGGCCGATTTGCGCACTTTGACTTCGGTCGGTCGCATTACAGGATATAGCGGCTCAAATCCTCGTCCTGCACCAGTTCGCCGATGTGCTCGTCGACGTACTGCCGGTCGACGGCGACGCTCTGGCCGTTGCGTTCCGATGCCTCGAACGACACCGTTTCGAGCAGCCGCTCCATGACCGTGTGCAAACGGCGGGCGCCGATATTTTCAGTGCGTTCATTCACTTGGAACGCGACTTCGGCGATACGCCGCACGCCGTCCTCGGTAAAGCTCAGTTCGAGACCCTCTGTGGCCATCAGCGCCTTGTACTGGTCCGTGAGCGACGCGTCGGGTTCCGTCAGGATGCGGACGAAGTCCTCGGCTTTCAGAGCGTCAAGTTCGACGCGGATCGGTAGCCGGCCCTGCAGTTCCGGAATCAGGTCCGAGGGCCGCGACACATGGAACGCGCCCGAGGCGACGAACAGGATGTGATCGGTGCGCACGATGCCGTACTTGGTGGTGACGGCGGTGCCTTCGACCAGCGGCAGCAGGTCGCGCTGCACGCCCTCGCGCGACACGTCGGCGCCGCCGCCGACTTCGCCACGGCGCGCAACCTTGTCGATTTCGTCGATGAAGACGATGCCGTTTTGCTCAACATTGCGGAGCGCAGCGATCTTGATGTCCTCCTCGTTGACCATCTTGGCCGCTTCCTCGTCCGTGAGCAGCTTGCGCGCCTCGCGAATCTTGAGCTTCCGCTCCTGTGTCCGGTTACCGCCCATGTTCTGAAACATGCTCTGCAACTGGCTGGTCATTTCCTCCATGCCGGGCGGCGCCATGATCTCGACGCCCACCGGCGTGGCGCGCACTTCGACTTCGATTTCGCGGTCGTCGAGTTCGCCGTCGCGCAGCCGCTGGCGGAATTTTTTGCGCGTGTCATTATCCGGCGCCGGCGGTTCCGGCTCATTGGCAAAGCCGATCGACTGCGCGCGCGGCAACAGCGCGTCGAGTATCCGCTCCTCGGCGGCTTCGCCGGCGCGGTGGCGGACCTTGTTCATTTCGGCTTCGCGCGTCTGCTTGACGGCAATGTCGGCCAGATCTCGGATGATCGAGTCCACTTCGCGCCCGACGTAGCCGACTTCAGTGAACTTCGTTGCCTCGACCTTGATGAACGGCGCACGCGCGAGACGCGCGAGCCGGCGCGCGATTTCGGTTTTGCCGACGCCGGTCGGACCGATCATCAGAATGTTCTTTGGCGTGATTTCGTTGCGCAGCGCCTCATCCACTTCCATCCGCCGCCAGCGATCGCGCAGCGCGATGGCGACCGACCGCTTGGCCGCCGCCTGGCCGATGATGTGCTTGTCGAGTTCCTGAACGATTTCGCGAGGGGTCATTTGCGACATGTCAAAATCCGAAAGTAAGTTCCGTTCGTGGTGGTCCTGAGCTTGTCGAAGGATCGAAGTACGGATGGAATTTGTCGATAGAGCAAGAGCTCGCCGACAAGCTCAGGGCAGACGGAGTTGGGATTAAAGCTCTTCTATTACCAGTTGGTGGTTCGTATACACGCAGATGTCGGCGGCAATATTCAACGCTTTCTCGCAGATCGTGCGGGCGTCCATGTCCGAGTTCTCCGCCAGCGCGCGCGCCGCCGCGAGCGCAAAGCTGCCGCCCGAGCCGATCGCCATGATGTCGTACTCCGGCTCGATGACGTCGCCGGTGCCGGAGATGATGAAGCTGTCGCTCTTGTCGGCGACGCAGAGCAAGGCTTCGAGGCGCCGCAGAATCTTGTCGCCGCGCCAGTCCTTCGCCAACTCCACTGCTGCGCGCGTCAGGTTGCCGCTGTGCGCGCGCAGCTTGTCCTCGAAGCGCTCAGCGAGCGTAAATGCATCGGCCGTGCCGCCGGCAAATCCGGCCAGCACTTTGCCGTCGAACAGGCGGCGCACCTTGCGCGCATTGCCCTTCATCACGGTGTGCTGCATCGAAACCTGGCCGTCACCGGCCATGACAACCTGATCGCCACGGCGGACGGAGAGAATGGTTGTTCCTTCGAATTGTTGCATTCGATACTCCGGCTGATGATGTGCCGACTTAATTGAATCGCGGTTGAACACCGCTCCTACCGTTTCTTCTTCTTCGCACGCGGGTGC
>DASSBR010000083.1:0-18695 GCA_035698525.1 Gammaproteobacteria bacterium
CGTGCGTGTGGACGTGGTCGAAGCGGTGCTGGCGCTCGATTTGCCCGGCCTTCTCGATAGCGACGCGCGAATACAGGCATTGTCGGCGTTTGTCGATCAGCCGGCGGCGCAGGCGCTTGCCGCCGCAAACAAACGTTGCGCCAACATACTGCGCCAGGCGGAAGGCGAGATTGGCGCGGAACTGGACGCGGCGCGGTTCCGGCATAAGGCCGAAGCCGGTTTGCACAACGCGATTGAAGCCAAGCGCGAGGCGGTCGCGGAAAATGTGGCGCGTGCCGATTACACGGCCGCGCTGGCGGAACTGGCCGAACTGCGCGAGCCGGTTGACCGCTTCTTCGACGACGTGTTGGTGATGGACGAAGACCCGACGATTCGCGGCAACCGCCTGGCGCTGCTCACGTCGCTGCACGGGCTGTTCCTGCAAACCGCCGACTGGGCGCGCATCCAGGTCGAATGAAGGCCGTCATCCTTGACCGCGATGGCGTGATCAACCACGATTCGCCGGACTACATCAAGAACGCCGACGAGTGGCGGCCGATTCCGGGCAGTCTGGAGGCGATCGCCCGTCTGAAACAGGCCGGCTGGCGCATCGCGGTCGCGACCAACCAGGCCGGGCTTGCGCGTGGACTGTTTTCGCAGGCGGACCTCGACGGAATCCACGCCCGCATGGTCGCGGCGATCGAAGCCGCCGGCGGCGCCATGGATGCCCTGGTCTACTGTCCGCATCGCCCGGAAGATCATTGTGACTGCCGCAAGCCCGCGCCCGGATTGCTGCGCGAGATCGGCCGGCGGTTCGACATTGAGTTGGCCGGCGTGCCGTTTATTGGCGACACGCTCAAGGACATCGAAGCCGCGCGCGCGGTCGGGGCGCGACCGATGCTCGTGCTGACCGGCCAGGGCGAAGCGACTCGAGCGGCGCTCGGCGATGCGCCCGACGTGGAAATTTTTGCAAATCTCGCTGCCGCCGCGGCGCGGTTGATTACGGAAGAATAAAAGTCCGATGCTGTTCCTCCGCTCGCTCATATTCACGACGTTCATGCTGACGTCCGTCACGCTGTACGCCATCGTCATACTGATCGTCGCGCCTTTCTCCGACAAGGGACGCGAAGCCCTCCCGTCCGCCTGGGCGAGGGCGACACTCGGCGCGCTCAAGCTGATTTGCCGCCTGGATTACCGCGTTGAGGGTGCGGAGAATATTCCGGCCGAAGCCGGCGTCGCGTTCTGGAAACACCAGTCGATGTGGGAAACGATTGCGCAAATCGTCGTCTTCCCGCGCCAGTGCTGGGTGCTGAAGAAAAGCCTGATGTCGATTCCGTTCGTCGGCTGGGCGATCGACGTTTACCAGCCCATCGCGATCGATCGCAAGAGCGGCCGGCGGGCGGTCGAGCAGGTTATCGGCCAGGGCCTCGAACGGCTGGAGGCAAACCGCTGGGTCATGATCTTCCCGGAAGGCACGCGCATGCCGCCCGGTACGACCAAGCGCTATGGCATGAGCGGCATTCGTCTGGCCGAGCAGGCCAGCCGGCCGATTGTGCCGGTGGCGCATAATGCCGGCGACTTCTGGCGGCGCAACGGCATACTGAAGCGTCCGGGCACGATTGTCGTACGGATTGGTAAGCCGGTTTACACCGGCGGGCGCGACGTCGACGTGGTGGCGGCCGAAATCCAGAACTGGATCGAGGCGCAGATGAAAGATATCAGCCCCGGCTACGCCGGCCTTTCGCTCTCGGGCCGCCCTCGCTCTACTAGCTCCTGAGCCCGACGCCCTTGTTGAGCAGATACAACGCGACGCCGAACAGCACGACGATAAACGTGCAGATAATGCCGTAGGCGATGCCGATCGAAATATCGGAGACGCCGAGGAACCCGTAGCGGAACGCGTTCACCATGTAGAGAATCGGATCGACCTTGCTCGCCATTTGCCACGTCGGCGACAACAGTTTTATCGAATAGAACACGCCGCCGAGGTAGATCAGCGGGGTCAGCACGAACGTCGGGATAATCGTCACGTCGTCAAATTTCTGGGCGAAGATCGCGTTGATGATGCCGCCGAGCGCGAATACGGTTGAGGTCAGCAGCACTACCGTCACCATGATGAACGGATGCGTCAGCGGCAGGTGCGTGAATACCGTCGCAATGGCCGCTACCAGGACGCCGACCAGCAGGCCGCGGCACACGCTGCCGGCGACGTAGCCGAGCAGAATCAGCACGTTCGGCAGTGGCGAGACCAGCAGTTCCTCGATGTGGCGGCCGAATTTCGCGCCGAAAAACGACGACACGGAGTTCGTGTACGAGTTCATCACGACCGACATCATGATGAGCCCCGGTGCAAGATATTCCATGTAGCTGTAGCCGCCCATCTGGCCGACGCGCTTGCCGATCAGGCTGCCGAAGATGATGAAATACAGCGTCATCTGGATCGCCGGCGGCACGATGGTCTGCACCCAGATGCGCAGCACGCGCTGGACTTCCTTCGTCGCCAGCGTCTGAAAGCCGACCAGGCTGTCGCGCCAGGTATAAATGCCCTCACTACTCATTCGGTTTTCTCTCTGTCATGCGGATGAACAGCTCCTCCAGCCGGTTGGCCTTGTTCCGCATGCTGAGCACCCGGATGCCCTGTTCCGACAGCATCGCGAAAATGCCGTTCACGTCCTGATCCTTGCTGATCTCGATTTCCAGCGTCGTGTCGTCCACCTGGGTCGCCGCATAGCCATTGAGCCGCGGCGGCGCGGCCAGCGGCTCGCGCAGATTGAACACGAACGTCTCGGACTTCAGTTTCGCCAGCAGCGCCTTGGTGCTCGAGTCCTCGACGATCTTGCCGTGGTCGATGATTGCGATGCGCCGGCAGAGCGTTTCGGCCTCTTCGAGGTAGTGTGTCGTCAGAATGATCGTCACGCCCTCGGCGTTGATCTGGCGCAAAAAGGTCCACATCGACCGGCGGATTTCAATGTCCACGCCGGCGGTCGGCTCGTCGAGGATCAGCAGGCGCGGCTCGTGCATCAGCGCGCGCGCGATCATCAGCCGGCGCTTCATGCCGCCCGACAGATTGCGCGAAATTTCGCGGCGCTTGTCCCACAGGCTCAACTGCTTCAGGTATTTTTCGGCGCGCTGCTTCGCGACACGGCGCGGTATACCGTAGAAGCCCGCCTGGTTGATGCAGATGTCCTCGATCTTCTCGAACTGGTTGAAGTTGATTTCCTGCGGCACGAGGCCGAGACAGGATTTCGCCAGCGGAAATTCGTGGTCGATATCGTGGCCGAAGACTTCGACGTGGCCGGCCGTCTTGTTGACCAGCGAGGCGATAACGCCGATCGCGGTCGTCTTGCCCGCTCCGTTCGGCCCGAGCAGCGCGAAAAACTCGCCTTCCTCGACATCGAGATCAATGCCTTTCAGCGCGTGAACGGTGCCGTGGTAGGTTTTGGTGAGATTACGGATTGAAAGCGCTTTCATCAGGATTATTGGCTGTAAAAATAGCCCGTTATCTTAACATGCGGCAGCCACCGTACCGGCTTGCCTGCGTTTCAACCCGGCCGGTCCTCATGAGCTCGGGATGATGGCGGTTCGCCGCGCGCGTAGAATACGCTTTTCCCTATCCGGGCGGCGCAACGATGCGTATTCGCGAAGCGATTGAATCCGATGCCGAAGCCATCGCCGCGGCGGAATATGAAACGGCCGCCCGGCAGGAAGGCTTGCTGAATGCCGCGCCGCACGAGATTCCCGTGGAAGCCTTCCGCAGCCGCATTCGCGAGCGCCGGCAGCGTGGTCTGTATGTCGTGCTGGAGGACGAAGGCGCGTTGCGCGGCCACCTGCTGCTGGATCCCATGGGCCTGAAGGCCCGGAGTCACGTCGTTACGCTGACGGTGGTGGTGCATCCCGGCCATACCGGCCGGGGTCTGGGCCGGCGGCTGATGACGCATGCCATCGAGTGGGCACAGGCATCGCCAGAGTTCGAAAAGATAGAATTGACCGTGCGCTCGACCAACGCGCGCGCCATCCGGTTGTACGAATCCCTGGGTTTCGAGAGGGAGGGTATCCATCGCGCGCGGGTCAAGCTTCAGAACGGTTATGCCGATGACATTTCCATGGCATTGTTCGTGCGCGATGAAGGAGGCGGGATTCAGTTTACTTCAGTATCATCGACGACGACTGGCCGCAGGTTGAGTCGCGGCTGACAGCGAAACTGGAGCAGCATGGCTGACAACATCAAGATAAAGCGAGCCGGCCGGGACGATGTCGATCTCCTCGCGCCGCTGTTCGACGCCTACCGGCAGTTTTACCGGCAGCCGCCCGATCTGGTGCTGGCGCGGCGCTTCATTGCCGCCCGCCTGGCAAACGGCGACTCAGCGATCTTCATTGCCGTCGAGCCCGGGAACAAGCCCATTGGCTTCGTGCAGCTTTACCCCAGCTTCTCGTCGGTGCACGCGTTTTCCACCTGGATTTTGAACGATCTTTTCGTCGCACCGACCTGCCGTGGAAGCGGCATCGGCCATGCGCTGATGGCGCGTGCGCGCGAGCACGCCATTGAGACCGGGGCAAGACAGCTCGTTCTCGAAACCGCGAGCGACAACCCGGCGCAGAAGCTTTACGAGTCGCTGGGCTACGTCTGCCAAAACGACACCAGCCGATTTTACGTCCTGAGCCTCGACTGATGTACACGCCCCGGGCCTTTTCGGTCACCGACGCAGCAAAGCTTGCCGCCTTTATCCGCGACAACGCGTTCGGCACGCTGGTGACGGTCACGGCCGGCCGCCCGGAAGCGAGCCACATTCCGTTTCTGTTCGACAGCGAAAGCGGCGTCCTTTCGGCTCATCTGGCGGCAGCGAATCCGCAAGTCCGGCGGCTGGCGGACGTTGACGAGGCGCTGGTCATGTTCCAAGGCCCGCACGGCTATATTTCCCCGTCATGGTACGAAAGCTCGGACGTGCCGACGTGGAACTATACGACCGTGCATGTTTACGGGCGGCCTGAGATTCTCGACGACGATGCCGAAGTTCGCGCCATCGTCGATTCGCTGACGCGAAAATACGAGGCGCAGTTCGACAAGCCGTGGCAGCCGGCTTACGACGCCAGGCTGCTCAAGGCGATCGTCGGCTTCCGGATTCATGTCGCCGAAATCCAGGGCAAGTTCAAGTTGAGTCAGAATCGCTCCATGCAGGATCGCGCGAACGTCATTCGTGAACTGCAAAAGACGGGGCGGGAATCCGACGTGGCATTGGCGGAATTCATGGCGAATTTCGGCGCAGGCGATGGCTAGCCACTCATTCCGTTCGCATTAAAATAGGCGCTTTCGCCGCCGCCACTGCCTTCGGCAGCGGTCAAGGCGCCTGAAAATGTCAAATTTCCTGCTACACTCATAGTGCTTCACTTCTAGTTGCCCGGCGCGCCGACCACTGTTGGCGGGCGTTGCCGTACGGGTCCTCAATCAGGAGTAGTGTCACGATGGATAAAGTTGCCAGTTCAAAAGCGTTTGGCTTCGGAATTTTTGCCATCGCCGCATGGCTTGTCTCCATGTCCATGTCCGGCTTGGCGCACATCGGTTTCAACGCCCCTATGGGTACTGTCGCGGATTTGGCCTTTCTCGGGCTGTTGATTGCTGCAATCGCGGCTTTTTTGCGTCACGAGACCTGGCTCGCGTTTTTCTTTATGTTGTGGTCGGCGGCCTACTTCGCCGGTGGCGGCATGGCGGCTGCCGGTTGGGGCTGGCTCGCGCTGTCGCTGGTGAATTTCTATCTCGCGTTTGCCGCGTCGAAATGTGAACAGGAGCCAGCCGTTACGCTGGCCGTTTTCCTGATCGCCATATCGGCGTTGGGCGCGGGGCTGTCCGGCGTTCTCGGCACAATGCTCGCCGCACATATCGGCGGTTATTTCGGCCTCGCCGCGGCCCTGGTGGCATTTTATATATCAGCCGCGTATATCACTCATCCGTCCGGCTGCGAGACGATGCCCTGCATGCATCGCAAGACCCGACAAACCGCCACGCTGATGTAGTAGCGTCAGTACCAACCCGGGGCAGGGACGCCCCTCTTTCAATCAAGCCATGGCTCGCGTTGCGCCAGCAACTCCGGGCGGTGTTTGCGAATCACACAAAACGCGTTGCCGGACGGATCCCGCATCACCTGCCACGTCTTGACACGGTACTTTCTCTCCGCGCCGGCGGCTTCCATTCTTTGACTCTCGCGTGCAACCGAGTCGGTTTCGAAATCCAGATGGATGCCCGGGTCGCGCTCGACCCGCTGCAACAGAATGTCCAGTTCGCCGGGACGCGCCTTCAGCGTGACGTAGCGCTGACCTTTGGCCGGCTTGCGCGGCGCCGGGCCGCCGAACGCGGCTGTCCAGAAGGCGAGACAGTCGTCGAAATGTTCGTCCAGGCAATCAATGACGATAGTGGAAAGCCGGCTGCGATGCATGAGCATTCTCCTGTAACCGCTAAAATAGGATTAGACAGTTACGAACATAAACATTGTGACGTAACCTGTCAAGCTCGGTATAATGGTTACGGATGACCAATCAAATGCCAAATACGGCATGGCTTGACGCCATCGAGATTGTGGGCGGCCATCCCGCTGTGGACTTCGTGAACACGGTGCATGCCCGTCTCGTGCCCACCACGCACGACTATCTGGAGACGCCAGGGCATGTTGTCGGGTGGTTTTTCCGCCAGGGGCTGGTGGATGCGGAGGCTGCACGTCGGTTGGTGCGCCTTCCGGCCGGTCAAGGTCAACGGCTGCTCAGCGAGGCGCGAATATTCCGCAAGACGCTCGATGATCTGCTACAGGACCATCTGGACGGCAACACTGACAGCGCCGCCCTTGCTCGCTTCAATCACGCTTTGAAACGCCTGAACGGCTGGCGAGAGCTGTCTTCAGCGCAAGACGATTTTGCCTGGACATATCGAATCGACCCGGCACATCCGGAAAGCCTGCTCGCACCGCTGGCGTTCGGTGCAGCGGATTTGTTGGTATCGCCGGAACTCGAGCGGCTTAAAATGTGTCCGCTCGAAGGCTGCGGCTGGTTGTTTCTGGACTATTCGCGCAATGGCAGTCGTCACTGGTGCAGCATGAAGACGTGTGGCAACGTGGCCAAGTTGCGCCGCTATCGCGCTCGACAAAAGGACGAATAGGGGATGATGCAATGACTGACGGCAACCACACCTACACCGGCGGCTGCACCTGCGGCGCGACGCGCTACGAAGTCACGGCGGAGCCACTGTTCGTGCACTGCTGCCATTGCCGCTGGTGCCAGCGCGAGACGGGTGCCTCCTATGCCCTCAACGCGCTGATCGAAACTGATCGTGTGCATTTGACCAGAGGAGAGATCCGGTTCGTGAATACGCCATCGGCGAGCGGCAAGGGCCAGAAGGTCGCTCGCTGTCCGACGTGTCAGGTCGCGTTATGGAGCCATTACGCCGGGGCGGGCGACGTTCTCAGTTTCATTCGCGTGGGTACACTCGATGAACCGGACCGACTGCCGCCGGACATTCACATTTACACGTCGTCGAAGCAGCCCTGGGTCGTGCTGCCGCCGGACATGCCCGCAGCGAGCGAGTATTACGACAGCAGGAAGTACTGGCCGACGCAAAGCCTCGAGCGTCGCGCGGCGTTATTCAGTCGCTAATCAGGAATCTCCACCTCGGACAGGCTCGCCAGAAGCGTTAATGATTCCTGCCAACCGAGATAGCACAACTCGGCAGGAATCGCATCCGGGACGCCTTCCTGCACGATGTGCAATTCGGTTCCGCAACTGACTTGCTTCAAGCTGATCTCGGTCCCGATTTCGCCCGGCATATTCGGATCGTCGAATTTGTCCGTGTAGCGAATGCGTTCGTGCGGCGTCAGCTCCAGGTACTCGCCGCCGAAGGAGTGGCTCGTGCCTGTGGCAAAGTTCGTGAACGACATTTTATAAGTGCCGCCCACCTTCGCTTCCAGATGATCGACCTTGCAGGTAAAGCCGTGCGGTGGCAGCCACTTGGCCAACGCATCCGCGTCCAGGAACGCGCGATAAACGCGCTCGGGCGAAGAGCGCAGGATGCGGTGAAGGCGGATGGTGCTCGGCATGGTATATCTCCTTTGACCGTTTATAACGCCGGCTCCACCGGCCCTGTCATTATCGAGTCGAACAAGGGACTACGAATTCGACACGATCGATATATCCCGGCCGGCTCCGACCTTATGTTGATTCAGCCGGTTGTGCCTGGCTGGCCGTCGGCCTCTGGTTCTGTAAGTGCCAGAGCCGGGCGTAGCGGCCATTGGCACGCAACAGGCTGGTGTGTGTGCCCCGCTCGATGATACGGCCGGCTTCAAGGACGACAATCAGATCGGCATCGACGACCGTTGACAGCCGGTGCGCGATCGTCAGCGTCGTGCGGCTGCGGGTGACGTCGCGCAGCGCATCGAGAATGATCCGCTCCGCGCCGGAATCGAGCGACGAAGTGGCCTCGTCCAGAATCAGGATGCGCGGGTTCTTGAGGATTGCCCGCGCGATGGCGACGCGCTGCTTCTCGCCGCCGGAGAGTTTGAGGCCGCGTTCGCCGACTTCCGTTGCATAGCCTTGCGGCAGCGCGGCGATGA
This sequence comes from Gammaproteobacteria bacterium, assembly GCA_035698525.1. Lineage (GTDB taxonomy): Bacteria > Pseudomonadota > Gammaproteobacteria > Natronospirales > DASSBR01 > DASSBR01. The sequence goes on from DASSBR010000083.1 coordinate 8,568, forward strand.
AATCGCCCAGGTGCGCCAATTCCGCCGCCCGCTCAACCGCGGCGCGGTCGGCTCCGGGATGGCCGTAAGCAATGTTGTAGTACAAGTCGGCGTTGAACAGCACCGTGTCCTGCGGCACGACGCCGATGTGGCGGCGCAGGCTGGCCTGCGTGACGTCCCGCGTATCCTGCCCGTCAATCGTGACGCGTCCGCCGTCCGTGTCGTAAAATCGGAACAGCAGACGCGCAAGCGTCGATTTGCCCGCGCCGCTGGGACCGACAACGGCAATCGTCATGCCCGGCTCGATGTCGAGGTCGATGCCATCGAGGATGCGGCGTTCCGGCAGATAGCCGAAGCTGACATTCTCGAACCGCACATGCCCGCCCTGCAGGACCAGCTCGCGTCCGTCCGGCGGATCGGTGAGCGTGGCGCGCCGGTCCATCAGCACGAACATGCGTTCCATGTCCGCCAGCGAGCGCTTCACTTCGCGATAAACGTAGCCAAGGAAGTTGAGCGGCAGGAACAGTTGCAGCAGGTAGGCGTTGATCATCACCAGGTCGCCGACCGTCATGCTGCGGGTCGTGACGCGGTCCGCGGCAAAGATCATCAAGACGGTCACGCCGGCGGCGATGATCAGCCCCTGGCCCGAGTTCAGCACGGCGAGCGACTGGCGGTTGCGCACCGCCTCCGTTTCCCACGCACCGAGATCGTCGTCGTAGCGCCGTGCCTCGAAATCCTCGTTGCCGAAATACTTGACCGTCTCGTAATTGAGCAGGCTGTCGATGGCATGTGCGTTGGCGGCCGAGTCTAGCGTGTTGACCTTACGCACGAAACCCGTTCGCCATTCGGTCACGAATATCGAGAACGTGATGTAGACCACCACCGCCGCGACAATCACCAGCGCGAACACCGCATCGTAATGAAACAGCAGAATGCCGACGACCAGCGAGATCTCGAACAGGGTCGGCACGATGTTGAAAATCAAAAAACTCAGCACGAAGCCGATGCCGCGCGCGCCGCGCTCGATGTCGCGCGACAAGCTTCCCGTCTGGCGAGACAAGTGAAACGACAGGTCGAGATTGTGCAGATGGCGAAACAGCGCGACGCTGATGCGCCGGATCGCGTGCCGCGTTACGCGCACGAAAATAACGTCGCGCATTTCGCCGAACGCGGTATTGGCAAGCCGCAGCGCGCCGTAGGCAATGAGAAACGCGAGCGGCAAGGTGAGCGCTTCACCGTTCGATGTCGAGGCGCTGAGCGCGTCGACGATGCGCTTCAACACCAGCGGCACTGCGACGGTGGCGAGCTTTGCAAGAATCAGCGCCGACATCGCCGCCGCGGCCCGGATGCGGTATTCCCACAGGAACGGCGCCAGCCGGCCAAGGGTGCGCCAATGATTTTGTTGCGGCTTCATGCTGTAAGTCTAAACCAGCCGCCATCGCGTGCGGCAGCCGCGGTCACGCTTTGAGTCGGTAGCCGGTCCTGAAAATCCACGACACGATGGCGAGTCCGATTGCCAGAAAGACAACCACCGCCGCCAGGCTTGCGCCGACGCTGACATCGGCAATGCCGTAAAAGCTCCAGCGAAATCCGCTGATCAGGTAGACCACCGGATTGGCGAGCGTCACCTTCTGCCAGAACGGCGGCAGCATGTCGAGAGAATAGAAGCTGCCGCCGAGGAACGTCAGCGGCGTGATGATGAGCATCGGCACGAGTTCCAGCTTCTCGAACGTATCCGCCCAGATGCCGATGATGAAGCCGAGCAGGCTGAACGTGAGCGCCGTGAAGACCAGGAACAGCACCATCCAGCCCGGATGCACGATCCGCATTGGCACGAACAGCGTCGCCGTGGCGAGAATGATCAGGCCGAGGATAATCGACTTGGTCGCCGCCGCGCCGACATAACCCAGCACGACTTCAAAATACGAGACCGGCGCGGACAGGACTTCGTAAATCGTGCCAGTGAACTTCGGAAAGTAGATGCCGAACGAGGCGTTGGACACGCTTTGCGTCAGAATCATCAGCATGATGAGGCCGGGCACGATGAACGCACCGTAACTGACGCCGCCAACCGACGTGATGCGCGAACCGATCGCCGAGCCGAACACGACAAAATACAGCGAAGTCGAAATCACCGGCGACACGATGCTCTGCACCAGCGTGCGCCAGGTGCGCGCCATCTCGAACAGGTAAATGGCGCGAACCGCGTGCAGGTTCATCGTTTTTCCTTGACGAGGCTGACGAAAATTTCTTCCAGCGTGCTCTGCTTGGTGCGCAAGTCGTTGAATGCAATACCCGCCGCCTGCAGGTCTTTCAGCAGGCCGGTGATGCCGGTTCTTTCGCCGCGCGTGTCGTAGTTGTAAATGAGCTCGCTGCCATCGCTGGCAAGTTCCAGCTCGTACGCGGCGAGCGCCTCGGGCACGCGCTCCAGACCTTCGTACAGTTGCAGCGTAAGCTGCTTTTGCCCGAGCTTGCGCATCAGTTCATTTTTCTCCTCGACCAGCACGATCTCGCCCTTGTTGATCACCCCGACGCGGTCGGCCATGTCCTCGGCTTCCTCGATGTAGTGCGTGGTCAGAATGATGGTCACACCGCTCTCGCGCAGCGCGCGCACCACCGCCCAGGTATCGCGCCGCAGTTCGACGTCGACGCCCGCCGTAGGCTCGTCAAGAAACAGGATTTCCGGCTCGTGGGCGAGTGCCTTGGCGATCAGCACCCGGCGCTTCATGCCGCCGGAGAGCGTAATGATCTTGTTGTCCTTCTTGTTCCATAGCGCGAGGTCGCGAAGAACCTTTTCGATATGCGCCGGATTGGCCGGCTTGCCGAACAGGCCGCGGCTGAGGCTGGCGGTCGCCCAGACGGTTTCAAACGCGTCGGTGGTCAATTCCTGCGGGACCAGGCCGATCTTCGCGCGCGCCTTGCGGTAGTCGGTGACGACATCGTGCCCGTCAGCCAGCACCCGGCCGGTGCCGGGATTGACGATGCCGCAGATGATATTGATCAGCGTCGTCTTGCCGGCGCCGTTGGGCCCGAGCAGCGCAAAAATTTCGCCGCGCCGAATGTCGAGATTCACGCGCTTGAGCGCCTGGAAGCCCGAAGCGTAGGTTTTGGTGACGTTCTGGACGGAGATGATCGGCTGCATATGGGAAAGAATATTACGCCCGGCAATCCCTTGCCGGGCGCTAATGGCTATGACCGCCGCGAGCGGTTTAGCGCCAGTCCTTCGGCACGTGCATCTTGTACTCGTGCGGCGGCTGGTTGCCGGCGAGCCAGTGGACAAAATAATCCCAGCGCCGGCGCGTGATGTAATGCGTTCTCGCGCCATAGCCGTGATGCACGTTGGGGATGATCAGCATGTCGAAGTCCTTATTGGCCTTCATCAGCGCCTGCACCACCAGCAGCGTCGAGCCGTGCGGCACGTTGTCGTCGATGGAACCGTGCACCAGCATCAAATGGCCCTTCAGGTTCTTCGCGATGAGCTGGTTCGCCTGGTTGTCGTAGTTGGTGCTGCCGTCCTTGTGCGTGACCAGCAGGCCCTGGTACTTCTCGCCCCAGTCATTTTCGTAGTTGCGGTTGTCGTGGTTGCCGCTTTCGGCCCAGCCGACCTTGAAGAAATCCGGGTAGCGGAACAGCGCGTCGGCGGTTGCGTTGCCGCCGCCGGAATGGCCCCAGATGCCGACGCGGTCGATGTCGATCCACGGATAGCGTTCGGCGAGCTGCTTGATGCCGGTCACCTGGTCGGGCAGCGTGTTGTCGCCCATGTCGCCGTACCACGTGTCGTGGAACGACTTGGAGCGCCACGGCGTGCCCATGCCGTCGATGGCGACCACGATGAAGCCCAGTTCGGCCATGGCCTGATGATCGCCGCGCGAAGGCATGAAGCTGAAGGTGAATACCGAACCGGTCTGCGGGCCGGGATAGATGTAGTCGATAACCGGGTATTTCTTGTGCGGGTCGAAGTTCGTCGGCTTGAACAGCATGCCGTACACGGGCGTCTTGCCGTCGCGGCCGGTCACGACGAACGTCATCGGCGGCGTCCAGCCGGTGGCCTTGAGCCGCGAAATGTCGGCCTTGGCGACGGTCGCAATGATATGGCCGTCCGACGAAGCGCGCAGCACCGCCACCGGCGGCTGGCTCGGCGTCGAATAGCTGTCGACGAAATACGTGCCGTCCGGCGACATCGTGATCGTATGATCGGCCAGCTCTGGCGTCAGTGGCACCGGCTTGCCACCGTCGAGGCTGACCTTGAAGAACTGCCGATAGTACGGATTGATGCCCGGCACGCGGCCGACGCCGACGAACCACAGCGTGCGCGATTTGCGATCGATGTGGCGCACCTGCGTGACGTTGCCGAAGCCGGTCGTAATCGGATGCTCGACCTTGCCGGTCTTGAGGTTGTGCAGGTACAGGTTGCCCCAGTTGGTGTGCTCCGAATACCAGATGAACTGATCGGTCTTCGGCAGATACTGCCAGTTCACCTTGCCGTGGCCGCTTTCGTAATAGGTCTTGACGCTGTCCTCGAAGACGGTGCGCACGGCGCCGGTTTTCGCATCGACGACGCGGAACCACTCGTGCTGGCGATCGCGGGAGGTCGATACCAGCGCCAGGCTCCGGCTGTCCGGCGCCCACTTCACATCGCTCCACTTGTGATGATCGCGGCCGCAGGCCAGCGTGTCGCACAGGCTGGACAGACGCTGTTCCGGCGGCATTTTGACCTTCACCATCTTGCCGGTTTTTGCGTTGATGATCACCGGCTCGATCATGAACACGTGCTTGTCGCCCGGCAGCGGATACTTCCACCTTTCGAGCTTCGGATGGCCGACTTTCGTCGTGATCGTGTACATCTCGCCGACCTTGCGCTGGTCCTGGCGATAGGTCGCGACCCGGGTCGAATCCGGCGACCATCTTACGATGGCGCCCACGTCATGCACCCAGCCGGCGTTGCCGGTGGCGTAGCCGTAGTCTTTCACACCATCGGTAGTGAGCTTCGTTTCCTTCCCGGTCGAAAGGTCGCGCAGCCAGAGATTCCAATCGCGCACGAATACGGCGTACTTGCCGTTCGGCGAAACGACGCCGGGCTCGTCACCCGGCTTGTGCGCGAGCTTCGAACCCTTGACGACGCACTTCGCCTTGCCATGCAGATCGCACAGGTAGTGCTCGCCCCTCACCGTGACGTCGAGCCGGCCGTCGTCGGCGATGCTGTAGTCGCGAATGTCGAGCTTGTCGGCCTTCACCGGCTTTTTCGCGACCTTGTTGAGCGCCCCGGCGAGCTTCTGCTGGTCGAACGCCGGCGCGATCTTGCCTGTGGCAGCGTCCATCACTTTGTAATGATCGCCCTTGGCATCATGATCGACGAACCAGAAGTGCCCGTCGTCGAGCCACTTGACCCGCCGCACGGCGTGATCGACCAGCGGCTCCGTGTTGTAGGAGAGAAACTTTTCGGCGCGTTGGTAATCCTCGTCGGTCAACTGCCGCGCCTGCACGGTCACGGCCGCGGCGCACGCGGCGAGGATCAAGGCCAGTCCAAGGCGATATCCGCCGGTCATTGAAGGCATCTGACGCTCCTTTCTCTGAATTCTGGTTGCGCCTGGCGGCGCTGCGGGTTCGACAGTTCGCGAATCGTTATGGTTCCGTCTGCCCGATCGAGAGCCGCCATTGTACAAACAACTTCCCGGGCGTTTCAGCAGAGCGCCGCCGCGTTCGCTAGAATGGAAGCCAAAACTGCCAGACAAGGAACGACTGGTATGAGCGAGCAGCGCTTCGCCGTGTCCGCGGCGGGCATCAGGCAATGGTTTCGCGAGGACGTTGAGCAGAAGGCCGTCGATCTGGTCGGCGGTCCGGCGCGGCTGAAAGTGATCGTGCTGCTGGCGTGCGTGCTCGGACTGGATGCCGGCGACAAGGCGACTGTCGGCGCGGTCGCGGTCATGCTGGAGCAGTCGCTCCATATCAATAATGTCCAGATCGGCCTGCTGGTCACGGTCTCGACCGCAATCGGCGCTTTCGCCACGCTGCCGCTTGGCGTGCTCGCCGACCGCGTGCGGCGCGTCCGGCTGCTGACGATCGCGGTGATCGTCTGGTCGCTGGCGATGGCGATCAGCGGCGCTTCGACTTCCTATCTGATGTTGCTGCTGACCCGGCTCGCGCTGGGGGCGGTGGTCGCGGCCGCCGCGCCGACCGTGGCTTCACTGATTGGCGATTTTTTTCGCCCGACCGAGCGCGGCCGTATCTACGGTTTCATTCTGACCGGCGAACTGATTGGCGCGGCATTCGGGTTCGTCATTTCCGGCGACGTTGCCGAGGCGTTGTCGTGGCGGGCGTCGTTCTGGATACTTGCCGCAATCGGTTTCGCGCTCGCGGCGGCCTTGATCATATGGCTGCCGGAACCGGCGCGTGGCGGGCAAAGCCGCATGAAGCCCGGCGCCACGGAAATCCCGTCGGAGGATGCGAAGACCGATGCCGAGCCGGGCGATCCGGCTCAGACGGCCGAGGGGGCCGGCGAAACCGCCGACAAGGTCGAGGAGCAGATCAGGGAGGCGGACATCAGCCCCGACCGGCCGCTGGTGCTGCACGACGATCCGACGCACATGTCCTGGCTGCGCGCGGCCTGGTACATCCTGTCAATTCGCACCAACCTGCTGATCATTCTCGCGTCGGCGCTCGGTTACTTTTATCTCACCGGCTTGCGGACCTTCGGCGTGGTCTATATCCGCGCCCGCTTCAATCTCGGCCAGTCCGAGGGCACATCGCTGCTCGTTGCGATCGGTCTCGGTGCGATCGTCGGCGTGCTGGTCATCGGCCGCGGGTCGGACTGGCTGATCGACCGAGGTCGCTTCACCGCCCGCATCCGGGCGGGCGCGATCGCGTTCCTGATCGCGGCCGCTTTCTTTCTGCCGGGCTTCTTCGTGTCATCAATCACGGCGGCAACGGTGCTGTTTTTCCTCGGCGCGATCGGCATCGGCGGCGTCAACCCGCCCATGGACGCGGCGCGCCTCGACATCATGCACTCGCGCCTGTGGGGCCGCGCCGAAAGCGTGCGCGCGTCGCTGCGCTATGCGTTTGAGGCAATCGCGCCGATTGTGTTCGGTTATGTGTCGACGTTCTTCGGTGGCGCCGGCGGCGCATTTGGCCGTGCTTCGCACAACGGCGGCGCCGGCCTCGGCATCACTTTCCTGATCATGCTGGTAACGCTGGTCGGAGCGGGCGTGTGCCTGTTCTTCGCGCTGCCGACGTACCCGGAAGACGTCGCTACGGCGATCGAGTCGGAGGAGAACACGAGCTAATCGAGCCCGATCGGCGCGCCCGGCTCCACATCGACAAAGCTTTCCGGCTCGAGATTCTGCGTCAGCCGGAACGTGCCCGAACCGACCACGCGCCGCAGCACGATATCGACCACGGTCGTCTGGTTGCGCCGGATCAGCAGGTTCATATTGGCCCTGGTCGCCGGCCACGCCGCCGGCAGGTAATGCACGAACCCGTTCAGCGGAAACGGCGTAATCGAGATGCCGAGGCCGGGCGAGGGCTTCAGTGCTTCGCGCAGCAACGCTCCGTCGTCGCTGTATATCGGCTTCGCGCCAGCCATGCGCGACCAGTTCAGGAAGTACGCGATCGTGTTCGGGCAGCGCTTGTTGCGCTGGCGGTCGATGAAAAAGCCCGGCGGCAGATGGTCGGGGCTGTGTTCCTTGCCAGCGATCAGCTTGAGATCGAAATCGTTGACCGGATGGCCGTGATCGTCCCGGACGCGAAACACGATCATCGTCGCGGGGTCGTGAATGATCGTGCGCTCGAACGGATTGCCGCCATCGATATGCTCGACCTGCTCGGCTGCCTGCACTCGACGGCTCTCCGCGGCGAAGCGCCGCGCGAGCAGGTCGTAGTCCTTTTGCGAACGCACCACGAGGCAGCGCATGATCGCGTTGACGGTCGGGTCGGGCGCCGCGGTATTGGCGACGCTCGCCATGATGCCGATGTCTTCGCCCGAATGCGCGCGGCCGGGAATGATGCGCATCGCGACGCCGTCGATGGCGTCGTTGCCCGTCTGGCGCAGCTTCGGCGCGGCGAAGCCCAGCGGCGATGCCGGCGCGCGCATGACCGGCCCCTGCTCCAGCGTCAGCCAGCTCGTGTTCGGATTGGCCGACGCGACCCGCACCACGCCGTCCGAACCGTTTTCGGCGGTATAGGGCACCAGGTGGTCGTACAACGCGCGATCGATCGTCTCGCCGGTCAGCACGAAAGGGAATACGCCGCGCGCGCTGATGAGGCTCCGGCCCTTTTCGATCCACGCGCGATTGAGCGCGAGACTTTCGGGACTGCCGAGTTCGAGCCAGTCGAGCACGCCGGTGCCGGGCTCGACGCCCTCGAACCACGCTTTGAGCCGCGCGAGTTGCGTCTTGCCGAGTTGTGCCAGCGCCGAGCCGTAATTCGGTGGCGCGAGCATGATCAGGTGACTGATCGGCAGCGGCCGTTGCGGGTCATTGAGGAAATTGCGTTGCAGCCACTCGCGAATGATCGGCCCGCCGGTCGAGTGCGTGATGCAGACGAAGCGCTGTTTCGCCGCGAGCAGGTCGCCGAGATCGCGCGTCAGCGCGGCGTCGAACGCGCGCGCGAGATCGGCGACGCGCACTTCATCGTGGAAACTGACGTACTCGCCCAGCCACAAGTGGCGGATGTCGAGATCAAGCACCGCGTTGGCGCGCGCTTCGCGCACCAGCCGCTCAGGCAGCGCGCCGTAGCTTTCGGTGTCGCGCACGCTCCAGCCGTGAACGAAAACAACCGGGTGGCGTTTGGGCATGGTCGGATCCTTCCTCGCTTGTTTTTCAGTCCTAGTTAAACACGCTTGCCGCCGGCTGCCGATCCAGGCCGCGATAGCCGATTGCCTCGGCCAGATGCGTCGTCTCGATGTCGGCGACGCCGGCGAGGTCGGCAATCGTTCGCGCGACCTTGAGCACGCGATGATAAGCGCGCGCCGACAGGCTCAATTTTTCCATTGCCTGATCAAGCAACTGCTGCGCCTCGTCGCCGAGCCGGCAATGTCGATTGACTTCCCGGTTGTCGAGCGCGGCGTTGGCCTTGCCCGCGCGTTGCAACTGGCGTGCGCGGGACTCAGCCACGCGCACCGCCACCCGCACACTCGGTTCGCCATCGGCGGCCGCGCCGGGACGCAGTGCCGCACGGGGCGGGCGCGGCACCTCGCAATGCAGGTCGATCCGGTCGAGCAACGGCCCGGAGACGCGGCCCCGATAGCGCTGCACCTGCTCGGCGGTGCAGTTGCAGCGCCCGCTCGGCTCGCCGAGATAGCCGCACGGGCACGGATTCATCGCCGCGACGAGTTGAAAACGTGCCGGAAATTCCGCCTGGCGCGCCGCGCGCGAAATTGTGATCGCGCCGGATTCCAGCGGCTCGCGCAGCACTTCGAGCACGCGTCGGTCGAACTCCGGCAGCTCGTCGAGAAACATCACGCCATGATGCGCCAGCGAAATCTCGCCCGGCCGCGGCTGCGAACCGCCGCCGACCAGCGCGACGCCGGACGCCGTATGGTGCGGCTGGCGAAACGGCCGCTCGCCCCAGCGCGCCGCGTCGAAGCCGGTGTTGCTGATGGATGCGACGGCCGCGGCTTCGAGCGCCTCGTCTTCCGACATCGGCGGCAGAATCCCCGGCAGGCGGCTCGCGAGCATGCTTTTGCCCGTCCCGGGCGGGCCGACGAACAACAGGCTATGCGCACCGGCGGCGGCGATTTCGAGTGCGCGCTTGGCGTGCTGCTGGCCGCGCACGTCGGCGAGATCCGGATAATGCGGTGGCGTGGCGTGCGGGTCGCCGACGTGCGGTTCGAGCGGCTTCTCGCCGGCAAGGTGCGCGGTGACCGCGAGCAGATGATCGGCCGCGAAGACCTTTGCACCCGTAGCCAGCGCGGCCTCGTCCGCATTCGCCGCCGGGACCACCAGCGCGCGGCCGGTCGCACGCGCCTGGATCGCCGCCGGCAGCGCGCCGCGCACCGGCCGCAGTTCGCCGCTCAGGGAAAGCTCGCCGAGAAATTCATATTGCTCCAGGACGCTCGCCGGAAGCTGCTCGGACGCGGCGAGAATGCCGAGTGCGATCGCAAGGTCGAAGCGACCGCCTTCCTTGGGCAGGTCGGCCGGCGCGAGATTGACGGTG
>DASSBR010000084.1:0-14775 GCA_035698525.1 Gammaproteobacteria bacterium
TTCGCTGTCGACGACGTTTCCGCTGGGCCTGTTCCGCGCGTGGGTGTGGATCGAGCACGATATCGTGGGGCTCGTCTGGCCGCGCCCGGCGGAAATGCCCGCGGCAACCGGGCGAGCGCCGGCTGCGGCTGACGCCGCCGCGGGCGATTACGTGGAAGGCGACGACGATTTTGCCGGCCTCCGCGCCTGGCGTGAAGGCGATCCGATCCGCCGCGTCGACTGGCACGCCATGGCTCGCGGCCGCGGGCTTCTGACCAAGCAGTTCACCGCCGGACCGCCGGCGCTGGATTATTACGATATTGACGCACTGGCCGATCTGCCGCTGGAGGAGGCCTTGTCGCGCCTGACGCGCAGCGTCGTCGACGCAGCCGCGTCTGGAGCGAGCTATGGGCTGCGGCTCGGCGGGCAAACATGGGGGCCCGACAGCGGCGCAGCTCACCGGGAGCGGTGTCTGACGGCACTGGCTCTGTATGAGCGCGGTTAGCATAGCCCGGCGCACGGGTGAGCGAACGCCGGCGCGCCAGCGCCTGCTGTGGGCGCTGGCGGCGCTGATCGCGATGCTGATGCCGGCGATGGATCACATCCGGCCGTGGGCGGCGGCGCTGATCGCGGTGCTGATCGTCTGGCGGCTTGGCCATGCCTGGTTCAACGCGCCGCTGCCGGGGCGGGCGCTGCGCGCGGTCATGACGCTGGGCGCGTTGGCCGCGATCTGGTTCAGCTACGGCACCTTGCTCGGCATTGTCGCCGGCAGCGCACTGCTGGTCGTCATGGCAGGCCTGAAGCTCATCGAAAGCCACAGCAGACGCGACTACTTCCTGTTGTTGGTCATCACGCTGTTTATCGGTCTGGCGGATTTTCTCTACAAGCCGAACATCGAGCTGGCGTTGTACATGCTGCCGGCCCTCTGGCTCACCGTGACTGCGTTTGTGGTCGTCGGCGACGGCGAGCGCGGCCTCTCCGGCCGCCAGGCGGGGCGGATCGCGGCCGGCCTGCTGATTCCCGCCGCGCCCATAGCCGCCATCCTGTTTTTCATCTTCCCGCGCGTGCCGGGGCCGATCTGGCAACTGCCGTCGCCCGTGACCGCCAGTACCGGCATCGGCGATACGATGTCGCCCGGCAGCATCAGCCAGCTTGTCGTCTCGAACCGGATCGCCTTCCGCGTCCATTTCGACAGTCCCCCGCCCCACGCGCTCTACTGGCGCGGCCCGGTGCTGCATCATTTCCAGGACGGCATCTGGACGCGCGGCAACAAGGGCCTGTCGCCGGGACGTGTGCAACCGGCCGGCGCGCCGCTGAGCTACACGATCACACTGCAACCGGACGATCACCGCTGGCTGTACGCGCTGGCAACACCGCTGAACTGGCCATCGAACGCGGCGCTCGCGGCCGATTACACGTTGTACGGCGACCGGACGGTGCGGCAACGCGAACGCTATCGCGTGACATCCTACCCCGACGCGCGCTACGGCCTCGACCTGCCGCCGGCGAACCGCCAACGGGACCTGCAACTGCCGCCGACCGGCAATCCGCGCGCGAGAGCGCTGGCGGCGCGCTGGCGGCGTAATCTGGATTCGCCTCAAACGATCGTCAAGCAGGCCCTCGATCGCTTTGCGAACGGCGCTTATTACTACACCCTCAAGCCGCCGCCGCTCGCCCATAACGGCATCGACAAATTCCTGTTCGAGACGCGCCGCGGCTTTTGCGGGCACTACGCCAGCGCCTTAGTCTTCCTGATGCGCGCGGCCGGCATTCCGGCGCACGTGGTCACAGGCTACGTTGGCGGCGAACGCAATCCGATCGACGGGTACTGGACGATTCGCGACGCGCGCGCACATGCGTGGGCCGAGGTGTGGCTGGCGGGCGTCGGCTGGAAACGCATCGATCCCACCGCGGTTTTGCCGCCAAACCGCATTTCGCCGGAGGCCGCCGCGGCGATTGCCGCCGCATCGACCGGAGGCGCCGGCGCACAGGCCTGGCTGCGGCGCATGGATTACGTCTGGAACGCCGCCAATACGTTCTGGAATGAGTGGGTCATGAGCTATGGTCCGTCACTGCAGAGAAAGGCCTTTGCCCGTCTCGGTATCGATTACGGCGACTGGGTTAATGTCGCGATGACAATGCTGGTGGCGTTCGTGCTGATTTTTGCCGGTGTCGGCGCGTGGTTCGCCTGGCGGACATGGCTGCGACGCGGCGAGCCTGTCGTGCGCCTGTATGAACGGTTTTGCCGGAAGCTCGCGCGGGTGGGTCTGCACCGTCGCCGAAGCGAGGGTCCGCTGGATTTCGCTAGCCGGGCGGCGCGTCGCCGGCCGGATTGCGCGGAAACGGTTGATACGGTGACAGGGTTATACGTGGCGCTGAGATACGGCGTCGATCCACCGGCGGACGGCCTCCGGCGGATGGCGGCGGAGGTGGCCAATTTTCAGCCGGAACGGCGCGTCTAACTTTTTATCGCAGCCCTGCGAGCGACTCCGGATCGCGCATCACGAAGCGCTTGGCCGCCTCCGCCGACAGCGGCGGGCTCAACATGAACCCTTGCATTTCGTTACACCCGATCGATCGCAGGTAATTCATCTGCTGCTCCGTCTCCACGCCCTCGGCGATCAGGTTCAGGTCGAGGCTGTCCGCCATAGAGGCGATCGCCGATGTAATGGACGTGCCCGAGCCGCCGGCATGAATGTCGTTCACAAACGAATTGTCGAGCTTGAGCGTGTCGATAGGCAACCGGCGCAAGTAGCTCAACGACGCGTACCCGGTGCCGAAGTCGTCAACGGCAATGCGAATGCCGTGGGCGCTCAACTCGCGCAGCCTGGGCACGGTCTTTTCCATGTCCTTCATGATCAGGTTTTCGGTGATCTCGACTTCAAGCGCCGTCCCCGGCAGCCCGAATTCGTCCAGCACCGACACGATCGTCTGCACAAGCCCTTCCTGTTCGAACTGCAGCGTCGAAAAATTCACCGCGACCCGGACTTCAGGCAGTTTCTCGCGCCGCCACTCGGCCATATCGGCGCACGCACGCCGCAACACCCATTCGCCAAGCGGAACAATCAGGCCGCTTTCCTCCGCGATCGGTATGAACTCGCCGGGTGCGAGCAACCCGCGCGTAGGGTGTCGCCAGCGTACAAGCGCCTCCATGGCAGTCACGCGCCCGGTGGAAACATCGACCTGCGGCTGATAGTAGACATCGAACTGGTTGGATTCCAGCGCGCGGCGCATGCCGCTCTCGAGCGATACGTAGTCGGTGATAACGGCGCTCATGTCGTCGCGATAAAACTCGTAGGCGTCCTTGCCGCGCCCTTTCGCCTCATACATCGCGATGTCCGCCCGCCGGATCAGCGTGTCGGGATTTTCGCCATGCTCGGGGTAAAGCGCGAGGCCGATACTGACTGTGACGAACAGCTCGTTGTCACCGACGATAAACGGCTGGCGCAGCGCGGCGAGGATTTTGCGCGCGACCTCCGCCGCATCCGATCGGCGTCCCGCCTGCGGCAGCAAGAGCATGTATTCGTCGCCTCCCGCGCGCGCCAGCGTATCGCCCTCGCGCAGGCAGCCGAGAATGCGCTTGCTGACGGTCTGCAACAACTGGTCGCCGATCAGGTGGCCCAGCGTGTCGTTGACCATCTTGAAGCGGTCGAGATCGAGGAACATGATCGCAAATGTTTGCGGCGTGCGCCGCGCCTGGCTGACGGCGAGCGCCAACCGGTCCTTGAACAGAAAGCGGTTGGGCAGGCGCGTCAGCAGATCGTGAGAGGCCTGAAAATTGATCAATTCCTCGGCCCGCTTGCGCTCGCTGATATCGCGCGCGATGCCATAGGTGCCGCGGAAACGTTCGGGTGCGGGCGCATCGCCCGGCCGATACATGCCCATCGCGTTGATCTCGACCGGCAGGTACCGCTGATGGGCCAGCCTGCCGGCGCCGTCGCGGCATTTGAGGCGCAGCTCGATGTTGTGCGCCGCGCGATCGCCGGTGCGCCGGTCGTTGAAAAGAAAGCGCGAGTACTCCTGGTCGGCGTCGTAAACGATCGCCGAATAATGCATGCCGATCAGCTCGCTCTTGCGGTAACCGAGCAGCGTCTCGATACGGCTGTTGACGAACGAGAACCGGCCGTCCTTGTCGAGCATGTAAATCAGGTCGGGCGAACTTTCGACGATATAGCGATGCAGTTTTTCCGACTCGATCAAGCGCGATTCGACTTCGGCGTTCTCCCGTTCGAGCTGCTGCTTGCGCGCTGCGTTCTCGATCGACCGGACCAACTGCTCCGGTGCGTAAGGCTTGCGGAGATAATCGGTTGCGCCGCGTTTCAGCGCATCGAGGCCGCTGTCGCCCGACGTCTCGCCGCTGATGACAATGACCGCGGTGTCGAACCGGCCGGCGACAATGAAGTCGAGCAGATCGTGGCCACTCATGCCGGGCAGATTCAGATCGAGCAGAACGATATCGTATTGGTCGCGCTTCAGGCGACGGGCAGCCTCCGCCCCATCGGCCGCCGCCTCGACGCAGAAGCCGTAAAGTTCGAGCAGCTCTCGCACGCTTTCCGCGACACGCCGCTCGTCTTCGACAAGCAGGATGCGCGTCGACGCTCGCGCCGCCTCTCGCTCATGTGCTTGCAATCTGCCCCAGTCCATCACAGGCTCTCCCTATGCTCCTTGTCATCGTGCCTGTATGGCAACAGCACATCGAACACCGTACCGGCGCCCGGTTCGCTCTGGCAACTGATAGAGCCGCCCCATTCCTCGATCAATTCTGCGACGATGGCAAGGCCGAGCCCTCGCCCTTCGCCCTTGTCCGAGGCGCCGGACTTGAACACCATGTCGACCAGTCCGGGCGAGACGCCGCGGCCCGAATCGCGGATCTCCATCTGCGCGTACATCTGGCCATTGACGTTGATCCCCGCGCGCGTTCGTATCTGTATTTCGCCGCCCTCGGGCATCGCCTCGACGGCATTGTTCAACAGGTTGGAAATCACCTGCTTAAGCCCGTCCGGATCGACCGGAAGCGGCGGAATATCCTGTCCAAGATCGAGTTGCACGCCAATATTACGCGCATCCAGCGTCGATGTCTGGTGCAACCACACCATGTCGGTCAGCACACGATTGATGGCAACCGCCCCCGCCGCGCCCTTCGGCACAATCGTGATATCCGACAGCCGCCGCAGGATGCCGTCGATGCGCTCGATCTCTTCGCTGATGATCTTGAGATCGCGTTCCGCCCAGGCCTCGCCTGCATGCTTGCTCGACAGGATCTGCACGTAGTTCTGCACGGTCGTCAAGGGATTGCGCGCTTCGTGCACCGACTGGCGCACATGCTGAAAAAACACGTCGCCGCCGCCATTCGGCGCATGCGGTTCGATGGCCGGTTCGTGCCGCGAGGGAACCGCCGCGGCAATGCGGGCGCCAAACTGAGCCAGCAGCGCCATCTGCTCCTTCGGGTACGGGAGGTCGTCCCTCGCCACACCGAGCGCAAAAACGCCGGCGCTCACATCGCCATTGACCAGCGGCACACACAACATCGCCGGAGTGTTGAGCAGCTTCAGCAACTGGCGGTCGGCGACCACCAATGCGTCATCCGCCTCGGCTTCCGTCGACGGCAACATCGTTCCCGACGACAGCGCGCGGGCCGCAACGCTCGCACCCGTTCCAACCGGCAGATGAATCTCTCCGGCAAGACCGGTACCGACACCTTCAAGCGCGTCGTGTCCGGCGTTATAAATCAGCAGCAGGGACGACTGGGCCCCGGCCAGTACTTCCGCACCGCAGCGCACCACCATTTCAAGCATGGCGGGACCGCGTTCGGCTGTCAGCGGGTGGCTGATCCCGTCGAGAATCGCCACATTGCGAATGCGGCGCGCGAGTTCAAACGCCTTGTCCTCGGTCGCCGGCGCCGCCGCTTCGCCTTCCAGAGGCACCTCCAGCTCGTGCGCGTCTTCGGCCACGCGATCGACCGCCTGGCGCGCCAGACTTCTGAGCCGAGTCGCCTGCAGATGCGGGAAAAATTCGAGGGCGGCCTCGATAGCGGCAGGGCGGCTGGCTTCACCGGAGGCAAGCCCGCGCGCCACGTTCACGATTCGCACGAGTGGATGCGCGTCACGCAGCTTGTCAGCGGGCTCCCCCTGGTAGCGCACCGCGTCCGCGATGAACGACTGCAATCGCCAGGACTCAATCAACTCGGCCCCGACATCGTAATGCTGGGTGCCGAAATGGCCCAGTTCGAGTTGAACAAGTTTCGGTCCGTCCTGAGCGACGGCGAGGAGGTTCGGGTATTGATCGGGCGCGTAGCCGCCGAGCTCAAGCTGGCCGATGTTGTGAAACAGGCCGCCCAGATAGGCCTCGTGCGGCGCCGGATATTCGGCGAGTTCGGCAAGCAACTCGGCGAGATGCGCGCAGGTCAGGGAACGCAGCCAGAGTTTTTGCAACGGTGCGCGCCAGGGCTCGGCGTAGCGCAGCAGTATTGGGTGGCCGGACGCGCCGATGACGATGCTCTTGATCATGTCGGGACCAAGTGAAGCGATCGCCTGCTTGAGCGTGATGCCGTCGCCACGCCGCCCTTGCGCGTCGACGGCGCGGCCGAGCGCCAGCGTCTTGGCGCTTATGGCCGAGTCCCTGGCGATGATTCGAGCCAGCTCCCGCGGAGGTGCGTCGCCGTCGTCGTAAAGCTCCAGCAACTTGAGCAGCACCTGCGGCAATGACGCAAGCCCACTCACTCCGTACCGCGTATAGGCGGTCGTTGTCACGTCCATGTGCGTTCTTCTCGTACTCGTCCTGATACGACCGCGCGCCAGCATTCCTTGCCAGCCTCGCTATAGAGCATTTAACCGGTCGTTATGTCTTAACCGCGACAACAATAGAGAATTCCCCTGTTGATAACAAGCGCTGCACGACAACCAAAGCGACATGCCACGCAACCAGCGCAGACACATCGGAGTAAGTATAGCGAAATGCCTTGATTTTTATAGGGTTGCGGCGCATCAGACGCAGTTATACGCAAAAAGCCTGTTTGGTACTTTGGACCTATTCCTGGCTCGGCCTGTCGGGGTGTCGCGACAACCTTCCGGCTAGCGGGAAAGATGAACGACCTGCTTGGGTTCGGGAATCGTTGCGAGCATCGCACCGCCCACGGCGAACAGGAAGATGATCGCGCCGATGGCGTATCGGGGATTGTGCGTCAGCAACGCGATCCAGCCTACCAGGAAGGGGCCGAGCACAGCGGATGCCTTGCCGACAACACCATAAAAGCCGAAGAATTCGGCAGCAAGTCCCGCAGGAATCAGCCGCGCGTAGTACGAGCGGCTCAGGCTTTGTATCCCGCCCTGCACCAGGCCGATCACGACGGCAATACTGTAGAAATCGAACGCGCTGCGAATGAACATGGCCCAAAACGTTGCGCCGGCAAAAACGGCAATGGCAATCGCGATGCCCCGGCGCGCGCCATAGCGGGCGCCGATACGGCCAAAGACGATCGCGGATGGGAAGCTGACGAACTGGGTCAGAAGCAGCGCGATAATCAGCGCGTTTGCATTCAGCCCGACCGATAAGCCGTAATCGACGGCCATTGCAATGATGGTGTTCACACCGTCGATGTACAGCCAATAGGCGAGCAGAAACGTCCACACGGGCTTGAGCCGCCGGATGCGCCGGAACGTGTCGCGCAGCTCGCGCATGCCCTCGCCGACGGCGCGGCCCCAGCGAACGTCGGAGGGTCGCGCTTCATCCACGAACACCAGCAGCGGCAGCGCGAAAATCGCCCACCAGACCGCAACTGTCAAAAAAGCCACCCGCACCGCCTGGCGCAGATCGGCAAGACCGAACCAGTGCGGCTCAAGCACCATGCCGACGTTGAGAGCGAACAGCAAGCCGCCGCCGAGATAGCCGAGCGCGAAGCCGCGGGCCGAGACGATATCCCAGCGATGCCGCGGCGCGATGCGCATCAGCATTGCGTTGTAAAAGACGTTACCGCCGGCGAAGCCGACCGCGCCGATGACATAGAACGCGATCGCGCGCGGCCAGTCGCCTTGGTTGACGAAATACAGCCCGGCTGTCGCAACGATGCCAAGCGTCGCGAACAGCCCGATGAAAGTCTTGTTGCCGCCGCGCCGGTCGGCGATCGCGCCCAGCGCCGGCGCGAGAATCGCAATGACCAGTGCTGCGCCGCCATTGGCGTTTCCGAGCCGGAATGTGCTCAGCGCGACGTCCCCGCCGCTGCTCCAGTATTCCTTCAGGAAGATCGGGAAAAAGCCGGCCATGACCGACGTGGCGAAACCGGAGTTCGCCCAGTCGTACATGGCCCAATACCAGGCATCGCGTCGTTGGTTCATGCCGCGACTTCTTCTTCCCCATGCTCTCGCGTCGCGCGAAACCGTATTTCCGGCCAGCGCTCCATCGTCAACTGCAGGTTCACCATCGTCGGCGCGAGATACACCAGGAATCCGCCGTGGTCGCGCGCCAGGTGCTGCTGGTTCTTACGCTCGAATTCTTCCAGCCTGCGCTCATCGCTGCAATCGACCCAGCGCGCCGTGGCAACCGGTACGCCTTCGAATTGCGCCTGCACACCGTATTCTTCCTTGAGCCGGTGCGCAACGACGTCAAACTGCAGCACGCCGACGGCACCCAGGATCAGGTCGTTGTTGGCGAGCGGCCGAAAAACCTGCGTCGCGCCCTCCTCGCACAGTTGGTCCAGACCTTTGTTCAGCGCCTTGCTCTTCAAGGGATCCTTCAGCACCGTGCGGCGGAACAATTCCGGCGCGAAGTTGGGAATGCCGCTGAATGTCAGCGTCTCGCCCTGCGTGAAGGTATCGCCGATGGAAATCGTGCCGTGGTTGTGAATGCCGATGATGTCGCCGGCGCAGGCTGAATCGACATGCTCGCGCTCGGCGGCCATGAACGTCAGTGCGTCGGGAATCTTGACGCCGCGGCCGAGGCGCACATGGTGCGCACGCAGACCCGGCTCGTAGCGGCCCGAACACACGCGCAGGAACGCGATCCGGTCGCGATGCGCCGGGTCCATGTTCGCCTGCACCTTGAAAACGAAGCCGGTGAATTTGTCTTCGTCGGGGGCGATGGTGCGCTCGGTTGCCGCGCGCGGCAACGGCGCCGGAGCAGTCTCCACGAACGCGTCCAGCAGCTCGCGCACCCCGAAGTTGTTGATCGCCGAACCAAAAAAGACGGGAGTCAACTCGCCCGCCAGGTACGCGGCGAGGTCGAACGGGTGCGCGGCGCCGCGTACCAGTTCGATTTCGTCGCGAAACTCGGCCGCGCGATCGCCGAGCAGCGTGTCGGCCTCGGCGCTGGCGAGACCCTCGATAATGGTCGTCCGGCCCAGCCGACCGCCTTTTTCCGGCGAGTAGACGTGAATAGTATCGTCGGCGAGATGATAGATGCCGCGCAGATCCCGGCCCATCCCGAGCGGCCAGGTCAACGGCGCCGCGCGAATGCCCAGCACCCGCTCAACCTCATCGAGCAACTCCATCGGCTCGCGGCCTTCGCGATCGAGCTTGTTGATGAACGTGAAGATCGGCGTCGTGCGCAGCCGGCAGACTTCCATCAGCTTGATCGTGCGCGGCTCGACGCCCTTGGCGCAGTCAATCACCATCAGCGCCGAATCGACCGCGGTGAGCGTTCGGTAAGTGTCTTCCGAAAAGTCCTCGTGGCCGGGCGTGTCCAGCAGGTTGACGACGCGACCCTTGTACGGGAACTGCATCACTGAGGATGTCACGGAGATGCCGCGCTGCTGCTCCAGCGCCATCCAATCAGATGTGGCGTGGCGCGCGGCCTTCCGGCCCTTGACGGTGCCGGCGAGCTGGATCGCACCGCCAAACAGCAACAGCTTTTCAGTCAGCGTGGTCTTGCCGGCGTCGGGGTGGGAGATGATCGCGAACGTGCGGCGGCGCACGATGTCGGAGTCAAGAGACATATAGTGAGTGGCAAGCAGTTGGTGGCAAAGCCGGTTATTTTAACAGGCTTGCGTTCGAGTCCCTGTGCCGTCACCGCCCGCTGCTACCGCAGCGGTCTGTTCAGCCGCCGCGACAGCACCAGCGCATCCTCCCGGCCTCCTCTGCCGGGATAGTACCCGCGCCGCCGGCCGGCCTGTCGAAACCCCAGCGCGCGATAAAGCTGCCTCGCCGCCTCGTTTGACGGCCGCACCTCAAGCCACATTCGCGCCGCGCCGTGCTCCGTCGCGAGGGTGATCAGGTGTTCCATGCCCAGGCGGCCGTAGCCTTTGCGCTGACGCCGCCGATCGACGCAGATATTGAGAACGTGCGCCTCGCCGGGAGCAAACGACATGATGCCGTAACCGACGATGACATCGTCGTCGATCAGCACCCAGCACTCGTAGCCGATCCTGAGACAGTCCTCGAAAATGCCGCGCGTCCAGCCGAACTCGTACGCGCCCTGCTCGATCGCCATCACCGCGTCCAGGTCCTCGCGCATCATGCGGCGAAATGTCGCCGGTTCGCTGCGCGGCCAGACACTCATTGACGCATTGCCAGTTTGAGGTCCGCCCAGGCCTTGCCTTTGTCCTCCGGGCGGCGCAGCAGGTATGCGGGGTGGTAAGTCGCAACGATCGGGATGTCGAAGCGCGGATGCCGGTGCACCTTGCCGCGCAAGCGCGCAA
Source organism: Gammaproteobacteria bacterium (assembly GCA_035698525.1). GTDB lineage: Bacteria > Pseudomonadota > Gammaproteobacteria > Natronospirales > DASSBR01 > DASSBR01. The sequence goes on from DASSBR010000084.1 coordinate 10,607, forward strand.
GGCTCACGTCCGTCCCAAGCAGGTTGTTGGCCGCGACTTTGCCGACAGCAATGATCATCTTCGGACGAATGAGCGCGATCTGTCGCTCAAGATACGGCGCGCAACTCGCTGCCTCGGCGGAATCCGGATTGCGGTTGCCGGGCGGCCGGCACTTGACGACGTTGGCGATGTACACGTCGCCGCGCGCCCGTCCGGTCGCCTGGAGCATCGCGTCGAGCAGCTTGCCGGCCGGACCGACAAACGGTTCGCCGCGCCGGTCTTCTTCCTGCCCCGGTCCTTCGCCGACGATCATCCATTCGGCCCGCCGGTTGCCGACACCGAACACCGTCTGCGTACGCGTCCGGTGCAGGCGGCAGTCCGTGCAGTTCGAGACGGCGTATTCGAGCGCGCCCCAATCCATGTCCGCGGCGCCCCTGGCGACAGGAGCGGGCGTGGAAACGGGTTCGGGAGGCGGCGTGTCTGAGACAGATGGCACAGGCGGAACAGGCGCGGCCACCGCATCCGGCGCCGCCGCTTTGCGCGTCAACCAGACGGTAATGCCCATCGCCGCCAGCACATCCTTATGCTCGTACCCGTTCAACCCTTTCGATGCTCCATCTGCCTTGCGATGCGCCTGCGCCGCGCAATCCGCCACACCCACAGCACCGGCCCGGACAACGCGTAAATGAGGAACGCGCCGAACAGCGTTTTCGGCGGGCTGAGTGCAATCAAGACGAAAATCAACGGAATGACCAGCACGTAGGCAAACGGCACCCGGCCGTGCAGGTTCAGGTCCTTGAAGCTGTAATATGGGATGCTGCTGACCATCAGCAGGCCGGCGACGATTGTCGCAGCCAGCGCCGGCACGACGACAGTGTCGCCGCCGATGCCGAAGCTTTGTCCGAGCCAGACGCCCCCGGCAATGAGGCCGGCGCCGGACGGGATCGGCAGGCCCTGGAAGTAACGCTTGTCGACGACGTGCACGCGTACGTTGAAGCGTGCGAGCCGTAGTGCGCCGGCGACGACGAATACGAACGCACCAAGCCAGCCGACCTTCGCCCACATCCAGCCGTACACGTTGAGGTCGTGCAACGACCATTGATAAATGACCAGCGCCGGCGCGAGGCCGAACGACACCATGTCGGCGATGCTGTCGTACTGCTCGCCAAATGCGCTTTGCGTTCGCGTCAGCCGGGCGATGCGGCCGTCGAGGCCATCCATCAGCATCGCGACGAAGATGGCGCCGGACGCAATCGAATAATGACCGGCCATTGCGGCGACTATGGCGTAAAAGCCGGCGAACAATCCGCCGGTCGTGAACAGGTTGGGCAGCAGGTAAATGCCGCGCCGCCGCCTGCGTGCGGCTTCGGGCGATTCTGCCGTGGAATCGTCTTGCATGGGAACGTCGTCGGAATTGGCCGATTGGCCATGATGCCATGATGCCGGACGTATTACATCTCTGCCTGGATCGGACAAAACTCAGCCCTCGTTCGGTGAAGCACCCATCGCCGCGCGCAGCCGCGCACCGACTTTCTCAATAGAATGCGCTCCGGAGTCCCGCCGGTAAACTGCCAGTGTCGGCGCTCCCGCGTCCATTTCCTCCGCGAGTTCCGCCGCGAACCGGCCATCGCGAATTTCGGCCAGCATCGCCGCCATCTCCCGGCGCGACTCGTCGTTGATGACCCGCGCGCCACGGGTTGCGTCGCCGAACGCCGCCGTGCTGGAAATGGATTTCCGCATCGCCGCTATGCCGTGTTCATGGATGACATCTGCCATCAGCTTGACCTCGTGAAGGCACGAAAAATAGGCAATCTCCGGCGCGTATCCGGCGGCTGTGAGCGTCTCGTACGCCGCGTCGATCAGGTGCGTCAGTCCGCCACACAAGACCGCCTGTTCGGCAAAAAGGTCGGTCTCCGTTTCTTCGGCGAAGCTGGTCTCGATAACGCCGCCATACCCGAGCCCGAGCGCGCCGGCGTAGGCCAGCGCAATCGCCCGCCCGTCGCCCGTCGCATCGCGGTGGACCGCGGCCATGCCGGCCGTGCCCTTGCCTGCCACAAACAACGATCGCAGCTTTTCGCCGATGCCGAACGGCGCCGCCATGAGAACGTCCAGGTCGGCTCGCGGCTTGATCCGGCCGTAGTGGATATTGAAGCCGTGGGCGAATATGAGCGCCGCGCCATGCCGCATCGCCGGCTCGATTTCGCTGTAAACCGCGGGCTGCGCTTCGTCCGGGACCAGCATGGCGACCACCTCGGCGCCCGCGGCGGCTTTCGCCATATCGGCCACGGCGACGCCATCCGCCGCCGCGCGTTCGCGGCCGCGCGAATCCGCGCGCAATGCCACTGTCACGCCGACGCCGGAATCACGCAGATTGAGAGCCTGTGCCCGACCCTGCGAGCCATAACCGATGATCGCGACTTTGCGCGAAAGAATCGGGGCAATGTCGATGTCGGCGTTGTAGAGCATGAGCAACCTCTCGCCCGGAGTAAGAATGCTAGAATGCCCGGCTCCAACCACGCAAACAACCAAGCCGACATGCGCCTGAGCCAGTTCCCCGTTTTTACCGTCAAGGAAACGCCCGCCGACGCGGAAATCGTCAGCCACCAGCTGATGCTGCGCGCCGGCCTGATCCGGCGTCTCGCCGCGGGACTCTACACCTGGATGCCGTGGGGCCTCAAGGTGCTGCGCAAGGTCGAGGCGGTGGTGCGCGAGGAAATGAACCGCGCCGGCGCGCTGGAAATCCTGATGCCGGCGGTACAGCCGGCGGAACTGTGGCGCGAAACCGATCGCTGGGACAAGTACGGCCCGCTGTTGCTGCGGATGCGCGACCGGGGCGAGCGCGAGTACTGCTTCGGCCCGACACACGAGGAAGTGATTACCGACCTGGTGCGCCGCGAAATTCGCTCGTACAAGGAATTGCCGGTCAGTTTCTACCAGATTCAGACGAAGTTTCGCGATGAAATCCGGCCACGCTTCGGCGTGATGCGTTCGCGCGAATTCATCATGAAGGACGCTTATTCGTTTCACCTCGACGAGTCGTCGCTGCAGGACACGTACGATCGCATGCATGAAGCCTACAGCCGCATCTTTACCCGGCTCGGCCTCGATTTTCGAGCGGTGCGGGCGGACAGCGGCGATATCGGCGGCAACTTTTCGCACGAATTTCACGTGCTCGCCGATTCCGGCGAGGATGCCATTGTGTTTTCGGATGGCAGCGACTACGCCGCCAATGTTGAAATGGCCGAGGCGCAGGCGCCGGCCGGGCCGCGGCCCGCGGCGGCACAGGCGATGGCTGTCGTGGATACGCCCGATTGTCGAACGATCGAGCAGGTCGCGCGCTATCTCGATGTCGCCCCCGCCCGGTGTGTCAAGACGCTGATCGTCGAAGGCGCGGACGGCGGGCTGGTCGCACTGCTGCTGCGCGGCGATCATGCGCTCAACCACATCAAGGTGGAAAAGCTGGCGGCGGTGGCGAAACCGCTGACGCTCGCGAGCGCGGAGCGCGTGCGTGAGGAACTGGGAAGCGAACCCGGTTATATCGGCCCGGTCGGGCTCGACATTCCGATCGTCGCGGACCGCGAAACGCTGGCGCTGGCCGATTTCGTCTGCGGCGCGAACAGCGGCGGCCAGCACCGCGTCGGCGTCAACTGGCAGCGCGACCTGGCGGAGCCGGAAGCAACGGACTTGCGCAATGTCGTGGCGGGCGACGCAAGCCCCGACGGCCAGGGCCGGCTCGCGATGGCGCGCGGTATCGAAGTCGGCCACATCTTCCAGCTCGGCACGAAGTACAGCGAGAAGATGCGCGCGACGGTGCTCGATGCCGACGGCCGTGAACGCACCTTGCTGATGGGCTGCTACGGTATCGGCGTCGGCCGCACGGTCGCCGCGGCGATTGAGCAGAATCACGACGAGCGCGGCATCATCTGGCCGGAAGCGCTGGCACCGTTCACGGTGGCGGTTCTGCCGCTCAACCGAAAGAAGTCGCCAGACGTGGCGGCCGCCGCCGACAAGCTCTACGATGATCTTCGGACGGCAGGCATCGACGCGTTGATTGACGACCGCAACCTGCGTCCGGGCGTCATGTTCGGCGACGCGGATTTGCTCGGTATTCCGCATCGCGTGGTGCTGAGCGGTCGGAGCCTGGGCGCCGGCACGGTCGAATACAAGGGGCGGCGTGATCAGGACAGCAG
>DASSBR010000085.1:0-25261 GCA_035698525.1 Gammaproteobacteria bacterium
GAGAGGGTAGGGTGAGGGAAGTTTTGGAGAGAGAAGCAGTAAGAGTGTGTTCAATAAACTGAAAAACTGGCGTGAGCGCCGCGCCCTCGCAAGACGCCCTATCGCCGAGACACATTGGCGGCGCGCGCTCGACCACTGTGCGCCGGCACGGCGACTCGGCGCGACGGACCAGGCGCGGTTGCGGGTGCTGGCGACGCTGTTTCTCGACCGCAAGTCGATCGAGCCGGTCCAGGGCCAGACGCTCGATGACATGGACCGCGTGCTGCTCGCGGTCCATGCCTGCGTGCCGATCCTGAAGCTCGGCTTCGACTGGTACGACGGCTGGCACAGCGTCGTCGTGTATCCGGAGCTGTTCGTACCGCGCCGCGAGCAAATCGACGCGGCGGGCGTCGTGCACCGCACGGAGCACGTGCTGGCGGGGGAGGCCTGGGGCCGCGGGCCGGTAGTGTTGTCGTGGGCGGACGTCATGGCGATCGGCGAGCCGCGGGGGCATAACGTCGTGATTCACGAAATGGCGCACAAGCTCGACATGCTGAACGGCGACACCAATGGTTTTCCGCCGCTTCATCGGCGCATGGACCGGCGAGAATGGTCGCAGGCATTCACGAGCGCGTGGGATCGGCTGCACGAGGAGTACAGCCACAACCGGCCGTTGCCGATAGACGTTTACGCGCTGACGGCGCCGGCCGAATTTTTCGCCGTCGCGAGCGAAACATTTTTCGAGCAGCCGACCGCGTTGCGCGAATCGTTGCCGCAAATTTATCGCCAGCTTGCGCGATTTTATCGACAGCATCCGATCGGCGACTGAGGGCGGTTATAATGGGGCATGATTTCCCCGCGTAGCATTGCAGCGCCGGCGACGCTCATCGCCGCAGCACTGTTCGCCGGTCAGACCACCTTCGCCGCCACGCCGCAACCGCCCGATCATCACGACATGAAATGGCGTCTCGCGGCCTGTGCAACCTGCCACGGCAAGCGCGGGCAGGGCGGGGGCCACGGCACGGGCGTCTATCCGCGGCTCGCGGACCAGCCGGCGGCCTACCTCTACAAGCAACTGCTGCGCTTCAAATCGGCGCGGCGCACCGGTATTCCGCCGGTGAAGATCATGCACCGGCTGCTGGCCAATCTGCCTGCCTCGTACCTGCAACTGATCGCCGCCTACTACGCGGCCGAATCGCCGCCGTTCGGGCCGGCGCTGCCGCGCGACAAGGCCCGCTGGCGGCAGGGCCGCGACCTGGTGCGCAATGGCGTGCCACGCGAGGGCATCGCGCCATGCACCAGTTGCCACGGCGCGAACCTCGAAGGCGAGCCGCCGGGCGTTCCGGCGCTCGCCGGCCAGTACGCACGCTACCTGACGATCCAGTTCGAACACTGGGCGCAGGGCGCGCGCCACAACGCGGTGCACGAGCACATCGTGCAAACGTTGACGACGCCGCAGATTCAAGCGATGTCGCATTACCTGGCATCGCTGCGCCCGGCGGCGCCGGCGCCTTCGGAAGAGAAGTCGAAATGAAGTGGTTCGCCGCGGTTCTGCTGGCTTTCGGCCTCGTCGGCAGCGCCTGCGCCGCCGATGCCAGCCTGGTGCAGCGCGGCCACTACCTCACGCACCTCGGCGATTGCCGCGCCTGCCACACCGAGCCCGGCCGCGCGGCGTTTTCCGGCGGCTTGCCGATCGGGACGCCGTTCGGCGTTGTCTATTCGCCCAACATCACGCCCGACAAAAAAACGGGGATCGGCGACTGGACGTTCGACGACTTCTATCGCGCGATGCACGAGGGACTCGACAAGAACGGCGACTACCTCTATCCCGCGTTTCCGTATCCGTCTTACACGCAGCTCACGCGCAAGGATGTCAAGGCGATCTGGGCGTATCTTCGCACCGTCCAGCCGGTGCAGCGGGAAAACAAGCCGAACACGCTGCGCTGGCCGTACAGCATGGACAGCGCGGTGCGCGTCTGGCGCGCGCTGTATTTCAAGCCGCACACGTTCCAGCCGGATCCGAAGGCGTCGGCGACGCTGAATCGCGGCGCTTACCTGGTGCGTGCGCTGACGCATTGCGGCGCCTGCCATACGCCGCGCAACGGCTGGGGCGCGCTGCAGACGGAAGCCGAATTGGCCGGCGGCACGATTCCGGTCGAAGGGTGGTATGCGCCCAACATTACGCCCAACCCATACATCGGCATCGGCGAATGGTCACCGGAAGCGTTGAAGTCGTTCCTGACGACCGGGCGCAGCGAACGCGGCGATGCACTCGGACAGATGCGCGACGTCGTCGAGTCGAGCCTGCAATACCTCGCGCCGGAGGATCTGACGGCGGTCATCGCCTACCTGCAAGACGTTCCGGCGATCGGACCTCAACAGCCGATCGCGGCGAACACCGCGCCGGCGATCGATCCCGACAAACCGCCGCTGGGCATGACGCTTTACGGCAAGCATTGCGCCGGCTGTCATGGGGATGACGGGCATGCGAAACGTCCGTGGTATCCGGATTTGCGCGACAGCGCCGTGGTGCTCTCGCCCAATCCGACCAACCTTGTGCTGATGATCCTGCGCGGCGGGTTCCAGGCCGCGACCGAAGCACAGCCTTACCCGTACTCGATGCCGCCGTTCGGCTTCAAGTTGAGCGACAAGGAGATCGCCGCGATTGCCAATTACGTGCGGCGCAACTGGAGCCGGCGCGACGTGCCGCAGATCCAGGCCGGGCACATCGCGACGTTGCGCTAAACCGCGAGACTTTTCCGCAGGCGGCTGCGCCGCATCTTGAGCACCGGGCTCATGAAGCCGAGCAGGGCGTAGCTGATGCCGGCCAACCAAATCCAGTCCGGCGCAACGATCAGCGCGATCGCCGCCGACACCAGTCCCACCGCGGCGCTGTAAATCCAGCTCGCCGCATCGACGTGAATGCCGACGCGCTCCAGCGGCGACAGCCCCGGCGCCCGGCGCGCGCCGTGGTCCAACAGCGCCGCCAGCGTTCCCGCCATGCACGCGAAGGCCAGTCCGAACACGACGAACAGCGCCTTGACGCCGTATCCGGCACCGGCCGCGGCGTGGAAATCGGCCGACAGCACGCCCCCACTGAGCGAATAAAAACAGGCCGAGTACACCATATGCAGCGGGTACACGAAGATCAGTGCGAAAAACACCAGCAGCAGCGATAACAGCAGGCTGGGGCGGTCGCCAACCTGGGCGCGTGTCCGCCAGCGCACATGCCCGTGCCAGAACCACGCGAGTTGCGCAAAGCAGCACGCGAATGCCGGCACGCCGCCGAGTGCCCTGAGCAGCGACGGGATGTCGCGGGGCACGGAACTGCCATTGATGACCAGCAGCGTGACGGCAAAGGCAAACGCGCCATCGACGAAGTTGTCGAGGCGGCTGATGTGGGGCTGATCGCCAGGCATCTTGAGCACTCCCGCTGCGCCGCGTTGGGCGGCACCGCAATCATACCTTGATCTTCCCCGAACTGGGTTCTATACTAGTAGTAGCTCTAGCAACCACTAAGTATCTGCCATGAACGTCAACGATCTGCTTCAGGAACTCGGTTTCAGCGATTACGAAGCGCGTGCTTACGTTGCGCTGATTGGCGCAGGCGTCAGTAACGGCTACGAGGTCGCCAAGGCGGCGGGCATGCCGCGCGCCAACGTTTACACGGTGCTCGAACGCCTGGTCGAGCGCGGCGGCGCACGGCGGCTGGATACGGCCGACGGCGTGCGCTACGCCGCGGTCAAGCCGGAGCAACTGCTGCGCCGGCTCGACCGTCGGCACCGGCGGACGCTGGAGGCCGTGGAGAAGGCACTGACCGCGCTGGAACATGCGGACGAGGCGGCGCCTGTGTTCAACCTGCGCAATTACGCCGAGCTGATGGCACAGGCGCGGGCGGTCATCGATGGCGCGAATAAGGAACTGCTGGTTGGCATTCAGCCGCCGGAAGCCGCGGCGCTCGCCGACCATCTGCGCGAAGCGCGCGAGCGCGGCGTCGCCATCACCACGCTCTGCATGCAGGCCTGCGGCGCCGAGTGCGGCGGCTGCCAGGGCAGGATTCACCGCTACGATCTGGCGCCCGCGCGCGACGGACGCTGGCTGCTGCTCGTCGATGACGAGTGTCGGGCGCTCGCGGGCGAGGTGACCGACGCCGGCGCGAGCGCCGTCGTGACGCGGCAAAGGCAGATCGTGGATTTGATCGCCGCGTACATCCGCCAGAGTCTCGCGCTCGCGATCCTGACCGACGACGTGGGCGACCAGTTTGAAGGCTTGCTTTCCGGACCGGCGCGCGATGCGCTCAATGCGTTGCAACCGGAGGGCGATTTTCTTGCACGGCTTTCGGACATCACCGGCAAGAAACTGACCGATGTCCACAACAGGAGCTAAGCAATGAAACAAAAATATCTGCGTCAGGCGGCGGTCGGTATCGCCGCGCTGTTATTCGCGACCGCGGGTTTCGCCGCCGACCAGGAGCAAGGCCAAACCATTAACATGTTCGGCGGCCCGGCCTACCTCGGTGCACCGAACCTCGAATTGACCGCGGCACTGGTCAAGGCAGGCGGCGGTCCCGAACATTTCTCCACCGTGAAGGCGCTGACTTCGATGCTCGGCGCAAAGACGGTGAATGCCGAAGTGGCCAAGTTGACGAAGCAATACGGCAGCGAGAGTGTTCACAACTGGCTTGCCGGCACCGACGCGGTCGTTACCGACGCGCTCAAGCACGCGACGAAAATGGGCATCAAGCTGCCCAAGGCGCCCGCGAAGCTGCATGGCCAGACCCTGGCGGTGGCGCTGGTGAAAGCCGGCACGGGTCCGGACGGCACTTACTGGTCAGGTCGCTGTTACGACGTGCTGGTTTCGCACGGCATTCACAACGCGGTGATGGATGACGTCAATGCCAACCCGAAGCTGGGCATGGATTTCGACCAGAACGTCCACAAGATTACCAACCAGGCGTTCTACGATGTGGCGCATGCACTGGGCCACAAGCAAGTGAAGCTGGCATCATTGCATTGAGGCAGTGAACGGGGCGCTCTTCCGGATGGAAGAGCGCCTCATTTTATCCATGCAAAAGAAAATTACCGGTTTTCATCTCGACGACGAGCGGTATTGGGTGGCCGAACTGGAGTGCAGGCACAATCAGCACGTTCGCCACAATCCGCCGTGGGTCAACCGATCGTGGACGCGGACGGAAGCCGGGCGGAACAGCATGCTGGGGCGGACGCTGGGGTGCAAGAAGTGCGACCGCAACGAACCGCCCGATCGTCCCTGATTCAATCGACCACAGGCGGCGTCTCGAAGCTGTGGTACGGCGCCGGCGAGGGCAGGGTCCATTCGAGTCCGCGCGCACCTTCCCATACTTCACCGGTCGCTTTTTTACCGCCGCGTACCGTCAGGATGATGTTTGCAAGAAAGATGAACTGCGCCGCGGCGAAAACAAACGCGCCGATGCTGACAAGCTGGTTCATCGATGTGAACTGCAACGCGTAATCGGCGGTACGGCGAGGCATGCCGGCCAGCCCGAGAAAGTGCATCGGAAAGTACAGCACGTTGACGGAAATGACGCTGATCCAGAAGTGCACCTGGCCGAGCGTTTCGTTGTACATGTGTCCCGTCCACTTCGGCAGCCAGTAGTAGATCGCGCCCATGATCGCGAACGCGGAGCCCGTCACCAGCACATAGTGGAAGTGCGCTACAACGAAGTAGCTGTCCTGGTACTGGAAGTCCACTGGCACGATAGCGAGCATCACACCCGACAACCCGCCGATCGTGAACAGCACCACGAACGATATCGCGAACAGCATCGGCGTCTCGAATGTCATGGCGCCGCGCCACATCGTTGCAACCCAGTTGAATATCTTGATGCCGGTCGGTATCGCGATCAGCATGGTTGTGAACATGAAAAACATTTCCGCGGACAAGGGCATCCCGACGGTAAACATGTGGTGCGCCCAGACGATGAACGACAAAAACGCGATCGAAGCTAGCGCATAAACCATCGATGCATAGCCGAACAACGGCTTTCGAGAGAAGGTCGGGATGATCTCCGAGATGATGCCGAATGCCGGCAGGATCATGATGTAGACCTCGGGGTGCCCGAAGAACCAGAACACGTGCTGGTACAGCACCGGGTCGCCGCCGCCACCGGCAAAAAAGAAGCTCGTGCCGAAGTATTTGTCCATCAGGAGCATCGTCACCGCGCCGGCCAGTACCGGCATCACCGCGATCAGCAGGAATGCCGTGATCAGCCACGACCACACGAACAGCGGCATTTTCATCAGCCGCATCGTCGGCGCGCGCATGTTGAGGATGGTCGCGATGACGTTGATCGCGCCGGCGATCGACGAGATGCCCATCAGGTGAATCGAGAACACCATGAACGGGAAAGCCATGCCGGTCTGCATGACCTGCGGCGCGTAATTGGTCCAGCCCATCGCTGGCGCGCCGCCGGGCATGAAGAAGGTGGACAGCAGCAGGATAAAGGCAAACGGCAGCAGCCAGAAACTGAAGTTGTTCAGCCGGGGCAGCGCCATGTCGGGCGCACCGACCATGATCGGCACCATCCAGTTCGCGAGGCCGACAAACGACGGCATGATGACGCCGAAGATCATCACGAGGCCGTGCATCGTCGTCATCTCGTTGAAGAAATACGGATCGACGATCTGCATACCGGGGTCGAACAGTTCGCTGCGGATGACGATTGCGAACAGCCCCCCAATCAAAAACATGACGCCGCTGAAAATCAGGTACAGCGTGCCGATGTCTTTATGGTTGGTGGTGGTGATCCAGCGACGCCAGCCGGGGGCCGGCCCCGCGTGCTCGTCGTGGGAAAGGTCGGTAGAAATTGCGTCCGCCATAGCAAGCCTCCTGCTGCCCGCGAGCCGATGAGCGGAAGAACCTGTTTTACGCCCGCGTCGGGCTCGGCTTCTTGATGTCGATCAAGCGCCGGCTGTTTCCCCGAAGGTCCGGGAGGGCGGACGAACCCGCCCTCCGGTGCCGTGAGCCGGCGTTACGCGGCTTGTTTGACGCGGCCGATTTCCACCTGCCACGTCGCGGGACCTTCTTCCACATAATGCCACGAAAAGGCGCCCTTGTGTTCGGCTTCGAACTGGTAGTAGAGCGGCCTGGGGTCGTGGTCGTTGACGAGCAGGAAACTTTCACCGGGCGGGAGATTGTTCCAGGTCTCGAAAATGACCCGGTGGCGTTCCATCGGAATGAGCTGGCGAACATCAAGTACTTTGGACATTTTTTTCTCCTTTACGTGGGTGGTTTGCGTAAGCGCGGATGCGGGATCGTCCGGGATGCGAAAGTGTGCCCTGGCCACCGGGGTCATCATTTGCACCGACCATGGCGGATGCCAGATCAGTTCGACATCCATGTCGCTGACACCGGGTATGCGCATGCCACGGTCGTAAACTCCGCGCGTGATGTAGTCCTGCGCCGGACAGCCGGGCGTCGTCATCGTCATGATGATCTGCACCACGCTGTCGTTGACGTGACATTCGTAAATCAGTCCGATATCGACGATGTTGTAGCCGAGTTCCGGATCGATGACATCGTGCATCGCGTCAAGCACTGTCCCGGGCGTTGGCGGCGGCGCATCCGGCTGCGATTCGGCCGCCACGGAAACGGGTTCGCCGGTTTCCGGCGGCGGCTGATCGGGTGTGAACGCGTCTGTATGTTTGCGGCGGCCGAACATGCCCAGGATCGATCTCATCAGGCGGCGCTCCGGCGAATGAGCAGGTAAACGCCGTCGTCCCGCTTGTCGATCCGGATAGCCGCGCCGCGCGCTTCGAGTTCCGGGTACAGAAATACCGGATCGCGCTCGTTGATCGCCTGCATGACCTGGCCCGGGCCGAGGTGTTCGAGTGCGTCCAGAATACGCATCAGCGGTTCCGGCGGGCCGAGACCGCGGTTGTCAATGAAGGTGCCGGGCACGGGCCACTCCTCTTGGTCGTTTGCCACGGCAGGAGAAGTTATCGGCGATGCCGTACCCCCCGGCGCCGCACCCGGCGTAAACAATACTTCCCAGTCACCTTCGCCGTGTCGGGTGGCGCTGTGGCCGAAGCCTTTTTTCGCCAGCACCGCGTAGAGCGGCAGCGGCTCGAACGTCGCAAGCAACCGCAACGTCTGGCCGGGCTCCAGTTCGCGCACGGTCGCCATGATGCGCGGCAGGGGTTCGCCGCCGTTGCGCAATTCTTCGCGCACGTCGAGCGTCAAGGGTTCAACTGCATTCATTTCAATGAGCCTCCTGCGTAGTAACCGCGCCATGCGCGCCAGTATTCGTGCGTGAGCATCAAGGTGGCCACGGCGGTGATTGCCATGCCCAGCCGGAACAGGCTTGGGCCGTGGCCGAAAAGTGCGGGCGTGGCGAAGGCCACGCCGGCGAAATAAACGATGAACCCGGGTGCGCCGCGCCGCTCCGCGACCAGGTCCTGCACGCGCGGCACCGGTCCGCGGCCGAGCGACTGGCCGAAGCGGCCGATCCAGGTCAGAAATGGCACGATCTTGTAAAGCTGCGTCACGCCAAGGCCGCTCAGCCAGCCGAACAGCACCAGGAACACGAGGACCGGCAGGTATCGGGCGAGGGTGCCGGTGGCGACGACAACAATGGCCAGCGACGTGGCGATGGCGAGCATTGCAAATGCGCCGATCGCGGCCTTGTTGTGGAGTTCGATAGCCACGCGTTTGCGGGTGCGGTACAGGCGCACTATGTCGAACAGGTACAGCGCGATGCCGGAGACGGCCAGCGCGTAGCCGGCGGCTTCAAGGGCATCCAGCGCGGGTCCCGGGTACCAAAGGCTTGTCAGGCCGCCGGCCAGCGCAACCGCGAAGCCGGCGGTTACCAGGTCGTATACCCATTCCCCGATCCGGCCGCGATCTTCCGGCGCCAGCATGAACATCGACAGCAGCTTGTAACTCACACCGATCGCGCCGATCGTGAACCACCCGCCGAGGCCCGCGAGCGCATGGTAGCCGACGCCGCCCACGAGGGGCGCGAAGTGGCGAGCCAGCAGCGGGATGGTCAGCGCTACCGACATCAGCAGGCCCAGCGCAATCGTCGCGACCAGGAACGCGAGCGCGGTCAGCACCATGCGCCCCGGCAGCGGCAGCGGGCGCGCCTGGAGCAGGGGCACGGCGATATCGACGATCGCGATCAGCACCCCAACGATAACCAGTGCACCGCCGACGGGCAGGCAGTGCGCGAGGCCGGTCAGTCCCTGGCTCAGCGCGACGAAACCGCAGATCATGCCGGCGAGGCCGAGTTCGATTGCGGCGAGCGTTGCCAATGCGGCGTTCTGGCTGGGCAGCATTTTCGATGTCATTACCGGTACGAACTGGAACAGCGCGCCGAGCATCAGGAGCAGCAGCCAGCCGATGGTAAGCAGGTGGACGGTCACGAGCGTGCCGGGCGCGGCCCATGACTGCGCGGGCCAGCTCACGCCGGCGATCGTCAGCCCTTGCGCCGCGATGAAATTCGCCAGCGCGCAGCCGAAGAACGGCAGCGTCCAGCGCGACAGACGATTGCTGATCATTTGTGCGTCAGTCGCGGTCGTCGCATACTTCGACGACGCCCTCGCGCACGCGCACCGGGAACGCATGCACGCCTTCGTAAGCCGGGCCTTTGAGCGCCTCGCCGGTGCGGATCGAGAATTCGGCGAGGTGTCGTGGACAAACCGCGCGATCGCCTTCGACCCAGCCGCCGGAGATGTCGCCGCCGTCGTGCGTGCATACGTCTTCGATTGCGAAATAGTCTTCGCCGAGCCGATAGACGGCGACATCGGCGCCATTGACCTCGATCACTGTGCCGTGGGCGTCGGCGATCTCGCCGACCGCGGCGGCCCGGACCCAATCGGACATCGCATTGCTCCGGAAACAGAACTTGAAGCAACTTTAATGCGCCGGATGGCCAGGCCGCCTTGATGTGGGTCAAGCACGCCCAGCGCGTCCAGGGACTGGTCGATCTGACACTGGCGGTCGTTGCCATCAACGGCTGGAACCGCTTCGCGATCGGCTTTCGCTCGGTACCGGGGTCGTATCGGCGCAAGGGCTGATCATCGCTTGATTTACACCGGGTCGCGCAATACGCTGACCTGACAGGAGAAGGAACTCATGTCAGACAATGCATCGATCGACCAACTGTCGATCAACACCGTTCGCACGCTCGCCATGGACGCCGTGGAGAAGGCGCAGTCCGGTCACCCGGGGACGCCGATGGCGCTGGCGCCCGTGGCCTACACGCTCTGGCAGCGCTTTTTGCGCTACGATCCCGCCGACCCGATCTGGCCAAACCGCGACCGTTTCGTGCTGTCCGTCGGCCACGCGTCGATGCTGCTTTATTCGCTGCTGCACCTGGCGGGTGTCAAGGCGGTCGATCCCGATTACGAAGTGCTCGGCGAGCCGGCGGTGTCGCTCGACGACATCAAGAACTTTCGCCAGCTCGAAAGCAAGTGTCCGGGACACCCCGAGTACCACCTGACCTCCGGCGTCGAAACGACCACCGGGCCGCTTGGCCAGGGCTGCGCGAACAGTGTCGGCATGGCCATGGCGGAACGCTGGCTCGCCGCGCATTTCAACCGGCCGGATTTCGAGCTGTTCAATTACAACGTGTACGCGTTATGCAGCGACGGCGACATGATGGAAGGCGTGTCGAACGAAACCGCGTCGCTCGCAGGCCATCTCGGACTCGGCAACCTGTGCTGGATCTACGACGACAACCACATCACGATCGACGGCCGCACCGAGCTTGCGTTCAGCGATGATGTTGCGGCGCGCTTCGAGGCCTATGGCTGGCGCGTGGGCCGCGTCAGCGACGCCAACGATACCGACGCACTCGCGCGCGAGATGGAGGCGTTCCAGCGCAGCGATGATGCGCCGACGCTGATCGTCGTCAACAGCCACATTGCCTACGGCGCGCCGAGCAAGCAGGATACCGCCGCCGCCCATGGCTCGCCGCTGGGCGAGGACGAAATTCGCGGCGCCAAGCGTCATTACGGCTGGCCGGAGGATGCGCAGTTCCTGGTGCCGGATGGCGTGCGCGAGCATTTCGCCGACGGCATTGGCCGGCGCGGGCGCGAGCTGCGCGAAGCCTGGCTCGCGAAGCGCAAGGCGTATCGGGCGCAATTCCCGGCGCTCGCCGACGAAATCGAGCGCATGCAGACGCGTGCGCTGCCGGACGGCTGGGACGCGGAGTTGCCGACGTTTCCCGCCGACGAGAAGGGCATCGCCAGCCGCGCGGCCTGTGGCAAGGTACTGAACGCGATCGCGCCGCATTACCCGTGGCTGATCGGCGGCGCGGCCGATCTGGCGTCATCGACCAAAACGACGCTGACCGATGAAGGCGACTTCGAGGCTGGCAGCTATGGCGGGCGCAACCTGCACTTCGGCATTCGCGAGCACGCGATGGGCGCGATCCTGAATGGCCTCGCGTTGTCCAAGATTCGCGCGTTCGGCTCGACGTTCCTGATCTTCAGCGATTACATGAAGCCGCCGGTGCGCCTCGCCGCGTTGATGGAACTGCCGGTCATTTTCATCTACACGCACGACTCGATCGGCCTCGGCGAAGATGGCCCGACGCACCAGCCGGTGGAACAGCTGATCGGCCTGCGCGCGATTCCCGGCATGATCGACTTGCGCCCGGCCGACGCCAACGAGGTGACCGAGGCGTTCCGCGTTATCATGCCGCTCAGGCACCAGCCGGTATGCCTGGTGCTGAGCCGCCAGGCATTGCCGACATTCGATCGCGAGCGGTATGCGTCGGCGGCGGGTGTTGCACGCGGCGCCTATGTGCTCGCGGACGCGGAGGGCGGCAAGCCGGAGGTGATTTTGATCGGCGCCGGCAGCGAAGTGGCACTGTGCATTGCGGCGTACGAGGAATTGAAGGGCGAGGGCATTCGCGCGCGCGTCGTCAGCATGCCGTCGTTCAATTTGTTCGAGTTGCAGGACGAGGCGTATCGTCACAGCGTGCTGCCGCCGGACGTCACCGCGCGCGTGGCGGTCGAGCAGGGCTCGACGGTGGGTTGGGATCGTTATGTCGGCGCGGATGGTGCGATTATCGGCATGCACACGTTCGGCGCGTCGGCGCCGCTCAAGGCGCTGAAGACGAAATTCGGGTTTACGCCGGAGAAGGTGGCGGCCGCGGCGAGAGAACAAATCGGCAAGCGCTGAAGCGGTCGAACAAGAGGAAATAAGAATGCAAATCGGTGTGATCGGCCTCGGCCGCATGGGCGGCAACATCGTGCGTCGCCTGCATCGCGGCGGCCACGAATGCGTCGTGTACGACCGGAATCCGGATGCCATCAAGGCGCTGACCGAAACCGGCGCAACCGCCGCCAACGATCTCGACGACGTCGTCACGAAACTCGACGCCCCGCGCGCCGTCTGGGTCATGCTGCCGGCGGGCGAGATTACCGACGCGACTGTCACGCGTCTGGGCGAACGGATGTCTGCCGGCGACATCGTCATCGACGGCGGCAACTCGTTTTTCAAGGACGATATCCGCCGCGCGCAAACGCTCGCCAAGCGCGACGTGCGCTACCTCGACGTCGGCACCAGCGGCGGCGTCTGGGGGCTTGAACGCGGCTACTGCATGATGATCGGCGGTGACAAGGCGGCGGTCGATCATCTCGACCCGATCTTCGCGGCACTCGCCCCGGGCAAGGGTGACATCCCGGCGACGCCCGGCCGTGATGGCCTCGATGCGCGCGCCGAACAGGGCTACCTGCATTGCGGGCCCAGCGGCGCCGGGCACTTCGTCAAGATGGTGCACAACGGCATCGAGTACGGCCTGATGCAGGCGTACGCGGAAGGCTTCGACATCCTGAAGAACGCGACCGCGGACACGCTGCCGGAAGCGCAGCGCTACGACCTGAACCTGCCGGACATCGCCGAGGTCTGGCGGCGCGGCAGTGTGATCGGCTCGTGGCTGCTCGATCTCACCGCCGCGGCGCTCGCGGGCGATGCCAGCCTGGCCGAATATTCGGGCTACGTCGCCGACTCCGGCGAAGGCCGCTGGACGATCAAGGCGGCGATCGACGAGGCGGTCCCGGCCGACGTGTTGTCGGCGGCGTTATACGCGCGCTTCCGCTCGCGCGACCGCGCGGCCTTCGCGAACAAGTTGCTGTCCGCGATGCGCCACGGATTCGGCGGTCACGTCGAGCCAAAGCATGATTGAGGCGAAGCCCGCGCCGCCGTGCACGCTGGTGGTTTTCGGCGCGCTCGGCGATCTGTCCCGCCGGTTGCTGATGCCGGCGCTGTACAACCTTGCGCATTCCGGCCTGTTGCCGGACGAATTCAAAGTGCTCGGAGTGGCGCGCAGGGACTTTAACGACGACACGTTCCGGCAGGAAATTGCCGCCAGTACCCGCGAACTGGCCGCGGCCGACATCGACGCCGATACATGGAACTGGCTGGAGCAACGGCTCGACTACCTGAAAGGCGAATTCGAGTCGGACGACACCTACGGAGAACTCACGGCGCGCCTCGATGGCAATGTGCTCTTTTATCTCGCCACACCGCCGGCGTTCTTCGGCAAGATCATCGACCGCCTCGGCGCCGCCGGCCTGGTCGAAGAATCGGACGACGGTTTTCGGCGCGTCATTATCGAAAAGCCTTTCGGCACCGATCTTGAGTCCGCGCAGGCGCTCGACCACGAGATTCTTGGCGTGCTCACGGAGAGCCAGATTTACCGCATCGACCATTACCTCGGCAAGGAAACGGTGCAGAACATCATGGCGCTGCGTTTCGCGAACGGTATTTTCGAGCCGGTCTGGAATCGCGACCATATCGACCATGTGCAGATCACGGTGGCGGAAACGGTTGGCGTCGAGCGCCGCGGCAAGTTCTACGACGCAACCGGCGCGCTGCGCGACATGGTGCCGAATCATCTTTTTCAACTGCTGACGCTGACGGCGATGGAACCGCCCAGCCGCTTCGAAGCCGACGCGGTGCGTTCGGAGAAATCGAAGGTGCTGCGCGCGGTGCGCGAATTGAATGGTTACGAGGTGACGCGCAACGCGGTCCGCGGCCAGTACAAGGCCGGCAAGGTGGCTGGACAGGAGGTGGCGGCCTATCGGGAGTCGCCGGACGTTTCGGCAGACTCGACAACGGAAACCTACGTCGCGCTGAAGCTCGAGATCGACAACTGGCGCTGGGCCGGCGTACCGTTTTATTTGCGCACCGGCAAAGCGCTGGCCGCGAGATGCACCGAAATCGTCGTCGAGTTCAAACACGCGCCGCTGGCCCTGTTTCGCGATACGGCGGTCGAGGGTCTGAGTGCCAACACGATGATTTTGCACATTCAGCCGAACGAAGCGGTGTCGCTGGAATTCAGCGCCAAAGTGCCCGGACCGCGCGTACGGCTGGGCGCGGTGGAAATGACCTTCAATTATCGCGACTACTTCAGCGCGAAACCCAACACGGGCTACGAAACGCTGATTTACGATTGCATGATCGGCGACGCCACATTGTTTCAGCGCGCCGACAACATCGAAGCGGGCTGGCGCGTGGTGCAGCCGGTGCTTGATGCCTGGGCAAAGTCAACGGTTGAGCCGCAGCGTTACCCCGCCGGCAGCGCGGGGCCCGGCGAAGCCGATATGCTCCTGGAGCGGGACGGTCGTCAATGGCGTCCGATCGATTGAAGTGCGACTAGACATCGCTCCCGACACTGACTCGCTTGCGCGCCGGGCGGCCGATTGGCTGCTGGACGTTGCGCTCGCGAAGGACGGCGGCATCGCCATCGCGCTGTCCGGCGGGTCAACGCCGCGGCGGCTGTACGAACTGCTGGCGGAGCCGCCCTGGTGCGAGCGTTTTCCGTGGCGCAAGACGCACTGGTTCTGGGGCGACGAGCGTTTTGTGCCGCCAACCGACGCACGCAGCAACTTCCGTATGGTGAACGAAGCACTGCTGTCGCGCGTGCCGGTTCCGGCGGCGAACGTGCATCCGATGCCGACGGAAGCCGTTACGCCGGCAGCGGCCGCGGCGGATTACGCGGCCGAGTTGCAACGGTTTTACGGCACACCCGAACTCGACGTGACGCGACCGCTGTTCGACGTCGTGCTGATGGGACTCGGCAGCGACGGGCACACCGCGTCGTTGTTTCCCGGAACGGCAGCGCTTGACGAGCGCAAGCTTTGGGCCGTTGCCGTCGAAGGCGTTCAGCCGGAGGCGCGGGTTACGCTGACGTACCCGGTGCTGGAGAGTTGCCGCGAGGCGGCGTTTCTTGTGGCGGGCGCGGAAAAGCGGGCGGCGTTTGATCGACTGCGAAGTGGTGACAAAGGAATACCGGCGGGGCGCTTCATGCCAAAGGGCCGGCTGAATTGTTTTGCCGACGTCGCAGCAGCCGGCGGTACGGCTGATTCTTCTTAATCCCTCTCCCTCAGGGAGAGGGTAGGGTGAGGGGAGTAATGGAGAAGGGATAGGATTCGCTCCACCAGGACTGATGGCGGCGCATCAATTGGCACGACTATCGCGTGCTCGTCCGGGTCCGGTTCTTCCAGCGCATCGAGCTGGCTGTCGAGCAGCGCCGTCGGCATGAAGTGACCGTGCCGCGCCGTCATGCGTCGCGCAATGACACTCTTGTCGCCCTTGAGATAAACCAGCCGCACGCCAGGCCGCTGGCCGATGATGACATCGCGATAGCGCCGCTTGAGCGCGGAACAAGTGACGATGCCGTTGACGCCGCCCTCCATCCACTCGTCAATTTGCCTTGCGAGCGCTGCCAGCCACGGCTTGCGGTCGGCGTCGTCGAGCGGTACGCCGCTGTGCATCTTGGCGATGTTCGCGGCGTTGTGAAAATCGTCGGCATCGGCGAACGCCCAGTTCAGGCGTCCGGCGAGCAGGGCTCCGACAGTCGTTTTGCCGGAGCCCGACACGCCCATGATGACGACGATCAAACGTCTCGCCTTATTTGACGATCAGGTAGCCCTTCATGCCCGCCGCGAAGTGGCCGGGGAAAGTGCAGATGTAAATGTACTTGCCGGGCTTCTTCGGCACCGTAAATGTCACCGAGTCGCTCTTGCCCCCGGCGACCATGCCGGTGTGAGCGATGACTTCATCCGCCTTGCTCTTCGGAATGTAGTCGGTCGCCTGGGCCTGGCTTGCCGCCTGGTCAAACGCATGCGGATCCGCACCCTGCTTGAGCAGCACGAAGTCGTGCGACATTGCCATCGCCGGCAACTTGGTCTTGTTGACCAGTTTGACGGTCAATTTCTCGCCCGGCTTGGCAGTAATTTTTTCGACGCTGAAACGCAGGTTGTCCTGGCCGATGATTGTGATTGTGCGCGCTTGCGCGGCGAATGCAGCCATCGACAAGGCAGCGAGCAGCACAAAGGCGAGATTTTTCTTGAACATGATTGGAAGCTCCTTGTTGTGGATGTGGAATCCCGATGAAAGAAAGCAATTATACGCTCAGGTCAAGAGGATGCCTTGCGCGTTAACGGTGCTCGTTGGTACGCGGAACGGGATTTTCCGCTAGTTGGTGCGACGGCGCTCGATGGCGCGCCCGATGCTGCGCTCGATTCGATCCAGGGCGACGTCGACCGCGGCGCGCGGCGAATAATGATTCTCCTCGACGATCACGCTCGGTAATCCACTGAGCACGACTTTGATTCGGCAGCGTTTATCGACGCCGCCGCGGGGGCCGTTGATGTCCTCGATCCGGACGCTTGTCCTTTCGACGGTCTCGTCGAATTTGTGCAATCGTTTGTCGAGTCTGCCGCGGATGTAGTCGCGGTCATGCTGGCTGATCGGCGCTCCAACCGCGCGGATAAACACGGGTTTGCGCGGCCGGTGAACTTCTGCGTTCGTATTCATCTGTTGCTCCATGCATCTGTTGATCGTCAGATTGTGCGCTGAGCGATCTGTCCTTTCACGATGCTAAGCCACAAAATTCTCGCTGTCGAATGATCTGTTTGGATACCGGTCGCGCGGCGCAAGCCGTGCTACTCTAATTCGGCCGGATCGCAAGGAGGCGACAATGGCTGAAGATGTTCCCGAACCGGACGACGATGAACTGGCCGGTCTCGATGCCTGGTGGCGCGCGGCGAATTACCTGTCCGTCGGCCAGATCTACCTGCTGGACAACCCGCTGTTGCGCGAGCCGCTCAAGCCCGAGCACATCAAGCCGCGGTTGCTCGGGCACTGGGGCACGACGCCCGGCCTCAACCTGATCTACGCACACACGAACCGCGCGATCCGGCAGCGCGACCTCAACGTCATCTACGTGACCGGCCCCGGGCACGGCGGCCCCGGCCTCGTCGCCAACGCGTACCTCGAAGGCACTTACAGCGAAATCTACGCACACATCACGCCGGACGAGGATGGCCTGCGCAAGCTGTTTCGGCAGTTCTCGTTTCCCGGCGGCGTCCCCAGCCACGTCGCGCCGGAAACGCCGGGTTCGATCAACGAAGGCGGCGAACTGGGTTATTCGCTGGCGCACGCTTACGGTGCGGTATTCGACAACCCCGACCTGATCGCGTTGTGCGTCATCGGCGATGGCGAGGCTGAAACCGGGGCGCTCGCCGCAAGCTGGCACTCGAACAAGTTTCTGAATCCCGCGACCGACGGCGCGGTGCTGCCGGTGTTGCATCTGAACGGATACAAGATTGCCAACCCGACGGTGCTCGCGCGCATTCCGGAAGACGAACTCGCCGAGCTGCTGCGCGGCTACGGTTATGCGCCGCATTTTGTCGCGGGCGACGAACCGGCAAAGGTTCATCGGCAACTTGCCTCGACGCTGGACGCGGTGCTGGACGATATTGCCGCCATTCAGCGCCAGGTGCGCGACGGCGGCATGACCGGCGAGCTGCCGCGCTGGCCGGTCATTGTGCTGCGTACGCCCAAGGGCTGGACTGGTCCGAAGGAAGTGGACGGGGTGAAGGTGGAGGGAACCTTCCATTCGCACCAGGTACCGCTGTCGGAAACGCGCACCAACGGCGCGCACCGCGACCAGTTGCAGCGGTGGCTGGCGAGTTACCGGCCGGACGAACTGTTCGACGAACAGGGCAGGCTGATGCCGGCGCTCAGGGCGTTGGCGCCGGCAGGCGATCGCCGCATGAGCGCCAATCCGCATGCCAATGGCGGTCTGCTGTTGCGCGAACTCGATCTGCCCGATTTTCGCCATTACGCGGTGCGGGTTGAACGGCCCGCGGTCGAGCAGCGCGAGGCGACGCGCGTGCTGGGCGGCTTTTTGCGCGACATCATCGGCGCAAATCCCGACCGCTTCCGCCTGCTGGGGCCGGACGAGACGGCTTCCAACCGGCTGAGCGCGGTGTTCGAGCGCACCAGCCGCACCTGGGAAGCGCGCACGGTGCCGGGCGACGAGGCGCTCGCGCCGGATGGCCGCGTAATGGAGGTGTTGTCGGAACATCTGTGCGAAGGCTGGCTGGAGGGGTATCTGCTGACAGGCCGGCATGGGCTGTTCAACTGCTACGAAGCGTTCATCCACATTATCGATTCGATGTTCAATCAGCACGCCAAGTGGCTCAAGGTGACCAACCGGCTCGACTGGCGCGCGCCGATCGCGTCGCTGAATTACCTGTTGTCCTCGCACGTCTGGCGCCAGGATCACAACGGCTTCTCTCACCAGGATCCCGGCTTCATCGACCACGTCGTCAACAAGAAGGCCGAGATTGTGCGCGTGTATCTGCCGCCGGATGCGAACACGCTGCTGTCGGTCATGGATCATTGCCTGCGCAGCAAGCAGTACGTCAATGTCGTCGTTGCCGGGAAGCAGCCGGCGCTGACCTACCTGAACATGGACGACGCGATCGCGCATTGCACGCGCGGCCTCGGCATCTGGCCGTGGGCGAGCAACGCGAATGGCGAGCCGGACGTGGTGCTCGCGTGCGCCGGCGATATTCCGACGCTGGAAACGCTGGCCGCGACCGACCTGTTGCGCACCCATTTGCCCGACCTGAAAGTTCGCGTCATCAACGTCGTCGATCTGATGCGCCTGCAGCCGCCCAGCGAGCATCCGCACGGCTTGCCCGACCGTGAATTCGACGCGCTGTTTACGACCGACAAGCCGGTCCTCTTTGCGTACCACGGCTATCCGGCGCTGATCCATCGGCTCACCTACCGGCGCGCCAATCACGACAACATCCATGTTCGCGGCTACAAGGAGGAAGGCACGACGACGACACCGTTCGACATGGTGATGCTCAATGACCTCGACCGGTTTCACCTCGTCATGGACGTGATCGATCGCGTGCCGTCGGTCGGCAGCCGCCACGCGGTACTGCGCCAGCAAATGGCCGACGCGCGACTGCGTGCACGCGCCTACACGCGGGAAAACGGTGAGGACGATCCGGCGATCTCCGGCTGGACCTGGCGCGGCGAAGGCTGATCGTGCGCGTGCTGGTGGTCAATGCCGGCTCCTCCAGCCTGAAGCTCCGGCTGCTCGACGCGGACGACAGCGTCCTCCGCGATCTGAACATGCCCGTGGGCGAATCCGGAATGGATACCGAAAAGTTGTCAGCCTGCCTGCGGAGGTGGCCGCTGCCGGACGCGGTGGGGCATCGCATCGTCCACGGCGGCAGGCAATTCGACGGGCCGGTTCCCCTGGACGCGACCGTCGAGCGGGCGTTGCGCGACCTGGTGGCGCTCGCGCCGCTGCACCAGCCGAAGTCATTGGCGGCCTATGATGCGGTCAGCGCGCTGCTGCCGGAGATACCGGCGGTGGCCTGTTTCGATACCGCGTTTCATGCCGCGCTGCCGGCCGCTGCCGCCACCTACGCGGTGCCGCGCGAATGGCGCGAGCGCTACGGCGTGCGCCGCTACGGGTTTCACGGCCTGTCTCACCGTTATGCCTCGCGGCGCGCCGCGAGCATGCTCGGGCGCGAGCCGGAAACGCTGCGCATTGTCACTTGCCATCTCGGCGCCGGCGCGTCGCTCGCGGCCGTCGCGGGTGGCCGCAGCGTCGATACGACGATGGGTTTTACGCCGCTCGAAGGCCTCGTGATGGCGACCCGCTCGGGCAGCGTCGATCCGGGGCTGGTGCTGTGGCTGCAGGAGCACGAATGCTTGAGCGCCCGCGAAGTCGCGGTCGCATTGGAACGCCGTTCCGGTCTCGCGGCACTCGCCGGCACGGCGGATATGCGCGAAGTCGAGCGGCGGGCCACCGCCGGCGACGAGGCGGCGCGGCTCGCCTTCGATGTGTTCATCCATCGCCTGGTGACGGGCATTGCCGCCATGACCGCCGCGGCGGGCGGGCTGGATGCATTGGTCTTCACCGGCGGCATCGGCGAGCATTCCGCCGGCGTCCGCCGCGCCGCCTGCGAGCGGCTTGCCTGGCTGGGTGTGGCGGTCGATATGGAGGCGAACGCTTCGGCCCAGGGCGATGTCGATGTCACGGGCGCGTCCGCCGCGGTCCGCACGCTGGTGATCGAGGCGCGCGAAGATATCGAAATCGCCCGCGAAACGCGTGGCGCCGCAGTCAGGCGTCCTGAAATTCAATCGTAGTATGATCAAAGCAGGCAATCAGCGGGGTGACGTCGAATGAGCAATCAGCAGCAACCGAGCGGTCCGGATTTGGGCGCGGGCATCGCATTGGCCGACGTACCGGAAGGGGGCATAATCGGCGGCCACGTCGGTAAGGAAAATGTCCTCGTCGCGCGCCGCGACGGCAAGCTGTTCGCGCTGAGCGCGAAATGCACGCACTACGGCGGTCCGCTCGAGAAGGGGCTGATTGTCGGAACGACGCTGCGCTGCCCGTGGCATCACGCGCGTTTCGATCTCAGGACCGGCGAAGCAGTCGGGGCGCCGGCGCTGAATCCGGTCGGTTGCTGGAAGGTGGACGTCGATGACGAGCGAATCTATGTGCGCGAGCGGGTCGAGCCGCAATCGGCGCGTCGGCAGCCCGCACGATCGCCGGCGTCGGTCGTGATTATCGGCGGCGGCGCGGCGGGCGAAGCGGCTGCCGAAACGCTGCGACGCGAGGGCTACACCGGCCCGGTGACGATCCTGAGCGACGACGCCAACGCGCCCTGCGACCGGCCGAATCTGTCCAAGGATTATCTCGCCGGCACCGCGCAGGCATCGTGGATACCGCTGCGCGGCGACAAGTTCTATCACGACAACGACATCGACCTGCGGCTGAACACGTCAGTTGTGGCGATCGATCCGGCCGCCGCGCAAGTGAGTCTCGCCAACGGCGAGACGTTGTCCTACGGCGCGCTCCTGCTTGCCACCGGCGCGGAACCCGTACGGCTGAACACTCCGGGCGGCGAACTGCCGCACGTCCACTACCTGCGCACGCAGGCCGACAGCGAGGCGATCATCGCCGCCGTTGAAGGCGGCGCGAAACGCGCCGTTGTCATTGGCGCGAGTTTCATTGGCCTGGAAGTCGCCGCTTCGTTGCGTCAGCGCGGCCTCGAAGTGCATGTCGTCGCGCCCGAGGCGCGCCCGCTGGAGCGCGTGATGGGCGCAGAACTCGGCGATTTCATTCGTTCGCTGCACGAGTCCAAGGGCGTTGTGTTTCATCTTGAGCAAACGGCAACCCGTTTTGGCGAAGAGCATGTCACGCTGCAGGACGGCAGCGAGTTGGCGGCAGACCTGATCGTCATCGGCGTAGGCGTGCGGCCGCGAACGGCGCTGGCCGAGGCGGCCGGCCTGGCGGTGGATCGAGGCGTGGTCGTGGATGAATACCTGCAAACCAGCGCGTCGAACATTTACGCCGCCGGCGACATCGCCCGCTGGCCCGACCACGCGAGCGGCGAGCACATTCGTGTCGAACATTGGGTCGTCGCGCAACGTCAGGGTCAGGCGGCAGCGCGCAACATCCTGGGCGCCGGCACGCCTTACAGGGACGCGCCGTTCTTCTGGAGCCAGCACTACGATGCCGGCATCAATTACGTCGGCCATGCGGTGCAGTGGGAGCGGATCGATACCGACGGCGATGCATCGAAGTACGATTTCTCCGCACGCTTCGTCAATAAAGAACGATCGGCGGCGGTCGCGACAATTTATCGCGACATTGAAAGCCTCAAGGTCGAAGCGGAGATGGAGGTCTGACTGGCCGCTTTCAGGCCGCCGCCGATTCCGTGCGTCGCACGACAATGACTTGCGGGTCGTCCGCATGTTGCAGCAGCAAGGTCCGCACGCGCGTCTGCCATAGCAGCCGGAACTCCGCCTGCTCGTCAGCCGTGGCTTCGCCACCAAGACAACGCGGCAGCAGCGCCCGCACCCGAGGCTCCATCGGCACCGGGTCCAGGCAGGCCGACACTTCGACCTCGTCGCCGGTTGCCAGCCGCGTGAAGCGCACCTCGCCATCCATCGGCACGTTGAACGCAAGCAGTCCGCAGCGTTCAAAGCGCCCGCCGATGCCTTTGAAACCGGCGTTGTCGGCGGCGCCCGTAATCAGGCTTGCGACGTTGGCCATCACCCCGGTCACACCAGCCGCACGGTCGTCGCGCCACTCGACCCGCACCGCGCCGCGCTCCGGCACCTCGCCCTTGTAGAGCGCGCGCAAGGCCGCGCGAGTCATCAGGAAAGCCGCCGCCACCGTCGGACAGGAATGTCCGGCCAGCGTCACCGCATCGACGTACTGATATTCAATCAGCCCGTCCTCGGCGGCGCCGAGAAATCCGGCCAGCGGATCGTGCACCAGTATCGTCGGTGCAAAAGTGAAGAAATAAGGATGATGCTTGATCATGAATCACACTCGCTCGCAGTCGCGGTTGGCATGGCCGCGATGGGGAGGTGAGGGCCGTTTACCGGTGGCCCGGCGACGGACATTGTGGGGAATCGGTTTCAGCGAAGGCAGACCAAAAATCGGCCCGATGTGGACGTTCACGTGTCATCTCCTCGTTTCGTGCGCCCTCAAATGGGGAAGGCGGGCGCGGCAATGCGAATGGTAGGCGGGGACGACGGACGGCGCATTGATATACGTCAATTCTCTAAACGGCGAGTCGTGCGATGCCGCGCTATTTGTGGTTGCACCTCACGAGGTGGCGCAAATTATGAAAAAGGATGTATTGTCTTTATTGAGCCGAAAGCCGCGTGCTATTCGCGCGCAAAAAGGCCGATCGCCAAGCTCCATATGCTTCGACGTCGGCCGAGTTTAGACGAATACGATAAAAATGAGGGTGCGCAAGAAAAATGAACTTCGTTTCTCACGTCACGGAGCGTGATATAGATTTTTTGATCTTGGAAGAGTTGACCGTTAGCGTCGGCTTCCGAGAATGGTTTTCGTCACGCACCTTTGGAGAGCCGGTATACGGCGCGGAGATAGAAACGTGGCATTCCGTTACTGACGGTGCGCTCGGAGAATCAGATCTTGTATTTATCTTCGAATCTAATGGAGGCGAACGTACTGCGATTCTCATAGAGGACAAGATCGACGCTCCGCCGCAGCCAAAACAGGCGGAACGTTATCGTTCACGCGGAGAAAATGGGCTGAAAGGCGGGGATTGGGACAACTTCAAAACAGCCCTGGTAGCGCCAAACAAATATATCGGCGTCCCCACAAATGGGGCAGCGTATGATGTAGCCATAAGCTATGAGGAGATACTCGCGTATTTCTGCT
This sequence comes from Gammaproteobacteria bacterium, assembly GCA_035698525.1. Lineage (GTDB taxonomy): Bacteria > Pseudomonadota > Gammaproteobacteria > Natronospirales > DASSBR01 > DASSBR01. The sequence goes on from DASSBR010000085.1 coordinate 23,504, forward strand.
CCCGCTGCCATGAGGACGAGAGGTTCGACTACAAGGCAAAAATCCTGCTGGAGGGTATTGAACAAAATCGCCGCGGCTATCACGCTGAATCCAACGAGGAAATTACCCGGTTCATTTTCGACTATTACACGTTCGCAGCTCAACAGAACGCTTCCCTTGGTATGCAGCAGCCGAAGCCGCGTCCTGCGGGTAGTACCGTAATCGTGTTTTATCCATCATCCTTCGCAAAAGGCATTGTTCTCAAGCACCAGATAACAGTTGGCCAAGTGACGGCATTTTTTAGAGACTGCGCCGACTGGATGATGCTTCTTGAACAAAAGTACCGTAATTATCTTCCACCGGGGGCGACGATTGCACAGTCTGGCAAGTCTTCTGTGGTTATCTCCATGGCGGTTCCAAAAATCGATCCTGTGTCGGTTCCGTTTGCCGAACAAGAACAAAAGGTGCGAGAAGCACTTCGAAAGCTATCCGCTCTCGAAACCCTCGTAGCGGAACATGGCGGCATTTAAGGTTCGTAGAATAGGAGGCGATCAATAATGAACTATCACAAGGGTGATCGGGTTCGTCATCCGACGAAAGAGGAGTGGGGGGTCGGCGAAGTACTTGCCGACAGTAACGGTGATTCCGTAAAGATATTTTTCGTCGGCGCTGGCGAAAAGGTACTGGCTTTGAAGCACGTTGCGCTGGTTAAGGTATTAGATGCAGAAGCAGTCCATCCGGTGCTGGACAATCTACGCATTAGCAGATCATCTACTGGCATCAAGTATCAGAGTCTGCCTCAATCGATTCAGTTCTTTCTTGAGTTGTTTCCGGGAGGTTTCTACGGCGAAAAGTTTCACGAGCACGAACGGGACTATAAGGAACACGCACATGAGCTAGGGCACGAACTTCTTGGGCAACGCGGGTTCGCTGATCTCATTAACGGTAACGCATACGGTGAGATAACGAAACGCGCCTTACGGTTGGTCAACCTTACGAACCTGATATTTCCTAATGAAAAAATGGCCTTAAAAGATGGATTAAAGAGGTCCGGCGCCGATTGCGACTTCTCGGAGGCGTTGTATCAGCTACTGTTTGGTAAGGAACAGCTCGAATCCCGATTCAGCGCATTCATAGACGTTCTCGAAGAATTGGACGCCGCGAAATGGACTACAGCAACGTACTTTTTGTTCCTGATGCACCCCGCCGAGCACATGTTTATAAAGCCGACCATTACCCAACATGCTGCCGAACTGTGCGGCTTCGAGATTAACTATCGACCGCAGCTGAATTGGCTGACATATAAAAGCGTCCTGGCCTTTTCCAAATATTTGTTCTCCGCGATTTCAGACCTTGAGCCAAGGGATATGATTGACGTTCAATCATTCATGTGGTGTATTGCCCCCGGCACATATCAAGGTGCGTAAGATGCTGCCTGCTTTCGGGCTCCGGGAACAATCCATATTAATTACCGGCGCTTCATCGGGCATCGGCAAGTCTACCGCTCAGGCGTTTGCCGAGCGGGGATTTCGAGTCTTTGGCACCAGTCGTCAAGTGCGCCAGGGCACCAGGGGCGTCGAAATGCTGCAGCTCGACGTGAAGAGTGATGCGTCCGTCCAGGACTGTGTGAACGAAGTGCTGTCCCGGGCCGGGCACATCGACGTGCTCATCAACAATGCCGGTATCCTGCTGCAGGGACCGTTTGCCGAAGAAACGACCGTGGATGAGGCACGCGACATCTTCGAAACGAACCTGTTCGGCGTTGCGCGCGTGACCAAT
>DASSBR010000086.1:0-26647 GCA_035698525.1 Gammaproteobacteria bacterium
CGAAGCCCGGGTGTACCGACTGCAAGCGCAGAAAGCTGTTGACCAATAATCCGGTGCCGCCCAACAGAGCCGCCGCAAGCGCGATCTCGGCCACGACGAGCCCGTTACGCATCCGCCTTGCTGAATGGCTGCTGCCGGCGGTGCGGCCGCTGGCCTGCAACAGACTTTGTAGATCATTGCGAGAAAGCTGGCGGATCGGCAATACGCTAATTCCTATCGCGACGGCAATGACCACGCCAAGCGCAAACAGTCCGACTCGCCAATCCGGAGACAAATCAAACAGCGCAAGTTGCTCTCCTATTCCGGCGCGATCGATAAATGTCACAGCCAGCCAGCCGATCGCCACGCCAATCACGCCGCCGGGGATCGCTACGCACAGACCTTCAGCAAACTGTTGCCGCACCAGCGCCACCCGGCTCGCGCCAAGCGCGGCGCGCATCGCAATCTCGTGCGAGCGGCCGAGAATGCGTGCCAGCAGCAGATTGGCAACGTTGGCGCAAGCCATCAGCAGCACCAGCAGCACAAAGCCTTGCAATATCCACAGCAGCGGCGCCCGGTCGCCCACCGCTATGTGCTTATATGGCAGAACGTTTAACTGCCAATGGTATTTTTTGTAAACTGCCTGGAGCGACGCCGAAGCTTCCCGCTCCACCCGCGATTTGAACTGCGCCAGCTCCATCGCCACGGTATGAATGCTGGCGCCACGTTTGGTGCGCCCGATAACATGAAATGGAAAGCCGGATTCACGAGTTAGGTGTAGCAGAAAGGGGGTAAATACGTATGGAACGAACAGGCTGGCCCGTTTGTCGGGGAAATTCCATCCTCGCGGCATGACGCCAATGATGCGATACGGCCTGCCATCAAGCTTGATGGAACGGCCAATCACGCTGCGGTCCCCACCGAACGTTTGCTGCCAGAACCCATAACTCAACACTGCCACGTTGCCGCGGCCCTGCTGATCGTTCGCCCGATTGAAAACGTGGCCCAGATACGGTTTCGCTTCCAATACGTCGAACAATGCGCTTCGAGCACGCAACGCTGTGATGCGCTGCGTCCGGCCGTCCACGGTCAGGTTGTAGTCTTTGCGGGCATACGCGGCAATGCCGGCCAATGCAACGAGGTCCCGCTTGAATTCCCGGTAATTCATCACCGAGACACCGACAATATCCGCATGTGCGCCGGGAAAGCTTTCACTGATGTCCACCAACTTGTCGCCATGCGGATACGGCAACGGCTTCAGCAAGTATCCATTCAGCACGCTGAATACTGCGGTATTCGCGCCGATACCGAGCGCGAGCGTAATGATTGCGGCGGCGGCGAAACCGGGCTTGGTGGCAAGTTGCCGCAGGCCGAAACGCAAGTCGTTTAGAAAGCCATTCATAACATCACCTGGATACGGTTACTCATTGCTCCATCATTGCCACCGCCGGGTCGAGCTGCGCCGCACGTCGTGCCGGCAAGTAACACGCAGCCAGCGTGATCGCGCCCAACAACACGGCGCTGCCGATCAATGTCAGCGGATCGAACGGTGCAACTTCGAATAACTGCGCCGACATCAGGTAGCCAAACAGCACCGCGAGCCCGAGACCGGTTACCAGCGCAAACGCCAGGAGCTTGAGTCCATCCTTCAGCACCTGCCACAGTACGTCTTCCGGCAGCGCGCCCAACGCCAGCCGGACGCCGTATGCGTTCGTCTGGCGGCGAATCGAGTAACTCAACATGGCGTAGATGCCGATCGCCGCGAGTAACAGCGCTATGCCGCCGAACGCCATCACCAGCGTTGCGGTGGCCTGGCGGGATTGCGTCAATCCGGACACGGTGCTCGTCAACGGCTCAAGCCCGGTCAATGCCACGGACGAATCGAATTTGTTTATCGCCTGGCGCACTGCCGACATCAACGCGCCCGGTGGCACGCTTGTTCTTATGACGAAGCCGAGGTCGTGCGTGCCGTAGGGCATCGCAAGGTACTGGCCGACGGGCACATAAATCACGCCACGCTCAATCGGCTTCGTCAGGGATTGCAGACGTACGGTCGGCACGATGCCAATAACGGTGCGCCACGGCTCGTCGCTGCCAAACCTGATCTGGCGGCCGATCGGATTTGCATCGCCGAAAAAGCGCTGCGCGAGTGTCTGGTCGATCAGTACCACCAGTCGACCGTCGCGCGTATCGCGTCCGTCGAACATACGCCCGCGAAGCGGCGGCATTTGCAGCGCGTGGAAAAAGTCCGGATTGGCCGCCTGGACGCGTGCATTGACATGATCCGGCAGCGACGGCTTGCCGCGTATCTCGAAACCGCTCAGGTGCATGCTTTTCGAGAACGGCGTGTTGTTCGTGATTCCCGCCGCCGTGACGCCGGGCAATACGCGAAGCTGGCTCGCCAGGCCGCGATAGAATTCAGCCAGGTGGTCGCCGCCGCGGGCATCATTGGGCGGGACGGTGACTTTACCGATCAGCAGCTTATTGATGTTGTAGCCCGGATCGACAGCATTAATGCGCAACAGGCTGTGCGCCAACAGCCCGGACCCGGCCAACAGGATCGCTGCCAGCGCGAGCTGAACGACAACCAGCGCCCGGCGCCCGCGTCCCGACCGGCGACTTTCGCTCATGACATGGCCACCCGAGCTCAACAGGCTGTGCAAGTCGAGACGGCCGAGACGCCAGAGCGGAATCAGGCTGACAACGATTGTCGTCAAAATTACAATGGCGGCAATGAACGCCCCGACCCGCCAGTCCGGTGCCAACGAAAACACGCTCTGCCCCGGTCCGATAGCCGACTTTGCAAACAGCGTCAGCAGCCACCAGCCGAACGCCGCGCCGAGCGCTCCGCCCGGCAGCGCAAGGCAAAATGCCTCCGTCAACAACTGCCGCGCCAGCCGCCAGCGACCCGCGCCTACCGCCGCGCGCATCGCGATTTCATGCGTGCGGCCGAGAATGCGCGCCAGCAACAGGTTGGCAACATTGGCGCAGGTGATCAGCAGCAGTAAAAGCGCCGCCAACTGCAACAGCAGCAGGGTCGCGGTGCGATCGCCCATCAAATCCTGTTGCAGCGAAGACATTTGCACCGTAAGAAAGCCGGATTCGACCTGGTTCTTATCGCCATGCCTGCCGTGGGCGGCCATGACCGCCATGACCTCCCTGGCGGCACCAGCCAATATATCGTGCAGCTCTTGCCGCGCCGTCGCCGCGTCAACGGCCGGGTTACGCCGCGCAATCATGAAAGCATGAGTGTCGCCTAGCTTCCCCGGCGCGCGATCTGCTGCGGTGATAGTCAACGGCAGCCATATTTTCGTATCGCGGTCTGGAAACGCGAACGACCGCTGCATCACGCCGATAACACGAAATGACTGGCCCTCGATGCGCAGACTCTGGCCGATGGCTTCGGGGTTGCCGTGATAGAGGCGCTGCCACAGATCGTAACTCAGCACCGCGACGCTGCCATGCCCCGGCTGGGTCGCCTCCCGGGAAAACGTGCGCCCCAACAACGGCTTGGCGCCAAGCAACGAAAATAGCGAAGGCGTTACGGAACCGCCGCCGAGCAGTTGCGTATGGCCCTTAGCCTGGATGGTCAGGCTGCCGCCGCCGTACAAGGCTCCACCAGAAAATGCCGGGGCATGCTTGAGAATATCTTCGTAAAGCGGAACTGAAGTGCCCGCGGTCACGCCGATTTTTGGATAGATTTGCCGGATTTCGACCAGTTGACTGCTGTCCGGATATGGCAGCGACTTGAACAAATATCCGTTCAGCAAGCTGAACACGGAGACGCAAGCGCCGATGCCAAGCGCTAACGTGACAATCGCAGCGGCACCGAAACCGGGTTTGGTTGCGAGTTGGTGCAGCGCAAAGCGCAGGTCGTTCATTAATCCGCTCATCGTGACCTCACTGCTCCAAAATCGCGACGGCGGGATCCAGCTTAGCGGCGCGCCGTGCCGGCAGGTAACAGGCGGCCAACGTGATAATGCACAGTACTATCGCGCTGGCGATCAATGTCACTGGGTCGAATGGCATGACGCCGTATAACTGTGCCGATATGAGGTAACCGCACAGGACCGCCAGGCCGAGTCCCACAATCAAACCGACAATCAGCAGTCGCAGACCGTCCTTCAAGACCAGCCATTGCAAATCCACCGGCTGCGCTCCCAGCGCGAGCCGCACACCGCATTCACTGCGCCGCTGGCCTACCGCGTAACTCATTACCGCGTAAATTCCGACGATGGCGAGTGCCAACGCAATACCACCGAAAGCCAACAGCAACGTCATCGTCGTTTGCCTGCGCTGCAACAAGTCCGACATCTGGTCGTGCATGGTATGCATGTGGTTTACGGCAAACTTCGGCGCCACGGCGGCTATCAATTCCTTTACCGGCCGTTTGAGTGCACTTGGCGGCAGCTTGGTGTGAATCATCAGGTACATATCGCTCGACGGCGTCGTGTCGATATTGAGGTACACGGCGGTCGTCGGCTTCGACTGGGATAAACGTGAATACTTGATCGATGGCACTACACCCACGATCGTCCATTTGCTTTTCCCAAGCTTGATCTGTTGGCCGATCGGGTCGTCGCCGTGCATGTATTTCTCGACCACCGAAGCATCGACAATCGCGCGCTGTTTCCCGGTATCACGATCGTCGAAAAACCGGCCGCGGAGAATCGGGATACCCATCGTCGTGAAAAAACCCGGTGTGATGATGTCTCTCATCGCGATAGGCGGATGGCCCGCGGGCGACTTATAGCCGACGATCGTGATCGGGCCCATCAGGTTTTCACCCATTAACGGCATAAAATCGGAAATGCCGGCGCTGACTACGCCAGGCAGCGCATCGACACGCTTCACCACCTCCTTGTAAACATTGCTCATCGCCTGATAGCTCGGAAAATCGTCCCATGACGCTGTCAGATGCGCGATCAGCATATGATCGGTGCGGTACCCTGGATTGACGCCCCGGATATTCATGACGCTGTGCAACAACAGCCCCGACATCGCGAGCAGTCCGGTCGCCAATGTCAGCTCCGCAATGACCAGGGCGTTGCGTGTACGTTTGGCGCCGCGCCCACCGCCGACGGTGCGGCTGCCTTCCTGCAAAATCAGTTGCAGGTCTGTTTTGGCAAGGTGGCGGATCGGCAATATGCTCACCAGTGAAGCGGTGAACAGAACCGCGCCCAGCGCGAACAATCCTACGCGCCAGTCAAGCGTAATGCTGAAGACACTGGTCCCCGCGCCCAGCGCAGAGCCGGCGAGAAAATGGAGCCCCAGCCAGGCGAGCCCCACGCCAGCCAGCCCGCCGGGCAACGTCAGGCACAATGCTTCTCCAAGCAGTTGACGCGCCAGCGTGGCGCGCGAGGCGCCCAGGGCACTGCGCATCGCCATTTCATGGCTGCGGCCGAGAATGCGAGACAGCAGCAGGTTGGCGACGTTGACGCAGGTAATCAAGAGAATCAGCAACACCGCACCCTGTAGCAGCCACAGGGTCGCCGGCCTGTCGCCGAGCAGCTTCTCCCGATACGGGCGGGCTGGGGTGGAGAAACCAGCCTTCTGCAGCCAATTCTTGTCGATTTGATTGAGAAGACCGCCCACCTTAATTGGCAGGTGGCTGTCCATCCAGGCATGAATCGCCTGTCGAATCTGCCGGTTGGCTGTTTCCGTACTGACGCCCGGTTTGAGCCAGCCAATGAAACTGCCTTCCAGATCGAAGATTCGCTTCGGGTCGAAATCATCGGGAGCCATTGTCATCGGCGTCCACATTTCGGCGCCGTGATCGGGAAATGCGAAGCCTCTCGGCATGACGCCGATTATCTTGTAAGGTTCGCTCGCGAACGTAACGGTTGTGCCGACAACACCGGGGTCGGCGCCGAAGCTGTCGCGCCACATGGCATAGCTGATAACAGCGACGTGATCGCGGCCCTTGTGCGTATTCTCGTCAGTAAATACCTGCCCGAGCAGCGGTTGTACGCCCAGCACATGAAACAGCGACGGAGTCACTGTGTAATCGTAGACATCCTGGGCACGTCCGCCCGCCCTCAAGTTGTAGTCGTCACCGAAGTAGAGCGCCGTCGCGGCAAACGCATTGGTATGCTTTTCGATGGTCTGGTACATCGGCAATGACACAGACAAGTCGCCTGCAACCAGCTTCGGCAGTTCCACATGCACCTCCGCGAGGCGGCCGGCATGCGGATACGGCAGCGGTTTGAACAGATAACCACTCAGGATGCTGAAGACGGCCGTGTTGGCGCCGATGCCAAGCGCGAGTGTCAGGATCGCGGCAACAGCAAAGCCCGGTTTGGTTGCGAGTTGGCGCAGCCCGAAGCGAAGATCATTCAGAATGCCGTTCATATTCTTTTTCCTTTACTGCTCCATGATTGCGATGGCCGGATCGAGTTTCGCCGCGCGCCTCGCGGGCAACCAGCAGGCTGCCACCGTGATGGCGCACAGCACTATGGCGCTGCCAATCAACGTGACCGGATCGAATGGCACGACGCCAAACAATTGCGCGGAGAGTAAAAATCCGAACAGCACCGCGACGCCAAGGCCCAGAACCAGACCGACGGCAAGCAGCCTGAAACCGTCTTTCAGCACCAGCCACTGCAAGTCTTCCGGCAGCGCACCCATTGCAAGGCGAACGCCACATTCCGCGCGGCGCTGACCGACGGTGTAACTCATAACGCCATACACGCCGACGATGGCGAGTGCCAGCGCAATACAGCCGAATGCCAGCAGCAGCGTCATGGTCGTGCGCTTGTCGCCGAGCGAATCCGATACCTGCTTGCTCATGGTATGAACGTCGTCGACCGCCACATTCGGCGCCATGTTTGCGATAAGGTTCAGCACAGGCTTGACCAATGTCCGCGGCGGCAACGCGGTATGTACCACCAGATACATATCCGTAGACGCCATCTGGCCGAGATTCAGATATACCGCGACTGAGGGCTCCGTTTGCGACAGGCGCGCGTACTTGACCGTAGGCACCACGCCGACGATGGTGTGCTTCATGTCGCCAAGCTGAATCTGCTGCCCGATCGGGTTCTGATTCTGGAAGTACTTCCTGACAACCGCGGCATCGACAATAGCCGTCTCTGCTTTCGCGTCACGCCGGTCGAAGTCCCTGCCGCGCAGGATCGGGATGCCAAGCGTCTTGAAATAGCCCGGACTGACAAGGTCCATCATGGCACCCGGCGGCTTGCCCGACTTCGGCCGCTCGCGGCCGGGGATGGAGAAGGCGTTGTAGTTGCTTGCGCCGCCGAGCGGAACGAAGTCGGAAATCGCGGCATGCACGACGCCCGGTAATTCGTTCACGCGCCGCGCAACTTCGTTGTAAAAGTTGCCCAGCGCCGAGTCGCCGGGAAAATCCTTCGGCGACACCACGAGTTGCGCAATCAGGACATGATCCTTGCGGAACCCCGGATCCACCGATTCGATATTCATGAAGCTGTGCAACACCAGACCGGCCATCGCCAGTAAACCGGTCGCAAGCGTCAGCTGCGCAATAACCAGTGCATTGCGTACTCGCGTTGCGCCGCGGCCGCCACCGGTGCTGCGGCTTCCCTCCTGCAGCACACCTTGCAGGTCCGTCTTCGACAGATGACGAATCGGCAGCACACTGATGAGCACCGCCGTAAAGACCACCATGCCGAGGGCAAACAAGCCAACATGCCAATCAAGGGTGATATCAAAGACACTTTCTCCCGCGCCCAGCGAAGAGTGCGCGAGAAAACGCAGCGCCAGCCAGCCGGCCGCAACGCCGACGACGCCACCCGGCACGGTGACACATAGCGCTTCGCCCAGTAGTTGCCGCGCCAGAACACCTCGTGTCGCACCAAGCGAACTCCGAATTGCGATCTCATGACTGCGCCCAAGAATCCGGGATAACAACAGGTTGGCGACATTGACGCATGTGATCAGCAGGATCAGTAGCACCGCGCCTTGCAACAGCCACAGCGTCGCCGGTCGATCACCGAGAAGCGCCTGATGATAGGACTCCGCCTCCAATTGAAATCCAACGCTTTGGAGGGTCTTTTGATCCAGCGTAAAGGTGCCCGCCTGGATGGGGAACGTGCGTTGCTCCCAGGCCTTGACGGCCTGCCGGATCTGCTGTTGCGCAACACTGGAATCGACCCCCGGTTTCAACCATCCCAGGAAGCGCCAGTTCAGCGACGCGAACCTGCGGGGATCATAATCCTTTGAATCGAAGGATGGCGGCATCCACAACGACGCATCGCGATCAGGAAATGCAAAACCCGGCGGCATGACACCGATGATTTTGTAGGGATCGCTTTCAATTTTGATGGTCTTGCCGATTACCCCGGGATCCCCCCCGAAGCTGCTCCGCCACAGCGCGTAGCTGATCAAGGCAACCTGATCGCTGCCCTTATGCATATTTGCCGCCGTATAGGTGTGGCCGATCATCGGGTGAACGCCAAGCACATCAAACAACGACGGCGTCGCGACAATACCGCCCACCCGCTGCGCACGGCCGCCCGATTTCAGGTTATAGTCGTCTCCGACATAAATCCCTGTCTTTGCGAAAGCGGTTGTGTGCTTCCGAATGATTTGATCGATGGGCAGCGATATCCCGAAGGCGCCTGACTTCATCTTCGGTATCCTGACGTTGACCTGCGCGATATGGCTTCCATGCGGGTACGGCAGCGGCTTTAACAAGAAGCCGTTCAGAATGCTGAAAACGGCTGTGTTCGCGCCGATGCCGAGGGCCAGCGTTAGAATCGCCGCCATGGCGAAACCCGGTTTGGCTATCAGTTGCCGAACGCCCAGGCGAAGGTCTTTCAGAAAGGCATTCATCGTTTAACCTCATTGGTCCATGATGGCGACGGCCGGGTCGAGTTTCGCCGCGCGCCGCGCCGGCAGATAGCACGCAAGCAGCGTGATAATTGACATTGCAACGGCTGTGCCGGCAAGCGTCACCGGGTCGAAGGGCGCTACGCCGAACAGGCGCGCGGACAGCAGGTAACCGAGAACGACTGCCAAGGCGAGCCCGATCAACAAGCCGACCGCGAGGAGCTTGAGGCCGTCCTTCAATACCAGCCACAGCAGATCTTCCGGCAGCGCGCCCAGCGCGAGCCTGACGCCGCACTCGGTGGTGCGTTGTTCGACGGCATAGCTCATGACGCCGTAAACGCCGATGACCGCGAGCGCCAGCGCAACCGCACCGAATGCGAGGATGAGAATCATCAGTGATTGACGATCCTGAAGGTTCCGCGCGATCAGGTCGTGCATGCTTTGGGTCTCGCCTATCGTCGCGCCAGCGTTGTTTTGCGCAATGAGCGTTTTGATTGGCTTGGCCAACGCGTATGGCGGCAGCGATGTGTGGATAATCAGCGCTCCCGCCATGCCGAAACGCGCTGCCGCTTCCAGGAATTGTTGAGACTGATTCAGCGGAACATAGGTCGTGCCCATGCGGTTGGAGCGTGTCAGATCTTCAGAACGCATCGCAGCAACGACGCCGATGATCGTGACTTTCTTTCCTATGTTTAAAGTGCGTCCGATCGGGTTCTCGTGCGGAAATGCCTGCCGCGCCACGACCTCGTCAATGACTACGACCGGCCGGCTGTGCGCGGTATCCTGCGCGTCGAACAATCGGCCACGGAGCAGCCGCAGGCCGAGCGCCTTGAAATAGCCATTGTCCACGATGCCGTACCACGCATAGGGCGTGAAATTCGGCCGACCTTCAACACTGTAACCGCCGTTGGTATGGTTGTTGAGCGGCAGTTGACTCCCGATGCCTGCGCTGATTACGCCCGGCAGGTTGCTTACGCGCTGTTGAAGTTGCTTGTAAAACGCAGCGGTCGCCTTGCCGGAACTATTGGGCGGGGCAGTAACCTGGACAGTCAGCACATTATTGACGCGAAAACCGGGGTTGACGGCGTTGATCTCGATAAAGCTGTGCAACAGCAATCCGGCTCCGGCAAGCAAAGCCGCCGCGATCGCCATTTCCGCCGTCGCGAGCACGGCGCGAATGCGTCGCGCACCTCGCCCGCCACCGATGGTGCGCCCGCCTTCCTGCAGGATGCTTTGCAGGTCGGTGCGGCTGAAGTGACGAATGGGCAGCAGGCTGATGACCAACGTGACCAGCAGGATCGCGCCGAACGTGAACAGGCCGACGCGCCAGTCAGGCGCAATCGTGAACACGCCAGCTTTCCCGAGCCCCAGTTGCGCGACGAAGCCGAGCGTCCACCAGCCGAGCGCCATACCGATCAGCCCGCCCGGCACGGCCAGGCACAATCCTTCGATTAACAATTGCCGCGCGAGCACGCCGCGCGTCGCACCCAACGTGCTGCGCATCGCCAGCTCGTGCGTGCGTCCGAGAATGCGCGCGAGCAGCAGATTGGCAACATTGACGCAGGCGATCAGCAGCACCAGCAGCACGGCCGCCTGCAACAGGTATAACGTTGTGTCGCGACCGCCGACCAGCATCGTGCGGTAGGGCCGCGCGCGCCACTCGAGGCCAACCTCCTTTTGCGTTTCCTGCATCGACGCGCTACCGGCAGTCACCTTTTCAAGAACGCTTGCAAGCCGAGCATTGGCCTGTCCAAGGCTGACATCGGGTTTCAGCCTGGCGATGACAGGTGAGTTCTGGCTGCGGCGCTGATCTTCCGATTTCATTTCGGCCGTCATCACGTATGGCGTCCAAAGCGCCGCAAGACCAAATCCGCCCGTGACGATGCCGAAGTCTCGCGGCATGACGCCGATGATTGTGTACGGCTTGCCGTTCATCTTCACCGTACGCCCAATGACGTCGGTATCCGTACCGAAAAGCTGCTGCCAGAATCTGTAGCTCAGGATGACGACCTGACCGCGACCCGGCTGCTGCGCATTCTTAGAGTAGCCGTGACCGAGCCACGGCTTCACACCCAGCGTGTCGAACAGCGACGAAGTCGCGGCGAGCGCCTGCACTCGCTGCGTCTTGCCGTTCGCCTCCACCGCATAGCTTCGCCACGTGTAGGCGCCGATTGAGGAAAATACGTCCCGCGTGTTTTGCTCGATGCTCAAATAATTCGGCACCGACAGCGGCGCGTGCTTGATGTCCGGCTTGACCTGGTGCTCGCTGACCTGCATCAACTGGCCGGCCTGCGGATACGGGAGCGGTTTCAGCAGGTAACCATTGAGCACGCTGAATACGGCTGTGTTGGCGCCGATACCAAGCGCGAGTGTCAGAATCGCGGCAATCGCGAAACCGGGTTTGGACACCAGTTGGCGCAGGCTGAAACGTATGTCTGACAATAAGCCGCCCATGATTTTCCTCTTATCCCCCCCTCCCGCCTGGAGAGGGCCAGGTTGTTACATTGACTTTTCGGCCGGAGAAGCTGCCGGAGCCGGACTCTCGACCGTGATGTCTTCGTCCACGATCTGGCCGTCGAAGAGCTGAATCGTGCGCGCGGCACGGGTCGCGTAACGCGGATCGTGCGTCACCATGCAGATCGTCGCGCCGGCCTGGTGCAGTTCGTCCATCAGTTCCATCACCGCTTCGCCGCTGGCCGAATCCAGGTTACCGGTCGGCTCGTCAGCGAGGAGGATTGACGGCTCGCCCACCAGCGCGCGAGCGACAGCGACGCGCTGCTGCTGGCCGCCGGAAAGCTGCGACGGGTAATGGTTGACGCGGTGCGCCATGCCAACGCGCTCCAGTACGGCATTCACCCGCCGCCGGCGCTCGTCCTTGTCGACGCCACCGCGATACACGAGCGGCAGTTCGACGTTTTCGTACACGCTCAGGTCGCCGATCAGGTTGAACGTCTGGAAAATGAAGCCGATTTCCTTGTTGCGGATATGCGCCCGATCGGCATTGTCGAGGTCCTCGACCGCCGTCCCGTTCAGCAGGTAGTTGCCGCCGGTCGGCGTCGACAGAAGGCCGAGAATCGACATCAACGATGTCTTGCCGCAGCCCGAAGGTCCGAGAATGGCTACGTATTCGCCACGGTCGATATCAAAACTGATGCCGTTGATGGCATAGGTCTCGACTTCGTCGGTGGCGTACACCTTGGTCAAGGCATCAATCTTGATCAGTTGCGTGTCGCTGTCTTTCATCATCATCTCCGGTTTGCAATTACCCATGACTCAATTCGATTCGGTCGTACTGGCTCCACTGCGAGGTGTCCGAAACAACCACTTTGTCGCCCGGCTTGAGGCCCGCCACCACTTGTACGGCATTGGCCGACGTGCGGCCCAATTCGACCTTGGTGCGCATGGCCATGTCGTTGCCCGGCACCAGTTTGAAGACGCTCAACGTGTCGCCCGCCTGCACGCCGGCCGGGCGATCCATGTAAAGCACGTTATCCAGCTTCGCGAGAATGATTTCGCCCTGCACGTCGAGGCCGGCCCGCAAACCGTCCGGCACATCGCCTGCCGGCACGACATCGATTTCGACCGTGCCGTTCTGCACGGTCGGATTGACGCGCACGACCTTGCCGGTGAACGTACTGTTGGAACCACCGAACGCGGTCAGCACGACCTGTTGTCCCTGCGTAATCGCGCCCGCCTGCGACTCCGCGACCTGCAACTGCGCCCACAAGTTGTTCTGCTGTGCGATGCGCGCGATATCCGCGCCAACGGCGAGTCGCTGGCCATCCTGCACCGCAACCTGCTGCACGATGCCGCTCATGCCGGCCGTGACCCGCAGATTCGCGAGATCGCGCTGGCGCGCCGCAAGGTCGGCCTGAAGCTGCGCCAGTTCGACTTTCTTGGCGTTCGTCTGCGCGTCGAGGCTGGCCTGGAATTGCTTGATGCGCTGCCGGTCGGAGGTGACCTTTTGTTCAAGCTGTTCCGCCTGCGCCACCGTCTGCCGATATTCGAGCGCGGAAATGATGTGCTCTTTCACCACCTGCGCCTGCGCTTGTTCCTTGTATTGCGCCACCTTGTAATTGCTTTCGTCCTGCGCCAGTTGATTCTTCATGTCGAGTAACTGGTTCTGCAACTGCGCCGTCAACGAAGCGAGACTGGCCTTCGCCGAAGCGACCTTCGACTTCGCCTGCGCCACCGCCTGTTTCACTTCAGGATTGCGCATGACGGCAAGTACGGTATCCGGCTTGACGCGATCGCCCGCGCGCACGAGACGCTTTTCGACTACCCCCGCGTCCGGCGCCGTTACCCACTGAATGACGCGCGGCGTCAGCACACCTGAAGCCTGCACGGTAATTGTCAGCGGCCCTTGCTTGACGGTGCTGACAAGCACCGACGAGCGCGGCACACTGGGTGCGGCAGGTTTGAGGAAGCCGACCAGCACGGCAGCAGCGACGACGACGGCGACGGCGCCGCCCCCCATCGCCCAGCGTTTGCGCTGGCGTTTGCGGCGGAATTGTTCGGAACGCGGTTTGTCCATGAAGCCCTCTGGTTACAGGTTTGCCCTTGTACAAGCAAAAGCCGTGCCAACCTCGACGACCCAAATATATTTCAATAACTTACATGTGTATCTTCAGATATTGCTTCATGTAAAAGCGTTCGATTATGGGACGGCCGAATCCCATAATCGAACAAACCTGGCTCACGATGCTTTACTCGACAGGCCTTCTGGCCTGGCAGGCACATCAGGACGTGCGTGTTGTGTTCGTCTCCGAACGCCGCGCAGCGGATTGCTCCGTCGGCGGAAGTTCGCACCGGCGCGCTGTGCGGCTGTGAAAATCGCGGCAGCGATGGAACCGCTCCTGGCGGACGCTCGTCGGCTGCAGCGAAGGTGCGCGAAAAAATCCGTTCATTTTGAATACCTCCAGTTAGCGTTCCAACTCAGACTCGCATCGGAAAATTCCATGCCGATACTGTTGTATGATGCGTTTCGACGACTAAGCGTTTAATTGTTTTGTCCGGCACTACAAAAATTATCGCCTCATCACCCGTTCCACCTCATGCCGCAACCCAACATCCTCATAGCCGACGATCAGCAGGACGTACTCGACAGCCTGCGGTTGCTGCTGAAAAGCGAAAACCTGAATGCGCAATGCGTACGTTCACCGGCCGCGGCGCTGCAAGCCGTTAGAACACGGTCGTTCGACGCGGTGCTGATCGACCTCAACTACACGCGCGACACGACCTCTGGCGCGGAAGGGCTGGAACTGCTGCAGGCCATGCGCACGGCGGATGACAACTTGCGGGTGGTGGTGATGACAGCGTGGGGAAGCGTCGAACTGGCGGTCGAGGCCATGCGGCAGGGCGCCGCGGATTTCATCGAGAAGCCCTGGGACGACGCGCGCCTGATCAGCGTGCTGCGCAACCAGATCGCGCTGGCGCGCGCGCTCAAGCAGGGCCGCCGGCTGAACGAGGAAAATGCCGCGCTGCGTGAACGCCGGCCGATCGATTTCATCGCCGAGTCGCCGGCGATGTGCGAGGTTTTGCGGCTCGCGCGGCAAGTGGCGGGGGCGGATGCGAGCGTGCTGATCACCGGCGAAAACGGCACCGGCAAGGGCGTACTCGCACGGCATGTTCACGCGCTGTCGGCGCGTGCCAAAAAGCCTTTCATCCGGGTCAATCTCGGCGGGCTTGCCGAATCGCTGTTTGAGAGCGAACTGTTCGGCCACGTCAAGGGGGCGTTTACCGACGCCAAATCCGACCGCCTCGGCCGCTTCGAGTTGGCCGACGGCGGCACTTTGTTCCTTGACGAAATCGGCAACCTGACAATGGAGCAGCAGGCGCGTCTGCTGCACGTGCTGGAAGAAGGCGAATTCGAGCGAGTCGGCGCGTCGCGCTCAATTCGTGTCGACGTGCGCATCATCTCGGCGACCAATGGCGATCTGCAAACGGCGATCGAACGGGGAAATTTCCGCAAGGACCTGTATTTTCGGCTCAACACCGTGTCCATCGAGTTGCCGCCGCTGCGCGCAAGGCAAGAGGACATCGCGCCGCTGGCAGCGCAGTTTCTTGCATACTACGCGCATCGCTATGGCAAAGCGGTTACGGGATTAAGCGATGATGCGACTGCCGCTCTCACCGGTTATGGCTGGCCCGGCAATGTGCGCGAATTGCAGCATGTCATGGAACGCGCAACGTTGCTCGCGCAGGGCGAGAAGCTCTCCGAACAGGATTTGCGACTTGACGGCGGCCATGGCATTGGCGCGGGGCTGGAAACCATGACCCTCGACGACGCGGAACAATTTTTGATCCGGGCGGCACTGGATCGATCGAACGGTAATGTCAACCGAGCGGCGGAAGAATTGGGCGTGAGTCGAAGTGCGCTGTATCGGCGGCTGCAACGATACGGAATCAGTAGTGATTGATCCCCTCACCGTCACCCTCTCCCTGAGGGAGGGGGGCCCAGAAGTGCGTCCGTTTTTGCTCCTTCTCCGCCAGGGAGAAGGTCGGGATGAGGGGCGTTAGTCTTGGCTCGAAAAGCGCGTTCGTTTGAAGCGCGGCTCACGCGCTGGACGTTTCTCGCCGCCCTCCCCGCCTTGGTGGGCTTCGGCATCATGCTCTGGATTGCCGACGCGCCCGCGCCCGGCTGGATCGCATTTGCGCTGACGGTCGGTTGGCTGATTGCCGTCGCCTTTACCGCACGACATCGATTCACGTACGCGATCCTGACACTGACCAACCTGATGGAATCGCTCAAGGAAGGCAGCTTTACGCTGCGTGGCACGCACGCGCGCAAGCCCGGCGTTCTGGGCGAGGCGACGGATCATATCAACGTGCTCGCGAGCAGTCTGCAACGGCAACGAGTCGCTTCCCAGGAAGCCGGCGCGCTGCTCGGCAAGGTGGTCGATGAAATCGACATTGCGGTGCTCACGTTCGACGAACTCGAACGGCTGACGTTCATCAATCCGGCCGGCGAGCGATTGCTTGGCCTCGACCATAACACGCTGCTGAAACGCCCCGCGGCGAGCCTGGAACTCAGCAGCGTATTGCGCGGCCCCGCGGCGGCGACGTTGCAGCGCACCTTCCCGGGTGGCGACGGACCATGGGACGTTCGCCGCCGCATATTCCGGCAGGAAGGCCATCGCCGCCATCTGCTCGTCATCACCGATGTCAGCCGCGCGCTGCGCGAGGAAGAACGCCGCGCGTGGCATCAGCTCATCCGCGTGCTGGGCCACGAGATCAACAACTCGCTTGCGCCGATTCGCAGCACTGCCTCCACGCTGGCGCGCCTTGCGCAACGGGAGCCGTTACCGGACGACTGGCGCGAGGACATGGCGGAAGGTCTGGGTCTTGTCGGCAAGCGCGCCGAGTCGCTGCGGCGCTTCATGCGCGGCTACACGATGCTCGCGAGGTTGCCGCCGCCGCAAAAGCGCCGCCTGAAAATCGCGCCGCTGATCGCGCGCGTCGCGGCCTTCGACCCGCGCAAGCGCGCGCTGGTATCGGCCGGGCCGCCGGTGACGCTCACCGCCGACCCGGATCAGATCGAACAGGCCTTGCTCAACCTGGTGAAGAACGCGATCGACGCGACCGAAGAGAATAATGGCGAAGTGACGATCCGCTGGCGACTCGAATCCGATCAGGCGATCGTTGAAGTGCTGGACGACGGCCCCGGCATTGCCGGCAGCGAAAATCTGTTCGTCCCGTTCTTTACGACCAAACCGGGCGGGAGCGGCATTGGACTCGCGCTCGGACGACAGATTGCCGAAGCGCATAACGGCACCTTGACGCTGGAAAACAGGCGTGGCGGCAATGGGTGTGTCGCGACGCTATCGCTGCCGGTCGAACCGAAACTGTAGATCTATTTTTCGACCGGCCGGTTCGGATCTCGAATCCATTCGCTGAACGAGCCCGCATACAGCCTGGATCCGTGCAGCCCGGCGACCTCCATCGCCAGCAGGTTGTGGCATGCCGTCACACCCGAGCCGCAGGAATGCACCACCTGCTCCGGCGCCTGGTCGTTCAGCGCGGCACGAAATCGCGCGGCAAGATCGGCAGGCGACCGGAATCGCATATCTTCCTGCAGGTTCTCCTTGAACGGCAGGTTAATGGCACCGGGGATGTGACCCGCCACGGGATCGACCGGCTCGTGCTCGCCGGTATAACGCGCGGGATCGCGCGCATCGATCAGCCGACCGTCGCGCCGGCCCGCTACCCACTCTTCGATATCCGCCGTATGCAACCACATGCCGTGATCGGCGTGCGGCGTGAAAGTCGCGGCTACAGGCGTCGGCGTCCGCTGCTCCAACGGCAAGCCTTCGGCAGTCCAACGGCTCAATCCGCCATCCAGCACCGCCGCCTCGCGATGCCCAAGCCACCGGGTCAGCCACCACAGCCTTGCGGCGAATGCACCGCCGCGATCATCGTAGGCGACAATCTGCGTGTCAGGTCCGACTCCCCATCCCGCCAGCTTGGCCGCGAGCATCGCGGGGTCCGGGAGCGGATGCCGACCCGTCCGCGGCCCGACCGGGCCGGCCAGGTCGCGGTCCAGATCGGCATAACGCGCACCCGGAATGTGGCCTTCCAGATAGGCCCGCCGGCCAACCGCCGGGTCAGCCAGATCGAACCGGCAGTCGAACACGACCCAGTTCGCGTCATCGAGATGACGCGCGAGTTCCGCCGTCGTGACGAGCGTGTCGGCCATCCGGCGGCTGGCTCAGTCCTGCGCCGCCGTTTTCCAGATCACAGCCGTCCAGGCGCCGTTGCCATGGGGCTTCGCGGCGATGAAGTAGACTTGGCCGGCCCGGAAAGTGGCCTTGATCGTATCGTCCGTCTGCTTCCACAGCGTCGTACCGGGAACCGCGATGTTGGCATCGGGGACATGGCCGCGGTTGCGGATGCCTTCGGCGCGGAATTCAAGCGTATAGGTGCCCGGCTTCAGATAAACCAGCGGCTCGTTTTTCTTGATTACGCGTTGGCCGTTGATCTTCCACAGATACAGCTGGTGCATCCGCTGCACCTGGAAGCCACCGTTGAAGCGCAGCGTCGCATGCGGTTCGCTGCTGTTCGTAAAAGGCGATTGATTGTCCGCGAGCGCCGGCACTATGGCCGCGGCGAACACTAACGCCAAAGCGACGGATAGCAATCGTTTCATCTCAGATCCTCCGTGTGATCCTGATGCTCTATTATACGCTTCTGGAAAACAACGCCCGGCAGGGGAAACCAATGGCGGATCTAGGCGGAAAAACAATCTTCATCACCGGCGGCAGCCGCGGGATCGGCGAAGCCATTGCGGTACGCGCCGCCGCCGACGGCGCCAACATCGTCATCGCGGCCAAAACGGCGCGGCCGAACCCGAAGCTGCCGGGGACGATATACACCGCCGCCGAAGCCATTGAGCGCGCCGGCGGAAAGGCGCTGCCGCTGCAGGTGGACATACGCGATGCCGAGGCCGTCGAGGCGGCCGTCAAGCAGGCGGCCGACCATTTCGGCGGCATCGACACACTCGTGAACAACGCCAGCGCGATCAACCTGACGCGCACGCCGGACACGCCCGTCAAGCGGCTGGACCTGATGCTCGACGTCAACCTGCGCGGCACCTATTTATGCTCGCAGGCCTGCATTCCCTACCTCCGCCAGGCCGAGAATCCCCACATTCTGACGCTGTCGCCGCCGATCAACCTGAAGCCGGCGTGGTTCCAGGATCATACGGCCTACACGATTTCCAAGTACGGCATGAGCATGTGCGTCCTTGGGCTCGCGGCGGAACTGCGCGGGGACGGGATCGGCGTGAACGCGCTGTGGCCGCGGACGGTGATCGCGACGGCCGCGATCAACATGCTCGGCGGGCGTGTCAAGCCGGAAAATTGCCGCAAGCCCGAGGTCATGGCCGATGCGGCGCACGCAGTTCTGACGCGGTCGGCGCGTGAGACAACCGGCCGGTTTTTCATTGACGAGGAAGTGTTGCGCGAGGCTGGCGTGAAGTCGATGGACCGTTACGCTGTCGAGCCTGGATCGCCGTTGATGCCGGATTTGTTTGTGGATTGACGGCCCGGGGCCTGCGGCGGGGGCGATGGGGTAGTTCCTTCCGAGACACGCCATGAATACATCCCTGTAGGCTTCCTCCGGACATCCCTGTCCTACGAGAGTCTCGGAAGGAGCTACCCCACCGCCTCGATACGTTTTCGTAAGCCTCAAGAAGAGCGTTCTTGCTCCTTCTCCCTTAGGGAGAAGGTTGGGATGAGCGGGATCTGTTCAGGGAGGGGGAAAAACCGGCGACAACGTGTCGGGGCGGGGGTGCGGTGACTTCTCTCAGGGCTGTGTTCGACAGGGATGTCGAACCCAGAGCCTACAGGGATGTATTCACGGCGTCCCTGAGAGGAGGCACCGCATCACCGCCCCTCGCGACTACGTCAATTCCACCAAATCCCTCTTGGAATTCTCCCTCTATACCACTACAATAGTTAGCATGCTAACTTTTCGCATGCTAATCAATGGCTGAGGCCGAGCGTGAGCAATTCGGCGTGATGGTCGGTGAGCTGTCGCGTCTGTGGCGGCGTAAACTGAATCAGCGGCTCAAGCCGCTGGGTTTGAGCCAGGCGCAGTGGATGGTGATCCTCAATCTCGGCCGGACTCGCAGCGGCATGGTGCAGCACGAACTGGCCGAGCGGCTCGCGATCGAGGCTCCAAGCCTTGCCCGCCTGCTCGACCGGATGGCAGCAGCCGACTGGGTGGAACGCCGGGAATCGCCGACGGACCGGCGCTGCAAGACCGTGCACCTCACTGGCAAGGCGCGGTCCGCCGCACGCAAGATCAATGCCGCCATTCGTGAAGTACGCGAAGAATTGCTTGCCGACCTGACGCCGGACGACCTCGTGCATTGCGAGCGCGTTTTCCGGCTGATCGCCGCTCGAGCGGAAGCCATGTAGGAGCGGGCACCAGCCCGCAAACCGTTCATCACGCCCTCGTGGTGGATTTTCGTATTTTCGCAGGAGATGTCCGTGCGCATCATTAAATGGGCTGTCGTTATTGTCGTGGTTGTTGCCATTGCGATCGGCGGTTATTTCTATTGGGAACATTCAAAGCGCTACCCCAGCACCGATGACGCCTACGTCGGTGCGCATGTGATTCACCCGGCACCGGAAGTGTCCGGCCAGGTCGCGGTGGTCGCGGTGCACAACAATCAGCACGTGCAGGCAGGACAATTGCTCTTCCGGCTCGACCTGGTCCCATTCAAGCTCGCCATGAAGCAGGCGAAGGCGCAGCTCGCCCAGGCCCGCGAGATGAATGCGAGTTTGACGGCAGCCGTCGCGGCAGCGCGCGCCGAAGTCGCGAACCGCGAGGCGCAGCTTGAGAACGCCGAGCTGGAAGCGAAGCGCACCGGCAACCTCGTCAAGAAGGGTTACCGCACCAAGGCGCAAGGCACCAGCGTCCAGGCCTCGCTGAAGAGCGCCACGGCAGCGCTTGCGCTGGCGAAAGCCAAGCTCAATCAGGCGATCCAGCAACTCGGCAAGACAGGCGAAGGCAACTATCGCGTCACGGCAGCCAAGGCCCAACTCGCGCTGCGCCAGTGGCAACTGGAGCATGCGCAGGTCGCGGCGCCGTGCAGCGGGAACATCGCTGAACTGCAACTGCGCCCGGGCGACAACGTTCAGGCCGGCCGCGCGCCGTTCGTGCTCGTCTGCGACAACCAGGTTTGGGTTGACGCGAACTACAAGGAAACAAGCCTGACCGGCATCGACAAGGGCGACACCGCGACCATCGACGTCGACATGTATCCGGGCAAAACTTTTCACGGCCGCGTGATCGGCATCAGCCCGGCCGCCGGCACGGCGTTTTCGCTGCTGCCGCCGGAAAACGCGACCGGCAACTGGGTCAAAGTGACGCAGCGCGTGCCGGTGCGCGTATTGATTACCGATGCCGACCCGGCTCACCCGCTGCGCGTCGGCACCAGCGCTGAAGTGACGATCGATACGAATTCCAGCGCGCCGCACCGCCTTACAGCCAACAGATAACATGCCGGGGCAGAAGACGGGTTCGCGGTTCCTGATAACCGTCGCGGTCATGTCCGCGACGGTAATGCAGGTGCTCGACACCACCATCGTCAATGTCGCCCTGCCCCATATGCAGGGCGAACTGGGCGCGAACCCGGACCAGATCACCTGGGTGCTGACGAGCTACCTCGTCGCCTCCGGCATCTTCATGCCGCTGACCGGCTATTTTACCGACCGGCTCGGCCAGCGGCGCTTCCTGATGATCAGCATCACGGGTTTCGTGATCGCGTCGATGCTGTGCGGCATTTCGCAGACGCTGCCGGAAATAGTGCTCGCGCGCCTGTTGCAGGGCGTCTTCGGCGCGGGCCTCTCGCCGATCTCGCAGTCGATCATGATCACCACCTTCCCGCACGAGCAGCGCGGCCGCGCGATGGCGATCTGGGGGCTCGGCATCATGGTCGGCCCGATCCTCGGCCCGACGCTCGGCGGCTGGCTCACCGAGGTCTTCAACTGGCGCTGGACGTTCTATATCAACGTGCCGGTCAGCATTTTGTCGCTCGCGCTGACGTGGCTCGCCGTGCCGGAAACGAAGCGGAAGAAGCGCACTACCGACTGGACCGGGCTGATGCTGATCGCGATGGGCATCGGCTGCCTTCAGTACGTGCTCGATCGCGGCAATCAGAAAAACTGGTTCAACGACGGCACGATCACGATCCTGACGATCCTGGCTGCCGTCGGGTTTGTCGGCTTCGTCTATCACAGCCTGGCCGGCAAGAAGGAAGCGCTGTTCAATCTGCGGATTTTCAAAGACCGCAATTTTGCGACGGCGTCGCTCTTGATGATGGCGCTGGGCCTCGCAATGTACGGCACGCTCGTGCTGCAGCCGCTGCTGTTGGAGGGGCTGCTCGGCTATCCGGTTCTGACCACCGGCATCGTCATGGCGCCGCGCGGCCTCGCAAGCGCGATCAGCATGTTCATGGTCGGCAAGCTCATCACGCGGTTCGAACCGCGCATCATGGTCGGCGTCGGTATCGTCCTGTCGACGGTCGGCACCTATTTCATGACGCAGTACAACCTGCATATCAACATGTTCTGGGTGATCTTCCCCATCGTGATCCAGGGCTTCGGCATGGGCCTGATTTTTGTGCCGCTGGCGACCGTCGCCTACTCGACTCTGCCAAACGAGTCTTCGGCCGAGGCTGCCGGCATGTTCAGCCTGTTGCGCACCATCGGCTCATCGATCGGTATCGCGATCGTGGTCACGCTGTTGTCGCGCCACACCCAGATGGCGTGGAACCAGCTTGGCGGACATATCACCGAAGCCAATCCGGCTGTATGGCACTACCTGAGCAAGCTGCAGATTTCACCGGATTCGCACGCAGCCGGCGCGATTCTGGCGAGATTGGTGGGATCGCAGGCGCGCATCACCGGGTTCCTCGACGCGTTCCTGATGGTGTTCGTCAGCTTTATCTGCATGATTCCGCTGGTCCTCTTTATGCGGCGGGTCAACCGGCCCACCGGCGGCGGCTCCGCCGCGGTAACGGAATAGGGAGCAATCAAAGATGTACAAAACGATCCTGTTGGCCTACGACGGCTCGCTCGGCGGACGCCGCGCATTACGCGAGGGTGCGAACGTCGCAATCAAGTTCAATGCCGCCACACATTTGCTCGCTGTCATGCGTCCCGCCTTCGGGGCACAGATCGGCCACGGTTTCGACACCGGACACATGACAGACACGGAACTAAAGCACTACCAGAGCACTCTAGATGAGGGCGTGGAAATGCTCAAAGGCTGGGGCCTTGATGCCGAGGGCCACCTGGTCCGCGGCGATCCGGTTGGCGAAATCTCGCGCCTCGCCGGCGAGGTGGCAGCCGACCTGGTGGTAGTGGGGCATGGCACGCACGGCGCCCTCGCCCGCTGGTGGCGCACGCCGCTTAGCGCGTCCCTGCTCGACCGGCTCAATTGCAGCCTGTTAATCGCCATGCACGGCGAAGCGACGGACGAGATCATAGGCAGGGAGTAGACTTTCCCGGAAGGTGACAGTGAGATCCAGACATTATTTTGCTGCAATCGGCATTGCCGTCGCAGGCCTGATTGCGTGGCGCATCTATGCGGCGACCGCGACCGCGCCGCATTCCCGCATGGGCGCCGGACAGGGCTTTTCCCTGACAGTCGATACCATCGATGTCGGGACGCAGGCCGTGCCGCTGGTGTTCCAGGCGAATGGCCGCGCGCAAACGCGCCACAGCGTCACCGTCCGCGCGCGTGTCGGCGGAATGCTGCAAAAGGTGCTGTTCCAGGAAGGCGACCGCGTCAAGGCCGGCCAACTCCTTTTCGTCATCGACCCTGAGCCGTACAAGATTCAGGTTGCGCAGGCCGAGGGCAAGGTCGGGCAGGACCAGGCCAAGCTCGCCGCCGACCAGGCCAGCGCCGAACGGATGAGCAAGCTGATCGGCAATAGCTACGTCAGCGAGCAGGACTACCAGAACGCCAAGGCCCAGGTGAAGCAGGACAAGGCGACGCTCGCGAGCGACCAGGCACTGCTCGAACAGGCGAAGATGCAGCTCGGCTACACGGAAATTCGTGCGCCGATTAACGGCAAGACCGGCGAGATCACCTACAAGGCCGGCAACCTGATCGACGCCAATGGCGCGACCGCGCTGGTCACCATCAACCAGATCTCGCCGATCTCCGTGCAGTTCGACCTGCCGCAGGCACAACTGCCGGAACTGCTGCAATATCGCAAGAGCGGCGGCATTGGCGTCGCGGTCGCGGACGCCTCGGGCAAGACGATCGCAACTGACGGCAAACTCGTCTTCATCAATAACGTGGTCGATCAGAACACCGGCACGCTGAGCCTCAAGTCGCTGTTCCCGAATGCGACCCGCGCCATCTGGCCGGGCGAACTGGTCACGGTCAAACTCACCCTGACAGTACAGAAGGACAAGCTGGTCGTACCGATGGTCGCGGTGCAACCAGGGCAGGAAGGCAGCTACGTTTACACCGTCGAAAACGGCAAGGTCGCGGTGCGCAATGTCAACGTGTTGCGCGATTTTGAAGGCCTCGCCATTATCGACAACGGTCTCAAGCCCGGCGACACAGTCATTGTGCGTGTGCCGCGCGAGCTGCGCGAAGGCATGCCGGTCAAAACCCACACCATCACGCTGGCGCAGGCGGTGCCGGAACTGGAGCGGACCGACTCGTGAACCTGTCGGCGCCTTTTATCAAACGGCCGGTCATGACGACCGTGCTGATGGCGGCGATGGTCCTGTTCGGCTTCTTCGCCTACTCCAACCTGCCGGTCAGCGAGCTGCCGAAGGTCGATTTCCCGACCATCGTTGTTTACGCGAGTCTCCCTGGCGCGAACCCGCAGACGATGTCTAGCACCGTCGCGACGCCACTCGAACGGTCGTTCAGCGGCATCGCCGGCGTCACGTCGATTACGTCGGAGAGCTCAACCGGCCGGACGCGGATCAGCCTCCAGTTCGACCTCGACCGAGACATCGACGCCGCGGCGCAGGATGTGCAGACCGCCATCCAGGATGCGTCCCGGGATATGCCGGAGGCGATGCCGTCGCTGCCGACGCTGCGCAAGGTCAATCCGAACGACCATTCGATCATCTACATCGCGTTCAGCGCCAAACATCTCTCGCTGACGACGCTGGACGAATACGCCGAGACGCGCGTCGCGCAGCGGCTGTCCACCCTGCCCGGCGTCGCCGAAGTGAACGTCTGGGGCTCCAAGAAATACGCGGTGCGCATTTATATCAATCCGTATGCACTGAATGCACGCGGGCTCTCGCTCGCGCAGGTACGACAGGCCATTTCCACCGGCAACAGCAACCTGCCCGCCGGTACGATCAGTGGCGGGTTGCGCGCGTACACGTTGCGTGCCGAAGGTCAGCTTACAAGTGCCCAGCAATATAACGACCTCGTGCTGGCCTACAACAACGGTGCGCCAATTAGGCTGGACGACGTCGGTCACGCAATAAACAGCGTCGAGGAAGACAAGCAGGAAACGACCTACAACGGCGGCACGTCGATCGTGCTGTCGGTGCAGCGTCAGCCGGGTGCGAACACGGTGCAGGTCGCGCGGGAAGTGCGTGAAATCCTGCCGCAGCTCGCGCAGCAGGCGCCGGGCGGCGCGACCCTCAATGTCATCTACGACCGCTCCCAGTTCATCAATGCGTCGATCCATGACGTGACGTATACGCTGGCGCTGGCTATCGCGCTGGTCATCATGGTGATCTTCCTGTTCCTGCGCAACGGCCGCGCGACGCTTGTCAGCGCCCTTGCCCTGCCAACCTCGCTGATTGGCACGTTCGCGATCATGTACCTGCTCGGCTTCGGCCTCAACAACCTGACGCTGATGGCGCTGACGCTCGCGGTCGGCTTCGTCGTTGACGATGCGATCGTCGTGCAGGAGAACATCGTCCGCTACATGGAAATGGGCCATCCGCCGCTCAAGGCAGCGATGCTCGGCAGCAGGGAAATCAGCTTCACCGTGCTGTCGATGACGCTGTCGCTGGTCGCGGTGTTCATCCCGATCCTGTTCATGGGCGGCGTCGTCGGCCGGCTGTTCAGCGAGTTTGCCGTCACGATTGCGATCGCGATCCTGCTCTCCGGCGTCGTCTCGCTGACGCTGACGCCAATGCTGTCCGGCCGCGTGCTGCGCCCGATCCGCAAACACGGTCACTTCTACCAGGTCAGTGAGCGCATGTTCGAGAGCCTGCGGGAGGCGTACGTCCGCACGCTCCGCTACTCGGTACATCACTGGCGCTCGACGCTGGCCGCCGCGGCGATTATTCTCGGCGCCACCGCGTTCCTGTTCATGCTGGTGCCGAAAGGCTTTATCCCAATGGAGGATTCGGGCGTCATTTACGGGTTCGTGCGCGGCCCGGAAGGCATGACCTTCGCCGAAATGCAGGTGCACCAACGCCAGTTGACGGCGCTGATCCAGAAGACGCCGGGCGTCACCGGCGTGATGTCGAGCGTCGGCCAGGGGCGTGGCGGCGACAGCGGCGAAAGTTCGGGTTTCATGATGATAGGGCTCGCGCCGCACAGCCAGCGACCCGACGCGGAAACGATTATCGGCAGCCTGCGCCGTGAAGCGGCCGAAGTCGGCAGCGTCGAAGCGTTCTTCAGCATTCCGAGCGCAATCAATGTCGGCACCGGCCACGGCAACAGCCCATATGACTTCGTCCTGCAGGGCTCGGATCTCCAACAGTTGCAACAGGTCGCGGCGAAGCTGCAAAAGCGCGTGGCGCAGATTCCCGGCATCACCGATATCGACACCGATTTGCAGCTACGTCAGCCGCAGATCGAGGTCCACATCGAGCGCAGCAAGGCAGCCGCTCTCGGCGTCAATCCGGCCGATATCCAGAACACGCTCTACAGTGCGTTTGGTGGTCAGCGTGTCAGTACGATCTTCGGCGAGACGGACGAATACGAGGTGCTGATGGAGCTTGCGCCGCAGTTCCAGCGCAGCATCAACGCGCTTGACGCGCTTTACGTCCCGGCCCGCGACGGCACGCTGGTGCCGCTGTCGAGCGTCGCGCAAATCACGCCCGGCATCGGCCCGCTCGAAATCAGTCACTACGACGAACTGCCGGCAGTGACGCTGTCATTCAATACCAAGCCGGGCGTCTCGCTCGGTGAAGTCACGAAGCCGCTGCAGAACATTGCCGCGGGCATTCTGCCGAGCGGCGTCACCGGCACGTTCGCGGGTAACGCACAGGTGTTCGAGCAATCGATGCACACGCTGCCGATCCTGCTGCTGATCACGGTGCTGGTGATCTACATGGTGCTCGCAATTCTGTACGAGCATTTCATCCATCCGGTCACCATTCTGACCGCGCTGCCGCTTGCGATTTTT
>DASSBR010000087.1:0-7076 GCA_035698525.1 Gammaproteobacteria bacterium
GCCGGAACCGGTATCTTCGCCCAGCGCTACCATGCGGACGGCACGCCTGATGGCAGTGAGTTCCAGGTGAACAGCCATAGCGCCGGTAATCAGGAAACGCCCGCCGTGGCGATGGACGCCGCGGGCGACTTCATCGTGAGCTGGACCGATCTGAGCGGCCAGGATGGGGCCGGCGACGGCGTCTTTGCCCAGCGCTACCATGCGGACGGCACGCCGGCGGGCGCCGAGTTCCAGGTCAATACCTTTACCGGCGCCGGCCAGGTGACGCCGGCCGTCGCGATGGATGCCGCCGGCAACTTTGTCGTGACCTGGACTGACCTGAGCGGCGAAGACGGCAGTGGCAAAGGTATCTTCGCCCAGCGGTATCAGGCGGATGGCACGCCCGAGGGCGGCGAATTTCAAGTCAACACCAATATCGCTGTCGATCAGGCCAATTCCGTGGTCGCCATGGACGCGGACGGCGGCTTTGTTGTGATCTGGGTGGATGCGGGCGGCGAGGACGGTAACGGCTACGGCGTTTTCGGGCAGCGATTCGATGCCGCCGGTGCACCGGCTGACACCGAATTCCAGGTCAATACAGCGACGGTCGGCAACCAGCTGGATGCCGCCGTGGCGATGGGCGCCGGCGGTAACTTTATTGTGAGCTGGACGGACATGAATGGTGAAGACGGCGACGGTGACGGCGTCTTCGCTCAGCGCTACCTTGCGAACGGCACACCCGACGGCGCCGAATTTCGGGTCAACACTCACACCACCGGTGATCAGCGCGAGTCTGCCGCGGCGATGGACGCCGTCGGCGATTTCGTGGTGAGCTGGACGGACGCGAGCGGCCAGGACGGCGCCAGTTTCGGTGTTTTCGCTCAGCGCTATCAAGCAGACGGCACGCCGGTGGACACGGAATTCCAGGTCAACACCTACACCCTCGGCAGCCAGTACGAGTCAGCCGTGGCCATGGACGCGGCCGGCGACTTCGCGGCAAGTTGGGTAGATTTTGATGGCGAAGACGGCGACAGCCAGGGTATTTTTGCGCAGCGTTATTTACGCGAAAGTTCGCTCGATCTTGCGGCCACCCTGGCCGTCGCGCCGGCCGGCGCGGTCGCGAATGGCGACGGCCTGAGCGTCACCGCCGGCATCGACAACAACGCCACCGTGGCGGGCACCGGCAATGCCACAATCGACGCGGCGCTGACGGGCGCGAGCGGCTTGACCCTGACGCTGACGCTGCCTGCCGAGGCAACCTTCGGCAGCGCCACCGGCACGAACTGGACTTGCCCTGCCACGCCGACCGATCACCACCTCACCTGCACCTACGATGCCGGCCTTCCGGGGGCCACTGCGAGCGAAGACTTGACCGTCAGTCTCACCGCGCCGGACACGGCGGGTATTACGCTGCCATTCAGCAATACGGTCTTCGGTGGCCAACCGGACACGGCGACCGACAACGACACCGCCAGCGCCAGCGTGGTCACCGATACCGCTCCCGTGGCGGCCGATGGCACTTTGACCGTCAGCGAAGGCGAGTCCGGCAGCGGCACACTCAAGGCGACGGATGCCGACGACGGCGACACACTGACCTTCAGCAAGGCAAGCGACCCCGCCCACGGCAGCGTGACTGTCAATGCAGACGGCAGTTATACGTACAAGCCAGCCGCCGGCTACAGCGGCAGCGACAACTTCACCTTCGAAGCCAGCGACGGAAAACTCGACTCCAACATCGGCAAGATCAGCGTCACTGTGCAGGCGACGTCAGCGGATGACGGGTCCAACGATGGATCGGGCGGCAATTCGTCACCAAACCTCCCGACGACGCCCGCGCTGACCAGCGGCGGTGGCGGCGGCAGCACCACACCGCTTGGCCTGGCGCTGCTCGCCAGCCTGGTGACGATGATCATCCGTCGTCGCCGGACCGTCGGCTGATGATGGACGGCTATCAAGACGTGACATATACTCCCTCCGAACGCGCGCGCGATCTGTTGTGCAAATTGGGCGGCCGCGCGCACGGTCGAGAGGGAGGTTATGGAAGCCGAACAGGACATCACCGACTTTTTACGGTCCTTGACGGGTGGGAGCGGTGCGGACCTGAACGAACTGTTCGTCGCCGTTTACGGTCGTCTGCACAATCTCGCTCACGCCGAGCGACGTCGCTGGTCCAACCAACCCACCCTCAACACCACGGCTCTGGTTCACGAAGCCTATCTCAAACTCGCCGATCAGCGGCGCCTCACGCTGGCGGATCGCGGCCATTTTTTCGCGCTGGCCGCGCGCACCATGCGGCACATTCTGATCAACTATGCCGAACGCCGCCGGGCGGCCAAGCGCGGCGGCGGTCGCGGCGAAGTGTCGCTGGACGATGTGGGGCCGATTCCGGCCGGCGCCGAAGACAATCTGCTGGCTCTCGATGAAGCCTTGCGCCGGCTCGAGCAGTTGAGCGAACGGTCGTGCCGGGTGGTCGAGTGCCGTTTCTTCGCGGGCCTGAATATCACGGAGACGGCCGAGGCGCTGGCTATTTCCCCGGCCACGGTGAAGCGCGACTGGACGCTCGCCAGCGCCTGGTTGTACAAGGAATTGCAGGCGTAGCGTCTCCATTATGACGGCGCGTTGGGAGCGGATCGAAAATCTGTTTATCGCCGTGTCGGCGCTGCCCGTCGAACAGCGCCGGGCGTATCTGAAAACCGCGTGCGGCGGCGATGAAGGCTTGCGCGCGGAAGTCGAAGCAATGCTCTCCGCGGCGAACGAAGCCGAAGGCTGGTTCACCGATCTTGCGCGCCATTCGGGCCTGAGCGGTTTGATCGAGGATGCCGCCGGCCGCGAGGTGGGCGCTTATCGCTTGCTGCATCTGATCGGTCGCGGCGGAATGGGCAGCGTCTATCTCGCCGAACGGGCCGACCGGCAATTCGAGAAACGCGTTGCTGTAAAGCTGGTGCCGTTGGCACTGTGGGGGCAGGACGCCGAGCGGCGCTTTCAGCTTGAACGCCAGATCCTCGCGCGCCTGGAACATCCCAACATCGCCCGGCTGCTTGATGCGGGCGTAGGCGACGACAATGTGCCGTACTTCGTCATGGAGTACGTCGCGGGTCAACCCATCGATCGTTATTGCGACGAACAGCACCTCAACGTCGAGGCGCGCCTCAAGCTGTTTCTGAAGGTCTGCGGCGCGGTGGCTTACGCGCATCGCAACCTTGTCATCCATCGCGATCTGAAACCGGCGAATATCCTCGTCACCGACGACGGCGTTGTGAAACTGCTGGATTTCGGTATCGCCAAGTTGATTGATTCGTCCGCCGATGCCGAGGCCGCTGTCGTTACCCGGCAGGATCGCCGGCCGATGACGCCGGCTTATGCGAGCCCCGAGCTGTTGCGCGGCGAAGCGGCCAGCACGGCGGCCGATGTTTACGCGCTGGGGGCGTTGCTCCATTTGCTGCTGACCGGCGCCCTGCCGGAATCGCGCGACAATCCTGGTGAAGAACAGGCGCCGGCACACTCGCGTCGGCTCGTCGGCGACCTCGGCATGGTCACGATGATGGCGTTGCACGAGGATCCCGCCCGCCGCTACGGTTCCGTCGAACAACTGGCGGAAGATCTGGAGCGCTACCTGGAGCACATGCCGGTGCGTGCGCGGCCGGATACCGTCGGCTATCGCACATCCCGTTTCATCCGGCGGCATCGCTTCGGCGTCGCCGCGACAGCACTGCTTGTTCTGCTGACGGCGGTGTCGGGGGCGGCCATTACAACTTACGCAATTCATACCGCCAGGCAAAAAGACCAGATCGCGCAGGAGCGCGACAAGGCCCGCGAGGTCGCGAAGTTTCTCGCAAGCGTTTTCGATTATGCCGATCCCGCTACCGCACGCGGCAAAAAGGTAACCGCGCGGGAGTTGCTGGATCGGGGCGCGGAGCGCATCAGCAGGGAGCTAAAAGGTCAGCCGGCATTACAGGCCGAGATGCTCGATCAAATAGGGATCATCTATTACAAGCTCGGCCTCTACAAGCAGTCCGCACCGCTGCTCGAAAAGGCTCTCGCGCTGCGCTTGAAGATTTACGGTGAAACCGGTGTGGAGACCGAAGAAAGTCTGAACGACCTCGGTGCATTGCGCGCCATCATGGGCAATTACGCCGCCGCTGAACAGCTGTATCTGCAGGCGCTGGCGATAAGCCGACGTCTTGGCGAAAGCGCCTCGACCGCCAAGCATCTGAACAATCTTGGAGACACTGCGACGCGGGCGGGCGATTTCAAAAAAGCCGCAGGTTATCTGGAAGCTTCCCTGATAATAAAGCGCCGGCTACTCGGGCCCGTGCACGAGGAAATCGCCACTACGCTCTACAACCTTGCTGACGTGAAGTACAGGCTGACCGACCTGGCGGCGGCCGAGAAATTGAATCGCGAAGCGCTCGCGATGCGGCGGCAACTGCTCGGTTCCGTGCACCCGAGAGTTGCGCAAAGCCTCAATGAACTTGCCATGACGCTAAAGGCCGAGGGCAAGTTTCCCGAAGCCGAAAGGCTGTATCGCGCAGCGCTCGAAATGAAGCGAAAAATTTATCATGGCGACCACGGCGCCATTGCGATCGGGCTGTACAACCTCGCGAAAACGCTGCAGGCGGAGGGCAAATACGCAGATGCGCTGAACGCCGCGCGCAGCGGACTGGCGATGGGCGGACGCGTATGGGGAAAACAGCACCCGGCGATGGGGATATTTTATGATGGTTACGGCGGCATGCTTATCGATTCAGGCGATTACGCGGCCGCGCGCCAGGCCTTGTCCCGATCGCTTGCGATTTTTGCCGCCACCCTTCCGCCGGATCATTATCGCGTAGGCGACGCGCGCGTGAATCTGGGCCGGCTCGACGCAGCGCAAGGCGACTGCTCGAAAGCCGTCAGCGAGTATCGCGCGGCCCTGGCGATATACCAAAAGACATTTTCGCCGACCCACTGGAAGATCGGGCGCGCCAGCAGCGGATTGGGGGATTGCCTGCGCGCCATGAAACGTTATAAAGAAGCCGAACCGCTGCTGGTCGGCGGCTATGAAGTATTGAAGAAAAGCCGTGGCGACAGCGACGCCGATACCCAGTCCGCATTGGAACGGCTCATTGACTATTACCAGGCCGTAGACAAGCCCGACGCAGCGGCGCACTATCGCGCGCTGCTGCGAAAGCCGCACCGGCGGTCCGGGAACAAGGTACACTAGCCAACCTTTGGCTGATCGTTGGCTGCATGCACGATTTCCTGAACGTCATTCTGCTCGGCATCATCGAAGGCATCACCGAGTTCTTGCCGATCTCAAGCACCGGGCATTTGCTGATCGCGGAGCACTTCGGCCTCGGGCAACGGTCGGACCTGTTCAACGTCGGCATCCAGGCCGGCGCGATTCTCGCCATCACGCTGATTTACTGGCGGCGCATCTGGACGCTGCTGACGCAGTGGCGCGACCCCGACAACCTCGATTACCTGGCCAAGCTGTTCGTGGCGTTCCTGATCACCGTGGTCATCGGTTTTATCGCCGTGAAGCTGGGTTTCAGGCTGCCGACGGAAATTGCGCCGGTGGCGTGGGCACTGATTGCCGGCGGCGTGTGGATGATCTTCGCCGAACAACTGGCGGCGCGTCAGGCCGAGCGTTGCCAGGTGACCTGGACCGTCGCAATCCTGGTTGGCATCGCGCAGATGATCGCGGGCCTGTTCCCCGGCGCGTCGCGTTCGGCGACGACGATCTTCGTGGCGATGCTCGCCGGGACGACGAACCGTTCGGCGGCGACCGAGTTTTCATTCCTGGTCGGCATCCCGACGATGTACGCCGCGACCGGCTATGAATTTCTCAAAGTCGTCACCGGAGGCGGCGCGGCGCACGAGGACTGGAGCGCATTCGCGCTTGGTTTCGTGACCTCGCTGATCGTCGCATTCATCGCCGTCAAGTGGCTGCTCGCGTACATCCGGACGCATCGGTTCACGCCGTTCGCGATCTACCGGATTCTGCTCGGCGCGGCGGTGCTGGCCGTCCTCGGAGTGAGCGCGGCCTGAGACGCAGTTCGCGGTTATCGAGCAGATGGCCGCATTCGTCGCAATCGTCCTTGCATGTTCGCATTTCGTTGCGAAACAATGGCTTGGCATCTGGAAAACCCTCGTATCGCCACGGGATAGTCCCTGCCAAGGTTCATGATTTCGATTCGACTTCTTGCTCTTTTTCTTCTTCTGCCGGCCTCGGCCGTCTGGGCGCAGCAGAGCGCGCCAACCTTTACCGAGCCCGCGTTGTCTCCCGACGGGCACACCCTCGCGTTCGTCTCCGGTGGCGACATCTGGAGCGTGGCGGCACGTGGCGGGATTGCGCATCTGCTGGTTTCCGGCGAGGCCGACGCATCGCGGCCGCTGTACTCGCCGGACGGCAAGCGGCTGGCGTTCATCTCCGACAAGACCGGCGGCGGCGACATTTATATACTCGATCTCGCCAGCGGCAACCTGCGCCGTGTCACCTGGGCCGACGGTCGCGAGGCGCTGAGCGCCTGGTCGCGCGACGGCGAATGGCTCTATTTCAGCTCGGCGCGCGACAACATCGGCGGGATGGATGCGGTTTATCGTGTGCGCGCGGCCGGCGGCACGCCGACGCCGGTATCGTTCGAACCGTACCGCAACGAGGAAGCCGGCGCGCCGTCGCCGGACGGTCGCGTCGTCGCGTTGGTTGGCGGCGGCTGGGGCAGCCGGCAATGGTGGCGCGACGGCCACGCGCACATCGACGACTGCGCGATCTGGCTGCTCGCCAACGACGGCAGCCACCGGTATACGCGCATCACGCCGATCGACGCGCGCGCCCTGTGGCCGATGTGGTCGGCGACCGGGCAGGCGGTCTATTACATGAGCGACCGCGGCGGCGTGGAGAACATCTGGCGCGCGCCGCGCGCGGGTGGCGATCAGGCCCGTATCACTCATTTCACTCACGGGCGCGTGCTTTGGCCGACGATTGCCGCCAATGGCAGTACGATCGCCTTCCAGCGCGGCTTCGGCATCTGGACGCTCGATACTGCGACGGGCCGGGCGCGGCCGGTGCCGATCAAGCTGCGCGGCGTCGCCGTCGGCTCGAACGTATCCCACCG
>DASSBR010000088.1:0-16363 GCA_035698525.1 Gammaproteobacteria bacterium
AACGGCACCGCCGCGGTGGGTAACTGCCAGATGCTGAGGATCAGCGCTGCGGCCAGCGTCACCAGCACCACCCACCCGGCGTTCGTACGGTTACTCATGATGACTCATGGCTTCGCGGCCGTTCCGGCTTCGGCAACGGCGGTTTTCGCTGGCGCGTGGTCCGGCTTCGGCGGCCACAGCAACAGCACCTGATGACTGCGGGTCAGATCAGCCGCCGGCTGCGCCTCTATCTCGGCGAATGGCGCCCCCGGCTTTTGTACGACGCGCATCACGGCGCCGACAGGATAGCCGCGCGGAAAACGACCACCGAGCCCGGATGTCACGAGCCGGTCACCGCTTTTGATGTCGGCGTTGTTGGGCAGGTAGGGGAGTTCCAGCCGCCGGCTGTCGCCGACCCCGATCGCGATCGTCCGCAAGCCATTGCGCACGACCTCGACCGGTATGGCGGCGTTCGGGTCCGTGATCAGCAGCGCCGTGGCTGAAAACGGCCCGGCGTGCGTGATCTGGCCCATCACGCCCTTCGCGCCAAGCAGTGGCTGGCCAATGTAGACGCCATCGGTGCGCCCCTTGTTGATCAGGATTTGCTGCCGGAACGGGTCCAGGTCCACCGACATGATCTCGGCGATGCGAACCTTGCCGCGGGTGCGGGCGGCCGCATCCACCAGTGCACGAAGATGCGCGTTCTCGCGCTCAAGTGTCTCTAATTGCTGCAAACGCGCGCGTAATTTCAAAGATTTCCGTTCCAGCTCCGCGTTCCGTTTCAGGAGCGTGCTGCGAAAACTGATGTCCTTGAGAACCTCGTGGCCGACTTTGTAGGGAATCGACGCGGCGACCCGGAACGGATAGACGGCAGCGGATAGCCCGCCCCGGATGACCTGAAGATCGTGGTACTGATGATCGAGTGTCATCAGTACCAGGGACAGGCCGATAAAGAACAGGATTTTGATGCCCGCCGCCGGTTTGTTGGCGAACAGGCTGTAAGAGCGGCGGTGCTTCAGATCAGCCAAAAGCGTTAGTCAGCGTGACCCCTCGTGCCCCTTCTCCCTCGGGGAGAGGGTCCGGGCGAGCGGCGCGGTTGCATTTATTCGACAGCAAAAATAGCCGGCCCATGCTCATCGATCAGCTCCAGCACGCGGCCGCCGCCGCGTGCCACGCAGGTGAGCGGATCGTCCGCCACCAGCACCGGGAGGCCCGTCTCCTCCATGATGAGCCGGTCCATATCGTGCAACAGCGCGCCGCCGCCA
Source organism: Gammaproteobacteria bacterium (assembly GCA_035698525.1). Lineage (GTDB taxonomy): Bacteria > Pseudomonadota > Gammaproteobacteria > Natronospirales > DASSBR01 > DASSBR01. Next base: position 1,245 of record DASSBR010000088.1, read on the forward strand.
GTCAGCACGATGCCGCGCTCGGCGACGTCCGCCCCGAGTTCCGGCGGCGTCTGCTCCAGAGCGGTTTTCACTGCGCCGACAATGCCTGACAAGGGCTCCTGCAGGGCCTCCAGAATCTCGTTGCTGTTCAGCACGAAGCTGCGCGGTACGCCTTCCGACAGGTTGCGGCCCTTGACCTCAAGCTCCTTGACCTCCTTGCCGGGATAGGCCGAGCCGATCTCGTGCTTGATGCGCTCGGCGGTCGCTTCGCCGATCAGTGTGCCGTAGTTGCGGCGCACGTAATTGACGATTGCCTCGTCGAACCGATCGCCACCGATCCTGACAGATGACGCATAAACGATGCCGTTCAGCGATATTACTGCAACTTCTGACGTGCCGCCGCCGATATCCAGCACCATCGAGCCGCGCGCCTCGTTGACCGGCATGCCCGCGCCGATTGCCGCCGCCATCGGCTCCTCGATCAGGTAGACGCGCCGTGCGCCGGCGCCGGTCGCGGATTCCTTGATCGCCCGTCGCTCGACTTGCGTGGAGCCGTAGGGCACGCACACCAGCACGCGCGGGCTGGGCCGGAAATACCGCGTCCCGTGGGCCTTCTTGATGAAATACTTGAGCATCTGCTCGGTAACGGTGAAGTCGGCGATCACGCCGTCCTTCAGCGGCCGCATGGCCATGATGTTGCCGGGCGTGCGCCCCAGCATGGCCTTGGCCTCGGCGCCGACTGCCTCGATGGCCCGGTTGCCGCGCCCCGGCTCCTCGCGGATCGCCACCACCGACGGTTCGTCAAGGATAATGCCGCGCCCGCGAACGTATATCAGCGTGTTCGCCGTGCCGAGGTCAATGGAAAGGTCGTTGGAGAAAAATCCACGAAAGCTGTTCAGCATGTTGTGTTGCCGCCGCCGTTGAGCTGGGAGAAACCCGGAATGAAAGGCCGGTACTGTAGCAACGGCGGGGTTTTCCGGCAAGCGCCGACGCGCCCAACTGGCGATAAAAGTCGTGAACGGGCGAAAATCGCCGCTGGATGTCACGTTTTAACAGATGCTGCTATTTCATATGTTCGGCCACCCACTGCTCGATGGCCTGGTAATACAGCTCCCTGTGGACCGGCTTGTGCGGCGAGTGAGGCGCGCCGGGAATGCCGATGAACTTCACCGGCACGTGCCGGTGCCTGAGCGCGTGGTAGAGCGCGAACGACTCGCTGATCGGCACCGTGATGTCGGCGGTGCCGGACAGGATCAGCGTCGGCGTCGTGATCTCGCTGGCATAGGTGATCGGCGAGCCGGTGCGATAGAGTCCGGCGCTGTCCTTGTCCCACGGGCTGCCACCGAGTGAGTCGCGCGTCCAGGCAAGGTTGCCGGCGCCGGAGAGCTCGTATTCATCGGTCCAGTCGGTGACGCCGTCGGCGACGACGGCAACGCGCCAGAAGTGCTGGTGCGAGATGAGCCAGGTCGTCATGTAGCCGCCGTAGGAGTGACCGACCGCGGCGATACGCGATGTGTCGACGATGCCACGTTTTTCGATCGTCTTGATGCCGGACATCACGTCGCTGTTCGGGCCGTGGCCGGGATCGCGATAGATCGCATGCTCGTGGGCGGTGCCGAGATTGTCGCTGCCGCGGTAGTTCGGTTCGAACACGACGTACCCGTCCGCCGCAAACAGGTCGCGCAGCGGGCCGATCTCGCCGGTGTCGAAGCCGCGCGTCGAGGCGGCTTCCGGCCCGCCGTGGCTGAAGACGACCAGCGGGTACCGGTGGCCGGGCCGGTAGTCGTTGGGATAGGTGAGAATGCCATCGTTGATCTGGCCATCGGGCGCGCGCCACGTCACCTCGACGCTGCGCGGGTACGCGTAAGCGTCAAAATCGCGGTTGAAATTCGTCAGGCGCGTCGGCCGGCTGTCGGGCGTACGCAGCAGGTATAACTCGGGCGCTTTCGTGGCACTGTCGGCGACGACCGCGAGCGCGCCCCGCGGCGACACGGCCACACCGATCGGGTTCAGGCCGTCAAGGTCCAGCGCATGGCCCTTGCCGTGCAGCGGCTGCACATAAAGCTTGCGGTCGATGTGGTCGTCGGCGATGGCGACCAGCGCCTTGCCGTCGGGCAGCCAGTCGAAACCGGCGCGCAGGTTGCGATTGAGGTCGGCACTGATATCGCGCGCAGCGTCGTCGTTGGGCGAGCCGACGAACAGGTCCATGTCGCTGACCGGGCCGGGGCCATGTGGGTACAGCCACGCGACCTCGTCCCCACGCGGCGCGAAACGCGGCGTGTATTCGTAGCTGGCCTTGCCGGTGATCAGGTGCTCCTCGCCGGTCGCGACGTTCACCGCCGCAATGGAGGTGCGGTCCGAGTCGGCATCGTTGCCGTCGGCCTGGCGCGTATAGACGATCCACTTGCCGTCCGCCGACCAGGCGGGCGCCGAAACGCCGCCGCCGAAGGGCGGAGCGGCTTCCAGCACGCTCGTTTTGCCGTGGGTGAGCTGGCGCGCCTTGTCCGTCTTGAGCGACAGCAGCCAGATGTGTGATGGCACCGCCGGCTTCTGAATCAGGTAGTCGTCGTTGTGGATGACGAACAGGTCGTGATCCGTGCGCCGGTCCCTGGCGCTGATCGGCGAATCGTCGGGCGTGACATAGGCGATCGTTTTGCCGTCGGGGCTCCAGGCGAACTGCTCGATGCCGTTGGGCGCGTCGCTGAGTGCCTGCGGCGTGCCGCCCGTGGCCGGTACTGTGTAAATCTGCGTCCGGTCATCGACTGTTGCGATGAATGCGATCGTGTGGCCATCGGGCGACCAGCGCGGCATGTGGAGACTTTGCATTCCCTGCGCCAGCACGTGCGACTCGCGGCCATCGGCGTTCATCACCCGCAACGTGGGCGCATAGCGATCGTGCACGAAATCCGGCCGGTAAGTCACAAATGCGATTTGCTCGCCGTTGGGCGAGAACTGCGGCGAGCTGATCGTGACCAGCGCGCGGTAGTCCTGCAACTGGATCGGCCGCGGATCCGCATGGGCGACGATGGGAATCAACGCCAATATCAAGCCGGGCAGGCAGGCAAAGACGAGACGACGCTTCATGGCATCCTCCTGTGGAAGGGTTTGCGGATGGAAAGGCTGGCTACATATTTTGCACGAATCCGGTCTCAGCGTCAGAGGCATCAAAAAACGGTAAAACATCGGAGCCTGTTAACGCCTCTCATCGTCCGTCCCCTCACGAATGAACCGCGCGTGCGCGCTTGGCCGGATGCGCGTGCCGAACCGGCGCGCGTAAATCTGCGTCACTTCCGCGCCGAGAAACAGAATCAGCGACGTGTAATACACCCAGGCGACGACCAGAATAATCGATCCGGCGGCACCATAGCCCGAGCTGAAGCGCGAGTTCTGGAGATACACACCGATCAGGTACTTGCCGACCGTGAACAGCGCGCTGGTGATAATGGCGCCGACCCAGACATCGCGCCAGCGGATAATCACGTCCGGCACGAACTTGAAGACCAGCGCGATGACCGTTGCAACAACGCCGAACGAGACCAGCGCGTAAAGAAGGCGCAGCATCGTTGCCGCACCGGGAAACAGGCTGGCGACATACTGGTGAAAGCTCGCCAGTAGTGTACTCAGCACCATCGAGACGAGCAGGATGAAAGCCATTGCCATTACGATGCCGAGCGAGAACAGACGTGTGCGCACCAGGTTCAGGATGACGCCGCGACGCGGAATGACTTCGACGTTCCATATCTGATTGAGCGCCGTTTGCAACTGCGCGAACACGGTCGTTGCCCCGAAGATGAGAATGCCGGTGCCGATGATCGTCGATAGCACGCCTGCGCTGTTTCTGCCGCTGTGCGCCAACATGGCCTGCACGGCCTCGGCCTGTGCACGCCCCATCACATGGCCGATGTACTGCACAAGCTGGCCTCGCGCCGCTTCTTCGCTGAACACGAGTCCGGCGACGCCGATCAGCAACAGCAGCAGCGGCGCGATCGACAGCAACGTGTAATAGCCCAGCGCGGCGGCGAGTTGAAACGGCCGATCGCTGAAAAATGCGGCGACGATTTCCTTGCCGATATCGCGCGCGGTCCGGCTCCATGCGCGAACCGATTTATCCTCCATGACCGATGTCTCCTGCGGCGCTGTTCTCGCCGCTTGGATAATGAATGGTATCGTGTCGGTGCGAACTGCTGCAAAAGGAGGCGGCAATGGCTGGCGACAAGGATTATGTGCTCTATTACTGGCCGGGCATTCAAGGCCGGGGCGAGTTCGTGCGGCTTGCGTTCGAGGAAGCCGGCGCAAGCTACCGGGACATTGCCGTGGAAGAGGGTGCCGGCGTTATCCAGACGGTATTGGACGACGCGGGTCTGGAACGGCCGGGCTTTGCCGTGCCCGTGCTCAAGCATGGCGAATTGTTGATCGCGCAAACCGCCAACATCCTGATGTACCTTGGCCCGCGACACGACCTCGTGCCGGGCGGCGACGCCGGGCGCCTGTTCGAGCATCAACTGCAACTGACGATCGCCGACTGGGTCGTCGAGGCGCATGATGCGCATCACCCTCTCGGCGGCGCGCTGTATTACGAAGACCAGAAGGAAGCGGCGCGGCGGCGCTCGGAAATTTTTCGCGAGCAGCGGATCCCGAAATTCATGCACTATTTCGAGACGGTGCTGAGGCGCAATCAGGCCGGCGATAACTTTCTTGTCGGCGACAAGCTCACGGCTGCCGATCTGTCACTGTTCCAGATGATCGATGGGCTGAACTATGCGTTTCCGCGCGCCATGAAGTCCACGCGCTGTGAGTACCCGAAAGTGGCGGCACTGCATCAGCGCGTGCGCGGGCGGGAGCGGATCGGGGCCTATCTCGAGTCGGGCCGCCGCATTCCATTCAACGAAAGCGGCATTTTCCGGCATTACCCGGAACTGGACAGCTGACTTGCGACTTCCGCCATATCTACGCTCTTTCCCAGCGAGCGTAGTTTCATGCTTAATCCCGGGTTGCGTGAACTAAAAAGAAAAGTGTAGGCCAATGGCCCGATCCGATAAACGGTGCAAATTACCGATAATCGGCCGGTGGCCGCTGGACAAGCGGCACAAGCCTTTGTTTTTGTTGCAGTTACAGTTGCGCAAGTTGTGCGGTTGCCCGCGTTGCCGTAGTTTATTGGCGGGATTTCCCATGGTTATACTTCGGTGAAGCAGCGCCGATCGTCGCTAAGGGAGACCGGGCGTGACGGACGATTTCTATATGAATACTGTCGCCGACATATATGACTTTGACCGCGGAAAATCGCGCGGCGTTGTCGACGCGGCGGTCAGCGCTTACACGACGGCAGAGGCCGGCCAATCCTTCGAGTTGTTCTTTCGCCAGTCGCCGCAGCCGATGTGGCTCTACGCGCTCGATACGCTGAAGTTTCTCAAGGTCAATCCCGCCGCCGTTGCCAAATACGGCTTCACGAATGATGAGTTTCTGTCGATGACGATCGTCGACCTGCGGCCGCCCGATGAAGTCGACCGCCTGCGTTCGTATATCAAGACGCAAAGGAAGCGTCCGAACAACCAGAAGAAGACCGAGTCGCGCTACTGGCGTCACCTTCTCAAGAACGGCGATGTTATCTGGGTCGATATTTACACGCAGATATTCAACTATGAAGGCCAGAACGCCGCGCTTATCGTCGCGGTGGATGTCACGACGCGAAAGAATATGCAGGACCGCCTGGACGTGCAACGGGCGTACTTCCGGCAACTGTTCGACAGTTCTTCCGAAGGGATCGTGCTCGTCGATCGGGAGGAGAATGTCATCGACGCCAACAAGGGGTTCATGACGCTGTTCGGTTACACGCTGCCGGAACTCGTCGACCACTGTGTCGACGACTTCATTGTGCCGGAGGCCCTCAAGGATCAGGCTGTTTCATCGTGGCACGAAACCGGTGACGACGGTTATTTTCATCAGGAGGTAAAGCGTCAGCGCAAGGATGGCGCGTTGCTTGACGTTGTTGTGTCCGGCTATGCGATCGAGCACGATTCCATGCGGCTCGGCACCTACCTCATCTACCACGACCTGACCGAGCGCAAGCGCCTGTTGGAGACGATTCAATATCACACGACGCACAGCGCGGCCACCGGGCTTATCAATCGCGCGGAATTCGAGCGGCGGCTCGACGAGTCGGTTGATGACGGGTCAGTGACGGACTATGCGTTTCTGCATATCGCGCTGAATCAATTCAAGCTCATTCACCAGAGCTGCGGGCACAGCGCGGCGGAAAAGCTGCTCAAACTGGCGACGAAGGCGATTAAGCCTCATATCGGCGACAACACGATCGGCCACGTTTACCACGATGAGTTCAGCATTGCGCTGCGCGACACGTCGCGCGAAACGGCGGAAGTCGTCGCTCGCCGAATCGTCAGTGACATTGCCGCGATCCGGTTCCAGTGGGATGGCAAAGTCTGGCGCGTGGGCGCGGCAATCGGTGGCGCCATCGCGGGCGACGCGGCCGGCGATGTGCGAACGCTTCTTTCGACTGCGGAGATGGCCTGTCGCATCGCGCGTGAAAAAGGCGGCGCCAACCGTATCTATTTCGCCGCGCTTGACGACCGGGAAACGCTGAAGCGCCAGGACGAAGTGCGGCGGCTTGTGTCGATTCGCGAAGCCCTGGCCGCCGATCGCTTCATGTTGTACGGCCAGAAGATCGTCCCGGTGAATAATGATGTTGACGAAGGCCAATGCGACTACGAAATACTGTTGAGGATGCTGGACGTCGATGACGCCGTTCTCTCGCCGGCGCAATTCATTCCGGTCGCAGAACGCTTTCGTCTGATGGAGGAAATAGATCGCTGGGTTATCGAGCATGTACTCGCGACACTCGGCGAAGCTGCTGCGCGGGGCCAGGCGTTCAAAGGGGAAGTCAGCATCAATTTGTCCGGCGAAACGCTGGGGGATGACACATTCCACAACTTCGTCGCCGACCGGCTTCGGCAGCACCGCGTTACGGCCCGGCATATCTGTTTCGAGATAACCGAGACAGCTGCCATACGGAACATTGACAGCGCCAAAACAGTTATTCGCAGTCTCCGCGCGATGGGCGCGAAGGTGGCGCTCGACGACTTTGGCAGCGGTATGTCTTCTTTCAGATACCTGCGCGAGCTGGACGTGGACTATCTGAAGATAGACGGCCTGTTCGTCAAGGACATCGCGAGCAACGGCGATGACCGTGCCATGACCGAGGCGATTGCGCGCATGGCGCAAACGCTGGATATCGAAACAGTCGCCGAATATGTGGAGAATCAGAAGACGCTGGATTGCCTGAAGGAATTGGGAGTCGACTATGCGCAGGGCTTCGGCATTCACCGGCCGGAGCCATGGCCGGCCTGCATTCCGGCTTGCTGCTACGAAAAGGAATAGCCTATAGCATGCGTTCCCACGTTTCGCCGATCAACCCGTTGCCGAAGAGGGTGTGAGGCTCCGAACGAATGAGGCTGAATTCCGCCCGTTCATAAAGTTTGCGCGCCGGCAACAGGTTGCTGTTGGTCCACAGTTCGATCTTTCGGTAACCTGACTGCCGCGCAAATTTCAGGCATTCGTCGATCAAGTGACTGCCGAGGCCCATGCCGCGGGCATCCGGCTCGACCAGCAACAGCCGCAGTTTGGCGACCTCGTCGGAATGTTTCGCCAGCATGATGCAGCCGATGATCCTGTCATCGCGCTCGGCGACCCAGAAACGTTCGCGTTCGACGTCGGCGCGCTTTATGAAGTCGGAAACGACGCCGGCGACCAGCCCCTCAAAGCGCTCGTCCCAGCCATACTCCTGCGCGTACAGCACGCCATGCCGGTGAACGATCCAGCCGAAGTCGCCGACGCGTGGCGCGCGCAGTTGGTAATCGCTCATTGCATCGCCTCTTGCATTCCTTCGAGCTCCGCCCAGCGGTCGACCGCCCGTTCCAGCGTTTCGCGCGTCGCGCTCAACTCATCCAGCACCGGCTGAACCTGCTCGAAGGGTTGTTCGTAGAACGCCGGATCGGACACGCGCGACTCCAGTTCGGCTGCCTTTCCCTCGAGTATTTCAATTTCTTCCGGCAGCCGCTCCAGTTCAAGTTTCAGCTTGTAACTGAGCTTGTTGTTCTGCGCCGGGCGCTTGCGATTCTTGCCGCCGGACTTGTCGCCCCCGGCCTTCGGACTCTCCTTGTCCACGAGCCCATGACCACGCCTCGCCCAGTCGCTGTAGCCGCCCACGTAGCGCTGAATCGTGCCACCTTCCTCGAAGACCAGAACACTGGTGACGACATTGTCGAGAAAGGCACGATCATGGCTGACGACAATCAATGTGCCTGCATAGTCCACCAGCCGGTTCTCAAGCACCTCCAGCGTTTCGATGTCGAGATCGTTGGTCGGCTCGTCGAGCACCAGCAGGTTGCTCGGCCGGGTGAACAGGCGCGCGAGAATGACGCGGTTGCGTTCGCCGCCCGACAATGCACCGATTTTCGTCATCGCACGCTTCGCTGTGAACAGAAAGCCCTTCAGGTAGCCGACGACGTGACGATCCTTGCCATTGATGCGAATGTAGTCGCGGCCGTCGCCGACGATTTCCACTACCGACTTTTCCGGATCGAGTTCACGCCTCAATTGATCGAAATAGGCGATTTCAAGGTTGGTGCCGAGCTTGACCGTACCGCTGTCCGGATGCAGTTCGCCGAGCATTATGCGTAGCAGCGTGCTCTTGCCGACGCCGTTGTTGCCAACGAGGCCGATGCGGTCGCCGCGCATGATTTTCAGCGACAGGCGGTCAATCAGTTTTTCGCCCCCGTAGCCGTGCGCGATGTTGTGCAGCTCGATGACCTTGCGCCCCGACCGATCCGCTTCCTCGATGCTGATGCGCGCCTTGTGTTCCGGCTTTTCCCGTTGCGCATATTCATCGCGCATCGCTTCGAGCGCCCGCACTCGCCCTTCGTTGCGCGTGCGCCGCGCCTTGATACCCTGGCGCACCCAGGCTTCTTCGTCGGCCAGTTTCTTGTCGAACAGATCGTTCGCGCGCGATTCGGCTTCGAGCGCCTCCGTTTTGCGGTGGAGGAAGTTCCGATAGTCGCCCGGCCAGCTCGTAAGGTGCGCGCGGTCGAGTTCAATGATGCGCGTCGCGAGCCGCTGCAGGAACGCGCGGTCGTGGGTGATGAACAGTACGCTGCCCTGGTAGCCGCGCACGCGATTTTCCAGCCACGTGATCGTACTCAGATCGAGATGATTGGTGGGCTCGTCGAGCAGCAGCAGTTCCGGATTGGATACCAGAGCGCGAGCGAGCGCGACACGTCGGCGCCAGCCGCCGGAGAGTTCCGCCATGCGCTGACCGGCAGGGAGATTCATTTCCGTCAGCACGGTCTCGACGCGCTGATCGATATGCCAACCGCCTTCGGCCTCGATCCGCAGTTGCAGCGCTTCGAGTTCCTTCAGGCTGTTGTCGCCAGGCGGCTTCGCCGCCTGTGCCCGATAGTCCTCGATCAGCGTTTGCAGATGCGCGAGTCCCGCAGCCACGTAGTCGCGCACCGTTTCATCGCCGGTCACCGGCAGCGATTGATCGAGCTGGCTGATGCGCAGGCCCTGCTTGTAGCGGATTTCGCCCGCGTCCGGCTGCTGCGCACCGGTGATGAGTCGCAACAGCGTCGATTTGCCTGCGCCGTTGCGACCGATGAGACACACTCGTTCACCAGGCTCCATCGTCAGGCTGGCGTCACGCAGCAGCCGCCGGTCGCCGATGGCCAGAAAAATGTTATCGAGAGTGATTAGCGTCATCAGGCTGGCATTATAAAAGCAAAGCCCGGCGCGAGGCCGGGCTACGGTTTATTCAACCCCCTCATCCCAACCTTCTCCCTGAGGGAGAAGGGGCAAGGGTGAGGGGAGTTTCAGAGCGCCATCGCGCTTTGCAATTTTTTGATCGCGTTGCCTTCCAATTGCCGAATACGCTCGGCGGAGACGCCGTAGCGATCGGCTAACTCCTGCAGCGTCGCCTTGTTTTCATTGAGCCATCGCTGGCTGACGATATCGCGACTGCGGTCGTCGAGCCGCGTCAGCGCATGCTTGAGCCGCGATTCGTTGCGCGCTTCCCAATCGTTGCGCTCGATCTCTTCGGCCGGATCGGGACTCGAGTCGCGCAGATAGTCGGCCGGCGTCAGCGACGCGTCTTCGTCGTCGGCGCTCGGGCCGTGGTCGAAAGCCACATCCTGACCGGCGAGACGCGACTCCATTTCGACGACCTGCTGGGGCGACACGCCGAGTTCGTCCGCGACGGTATCGACTTCCTCGGCGTTGAACCAGCCGAGGCGCTGCTTGTTCTTGCGCAGGTTGAAAAACAGTTTGCGCTGCGCCTTCGTAGTCGCGACCTTGACGATGCGCCAGTTGCGCAGGATGTACTCGTGCATCTCGGCACGAATCCAGTGAACCGCGAACGAGATCAGCCGTACGCCGACATCCGGGTCGAAGCGCTTGACGGCCTTCATCAGACCGATGTTGCCTTCCTGGATCAGATCGCCCAGCGGCAGGCCGTAGCCGCGGTAGCCGCGGGCAACGTGCGCGACAAAGCGCAGGTGCGACAGCACCAGGCTGCGCGCCGCGTCCAGATCCTGATCGTCGCGATAGCGTCGCGCGAGTTGCTGTTCTTCGTCAGCGCTCAGCACCGGGATCGCGCTGATGGCGTGCAAATAGCCATCGAGGTTGCCGATCGGGCCGGCAAGAGCCAATTCCTTGCTTTTGAGTGTCACGGCATGCGCCATGTCTAATATCCTCCTGAAGGTGGACAGTACAGTTTAGCACTCGGTCCGTTAGAGTGCTAACTGGCGGAATGGTTCAGATCGGGAGGGGCTTACTGATCGTCAGGCCGGCTCGATTTCGCCCAGATGCCGCGCCACCGCGAACCACGATCCGAGCCAGCCCAGCGCGCCGCCGGCGACCAGCAGCAGCAACACGCCGCCGAAGCTCAGGCCCTGCAAGGCAAAGCCGCTGCCGTAGAGCCCCGCAAGATAAGCGACCGGGCCGCCGAGCTGCCAAAGGGCGAGGCTCACCAAAATCCACGCGGCGATGCCGCCGCCAATCCCGTACCACAGGCCGGTGTAGAGAAACGGTCGGCGGATGAAGCGGTCGGTCGCGCCGATCAGCTTGCTGACCTCGATTTCCTCACGCCGGTTCTGAATGTCGAGGCGGATGGTGTTGCCGACAATGATCACCACGCCCAGCGCGAACAGCGCGGTGATGATCAGAATGGCGCGGTGGACGATACCGATGATGCCGCCGAGCCGCCGCAGCCATTCGGTATCGAGTTGCACCTGGTCCACTTCGGCTCGCTGGCGCAGCGTTTTCGCCAGCGACTCGACCGCGCTGCTGTCGACGCTGAGCGGCGTGACGACCAGCACCGACGGCAGCGGATTCTTGTCCAGCACGTCGAGCGCGGCGCCGAAGCCGGAGCGTTCGCGAAATTCGGCCAGCGCCTGATCGGCGGTAATCAGCTTGACGCTCTTGACCCCGGGTTGGCGGCTCACCGTGGCTTCCAGCCGTCGCGCGGCGCTCGCGTCGACGTCCTGCTTCAGAAACACCGACACGCGTGTCGCGCCGTTCCATGCGCCGCTCAGAGCGCGGACATTGTTCACCAGCACGGTCATTCCGGCGGGCAGGGCGAGGGCGATGCCGATGACGGCGACGCTGAACAGGCTCGCGACCGGGTGGCGCCACAGCCGCCCGAGCGAGGCGATGAGCATTTGCGCGTGACGCACGCCGTAGCCTCGCAGCCTGCCGCGGGGCGCATCGCGGCGGAGGCGGGCGCCGCGGCCGCGATTGCGACCCGGCTCCTCGTCCAGAAATTCAGGCCGGTAAGTCATAATGCAACTCCGGCTCTGCCAATTGACCCTGATGCAGACTCAGCACGCGCTTGCCGAAGCCGGCGATGAGGGCGTGATCGTGGCTGGCGATCAGCACCGTCACGCCAACCTGGTTGAAGCGCAGGAACAGGTTCATGATGTCGCGCGACAGGTCCGGGTCGAGGTTGCCGGTCGGCTCGTCGGCGATCAGCACCGGCGGCCGGTTGATCACCGCGCGCGCAATGCCGACGCGCTGCTGTTCGCCGCTCGACAGGCCCATCGGGAAGTCCTTCTCGCGGCCGAGCAGGCCGACCTGGTCCAGCGCCGCGCGCACGCGTTTGCCAATCTCCGCCAGGCCGAGGCCCTGGATGATCAGCGGCAGGGCGACGTTGTCGAACACCGTGCGGTCGGTCAGCAGCTTGTGGTCCTGGAAGATGATGCCGACCTGGCGGCGATAATGCGGGATGTGGCGCCGCCGGAGCGATGACAGGTTCTGGCCGTTGATGACGACGTGGCCGCGCGTCGGTCGCTCGATCAGCGCGATCAGCTTCAGCAGCGTGCTCTTGCCGGCGCCGGAATGGCCGGTCAGAAACGCCATTTCGCCGGCATCGATCTGCAGGCTGAGATCGGCGAGCGCGTCGCGACCGCGGGCGTAGCGCTTGCTGACGTGGTCGAAGTGAATCATTCGCCGCTGGTCAGCATCGCTGCTGCGAAATCGTGGGCGTTGAAGACATCCAGGTCCTCCGCACTTTCGCCGACGCCGATGTAGCGGATCGGAATGCCGAAGCGCCGGGCGATGGCGATCAGCACGCCGCCTTTGGCGGTGCCATCGAGCTTGGTGATGACGAGGCCGGAGACATCCACCGCGCCGCCAAACTGTTCGGCCTGCGACAGTGCGTTCTGCCCCGTACCCGCATCGAGCACGAGCAGCACTTCGTGCGGCGCGCCGGAATCGTCCTTGGCGAGCACGCGGCGGATCTTCTTCAGTTCGTCCATCAGCCCGGATTGGGTGTGCAGGCGGCCGGCCGTGTCGACCAGCAGCACGTCGCACTGGCGCGCGCGTGCCGCCTGCAGCGCATCGAAGGCAACAGCGGCGGGGTCGGAATCGGGCTGTTGCGCGACAACCGGCACGTCAAGGCGTTCGCCCCAGGTCTTGAGTTGTTCGATGGCGGCGGCGCGAAAGGTATCCGCGGCCGCGAGCATGACCTTGTGGCCGTCGCGCTTGAAGCGTGCGGCGAGCTTACCCGTGGTCGTCGTCTTGCCGGTGCCATTTATGCCGGTCACGAGGATCACGAACGGCTGGTGTGACGCGTCAATTTCGAGCGGGACTTCGACCGGCGCCAGCATGCCGGCCAGGCTTTCGACAAGGCTCGCGCGGACGTTCTCGGCTTCCTTCAGGTTGCCACGTTGTGCGTCGCGCTTCAGAGTCTCGATAATCTCGTGGCTCGCATCGACGCCGACATCGGCCAGCAACAATTCGGTTTCGAGTTCTTCAAGGACCGCTTCTTCAATACGCCCGCGATTGGGCGCGAGTCGCGCAAAGTCAACCGACAGCCAGCTACGGCCGCGGTTGAGCGATTTGCGCAGACGTTTGAAGAATCCGGGGTTCGCGGGTTTATCGGCCATGCGGTCGATATGCTAACACCCCTCAATCTTTTACTTCACTACGGTTTCATCCTGAATCAGGATCGCCTCGCCGTTGCCCGGAACGCCTTGCGGCGGATAGCCGGCGGCGAATATGACCGTTTCCGCCTGCATCTCCGCGGTGACGGGGAAGCTGACGGTCGGATCGAGCAGCGACGAATGGCTGCCGTACAGGAAACGGACGATGCCCCGGACGCCCGCCGGATCGACCAGCGTTGTATGGACAGGAACCAGTCCCATCGCGTCGGCCAGCACGTCGGTCGTGAAGTTCGGAACCACCTGGTCCGGGTCCGACCCCGCGCTGCCCACGATCTCGGTCATATGGATCGGGTGCGCCGCCGCAGCCGCGGCGGCGTAATTGGCCGGGTCGCCCGCGCCAACAACTGTTTGCGCGTTACGGAAAAAGTCCAGGTACGCTTGTGTTCCGGGCTCAATGCCTTGCGCCTTGAGGCCCGCATTGATCTGACCGGAGAACGTCGGCGACTCCCGCAGCAACGCGGCAAAGTGCCCGCCGGGGCTTGCCAGCGTGGCGCTGATCGGCGTGCCATCGACCGCGAGATACGGGATGCCGGTTATCGCGCCGAGCGAGTGGCCGACAAAATAGATACGGCTGGCATCGAAATCCGCCTGCCCGTCGGCGTTGTAATCGAGCATCGGCAGCGTCGCCGTCAGGCTGATCAGGTCGGCAACCGCCTGGCGCAAATTGTCGCGGCTGGTCAGGAGGCTCGTCAGGTTGATGAAATGCGAACCGCTGGAGTCGATTTTGCCGTCGGAACCTGCCGCGCCCGTCTGGTTGTTCTGCACGTCGAGGTCGAACGTCAGTTCGTGTCCCTTCTGGTAGAACGGATTGGTCGTGTCGGTAATACCGTGCAGCGGCAGGTCGATTGCCACGACGGCGAAACCCGCGTCCGCGAACGCATCGGCGATCGCAAGCATATTGGTGCGATTGCCGGTGATGCCATGCTGGAAGATGACCACCGGCCAGCCGTCCGCCGGCTTGACACCGCCCTGCTGCATGTAGACGGACTGCGCGTTCGGTATTGTCGCGAGAACCGGAATCGACAGCGTCGTCGTAGCGACAGGCGCGACGTTGTAGCGTGTCAGGTTCGAGCCCTTCGCGCCGGTCCAGTGACCGGTCAACGGCGCGGTGGGATTGCTCTTGGTCGGCACCGGCAGGTACCACGGCTCCTGCACGTCACCGACGTAAATGTCGGCATGCCCCGCAAGCTGCGGGTTGGCCTGCGCGGTCGTGATGTTCATCGGTTGCAGCGCGCCTGTCTGCGCCTCGGCATGCGCGGCAATGTAGCTCAGTACCGGGCCGGCAGATTCGGTCGCGAAGCTGAACGTCAGCACGACCTTGGAAGTATCGATTCCCGCCGCGCCCGCGACTTGCAGCATCGCGCCTTCGAGCAGCTTGATCTGGTCGAGCGTCGGATCGTCGAGTTTGCTTTTGCTTGCCAGCGCGGCCTGGATCTGCGCGTACTCGCTGTCGGCAGCCGCCGTGTTGTCGTCCGCGCTCTTGATGCCGTTGGTCAGCACCACTTCATAGGCGCTGGATGAATTCAGCGGCTTGAGCGGCGTGATGACGAGGATGCTGTGATTCGCCGGCGATACGCCGGCCTTGTAGTCGACGCCGGGCGTGAGCGGTTTGACGAAGCCGATCACCGCATGTGT
>DASSBR010000089.1:0-8848 GCA_035698525.1 Gammaproteobacteria bacterium
CCGGCATCTCGATATCGGTCACGACCACGTCCGGATCGTGCTCGGCCACCAGCGCCAGCGCCTGTTTGCCATCGGCCGCGCGACCCACGACCTCGATGTCGTGTTCCATGTCGAGCAGCGCGGCGAGCGCGCCGAGAATCATCGACTGGTCCTCGGCGAGCAGCACCCGGATCAAGCCGACATCTCCGGATCCTTCTCCCTCTCGCGAACCAATGCCCGCACCGGAAGCGTTGCGCACAGGCACGTACCGCGCCCGCCGAACTCGATCTTCAATGCCCCTCCGATGGCCTGCAGCCGCTCGCGCATGCCGCGAATGCCGTTGCCTTCGTCGCAGCGCCCGCCGGTTCCATCGTCGTCAATGCAAAGAAGCATCTCCCCGCCTTCCCGCCGCAACGACAGCCGACACATCCGTGCCCCCGCGTGGCGCACGATATTGGTCACCGCTTCACGCACGACCATCGCCAGTGCTGCATCCTGTTCGGCGTTACGCGCGCTGTCGAGTACCTCGGCTTCAAACCCGACGCCAGCCGCGCGCAACGCCACGCCGGCATTCGCGATCTCGCCGGCCAGATCGCCCCGGTAGCCGCCGACCGCTTGCCGCACCTGCGCGAGCGCGTCGCGGGCGATGCTCTCAAGCTCGCGAATTTCCTCCGCCGCGCGCGGCATGTTCCGCGCGGCGAGCGTGCCGGCCAGTTCCGCCTTGACGGTAATCAGCGTCAGCGTGTGGCCGAGCAGGTCGTGCAGGTCGCGCGCGATGCGTTCGCGTTCGGCGATCGTCGCGAGCCGCCGGATTTCGTCCTGCGATTGCTCGATGATCCGGTTCTTGCGCGCGCGGTCGCCAAAATAAAGATTGGCGAGGCCGATAGTCACCCCGACCAGCGGCGCCCAGACCCATTGTCCTGCCGGTATTCCCAACAGCAGGTATTCGCCAACTTGCGTGACAATGACGGCGATCAGCATGATCACCGCATTCCGTGCGCGAAGGCCGGCGTAGCCGCAAATGGCCGCGGCATAAATGAAGAAAACACCGGCCGCTATGTTGAAGGGCGTAAGTCCCAGGCCGATTGCCGCAATGCCCGCGATCAGCCACGGCATTTCTCGCGGCCGGCCGGCATAACTGCGGAAATACAGCGCGAGGAACACGCAGACAGCGGCAGACGTGCCTATTATTTCCGCGACGCTTACCGGCCGGTAAAACCACACCATGAACAGGAAGCCAAGGTACGGCAGCCACAGGTAAGGCAACCAGCCCGCATTCACACCTTGCGGCAGGAGCAGGCGATGGACGCCGAGTGCGGCGCGAACGACGCTGTCTCGCCAGATTGTTTCGAGCCGGCTGTTCATGTCGCTATTTTAAGCGCAGATCGCTCACCGGTCCTGGATGCGCCGCCAGCAGCGCGCCGCAATCGCCAGGCACAGGATTGAAAACATGATGAGATAACCAACGTGCACGGTCATGCTGCTGCCGTCGCCGTGGCCAATGACGGCAAGCGAAATCTGCCCCAGGTGATAGGCCGGCAGGGCCAGGGCGAATTGCTGCAGGAAGTGAGGCATCATCTGGATCGGTATCCACAGGCCTGACAGAAACGACATCGGCAGGTAAATCAGGTTGACCACCGCCGCTGCCGCTTGCCCATTGATGGACAAGCCGATAACGAGCCCCAGGGCGCAAAACGGGATGGTGCCGACGATCAGCACGCCGGCGAGCGAGAGCCAGCTCGCGGCAGGTATCGTAACGCCCCCAAGAGCGGCAGCCATGATCGACAGGATTGTCACGATCATCGCGGCGAACAGCGCGCTCATTACCAGCTTGGAAGAAAAGTACGCCAGCGGCGGCAGCGGAAACACGCGCTTCAACGCCAGAATGCCGTGCTCGCGCTCCATCGCGACGCCGACGCCAAAGCCGAACAGCGCCGGCCCCATGATGCCGAACGTGCCGTAGGTCGCGAGGAAATAGGCGCCGTGGCCGCGGTTGAACAACACGCCGAAGAACAGATAGAACATCGCCGGAAACAGGAGTGTCGGCAATGCGAATCCGGGCATTCGCAGCAAAACGAGGAACTGATAGGCGGCTTCGCGCCAATAGACGCCGAGGGTATCGCGCCGCCGCCAGTCGCGCTCGCCGAGTACATCCGCGGCCGTGTCTTGAGCTTTCACATTCATGCCGCTTTCTCCTCATTACGGGTCAATTCAACAAACGCATCTTCCAGCCGCGCGCCGGTGACTTCGAGATCGGCGAGTTCGAGATCCTGCCGCAGCAGTTCGCGCAACACCTGTTCGGGACTCGCGACGGCAATATCGAGACGTGGCCCGTCGGCCTGCACCGATTGCACGCCGGGCAGCGCCGCAACGGCGTCGAGGCTTAATTGCGTGACGCAGCGAATGCGTTTCAGCGCCGCCCGCGATTTGATTTCGGCAGGGCTGCCGTCGGCGATCAAACGACCGTGATTCATCACGACAATGCGGTCGGCCAGCGCGTCCGCTTCTTCAAGGTAATGAGTCGTCAGGACGATGGTGCGGCCTTCGGCTGCGAGCGTTCGCAGCGCGGTCCACAATGCGCGCCGTGCCTCGACATCCATGCCGGCGGTCGGTTCGTCAAGGAACAACAGCGGCGGATTGCCGCATAGCGCCAGCGCAAACATCAGGCGCTGCTTTTGTCCGCCGGAGAGCTTGGTCACCGGACGGCGGGCAAGGTCGCCGATGCCGGCCAGTTCCAGCGCCTGCCCGACCGGCATGGGATGTGCGTAATAGCCGGCATAATGGGCAATGCACTCGCCGACGCGCACCCGGCTTTCCAGCACCGAGCTTTGCAGCATCGCGCCGATCCGGCGGCGCGCGCGGAGATCGTTCGGCATGTAGCCGAACAGTCGCGCGCTGCCGTGCGTCGGGCGCGCGAGCCCGAGGAGCAAATTGATGCTGGTGGTTTTGCCCGCGCCATTCGGCCCGAGCAGCGCCAGAATTTGTCCGGCATGGACCTCCAGATCAAGGTTGTCCACGGCAGTCACCGCGCCGTACTGCTTGCGTACGTCGCGCAATGCCGCTATGACGGTAGAGTCGTTCATCGTTATTCCCCTCGGTGTGCCGGTTTTCAGAATCCGTCACAGCGTAGAATGTAACGGCCGCGACGTGAGCGATAGTAAGAAACGTCAGCAATTCGCGATGACAACTGTCACAAACGATTGCTGACCTTCCTCACTGGCTCGCCAGGATCGCGAGCGGCAAACTGGCGGCGTGTAAAAGCCCATTGGAGATGAAAATGAATAATCGTTTGGTCGTTGCTCTGGCCGGAGCATGCCTGGCCCTGTGCGCGAGTGCTGTTGCGGCGGAGCCCGCCGGGACCGGAACGTTGAAAGTGGAAGTGACTGGTTTGTCCTCGTCACAGCCGGTGTATTTCGGCTTGTGGAACTCGGAGTCAGGGTTTCTTTCATCGAAGCCGCTGAAAGGGGAAAAAGTGTCGGTCAATCATGGCGTAGCCGTCTGGGTCATCAAGGATCTGCCCGAGGGAGACTACGCGGTCAGCGCGTGGCAGGATACGAACGGCAACGGCAAACTCGACGCGAACACTTTCGGCGCGCCGACGGAGCCGGTCGGCTTCAGCAATCACGCCCACGGCCACTTCGGGCCGCCAACCTATGAGGATGCGAAGATTACGCTCGACAAGCCCGGCATGACGGCGTCACTCTCGCTGGCTTGTCCAATGGGCTGCGCATCGCGCTAGACGATCACTTTAATTCCACGTCATCTATCTCGAAGTTGAAATCGCCTGTTTCGGGGCCGGCGGTGAAGGCGATGCCGCGCACATGGTGGATATCCGCGCCTTCAAATGCGGCGAGCGGAATCTGTATGTGGCGCCAACCCGGCCCGGCCTTGAAATGCTCCATCACCGGGTGATTGTCCTGCACCGAGCCGGAGAACAGCATGACCGAATAGACGCGTCCATCGCCGCGCGCCCAGAATGCGATCGAATGCTTGTTGGAGAAGTCGCGCTGGTCGGATCGATGTTTCGCCGGAAAAAACATTGCGCCGGCAAATGGAAAAGCAAAGCCGGACTCGACGGTGCCGGTTACCCGCAGCGCGCCGGCACTGCCGTTCGCGCCGTGCCGGGACAAACTCATCTTCGCGCTCGAAAAACCGCCGTAGCGGCGATCGCCCATAACATGCCAGCCGTAGCCATACTGGCTTGATATTTTGCCGTTGTCGAAGTTGCTGACGAGATCGACGAGCGGGCTCGCGACCTGGGCGGGGAGAAACCAGGCGGGCGGGCGCCGGTCGACGGTGTAGCCATTTTTCCAGATAACGGCAATGGCGCGGGTCGCCCTGATGTTTTTCGTCGGGTCGCCATTGACCAGCAACAGGTCGGCGCGCAAGCCGGGCGCGATTCGCCCGCGATCGTTGAGATGGAAGTAGTGAGCGGGCGCCGAGGTTGCCGCGGTCAGCGCCTCGATCGGCGTCAGCCCCGCTTCCACCAGCAGCTTCAGTTCGCCATGCAGACTCGCTCCGTGCGCGACACCGGGTTCCCCGGCATCGGTGCCGGCAAGTATCGGCACGCCCGCGGCCTTCAGCAGGCCGATGTTCTTTTTGGCGTTGTTGAGCGCGTCGGGAAAGCAGCCTGCAAAGAGCTGCCGCAGAATGATGTGCTGACGTTGCGACAGAAACGGTTCGATATGCGAGTCGTAGCGCAGGTTCCCTGCCTCATCGCCGCACGCCATTGCCGAGTACACCGAGAGCGTCGAAATGACGAACGTGCCGTGCTGTTTGATGAAGTGGATGAAATCAGGCTTGGCAACCTTATCGACGAAAACATGAGCCAGCCCGTCCACCCCGCCTTCGACGGCGATGCGCGCGGCCCGTAAAGAGGCAATGTGGATGACGGCCATTTTCCCGCGCTTGTGCGCGGCTTTGATCAACGCCTTGATAGTCGCCGGGCTCAACGTCGGTTTCCGTATTGAAGGCGCCACCGCGCCGTCAATGACCACGGCAACCTGGTGCAAGTGTTTGTAAGCCGAGCCGTCATCCATGATGATCTTGATGTAATCGGAACCTTCGGCAATGCGGTCATCGACCCACTGCTGCGCCTGCCCGGGTTCGGTCAGAGTGGGTATGTTCAGGCTGTACTCGGTGCCATGGCCGTGCGGTACGGTAGCCAGGGTGCCGGCGGACCACATGTCCGCTCGATCGACTCGCGCAAGAGACTCGCGCTGAATGCGGGCCTGCGCGATCAGGCGCCAGTCGGTGAACATGTCGAGTTCGGTGGTCACGCCCAACCGCAGCGCATTCCGTCGCGATCGTCCGTAAGTGTGCACGTGCGCATCGATCAGGCCGGGCAGTAATGTTTTGCCCGCGCCGTCGTAAGTGACCATGCCATCCGGAATGGAGGCGTCGTGCCCTACCGCCTGAATCAAGCCATTCCTGACGACGACGGTCGCGTCGTCGATGACGCGCGTGCCGTCGAACACGCGAACGTTTTTGACGGCGAAGCTGTTGCCATTCTGTGCATGTGGCGTGCCCGCGGCCGATGCGGCCACCGGCACCGCAAGCGCCAATGTGGCTGCAACAAACAGGATCGCGATATTACGCGCCATCATGCCCCTCCTGCCGTCAACGTAACGATTCAAGCGCTGTATTGGACAACAACAATTCCGGATTGATCTTCGTGCCGTTGAGCGTCACGGTCCAGTGGAGGTCGGCGCCGGTCGTGCGGCCGGTTGAACCGACCTGCGCGATCACCTGGCCGCGCTTCACGTGCTCGCCTTCGTGCACGCCGATCTTGCCCAGGTGAACGTACACGCTGACGAGCCCTTCGCCATGATTGAGGATGACAGTGTTACCGTTGAAGAAGAAATCGCCGACTTCGGCGACAACCCCGTCGGCGGGCGCGCGTACCGGCGTGCCCGCCGGCGCGGCGATATCGATGCCCGAATGGGGCGAACGCGGCTTGCCGTTCAGAATGCGTTTGACGCCGAACGGACTTGATTCCACGCCCTGCACGGGCAGCGAGAATGGCAGCGTGGCGTACAGTTCCGGCGTCCAGTCGTCGTACACCGCGTCGATGATCTTGCGTTCGCGGCGCACGCGCTTCAGGTCATCGGCCGACAGCGTCACCAGGCTCTTGTTCTTGATCGTGAGGCGCTGCGTCGCGTAGGTTTTGCTTTGCACGGTGAATGGGACGGTTCGTTCGCCGTCCGCCGTGCTCGTCGTCAGTGTTTGCTTGCCGGACGGCGTATCGAGCGGCACGCCGACCACGGCATAGCGCCGGCCGTTGTGCGAAATGACCATGACGCGGTTGCCGTTGTAGCTCGCGCGCGTTGCGTTTTCAGGTAGCGGAACGACCGCGATACCGCCAGGAACCGGATTGCCGGCGGGCAGGGTCGCGGCCACCGCGGCGGGGGCTGCGATCAGCAGAAAAATAGGCAGCAGTTTCGACATTCGTCACCTTTGGATTCCCATAAACCCTCTCCCTTGATCCCCTCATCCCGGCCTTCTCCCTGAGGGAGAAGGAGCAAGAAACACGGCCATCGCCAGGGTTTCAGCCTTTTGTTTGACTGACCGTCGCGACCAATTCTCCGCGAGCCAACCGCGCGCGAATTTCATCGTTCACATTCACCTTCGCCGCATCGAGCAGCGCACGGCCGTCGGCATCCGTCACAATCGCATAACCGCGTTCCAGCGTCGCCAGCGGGCTCACGCCATTCAGTCCGCGCGCGGCCAGCATGCAGCGGTTGCGCGACGCATTCACGCTTCCCATCATCGCCAGGCGCAGGCGTTCCTGAAAACCGCACAGCCGCTCATTCATCGCCTGCAGGCGATGCCATGGCGTGTGCTGGCGCAGTTCCGCCGTGGTGCGCGCCAGATGCTGGCGGCGGTTTTTCACGCTGGCGCGCCCGCACTGCCGCAGCCGCCCGGTCAGTTCGTCCAGCCGTTGCGCCTGTTCCTGAAGGCGCGTGCGCGGGTGCAACTGATCGAGCCGCCGCGCGGCCCAATCGACCCGTTCCCGCACCGCGCAAAGCTGGCGGTCGAATTCGCGCATCAGGCGCGCCTCGCGGTCGGTCAGCGCCTGCAGCATGTCGCGTCGATCGGGCACGGCATGCTCGGCCGCGCCGGTCGGCGTCGGCGCGCGCAGGTCGGCGGCGAAATCGGCAATGGTGAAGTCGATCTCGTGGCCGACGCCCGCCACGACGGGGATGCTGGATGCGCGAATCGCCCGCGCGACGGCCTCGTCGTTGAACGCCCACAGGTCTTCCAGCGAACCGCCGCCGCGGGCGAGCAGCAGCACGTCGCAGGCGGCGTCGGCCTCGGCGCGCGCCAGCGCGGCGCAAATTTCGGCCGGCGCGCCGGCGCCCTGCACGGCGGCCGGATACACCCGCACGCAGGCGAGCGGCCAGCGGCGCGCCAGCGTGCTCAGAATGTCCCGCACCGCCGCGCCGGTGGGCGAGGTCACGATGCCAATCACGCGCGGCATCGGCGGCAGCGGCCGCTTGATCGCCTCGTCGAACAGGCCTTCCGCCGCCAGCTTCTGTTTCAAAGCCTCGAAGGCCTGCCGGAGCGCGCCCTCGCCGGCGGGTTCCATGGCCTGGCAGATCAACTGAAAATCGCCGCGCTGCGAATACAGGCTCACCCGCCCGCGCACCACCACCAGCGCGCCATTTTCCGGCTTGAACCGGATGCGCCGGTTGTCCATGCGTAACATCGAGCAGCGCACCTGCGCCGCGTCATCCTTGAGCGTGAAGTACCAGTGACCGGAAGCGGGGCAGGCGAGATTGGAGATCTCGCCCTGCACCCAGACCGACGGAAAGTGATCCTCCAGCAGCGCGCGCGCCGCGGCGCCAAGCTCCGCGACAGACCAGATTTTGCGGGTGAAGAGGTCGTTCATGGTCGGCATCCATCATAGCGGCGACCCGCCGCCGATTAAAGCGCGGCCTCGCAACATATTGAAAGCACCGCCTTCAAACTGTAAATTAGCAGGAGCCTACTAATTCATGGATGAGAAATGGGGCCGACATGGAACGTAAATCTGCGGTATGGACGCTGCTGGCATTGCTCGTGTTGCCAGGCCTGGCGCACGCCTTCACGATCACCATCTTTCCCTCGACCCTGGGGCCGGCGACGGTTGGCCAGTCCTACACGGAGAAATTCACCGCCACCGGCGGTACCGCGCCCTACCAGTTCAGCGTCGACGGGGCCCTGCCTGACGGCCTCGACTTAACCGGGGACGGCACCCTCAGCGGCATCCCCACGGCCGGCGGCCATTTCAACTTCAAGATCATGGTTACGGACGACGCCGGTGAAACCAGCGAGCAAAACTACCATCTGGATGTCAATCCGGCCGACATTACGGTTTTGCCGCCGAGCTTGTCGTCGGCAACCTACGGCAAGACATACTCGGAAACGCTCACCGCCAGCGGGGGCACCGCGCCGTATTCCTTTGCCGCCTCAGGTTCGCTGCCAGACGGCCTGACCCTGTCCAGCACGGGCGAGTTGAGCGGTACGCCGACCGAATCCGGCGATTTCTCCTTTACCGTCACAGCCACCGACAGCAGCACCGGCGACGGCCCCTATAGCGGCAGCACGGACTATGTGCTGCACGTCACCGGACCCACGCTGACGCTCAGTCCGCCCAGTGGTACGCTCACCGCCGACTACGGCCAGCCGTATTCGCAGACCTTCACCGCGAGCGGCGGCGGGGGCCCCTACACCTACGACCTCACCGGCAGCTTGCCGAACGGCCTCAACTGGAGCGCGACCAGCCACACGATCTCCGGCACCCCCACGCAGTCGGGCAGCTTCCCCTTTACCGTGACGGCCACCGACAGCGACAGCGGCGCCACTGTCACCCAGGGCTATATCCTCC
>DASSBR010000090.1:0-3449 GCA_035698525.1 Gammaproteobacteria bacterium
CAGGTGCGCGAGGTCGCCATTCCGGAGACGATTACCGTCGGCGATCTGGCCCAGCGGATGGCGGTGAAGGCCACCGAGGTCATCAAGGTGATGATGGGCATGGGCGCGATGGCGACCATCAACCAGGTCATCGATCAGGACACCGCGACGCTGGTCGTCGAGGAGATGGGCCACAAGGCCAAGCCGCTGAAGGAAAACGCGCTCGAAGACGAACTGATTCAGGTCGCCGGCGAGGGCGAGGGCGACGAACAGTCGCGTCCGCCGGTGGTCACGGTGATGGGTCATGTCGACCACGGCAAAACGTCGCTGCTCGACCATATCCGCCGCACCAAGGTGGCGTCGGGCGAGGCCGGTGGCATTACGCAGCATATCGGCGCCTATCATGTCGAGACGGACAAGGGCGTCGTCACGTTCCTGGATACCCCGGGTCACGCGGCGTTTACGGCGATGCGTGCACGCGGCGCCGAGTCTACGGACATTGTCGTGCTGGTGGTGGCCGCCGATGATGGTGTGATGCCGCAGACGATCGAGGCGGTGCAGCATGCGCGCGCTGCCGGTGTGCCGATGGTGGTGGCGGTGAACAAGATCGATCGCGAAGACGCCGATCCTGAACGCATCAAGACCGAGCTGTCCAAGCAGGAAGTCATCCCGGAAGACTGGGGTGGCGATACGATTTTCGTGCCGGTGTCGGCGAAGACCGGCCAGGGCATCGACGATCTGCTCGAATCGATTCTGTTGCAGGCCGAGGTGCTGGAGTTGAAGGCGGTCGCCGACGGACCTGCCTCCGGCGTGGTGATCGAGTCGAGTCTCGAAAAGGGCCGCGGTTCGGTGGCGACGGTGCTGGTGCAGCGTGGCACGCTGAAGGCGGGCGACATTCTGCTCGCCGGCCGCGAATACGGTCGCGTGCGCGCAATGTTCGACGAGAACGGCGATGCGATCAAGGAGGCCGGACCGTCGATGCCGGCGGTCGTGCTGGGTTTGTCGGGTACGCCGAATGCCGGTGACGATGTGCTGGTGGTGCCGGATGAGCGCAAGGCGCGCGAAGTGGCGCTGTACCGCCAGGGCAAGTTCCGCGATGTGAAGCTCGCGAAGCAGCAGAGCGCGAAGCTCGAAAACATGTTCGAGCAGATGGAAGCGGGCGATGTGCAGACGCTGAACGTACTGGTGAAGGCGGATGTACAGGGCAGCGTCGAGGCGCTGAACGACAGTCTCACCGGCTTGTCGACGGACGAGGTTAAGGTCAATGTCGTATCGAGCGGCGTCGGCGGCATCACGGAGTCGGATGCGAACCTGGCGGTGGCGTCGAATGCGGTCGTGATCGGCTTCAACGTGCGCGCGGATGCGTCGGCGCGGAAGCTGATCGCGGATAACGGCGTCGATTTGCGCTATTACAGTGTCATTTACAACGTCATCGACGAGGTGAAGCAGGCGCTGTCGGGCATGCTGTCGCCGGAGACGCGCGAGCAGATCGTCGGGCTCGCCGAGGTGCGCGATGTATTCCGCTCGCCGAAGCTGGGCGCGATCGCCGGTTGCCTGGTGACCGAGGGCGTCGTGAAGCGGAGCAATCCGATTCGCGTATTGCGCGACAATGTGGTCATTTACGAAGGCGAGCTGGAATCGCTGCGGCGGTTCAAGGATGACGTCAATGAAGTTCGGTCCGGTACCGAGTGCGGTATCGGCGTCAAGGACTACAACGACGTCAAGGTCGGCGACCAGATCGAGGTTTACGAACGCGTCGAGGTTGCTCGCACTTTGTAATAAGGAGGCCGTCGCGGCGGGTGGTGACTATTTCCGGGGACGCCGTGAATACATCCCTGTAGGCTCTGGGTTCGGCATCCTGCCTCACACAGCCCCGGAAATAGTCCCCACCCGCCACGCCGGCAGTTGATTTGATTTGATTTTTCTTCGCTCCACCTTCTTTTCCCCTCTCCTCCAGGGAGAGGGTAAGGTGAGGGGGAGTTGATAGAACGGCTACTCACTATGGGCCAAAGAGAATACCCCCGCCAGAACCGCGTCAACGAGGAAATTCGCCGCACGCTCGGACAGTTGATTCCCGGGCTGCGCGATCCGCGGTTGGGCCTGGTGACGGTCACGGACGTCGAAGTCAGCAAGGACTATTCGCAGGCGAAGGTGTTTGTGTCGATGCTGAACACGGACGATCCGGATGCCTGTATTGCCGCCTTGAATCACGCTTCAGGTTTCCTGCGCCGCGAGTTGGCGCGGTCGACGGCGATGCGGACGACGCCGCGCCTGCGTTTTATTCACGACCAAAGCATCGAACACGGCGCGCGGATGGACGCGCTGATCGATCGCGGTCTGCCCCACGACGACTGACGTTTCGGTGCAAATGCCCAATACCCGTCCACCGCGCCGTGATGTCGACGGCATTTTGCTGCTCGACAAACCCGCCGGCCTGACGTCGAACCGGGCGTTGCAGGCCGTCAAGCGCCTGTTCGCGGCGCGCAAGGCCGGCCATACGGGCACATTGGATCCGCTGGCGACCGGCTTGTTGCCGTTGTGCTTCGGCGAGGCGACGAAGGTGTCCGGTTTTTTGCTGGATGCGGATAAGGGCTATCGGGTGCGCTGCCGGCTGGGCGTAGCGACGACAACCGGCGATGCCGACGGCGAAGTAATCGAGACGGCGGCAATGCCGCCGGTGCTGGCACCCGCGGACGTGGAGGCGGCGCTGGCGGCCTTTCGCGGCCGCATCAGCCAGACGCCGCCAATGTATTCGGCGCTCAAGCACGAGGGCCGGCGGCTTTACGAGCTGGCGCGCGAGGGCAAGGAAGTCGAGCGCAAGCCGCGCGAAATAGAGATTTACGATTTGCGCCTGTTGGAAATGGAAGGCGACATGCTGGAGTACGACGTGCACTGCTCCAAGGGCGCCTATGTCCGCACGCTTAGCGAAGATATCGCGCGCGCGCTCGGCACCGTGGGTCACGTGGCGGCGCTGCGCCGCTACAAGGTTGGCGCGTTTGATGAAGCCGATGCGGTGACGCTCGCGGAGCTGGAAGAGGCTGCCGAGGGCGGCATGGCAGCGCTCGACGCGAAGCTTGCCCCCATCGACGGCGCGCTGACGCATTGGCCGGCTGTCGATCTGAACGCAGACAGCGCCTATTACCTGACCCGGGGACAGGCTGTCTTTGTCGCGGGCGCGCCGGGCGACGCCTGGCTGCGTCTTTATGGGCCGGAAAAGCGGTTTTTGGGCATCGGAGCGGTCGATTCGACCGGAAAAGTGGCGCCGAAGCGCCTGATTCGATCAAAATAACGTTATTTCTTAACGATTTTCTTGTGGGCTGACGCCGGGCCGGCTAAAATGGCGCGTTTCCCCGGCAGGAACAGACGCAAATTTCCGTTGCAGGAGTTTTGAATGCCTTTGAACACCGACCAGAAGCAGGCGATTATCGCCGACTACCAACAGGGCAAGAGCGACACGGGTTCGCCCGAAG
>DASSBR010000091.1:0-7529 GCA_035698525.1 Gammaproteobacteria bacterium
CAGGCGATGTTGCTGCTCCCGGCATCACCCGTAAAGGGGCCGTCGCTGCCAGTGGTGCTGTACTGGCCACCCTTGACCATGAGCGCGAGCGCAATCCCGTCCGTTTCATCGCCGATGCTCACGCTGCCGAGCGTCACTGCGTTGGAGACCACCGCCTGGTCAAGCGAGGCGCGGCCGACTGCGTCGAATGCCGGCGTATCAGGGGTGAGGTCGAAGGCATCATTCAACAGGCGGGTGGTGAAAATGCCGCTCACGCTACTGCTGTTCTCGGCGTTGCCGACGATGACTATGCGTCCGTCCGCCTGGATTGCGATGGCCATCGGAATCGGGCCGAAGAGCCCCGCGGCCGAGAAGCTGCCCACGTCGGCGAAACCCGGGAAACTATCTGTGCCAAATGCGGCGTCAAGCGACCCGTCGGGAAGCACGCGCGCAAGCAAAATGTCCCCACTGAAGAAGCAATTGGTGGTCAAAAGCAGTTTTCCGTCGGGCTGTGCCGCCACCTCGACTACGCAGCCCGTCGTTGTATTGGTAACAGTTACCGCGCTGCCGTCATTGAAGCCCGGATCTGGCGATCCATCGGGCAGATAGCGGCGGAGTCTGGTCAAGTAACGCAAAGTACCGGCAATGTCGTGATAGCTGTAGGCGACGGCCAGACCACCGCCCGGCACGAGGGCCAGAGACAGCGAATTCATATACTGGCTGCCGACGCTGACGAGTCCGTCGTCGCCGAAAGCGGTGTCCGGCGAGCCGTCCGCGTGGAGGCGGACGATTTTGAAGCCGCCGGCGCCCATCCTGCACGCAATGATCAGCTCTGCGTTCGGCTCCAGAACGGATGCGCACCCGAACACAAGCGCAAACCCGTCGAGGCTGTCGACCCGCACATGCCCGGCATCGCCAAAATCGGCATCAATGGTGCCATCGGGCCCGAACTGCCAGACCGCGACTTTGCGTGTACCACCGGTCGAGACAACACCGACGACCATGATATGGCCATCCGCGGTGAGCGCCAGGTCATGGCCGCTTGCGGCGCTTTCCGAGGGTGCGACAACCACGAAGCCGGTGCCGGCCGTGCCGAAGCCGGTGTCCGGCGAACCGTCAGGGTTGAATCGCGCCAACAACAGGATGTTGTTCGTATCTTTCACGATGCCGCTGACGAGAATCCGTCCGGCGCCGTCGACGGCGATGTCGGTAAGCACCAGATTATCGCTGGGATAGTTGACGGCGGTCGGTGACACGAGAATCAACCCGTCCGAACCGACGCTGGAATCGACCGTGCCGTCTGGCTTGTAGGCGACGATGCCACCGTGGGTCGGAGCGCTGCCTCCAGACCCGGCCCAAAGGATGTCGCCATTGACCGGGTTGATAGCCGCCGCGACGGCGTCGATTTCGTTGCCGTCGCCATCGAAAAGGGTCGCTGGCGTACCGCCATTGAAGGCGGGATCAAATTGGCCAAGCGTCGTTGCAAAGGCCGGCGCGATGGCGCCGCCGAGCGCCCATGCCGCTAGTATGGGCAGAACAAAACGTAGACATTTCATTGAGATTCCTCTCTCCGGATCAATTTCTATGGGTATAAACAGAAAAACGGAGCGGAAAGGGTCATCCCGACCGCCGGGCCCGAAGACTGGCGGCCAAACTGCGGGGGGGCTATCTGTTGGCGAGGTACCGCTTCAATGCCAGTGCGTTGCGCACTGCGTGACCTTCGGCGTCGTTATTGAAGTAAACGTAAGCGTCGATGCCGTCGGCGGCGTAACCCCGCAGTCGACGCGCAAGCGCAGTCAAATATTGAGACGAATAACTGCCGGAATAGTGCGTGCCATGAAAGCGCAAGTAGGTCCAGCCGGTGGTGAGCCGTTGCGGGTGGCGTTCAATCATGTCGTGAATGCACAGCGCTACGCTGTATTTCTCCAGCAGCGCGTAGACCTCGTCGCACAACCAACTCTCGTGGCGGAACTCGAATGTCCACCGGTAGCGTTGCGGCAGTGCAGCCAGAAAGCAATCCAGCCGTTCCGCGTTGACGCGCCAGTGCGGCGGCAGTTGCACCAGCACCGGTCCCATCAATTCGGCGAGCGGGACCGCGCGGTCCATGAATCGCTCAATCGGCTCCAGACTCTTCAGATACTTGATGTGCGTGCCGAAGCGCGAAAACTTGACCGCGTAACAAAAGCCAGCCGGCGCCTGGTCATGCCATTGCGAAAAGACGCGCCGCTCCGGCAGGCGATAGAACGTGTTGTTGATCTCAAGGGTGTCGAATGAACGCGCGTACCAGCCAAACCACTCGCGTTGCGGCAGCTCGGCAGGATAAAAATCGTTCCGCCAGTGAGCGTACTGGTAGCCCGATGTGCCGATCCGGATTGCGCCTGTCATCTGCAAAGTCCCTTTGCGCCCGCTCCTATTGTACCCGGCGCTTTATCAATCCATCTGACATATGTATGCTGGGTTGGTCCGCCTTTGGGGCACTATTTCAATGGGAGATTGATAATGACCAAGTATTCCAAATTGGCTGGGGTGGCACTGGCGATCGCGCTGTTGGCCGGATGCAGCTCGATGTCCGGGATGTTTTCGTCATCGTCCTCAAAATCCTCTGATTCGGCCTCGGCCTCTGCCTCGGCGCAACCCGCCAAGGCCGAAGACTCGGCTCCGGAAGACTCGTTCCTCGCGAGCGACGACTACACTGATGAGGACGAAGTGGTCGGAAAGTTCCTGAAGGACCCCGACTACGCGAAGATGACGGAGGATTTCGAACTGCAAGGCGCCGATTTCGACTGGGGCTGGGCCGCGCCCAACCTCAAGATCAGCAAGTATTCAACGGTTCATCTGACGGTCAAGAACGACTCGAAGTCGCTCAACCCGAATATCAAGCAGTCCGTCGACAAGTCGTTCACGGCGGCGATGAAGCGGCTTGGCCTGAAGGCGGTGTCATCCCGCTCCAGGGCTGATCTCGAACTCGGGCTCGACGTGGTCGACTACAATCCGAACCGCACCTACGCCTTCGTGACGATGGTGGAGCCGTTCATCGAAATCGAACTCCGCCTCACGAACCGGAAGACGGGCAAGGACCTGCTGCTGATTCGCAACCAGGACCATGCGTCGACGCCGGAAGAAGCCGCGGGCGAATACGCCGGCGAACTGGTGCAGGCGCTGCGGTAATCCGCGCACTCACTGGATTATGGGGCGCCACCTGTGGCGCCCCTTTTTTTGAGCGTCCCTGAGGACTACCATCGGTCGGTCTCCGCAAAAGGCCCCACCTCATGCCTCCGTCCGCTCGTTTTGCTTTGGTCTCGCTGGGTTGTCTGATCGCCAGCGCCGCCCCGGCCGCCGGCACCCAGCCGCCGCCATCGCCACAGCACCCGGCTTCCAGCACGCTCCATGGTGTCAAGGTCAGCGACCCGTATCGCTGGCTGGAGGACGGCAACGCGCCGGCAGTCCGGCACTGGATCAAGGCGCAGAACGCCCACACCGACGCGGTGCTGAGCGCGATGCCGCAAGGTCACGCGCTGCGCAAGCGCGTGCGGCAACTCGCAATCACTTCGACACAGCGCTATGCGCCGCTGCTGGTGGGCGACACGCTTTTCTATCTCCGCCAGACGCCGCCGCAACCGCAGCCGGTGCTGGTCGCGCAAGCATGGCCAAACGGCAAGGCGCAGGTGCTGGTCGACGTCAACGGCCATGGGCGCCTCGCCATCACCGGCTACTGGCCGTCACCGAGCGGACGCTATCTCGCCTACGGCACCGCAGAGGGCGGCAGCGAGATGACGACGATCCATGTGCTCGATGTGAAGACCGGCAAGCGCCTGACCGACACGCTGCGTTGGGCTGGCGGCGGCACCTCACCGAATGCGCTGGCGTGGGATGCGGATGAGAAGGGCTTCATCTACATGCGCTTCCCGCCGCCGCCGAAGGGTCAGCCGGTCAGTCAGTTCAATGCGGAACTCGTGCATCACACGCTCGGGCAGCCGGCCGGCGACGACGCCGTTGTCTTCGGCAAGCACTATTCGCCGATTGCCGAATACCACCTGCTGAGTTCGCCGGATGCTAAGCAACTTGCACTGCTGGCCTACGACGGCGACGGCGGACCGGCGGATGTCTTCCTGCATCGCCGCAATCAATGGGCAAAGGTGCTCGGCCACGACGCCAATGTGCGCGGCGCGGCATGGGTCGGTCAGCGGCTGCTGGTGCAGAGCTTCGCCGGTGCGCCGCACGGCAAAATAGTTGCCGTCGATGCAGATGGCAAAACGCACGTCGTGCTCCGGCAAAGCAAGAACGGCGCAGTGCAGCGCATCGAGCCCATCGCGAAAGGTTTCCTGGTCGTGAAAAGCTGGGGCCCGGACTGGTGGGTCGAGCAATACGATAACAATGGCCGATTCGTACGCCGCCTGCCGCTGCCCGCGCACGGCATTGGCGTCGGCGGGATCGCGTCGGAAGCCGGACTACCGAATGCGCTCATCAGCTACAGCGGCTGGACGCTGCCGTCGCGCTGGGCCGTCTACAACGCCAGAACCGGGAAGCTGAAGACGGTGTTCGCGGTCAAGCCGGCGGCCGATTACTCCAGGGTGCGCGTGCATGTGATCTACGGTGTGTCGAAGGACGGCACCAGGGTGCCGGTCACGGTGCTGTCGATGGCCGGCATTACGCTCAATGGCAAGCGGCCGACGATTCTTTACGGCTACGGCGGCTTCGACATTCCCATGCGGCCCGGCTTCATCGGTTCGCGGCTTGCGTGGTTGGAGCGCGGTGGCGTGTATGCGGTCGCCAACACACGCGGCGGCGATGAATTCGGCGAAGGCTGGCACCGTGGCGGTATGCGACTCGACAAGCAGAACGTGTTCGACGATTTCTATGCTGCCGCAAAGGCGCTGGAGAAGGCCGGCTGGACCGATCGCGACCACCTCGGAATCATGGGCGGCAGCAACGGCGGCCTGCTGATGGGCGCGGAGCTGACGCAGCACCCGCATGCCTTCCGCGCGGTCGTGTCGATGGTCGGCATCTACGACATGATCCGCCACGAGAAGGACTGGGCCAACGGCCGCTACAACGTGCCGGAGTACGGCAGCGTCGACAACCCGGCGCAGTTCAAGGCGACGCTCGCCTATTCGCCGCTGCAAAATGTTGCGCCGCATACCGCGTACCCGGCGGTACTGATGACAACTGGCGTCAATGACCCGCGCGTTGCACCGTGGCAGTCGCGCAAGTTCACCGCCGCGCTGCAGAACGCGACGACGTCGCATCAACCGATCCTGCTGCTGACGCGCATGCACGCCGGCCACGGCGTCGATGCATCTTTCAGCCAGCGCGTCGGTGATACCGTCATCGCGCTGACGTTCTTCACCAACGAACTGGGGCTGCCATGAACCAGGACCTCATGTCGATCGAAGTGGCCACCATCGACGGCCGACGGGAGACGATGGCTACGTGGCAGGGCAAGGTCCTGTTAATCGTCAACGTTGCCAGCCGATGCGGCTTCACCCCGCAATATGCCGGACTGGAATCGTTATACCGCCGCCATCGCGATGACGGCCTGGTCGTCATGGGTTTTCCGTGCAACCAGTTCGCGCACCAGGAACCGGGGACGGAAGCGGAAATCCAGCAGTTTTGTTCGACCAGCTACGACGTGAGCTTTCCGTTGTTCGCCAAAATCGATGTCAACGGTCGGCACGCGCACCCGCTGTACCGGTATCTGAAGGCGCAGCACAGCGGCCTGTTCGGCAACCGAATAAAATGGAACTTCACCAAGTTCCTCGTCGATCGCGACGGCCGCGTGCGCAAACGCTACGCGCCGACGGTGACGCCGGAAAAGATTGCTGAGGATCTGCCGGAGCTACTGGACCGGCGCTGAAGCCGGTCGCGGCTCGCAAGCGACCGATTCTGCCGACTCAGATGCGCCTGGAAAGCCAGGCGTGAAGCAGCCCGGCCTGAAAGAACGGCACCGGCGCCGCGAACCCGCCATCTTTGATAATGGATGCAACGGTTGCCGCCGGCAGGACGGCCATTCCTTCTTCGCATCTCAACCGCGACACGCCGCTTCGATTGCGGCGACGTCGATTTTTCTCATTTCCATCATTGCGTCGAACGCGCGCTTGGCGACAGCGGGATCGGGATCGGTCACTGCCTGCGTCAGAACGAGCGGCGTGATCTGCCAGGACAGCCCCCACTTGTCCTTGCACCACCCGCACGCGCTTTCCTGCCCGCCGTTGCCAACAATCGCGTTCCAATAGCGATCGGTTTCGGCTTGATCGGCAGTTGCAACCTGGAACGAAAACGCCTCGTTATGCGTGAACGCAGACCCGCCGTTGAGCCCGAGGCACGGAATACCTATGACGGTGAACTCGACCGTCAATACGTCTCCCTGCTTGCCCGACGGAAAGTCGCCCGGTGCGCGATGTATTGCGCCGACGGACGAGTCGGGGAAGGTATCCGCGTAAAAGCGCGCCGCGTCTTCGGCGCCGCCATCGTACCAAAGACAGATCGTATTCTTTGCTGGCGTTGGCATGTCAGTTCTCCATCGGAACTCGTGCTAATTTGGCACAGCTTCACTATAACGCTTGCCGGACGCGAAATTTCGAGCCGCTACGGCACGCTGCACTCGCCGAATCAGCAAGGCAGTCATACTCACAATGATGCCGGCGTACGCGTACTGCGTAAGCGAGACGCCGGTGCCGAACGGGAACCAGATATAGGGCACGCCCAACGCCGCCAGTTCGCCGCTGAACTGGCTGACCGCGACAAACAACACGACAATGAACGTGAGCAGACGATCCGGCTGCCGTTTGCGCAGTCCGACAATAGCCGTCGCCAGCAGCACGACAGCCAGCGGGACGCGCAATATCGGATTCACGATGGCGAACGTATCGTGCGGCAGCGTTAGCACCAGTACCACGCTCAGCACGGTAATGACACCGATGGCGTACGTCAGCCAGCGCCAGCGCTCAAGCTGGTACCAGTGGCGCCATGCCATAAGCCATGCCGCCAGGCCGAGCGGTATCAGGGCCAAGTGCACGGTCAGATACACGGACAGCGTTTCGTACGGTGTCCAGTAAAAAGCTGCCTGATTGAGCCGGTACGCGGCGGTCAGCAGCAGCGCCGCGCACAACCAGTGCACAAAACGCCCGGATGAAATGGTCTTGCGAAAACACCAGGCGAATATGGCCAGCAAGATGAACGCCAACGGCTCGACAACCTCGACCACGTAACCCTTGAAGGTTTGCAGCCACTCCAGTCGATACTGTGCGTTGATTGCGTCAGTCGTGCCGAGCGACGGGGCAATGTGGATACCACCCGAGTCTGACACGCGTGCCAGGCCGGGGCGCATCCAGACACGTATCGCGACGACGGCGTCGCGGCCGTTCACCGCCCCGGGTGGCAAATGGAAAATCTGCGGTTTCGTGCTGTAGATGACGGGCGTTTCGCCTGAAAAGTCGCCTGACCCGCCGATCAATGTCCCGTTCCAGAATAACTGGTAGGCATCTTCGACATACGCGGGCGCGAGCAGGGCGATGGGTGTGCCGGCAGGAACGTCGACGCTGATGCGCGTA
>DASSBR010000092.1:0-5258 GCA_035698525.1 Gammaproteobacteria bacterium
GGTCTCGAACCCGCGGTGCGGGTGGTTCGGAAAGCCCGCGATGTAATCGTTGGCGTCGTCCGAGCGAAACTCGTCGAGCATCAGGAACGGGTCGAGATCGGGCAGTTGCGGCGTACCCATCATCCGGTTCAGGCGCACGCCTGCTCCGTCGCTGGTCGGGCGGCCGCGAACCGTCTTGATCACACTGCGTTCGTTCATTTTGACCTCAGCCTGTGCCATGGTCGCACCTCCGGTTAATGCCATTGGGATCAATATAGGGGCTGATCAGGACAGACAAAACCGCGCGTCAGCGAACACGGTGTTCGGCATTCGAAGACTGCTGCGCCGCCAGGGCATGCTCCACCCGGCGGTCGGGAACGAACCAGATCAGGGCGACGGCAGCATAGATTGCACAGGCGATCCAGGGTTCGACGAAAGCAAGACCGATTGCGGTGCCATAGAGCAAGGGGGACGCCATTTCCTTGTATGAACGCTTCATCGCTGCTGCCACCAGCGAGTCATCGCCCTGCCCCGCCAGAATCGCGCGCTGCAGAACCCACCATGCGAGCGCCGCCATCAGCAGGACACAGCCGTAGATCGCTGTCGGCACCGGCGCAAAGCTGTTTTCGCCCATCCACGCCGTCGAGAACGGAAACAGCGACAGCCAGAACAGCAGATGGAGATTGGCCCACAGCACCGCGCCGTTCAGCCGCTCGGTGATATAAAGCAGATGATGATGGTTATTCCAGTAAATGCCGACGTAAATAAAGCTCAGGATGTAACTCAGGAACGCGGGCAGCAGCGGGCGCAACGCGCCGACGTCCGTCGCATGCGGCGGCGCCAGCTCAAGCACCATGATGGTAATGATGATGGCGAGCACGCCGTCGCTGAATGCCTGAAGTCGTTCAGTGCCGATCATGGCGCAAGTATGGCGGTCGTCCGTTATGATTGACAATCATGCGTTATCGGTTGGATGACATCGCAGCCTTTCTCGCCGTCGTGGATGCGGGCAGCATCAGCACCGCCGCGACGCAGCTCAACCTGTCGAAATCGGTGGTCAGCAAGCGGGTGGCCGACCTGGAACGCGCGCTCGGCGTGGAACTGCTACATCGTTCCACGCGCGGCGTCACGCCGACTGACGAAGGCGTCGCCTTCCATGCCCGCGGGCGTTCGATCCTGCAGCAACTGGACGAAGCGGCGGAGGCGGTTTCGACAATTGACGGCGAACTGTCAGGCTCGCTGCGCATCTCCGTTCCGATGAGTTTCGGCACGCTGTATCTCGGCCCGATACTCTGCACGTTCCTGCAGCGGCATCCGCGGCTCGACGCGGCCATCGATCTCGACGATCGCGTCGTCGACGTGCAAGGCAGCGGCTATGACCTTGCGATCCGCATCGCCGAACTGCCCGACTCCTCGCTGATTGCGAAGCGGCTGGCGACGAGCCGCCGCGTGGTCTGTTGCAGCCCCAACTATGCCGCGCGCGCCGGATTGCCGCGAGTCATTGAAGACATCGCCGCACACGCCTGCATTGGCTATGCCAACGTCGCATCGAGTCACGTCTGGCGCTTCGAGCCCGCCAAACCTGGCGGTGAGATACGCGCCCTGACAGTGCGCTGCGGCATCACGACCAACAATGGCGAAACGATTCGTGACGCCGCCATCGCGGGGCTGGGTCTGGCCGTGCTGCCAACGTTCATCGTCACCGAAGCGCTGGCGGATGGCCAGCTGATCGAGGCCCTGCCAGGCGTCAGGCCGACGGCGGACCCGATTTACGCTGTTTACCCCAGGGCGCGCCACCGGTCGAAGAAAATCAAGGCGCTGCTGGAACACCTGCAATCAGCACTTGGCGGCGAACCGCCCTGGGAGCGCGCACTGCGCGTTCGCCGGGCTGAAACGCTGGTTTCGCCCGTCGCCGACTAGCCACTCCGCGCCTCCGCGCGTAAGCTCAAACGGCAATCTCGCACAAGGAGGAGGATGCATCATGAGCCGCTATGCCGATCGTGAGCCCGAATGCGTGGACATGCCCGGACCCATCGCTATTGAAATTGAAGCACGGCCGCGCGACCTGGGCGGTTTCGAGGTGGGCCGCGTGTTACCGGCGCGGCAACGGCGCATGGTCGGCCCGTTCATCTTTCTCGACCATATCGGCCCGACCCGCTTCGAGCCGGGACATGGCATCGACGTGCGACCGCATCCGCATATCGGTCTGGCGACAGTCACCTATTTGCTCGAAGGCGCGTTCATGCACCGCGACAGCCTCGGCACCGAGCAGCTCATCGAGCCGGGTGCGGTCAACTGGATGACGGCCGGCCGCGGTATCGTTCATTCGGAACGCACGCCGCCGGAGCATCGCGCGCGGGGCAGCCGCTTCCATGGGCTGCAATCGTGGGTCGCGCTACCGCGTGAACAGGAAGAAGTCGAGCCGAGCTTTCAGCATTGCCCGCGGAACGACCTGCCGGAAATTGATCAGAACGGTGTCACGATGCGGTTGATCGCGGGTTCAGCCTTTGGGGAAACGTCGCCGATCAAGACACTGTCGCCGATGTTCTATCTGGACGTCACCCTGCGCGCCGGCAGCCGCTTCACGTTGCCGGCGGAATACGAAGACCGGGCGCTGTATCCCGTCGACAAGGCGGTTTCGGCCAATGGCGTGACCTGCGCCGTGCAATCGCTTGCCGTGCTCAACAGCGGAGCCGAAGTCGAAATTACAGCCAGCGATGAGACCCGGCTGATGGTGCTGGGTGGACAGCCGCTGGAAGGAGAACGTTTCATCTGGTGGAACCTCGTGTCGAGTTCGAAGGAACGAATCGAGACGGCAAAGCAGGACTGGGCGGCCGGAAGGTTCCCGAAGGTGCCGGGCGACGAGGAGGAATTCATCCCGCTGCCGGAAGACAGGTAGCCCGTGTCCCGCGGGGGCAAACGCCGTGTTCGGGGAATCCACTCTAGCCCCGCCAGGGCGCTGCAGGTAGGGTAAAAGACTGACGCTTAAAAAGGAGAACCTGTTGGCATCCCCCGAACTTCACATCATCATCTGCAGCACACGGCCGGGCCGCGTCGGTCCCTCGGTTGCGCGCTGGTTTCATGAATTCGCCTGCGCTCACGGCGGGTTCGATGCCAAACTCATCGACCTGGCGGACTTCAAACTGCCGGTCTACGACGAGCCGGTGCATCCGCGCTTTCAGCAATACGAGCACGAGCATACGAAACGCTGGAGCGCGAACGTCACTGCGGCCGACGCGTACATCTTCGTGACGCCGGAGTACAACTACAACCCGTCGCCGTCGTTCGTCAACGCGCTCGATTACGTGTACAAGGAATGGAATTACAAACCGTGCGGCTTCGTCAGCTATGGCGGCGTTTCCGGCGGCATGCGCGCGGTACAGACTGCAAAGCTGCTGGTAACGACACTCAAGATGATGCCGATGATGGAAGGCGTGGTCGTGCCGATGGTCGAAAGTCATCTGAGCGAAAACGGTGTCTTCAGCTCGAACGAATTGATCGACAAGTCGGCGCACACGTTACTGGACGAATTGCTGCGCTGGGCCGAAGGGCTCAAGGCCATGCGCGCGAAGATCACCCAGGAAGCAAAATAATGAAGCTGCTGACGAAAGCTCGAAGTAAGGCGGCGGCGTGACCAACAGGGACGATTACACGCCATTAATGACCGATTTATCGGCCATACTGCGTCGTCTGCACAAGGCGCTGCTCGACGCGGAGGCAGAGAACTTCGGACCGGTCAGCAGTCCATACCAACTTCTGAACCTGGTGGCGAACCACGAGCACTTCGCCTGGCTGCGTCACCTGTCGGAATTAATGGTGGATATCGACGAGCAGCGCGATGCCGGCGAACCCGTCGACGCCGAACAGGCCGGTGCTATTCGCGTGGTACTCGAAAGCCTGATCGGACCACGAGAAGCATCCACGCCACAGTTCCGGGAGCGCTACACCAAGCTGCTACAGCAATCGCCGGTCGCGGCGATGGCGCATGGGGATCTACGGCGCTTGCTGGAAAAGTTGCCCGACCCGTCGCGGCGCCTTTCCAGCTAAGGGTGTGGCCAGCGCCTTGCGACGATGACCCGCTCGGCCGAGTCTTCGGCTTTATTTCGTCGAACAAGCCAGACAAAGGTCGGCCATATGATCAAATGGAAGGCCGCCGATATTCCAACAGCGACCAACGCGGCAATGGTGGGCAACACCGGGCCGAAGACGAAATCCATGCCGAGAACAAAGCCAAGGACATACTCGGCACGGTAAGCAGGGAATACAACCCCTGAAACGAGTGCAGCAGCGAATATGACCGTGGTCGCCTGCTCTTTGCCTGTTACGAAAGCGACGGACAGTGCGGCACCAACAAGTATTGCGCCGACCATTGCCGCAATTGCCTTTCCGAAAGCCCTGGGGTCTACAGTCGTTCGATGTAATACGGACCAGGCGGCAAGCCAACCCAGTACTGGCAGAACGATCAAGCCCCACCAGT
Organism: Gammaproteobacteria bacterium; assembly: GCA_035698525.1. Lineage (GTDB taxonomy): Bacteria > Pseudomonadota > Gammaproteobacteria > Natronospirales > DASSBR01 > DASSBR01. The sequence continues at coordinate 4,457 of DASSBR010000092.1, forward strand.
TGGAGATCGCCGGCAGGTCGCTGCGATCGAGGAAATGGTGGCTCACCACCCCGCCGTGGATGTATTGCCAAGCGAGATGAGCAATGGCAAAGAGCGCCGCAAGTGCGATGAAATACCATTGCAAACGGTAAGTCTTCTGGTCTGCCATATTTTTCCCCGGTTGCCGGTTGCCTGACACTCAAATATGCGGCAACCATAAACCCATGAAGGCCGCTAAGATACCGACGGCCATCGCCAGCGTCACCGCGGCAATGCCGGAGGCCACAACAACCTGCCCACGGGGTCCGGCCTCGTTCGCTCGCAGGTAAATTTCCAGCACGGCCAGCGGCAGCAGATATTCGGCGAAGGACAGGACACTGAGGAACGGGCCCGTGAAGGTTTCGGGGTTGAAGCCCACCGGCCGCTGATTGAGCATCAGCCAGAACATCAATCCGACACGAAAGAACCAGACCCCGTTCACGACCATGAACAGCCGCAGCGCCCAGCGGCGGTGGATCCTGATCTCCCGGGCAAGCGCATAACGCAACGTAAGGATTGCGAAGACCATAATCAGCACGGCATCGAGACTCATGCCGAGGTGCTGCACGACGTCGCCGACCGCGCCGCGGAACCAGATCATGTAAAGGCCCGCGAGGCTGGCCGCGAACACGGCCGGCAGGTACACGCGGCCGTTCCAGCGATGCAAGGCGGGCGCGTAGCGGCGGATTTGCGGCACAAGCTGAAGCGGACCGCCAACGATGACGATCACGGCCAGCAGGAGATGCGCCCCGAGAGCAAAATTGCCCATCGTGTCGCCGGGAAT
>DASSBR010000093.1:0-2953 GCA_035698525.1 Gammaproteobacteria bacterium
CGGCGCTGCGCGATACCAAACGATCCATCGACGCCGCCAACGCGAAACTCGCGAAACTCAGGCGCGACCAGGCCGACGAACAGCGCCAGCTCGACGCCGAAAAGCAGGCGTTGGCCGCCCAGATTCGCGGCGCCTACATCGCCGGCCGCGAGGATCGCCTCAAGCTGATGCTCAACCAGGAAGACCCGGCCGAAGTGCAGCGCATGCTGGTCTATTACGACTACTTCAATCGCGCCCGCACGGCGCGTGTCAGAAATTTTAATGCGCATCTCGCGCGGCTGGCACGACTGAAGACGTCGATCGACGCTGAACTGGACCGGCTTACCGATCTGAAAGGCCGTCGCGAAAGCGCCCTCGCCGACATAGAAAAGCGCCGCGACGCGCGCAAGGCCGTGCTCGACAAGGTCAACGCCTCCATCAGCGGCCAGCGTTCCAAGCTGGCGGAACTGGAGCGCAGCGAAAGACAGCTTAAAAGCCTGATTGAACGGCTGACGCACGCGCTCGCCGATATTCCGGACAACCTCGACAGTGAATCTTTCTCCGCATTGCGCGGCAAACTGTCGTGGCCGGTAGCCGGCCGGCACCTGGCGAGCTACGGCTCACTGCGCGCCGACGGCCGGCTTCACTGGCAGGGCGTGCTGATCGGCGGCAAAGCCGGCGAGCCCGTGCATGCGATCGCCCACGGACGCGTGGTGTACGCTGGCTGGCTGCCGCATTTCGGCCTGCTGATGATCGTCGATCACGGCGGCGGCTACTTCAGCATTTACGCGCACAACCAGAGTCTATACAGGGAAGTCGGCGACTGGGTGAACGCCGGAGACGTCATTGCGGCGCTCGGCGACAGCGGCGGCCAGCCAAAGCCGGCGCTGTACTTCGAGATTCGCCACGGGAAAGACGCTGTGAATCCGGCGCGGTGGTGCAAACGGTAGGCTTTCATTGAACGCGATCCGGTTACAATGCCGCATGCGAGCGTTTCTCTGTTTTTCCCTTCTTTTATTGCTGCCGACGCAGGCTGCTGTCGGAAAAAGCAGCCCTGTCGTCGCGATCATCATCGACGACATCGGTAACAACCTGGCGCTCGACGAGCGTGCTGTTGCGCTGCCCGGCCCGGTCGCATGCGCTTTTCTGCCGGACACGCCCTACGCGGCGAAACTGGCGCGCGAGGCGCATCGCAATGGCAAGGAGGTGCTGCTGCATCTGCCGCTTGAGGCGATTCGCCACGAGAAGCTTGGGCCCGGGGGGCTGACGCTGCACATGACGGAAGGCGAATTCATACGCACCGTTCAGGCGGATCTCGCCGCAATTCCCGATGTCAACGGTGTCAACAACCACATGGGAAGCCTGATGACGCAGCATCCGGGCGACATGGCGTGGCTGATGGGCGCGCTCAGGCAGGACGACGGGCTGTTCTTCGTCGATAGTCGCACGACGCCGCGCACGGTTGCCTACAACATTGCGCAAGAGTACGGCGTGCCAGCAACGTGGCGCGATGTATTTCTCGACGACGTGCAAACGACGCAGGCGATTCTCGCGCAACTGCAGCACCTGATCCGGATCGCGAAGCGCCGCGGCACGGCAGTCGCGATCGGCCATCCCTATGCGGTCACGCTCTACGTGTTGCGAAAGCAGTTGCCTCGATTAGAAGACGCGGGTGTGCGGCTGGTCAGCCTCCGCACAATCATTGCGCGGCAGGCCGAACACGCGGCGCCAAAAAAGGTGACGAGGGTGGTTCAGCAGTTAAAGAGCCCTTCGACAAGCTCAGGGCAGGCGGGAGACGGAGCGTCGCTAACGGCGGATCCAGCTCAGAAACAGCATGATGCCGCCGAGGCCGGCGGAACCCGCGCCCACCCATAGCGGCTGGAAACCGAGCGCCAGCAACAGCGCCCCGGAGAGCAAAAAGCCTGTCGCCGACACCGCCCCGAACATGCGCCGCTCCATGCGATCGACACGATGCTTGAGTTCCGTCAGCTCCGGGCTCTTGAAGCGAATTTCCATCGTGCCGCTGCGCGCCTGATCGAGTGCATCGTGCAGCGTTTCCGGCAGATCCTTGAGCATCTGCATCATCATCGGCGCGTCGTTTTTGGCTTCTTTGAGCACCGACATCGGCCCGACCTGGTCACGCATCCAGTCCTCGAAGAACGGTTTCGCGGTGCGCCACAAGTCGAGTTCGGGGTACAGGTCGCGGCCGATGCCTTCGATGTTGAGCAGCGTCTTCTGCAACAGCACGAGTTGCGGCTGCACTTCCATGTTGAAGCGCCGCGCGGTCTGGAACAGGCGCACGAGCAGCTGGCCGAACGAAATGTCCTTCAGCGGCCGGTTGAAAATTGGCTCGCACACGCTGCGGATCGCGGCCTCGAATTCATCCACACGCGTGCCTTGCGGCACCCAGCCCGATTCGACATGCAGTTCGGCTACGCGACGGTAATCGCGATTGAAGAACGCAAGGAAATTCTGCGCCAGATACGACTGATCGCTCGGGCTCAGCGAGCCCATGATGCCAAAGTCAACGGCGATGTACCGCGGCGATGCCGGATCCGTCAGGTCGATGAACAGATTGCCCGGGTGCATGTCGGCGTGAAAGAAATTGTGCTTGAACACCTGGGTGAAAAAGATTTCCACACCGCGTTCGGCCAGCACCTGCATGTTCGCGCCGCCCGCGTGCAGCGCCGCGACATTGCTGATCGGAATGCCTCCAACGCGCTCCATGACCATCACGTTGCGGTTGATGTAATCCCAGTACACCTCGGGGACGTAGAGTTCGTCGGCGTCGAGAAAATTGCGCCGCAGTTGCGAGGCGTTCGCGGCCTCGCGCATGAGGTCGAGTTCGTCGAACAGCGTCTTCTCGTACTCGACGACGATCTCGCGCGGCCTGAGACGCCGGCTCTCGCGCCAGTAGCGCGACGCCAGGTCGGCAAGCAGATAGAGCACGTCGATATCGCTGCGAATGACTTTT
>DASSBR010000094.1:0-41714 GCA_035698525.1 Gammaproteobacteria bacterium
TCGGTGGCCTTTTTCAACGGATTGAAGACCATCGAGCCGTGGAGCCGTGAGCGCCGCGATGGACGGCGCTCGGCCATCGGGCTGGATCACATCATGGCGTCCATTGCCCTGCCCATCATTTTCCCGTCGGTGGCGATCGAAGGCGAGTATTTCGGCGACGGATCGATGCGCCAGGGCGCGCCGCTCAGCCCGTCGATCCACCTCGGCGCGAGCAAGATACTGATCGTGGCGGTGCGCAACGAGCAACCGAACGAGGTGCCCCATCTGCCGCGCGGGCCGGTTTATCCGAGTTTCGGCGAGATCGCGGGTTATGTGCTGGATACGCTGTTCATGGACAGCCTGTACAGCGACCTCGAAAGACTGATGCGCGTCAACCAGACCTACGAGCACATGCCGCAAGCCGCGCGCGACGCGGAGACGCCGAATCTGCGCATCATCGACACGCTGGTCATCGCGCCGAGCCGCGATATCAGCGAGATCGCCCACCGCCACCGGCACGAGTTTCCGCACGGCGTCAATGTGATGCTGAAACGTCTCGGCGCGCACCGCTCCGACAGCAACCAACTCATCAGTTACCTGTTGTTCAGCGGCTCGTTCTGCCGCGAACTGATGGAACTCGGCTACCGTGACGGGATGGCGAACCAGATCCGTATTCGGCAGTTTTTGGGGGTTAACGAGGAGGCCGCGCCGGCGACTACTTCACCTCGTTATGCCGGACGATGACGTTCTCGCGGCTCGCGCGCAGGCGCTCGGCGAGGCGCTCGGCCAAATAAACGGACCGGTGATAACCGCCGGTGCAGCCGATCGCGATGGTCAGATAGCTGCGCTCGTTGGACTCGAAGCGGGGAATCCACTTGTCGAGGAAGGCGCCGATGTCGGCGAGCATTTCGCCGACTTCCGGCTGTGCGTCGAGGAACTCAATGATTCGGGGGTCGCGGCCCGAATGCGGGCGCAGCTTTGCGTCCCAGTACGGGTTCGGCAGGCAGCGGGCGTCGAAGACGAAGTCGGCGTCGGCGGGCACGCCGTGGCGGAAGGCGAAGGACTGGATCAGGATCGACAGTGTGTTCTGATGCTCGCGATGGACGCGCTCGCGGATCATCGTGCGCAGGTCGTGAATGGTGGTTTCGGTCGTGTCGATCGTGAGGTCGGCGTGTTCGGCAACCGGCGCGAGCAGTTCGCGTTCGGCGCGAATGGCGTCGCGCAGCGACATCTTGTTGCGCGACAGCGGGTGGCGACGGCGCGTTTCGCTGTAGCGCTTGACCAGTTTTTCCTCGGCGGCGTGAAGGAACACGAGGTCGCAGTCGACGCCGGCCTGGCGAAGCTGGCCCACCGCATCAGCCAGGGCGGCGATGTCTTCGCTTCGATTGCGGGCGTCGACGCCTAGCGCCATCAGGCCGAACTGCGCCTCGCCAGTGAGAATGGTGGCCCGCGCGACACTCTGGATCAGCGTGATCGGCAGGTTATCGATGCAGTAGTAGCCGAGATCCTCGAGCATGTTGAGGGCCACGGATTTGCCGGAGCCGGACAAGCCGCTGAGGATGATGAGCTTGCCTTTCAAGCGCGCAGGCCCGCGCGCAGGTGATGGACATTTTCACCGTGGTCGGCGAAGCATTCGTAAAGCGCCTTGCTGGTTTTGGCCTCGCGCATGCAGCGGCGTACCTCGGGATCGCTCAATCGGACCGTCGCCTGCGATAGCAGGCCGGCATGCTCCGGGGAGCATTCCTCCGGCACCAGCATGGCGAACATCAGGTCGACCGGCACGTTGTCGTCGGCGCTGTAATCGACCGGCTCGTTCAGCCGGATCAGCGCACCGACGGCCTGGTCGATGCCGGCAACGCGGCCGTGGGGCACCGCCATGCCGCCCCCGATCGCGGTACTCCCCAGGCGTTCGCGCGCCACCAGGCCGCGCATGACGTCGGCCTGCGTCAGCTCAGGCTGATCCTTGCTGAGCAACTGGCTCAGCACTTCCAGCGCGCCCTTCCGGCTTTCCGCCTTGGCATTGGCCAGGACCCGAGCCGGAATAACCAATTCGTTCAACGTCATGCAGATCTCCCGAAACAAATACCGGCTGCCGCATTGCGGCAGCCGGCGCTCCTCACTCTGTTGATCAGCCGCGCGGGTGGTGATTCGTTTTCTTTTCCTTGACCGTTCGGACCTGGCGGTCCAGCTTGTCGACCAGTTGATCGATCGCCGCGTACATGTCTTCCTGGGTGGCGTCGGCATACAGTTCGCTGCCCGGCACGTTGAGCCGCGCCTCAGCCTTGTGCTGCAGCTTTTCGACCGACAGTATCACGTGAATATCCGTGGCATGGTCGAAATGCCGCTCCAGCCGCTCCAGTTTGTTGTCCACATAGCCGCGCAACGAGGGGCTGATGTCGACATGACGTCCGGTCAGGTTCATTTCCATAACGTGCTCCTTCGCGTCATCGAGACTCTGCATGAGTCTGCTTGCGTTGGTGAGATGGGGGTATCGACAGCGACTCGCGGTACTTCGCAACGGTACGGCGGGCAACGTCCACCCCCTGGCTTTTCAGAACCGCGCTGATTCGATTATCGCTTAGTGGCTTGGCCGCGTTTTCGGCGGCGATCAGCTTGCGGATCCGCGCCCGGATGGCCGTGCCGGACTGGTCATCATTGTCACCGCCCGACACGGCATTCGAGAAGAAATAGCGGAATTCGAGCATCCCGCGCGGCGTTGCCATCCATTTGTTGGCACACACGCGCGAGATCGTGGATTCGTGCATATCAAGCCGTTCGGCAATGCTTTTGAGGCCGAGCGGTTTCATGGCTTCCTCACCGAAATCGAAAAAATCCTGCTGGTGCGCGACGATCGCGCTGGCGACCTTGATGAGGGTCTCGCCGCGCATCCTGAGGCTGCGCAACAGCCAGCGCGCCTCTTCGAGTTGCGCCCGGAGCGGCGCCTGGGCGTGATCGCCCCGATGATCGCGCAGGCAGCGCTCGTACAACGGATTAATGCGAAGCCGCGGCGCGACAGCACGGTTGACGCGGCACTGCCAGCGGCCGTTGTCGTGGCGAACCAGCACGTCCGGCACGACGTAGTCGGCCGCGGTGCCGCCGGCGCTGGCGCCGGGATGCGGATCGAGCGCGTGAATCAGCGCTTCCGCTGTCGCGAATTCGCGGTCGTTCAGGTGAAGCTCGGACTGGATGCGCTTGTGCTCGCCGGCAGCCAGCGCTTCGAGGTACTTTTCGGCAATCGCCAGCGCCGCCGCCTTGCCCGGCGTCTCATCGGCGTGAGCCGTCAACTGCAGCGTCAGGCATTCGCTGAGCGAACGCGCACCGACGCCAAGCGGGTCGAAATTCTGGATCCGATGCAGTACCGCTTCGACTTCATTCGCGCCGACGCTGATCTCGGGCGCGAGTTCGGCGGCAATTTCATCGGCTCCCGTGCGCAGGTAGCCGTTGTCGTCGATGCTGTCGATGAGCATGGAGCCGATCGCGAAATCGGTCGGGGTGAGCCTTGCGAGATCCAATTGCCACAACAGGTAGTCCTGCAACGACTCCTCGGCGGCCGCGGCGCGGTCGCGCCAGGCGTCCGCGTCCGCGCCGTCCGCGCGTTGGCGCGGGTAGTCCTCGATATCGAAATCGGGTACGTCGAGATCGGTTGCGGATTCGTCGGCAGCATCGGCGTCGGCTTCGGTCGTATCGGGCTCCGAATCCCATTCTTCGGACTCGTTCTCGGCCGACTCCAGCATCACGTTGCTCGCCAGAACGTCGCTCAGGTTTTCCTGCAGTTCCAGCGCCGACAATTGCAACAGCTTAAGGGCCTGACGCAACTGCGGCGTCATTGTGAGCTGTTGGCCGAGGCCCAGTTGCAGGCTCGGTTTGATCATGCCGGACTCATGAAAGCCATATGCTAGTTATAGTCGAAAATCCTCACCAAGATAAACCTTGCGGACCTGCTGGTTTTGTAGTACCTCGGGAGGCGTGCCGGCGGCGATCACCTGCCCATCACTTAAGATGTAGGCGCGCGAGCAGATTCCAAGCGTTTCCCGGACATTGTGGTCGGTCACCAGCACCCCGATATTGCGCGCCCGCAGGTGGTCGATGATCCGCTGGATGTCGATCACCGAGATCGGATCCACGCCGGCGAACGGCTCATCGAGCAGGATGAACCGCGGTTCGGCCGCCAGCGCCCGCGCGATTTCCACCCGCCGCCGCTCCCCGCCGGACAGGCTGATGCCCAGGCTGTCGCGGATATGGCCGATGTGGAGTTCCTCCAGCAGTTCTTCGAGGATGCGGCTGCGGTCCGCGCGCCCGAGGCTTGGACGGGCCTCAAGAATGGCCATGATGTTACCCGCCACCGTGAGCTTGCGGAAAACCGAGGCTTCCTGCGGCAGGTAGCCGACGCCGAGGCGCGCCCGGGCGTGGACCGGCAGTGCCGTGATGTCGCGATCGTCGATGCGGATCGTGCCGCCGTCAGCGTGGATCAGTCCGACGATCATGTAAAAGGACGTGGTTTTGCCCGCGCCGTTCGGGCCCAGCAGGCCGACGACCTCGCCGCTTTCGACCGTCAGCGACACGTCCTTGACCACATCGCGCTTGCGGTAGCGCTTGACGAGGCCTTCCGCCACAAGCTGGCTCATTGTTTGCCGCTCGGCGGGATCACGATGTGGACCCGGCCCTTTTCCTGCTTCTTCCGGTGAGCGATGACCTTCTCGTCCTTGATGTTGTAGCGAATGTAGTTCGCGGTGATCATCTCGTCGCCTTGATGCACTTTCGCCTGTTCGATCAGCTCGATGGTGTTCGCGTCGGTGTTGTAGTGGATTTCCCGGGCATGGCCGCGGATCGGCTTGTCGTTTTCCTTCGCCTGGTAAAAGGTGGCCGGGCTGCCGACGATCAGCGCCTTTGTCAGTTTGCCGTTGGTGAGTGTCAGCGTCGCCTGGTCGGCCGTAATGCGGATGCTGCCCTGGGTGATGACGACGTGGCCCGTGTAGACGCTGGTGCCGTTGGAACCGTTGGCGCCGCCGGTATGATCCAGGCGGTCGGAGGCGATGTTGATCGGTTGTTGCGCATCGGATTTCAGCGCCCATGCGGCGGGCGGCAGCGCGCAGGCGAGGACGCACAGCGCTGCTGCCAGGATTTTCTTAATGTACATACGTCCCCCTGACGGTCGATTCCAGGCGCATATGATTCTGGTCCATCTGAATCACCATGCCCACCGCATTCACATGACTTGGCCCCCGCACAATTTTGACGGGATCGGCCGTCCGCGCGATGCGTTTTTCCGTGTACAGATCCAGAGTCGGCGAAAAAATCTTCAGTGTTTCCCCGGTGTCGGTCGGGTGCGTCACTACCACATCGCCGCGCAAATGCACGATATCGGCGCCCGCCGGAATCATGCCGTGCTTTGCCGTGACATGCCACGGCGCGGCCTTGCCGGGCGCATCGCCATACCAGGTCAACCGCGGCGCGGTCAGATCGACGCTGCCATCGTCGGGATGGTGCGTGACGACGCTCGACAGCAGCTTGTACTGCAACTGCCCGCTCTTGTTCATCTGGGTGATGGTCGCGCCTTCGAAATAGTAGTCGGGCGCGTGGCTCACAGCCTGCTGCTGCGGTTGTGCCTCGGGGTTGAAATGCTGCCGCAGCCACCATGCCGCGCCGGCCAGCACGGCCAGCACCAGAAGCGTCAGCCATAGCCTCATCGCGCCGCCAGCAATAAATCCGCGACATCGCGCACCGCACCGTGCCCGCCCGGCGTCGGCGTGACCCAGTGTGCGGCGCTGCGGATATCCGGGTGCGCGTCGGCTACGGCGACGGCGAAACCTGCCGCTTCGAGCAACGGGAGGTCGGGCAGGTCATCGCCGACAGCGGCGCAGTGAGCCGCCTCGATGTGATGCCGTGCCAGCAGTTCCTCGAATACCGGTAGCTTGTCCGACCGGTTTTGAATGATGTCGCCGACATGCAGCTCGCGCATGCGACGGGTCACGGCGACGGACTCGCGGCCCGAGATGACCGCGGTGCGAATGCCGGCCGCGTGCAGACGCTTGATGCCGTGGCCGTCGCGGGTATGGAATGCCTTCAACTCGATGTCGTCCGGGCCATAGTAAAAGCGTCCATCGGTGAATACGCCGTCCACGTCGAAGACCACCATCTCGATCGCCGCGGCCCGCTTGAGTACAGCTTCATCCATCAGACGACACCGGCGCGCAGCAGGTCGTGCATGTGCAGTACGCCAATCAGGCGGCCGTCCGGGTCGGTGACCAGCAGGACGGTGATCTTGTGCTGTTGCATCAGCTTGACGGCTTCGCCGGCCAGCGTGTCGGCGGCGATCGTCTTGCCGCCGGGCGTCATGACCTCGCGGATCGGCGTCGTGTGAACATCCACCGCGCGGTCGAGCGTGCGGCGCAGGTCGCCGTCGGTGTAGACGCCAAGGACGTGGAACGCATCGTCGACGATCGCGGTCATGCCGAGGCTCTTGCGCGTCATTTCGATCAGCGCCTGGCTTAACGACACGTCGGCGGTGACGGCGGGGATTTCATCGCCGCCATGCATCAGGTCGCCGGCGTGCAGCAGCAGCCGTCGGCCGAGCGTGCCGCCGGGATGCGAACGGGCGAAATCCTCTTCGGTGAAACCGCGGCTTTCGAGTAGCGCGATGGCAAGCGCATCGCCCATTGCGAGTGCGGCGGTGGTGCTGGCTGTCGGCGCAAGATTGAGCGGGCAGGCTTCCTCGGCCACGCTGGCGTCGAGATTGACGTCCGCCGCCTTCGCAAGTGTCGAGCGGGGCTTGCCGGTCAGCGTGATCAGCGGCACGCCGAGGCGCTTGATCAACGGCAACAGCGTCACCAGTTCCTGCGTCTCGCCCGAATTCGACAACGCGAGCACCAGGTCTTCGCCGGTAATCATCCCGAGGTCGCCGTGGCTGGCCTCGCCCGGGTGCACGAAGAACGCCGGCGTGCCGGTGCTGGCAAGCGTCGCGGCGAGTTTGCTGGCGACGTGACCCGATTTTCCCATGCCGCTGACGACGACACGTCCGCGGCAGGCGAGGCACAGTTCGCAGGCGCGCGCAAAGCTGCTGTCGAGGCGCTTCGCCAGCGCGGCCACTGCCGCCGCTTCGACATCGAGTACACGCCGCGCGCGCTCCACGGCAGCGCCGGCGTCAAAGGGTGGGGCGTTCATCGCGCAGAGGATACCGGAATCGCCCGGAACGGGCTATTGGAGAGCAGTTCCCGCGATAAGACGCGGGCCGGAAAACTCTATAGAATAAACCGCTTTTGAACGTGGACAGGAACAGGCAAATGGATGCCGCTGAAGTCAAAAGACTGATCGAGCAGGGCTTGCCCGACGCCGAAGTGGTGGTGCAAAGCCCGGACAATACCCATTTCACGGCGGTTATCGTCGCGGCCGACTTCGAGGGCAAGAGCCGCATCGCACGCCACCAGATCGTCTACGGGGTACTCGGCCCGCTCATGGGCAACGAAATTCACGCGCTGTCGATGCAGACTTTGACGCCGAACGAGAAAGCAGACCTTGGATAAATTATTGATCCAGGGCGGCCGCCGCCTTGAAGGTGAAATCCGCATCTCCGGCGCAAAGAACGCGACGCTGCCGATTCTCGCCGCGACGCTGCTGGCGGACAGTCCGGTCACGGTGGGCAACGTGCCGCATTTGCACGACGTCACGACGACGATCGAGCTGCTCGGCCGGATGGGTGTCGGTCTGACCATCGACGAGCGCTTGCGCATCGAGGTCGATGCCAACACGATCAAGGACCTGTACGCGCCGTACGAGCTGGTCAAGACGATGCGCGCATCGATCCTGGTGCTCGGGCCGATGCTCGCGCGTCACGGGCGCGCCGACGTGTCGATGCCCGGCGGCTGCGCGATCGGCACCCGGCCGGTCAACCTGCACATTGCCGGACTGGAGGCGATGGGCGCGGACATTACCGTGGACAGCGGCTACATTCGCGCCAAGGCGAAGCGCTTGCGCGGCTGTCACCTGGTGATGGACCTCGTGTCCGTCACCGGCACCGAAAACCTGATGATGGCGGCCGCGCTCGCCGACGGCGTCACCACTATCGAGAATGCCGCCCGCGAGCCGGAAGTCGTCGATCTCGCCGACTGCCTGAACGCGATGGGGGCAAAGATCAAGGGCGCCGGTTCCGGCACGATCACGATCGAGGGCGTCGAGCGGCTTCACGGGACCAAGTACAACGTCCTGCCGGACCGCATCGAGACCGGCACCTACCTGGTCGCGGCCGCGCTGACCGGCGGGCACGTGCGCCTCAAGGAAACCCGGCCCGACCTGCTGGAAGCCGTCATCCGCAAGCTGCAGGAGGCGGGCGCCGACATTCACTACGGCGACAACTGGATCGAGCTGGACATGCACGGCAAGCGGGCCCGGGCGGTTGATCTCCGCACTGCCCCGTATCCGGCGTTCCCGACGGATATGCAGGCGCAATTCACGGCGCTCAACGCGGTCGCCGAAGGCTCGGGCACGATCACCGAAACCGTTTTCGAGAACCGCTTCATGCACGTTCTCGAAATGCAGCGCATGGGCGCGGATATCCGCCTCGAAGGCAACACCGCGATCAGCCGCGGTGTGGAAAACCTGACCAGCGCCCCGGTGATGGCGACGGACCTGCGCGCCTCGGCGAGCCTGGTACTCGCGGGCCTTGTCGCGGACGGCGAGACGGTCGTCGAGCGGATTTACCACATCGACCGCGGTTACGAATGCATTGAGGAAAAGCTCCAGCAACTTGGAGCGAAAATTCGGCGAGTGCCGGATTAGACTGAGCTGTTGCGGAAGCGCGCGATCCGAGTATATTTACAATAAATTTCATCGGCGCGCACCAGGTAAGCGTTAATGCGCAAATTCATCTGCCTGACAAGCCTGCTTCTGGTCGCAGGATGTGCCAGCGTCGGTACGCCCGCGGACTGAGTTCTGCTCGTTCAGCTCTCTACATTCACCGGCCGTTCCGTCACGACCATCTTGACCTGAAACACCTTGCCCCAGCGGCTGACCGTCATGCTGATCGGCGTGCCGGGCTTGAGGCTTGCGATGATGTTCAGCGCGTCGCGGGAGCTGACGACAGCCTTGCCGCCGATGGAGGTCAGGACGTCGCCGACCTTGATTCCGGCGCTGCGCCCGGGGCCGTTTCGCAGCACACCTTTAACCACCACGCCTTTCAGGCCCGGCGAGTGGAACGCCCGGGCGAGTCGCGGCGTCAGCTTCTGGATGTCGAGTCCCACCCAGCCGCGCATCACGCGGCCGTACTTGATGAGATCCTGCATCACGCCGCGCGCCAGGTTGACAGGGATCGCGAAGCCGATGCCGTTGAAGCCGCCGTCCGGCGAATATACAGCGGTATTGATGCCGACCAGCCGGCCCTGGGCATCGATCAGCGCGCCGCCCGAGTTGCCGGGGTTGATCGCGGCGTCGGTCTGGATGAAATTCTCGAACGTGGATAATCCGAGTTGGCTGCGCCCGGTCGCGCTGACGATCCCTTGCGTCACGGTCTGGCCCACGCCGTAGGGATCGCCAATCGCCAGCACCACGTCGCCCACGGCTAGGTTGTCGGAGCGGCCGAGCGTGATCGGGGTCAGGTGCAACAGGTCAATCTTGAGCAGCGCGAGGTCGGTATCCGGATCGACGCCGACGACTTTTGCCGCAGCGCTGCGGCCATCGCGCAGGCCGACTTCGATACGGTCGGCGCCGCGGATGACGTGTTCGTTGGTGAGAACGTAGCCGTCGGTGCTGACGATGACGCCGGAGCCGAGGCTGGTCGATTCGGCCGCGCCGCCGTTGCCGCCCGGCCTCGCGCCTTCGAAGCGCTGCCGGCGGGAAGAGTCCGCCATGTCGCGCTGGCTTGCTGCCACCCGTCGGGCGCTGTGGATGTTGACGACCGAGGCGCTGGTCGCACGCACGGCGCTCGCATACGAGCGCGGCGAACCGCGATCGCCGAGCAATTGCGGATAGAAGAAAAGGACCACGAACGCCACCGCGAGCCCGACTGTCGCCGAGCGCAGCAGAAACAGCAGCAGGTTGCTCACGGATCGCATCGGTTCCCCCTCGCAGCTGACCGGGCTTATCCCTAATCGCCGCCAGCCTGTGTATAATACCGCATTCTGTCGCTGCGGCGGGACGGTCGCGATATCAGTCGTTCGAACCAGGATGGGGACGCGCCGACCAGGCTGCGGCGGACTCTTTGCCGATGCAAATCATGGAAATGGCCGCGGCCGCCCGCGGCGATGTGTGGCGGCGTCAGTAATCGAACAAAGCATCCCTCAAGAGAGGAAACCGGATGAGTGGTGAGCCCCAGTACCAGCCCGAAGCCGGGCGCAAGAATGCGTTCATGACCTGGATAGACGAGCGCTTGCCCGTTACCAGCTTCTGGAACAAGCACGTCGGCCAGTATTACGCGCCGAAGAACTTCAACTTCTGGTACTTTTTCGGTTCGCTCGCGCTGCTGGTGCTGGTCAACCAGATTCTCACCGGCATCTTCCTGACGATGAACTACAAGCCGTCCGCGGCCGGCGCGTTCGCATCGATCCAGTACATCATGCGCGACGTGCACTGGGGCTGGCTGATCCGCTACATGCACACGACGGGCGCCTCGGCGTTCTTTGTCGTCATCTATCTGCACATGTTCCGCGGGCTGATATACGGCTCCTACAAGAAGCCGCGCGAGCTGATCTGGATTTTCGGCATGTTCATCTATCTCGCACTGATGGCCGAAGCCTTCTTCGGCTACCTGCTGCCGTGGGGCCAGATGTCGTACTGGGGCGCGCAGGTCATCACATCGCTGTTCGGCGCAATTCCGGGCATCGGCAACGGCCTGATGGAATGGATTCGCGGCGACTTTACTGTGTCGGGAGTCACGCTGAACCGTTTCTTCGCCTTCCATGTCATCGCCCTGCCGCTGGTGCTGCTCGGCCTGGTGTTGTTCCACCTGTCGGCGCTGCATGAATCCGGCTCCAACAACCCGGACGGCGTCGAGATCAAGAAGCACAAGGACGCCCACGGCAAGCCGCTCGACGGCATCCCGTTCCATCCTTATTACACGATCAAGGATTCCTACGGGGTGATGATCTTCATTCTGATCTTCGCCGCGATTGTCTTCTTCGCGCCAACCGTGCACGGGCTGTTCATAGAAACCGACAACTTCCAGCCGGCCAACCCGGCGCAGACGCCGTCGGACATCCACCCGGTCTGGTACTTCACGCCGTTCTACGCGATGCTGCGTTCGATTCCCTCCAAGCTCGGCGGCGTGACGGTGATGGGGCTCTCCATCGCGATCCTGTTCTTCCTGCCATGGCTCGACAAGAACCCGGTCAAGTCGCTGCGCTACCGCGGTCCGATTTACAAGGCGCTGCTGATCATCTTCGGCATTTCGTTCCTGGTGCTGGGCTATATCGGCATGCAGCACGCCACCGCGTCCTGGGCCAAGCTCGGCCAGCGTTTCGGCGAGTTGTACTTCATGTTCTTTGCCGCGTCGTGGCTCTATTCGAAACCGCGGGCGACGGGAACCTACGTCGGCTGGTTCATCGTGCTGCTCGGCATGATTACCGCTTACGACGCATTCAACTACTCGCCGCTTGCCGGGACAACGACCATCTGGAGCTGGTTCATTCCCGCCATTTACGCCGTGATCTTTTTCCTGTTGCCGGCGTTCACGCACCTGAACGATCCGAAGCCGGTTCCGGAACGAGTAACAAGGGTGACGCACTGATGACGAAACGCCTGCTAATCGTATTTCTGCTGGGCATTGTGCCGGCCGCGGCGCTGGCCGCCGAGGGCCCGGGCGTGCCGCTCGAACCGGCCCAGACGAACCTGAGCAACCAGGCTTCGCTGCAGCGCGGTGCGAAATACTTCGTCAACTATTGCATGGGCTGTCACCAGCTCAAGTATGCGCGCTTCAAGCGGACCGCCACCGATCTCGGCATCAAGAAAGACGCCGCGATGAAGTACCTGATCTTCGGCAAGGACGCGGGCTTCGCCAGCATGATGGTCAACGCGATGCCGGCGCAGCAGTCGGCGCACTGGTTCGGCAAGACGCCGCCGGATCTGTCGGTCATTGCGCGGCTGCGGGGTGCCGACTGGATCTATAATTATCTGAAGGATTTTTATCTGGATCCGTCGCGGCCGACCGGCACCAACAACCTGCTGCTGCCGAACGCCGCGATGCCGGACGTGCTGTGGCGGCTGCAGGGCCTGCAAACCGCCAGGTTCGATGCGACGAAGAACGCCGCCGGCGAAACCGAACAGCATTTCGCCGGTTTCACCCAGGCGACCAAGGGCGCGCTGACACCGGAGCAATTCGACCGAATGGTCCGCGACATCACCAACTTCCTGGTGTATGTCGGCGAACCGGCTGCCCTCAAACGCGGCGACCTCGGCTGGGCCGCGATCGTGTTCATCCTCGTGTTGCTCGGCCTGACCTACGCGCTGAAGCGCGAGATCTGGCGCGACGTGCACCTCGAATCGCACTCCGGCGACTAAGTGGCTACCCGCAGAAATCGGAGCGGCCTGCCGCAGGATCATGGCGGGGATACGGGGCTGGTTGCCAACCGGCAATCGGTGATGACGCTATTCTCGCGTGACGATTGCGCGCACAGTCATCGCGTCCGTTTCGTGCTGGCGGAAAAGAACGTCAACTACGAAATCGCGCACGTCGATCCGAATCGCATTCCCGAGGACCTGATCGATCTCAATCCGTACCAGACGGTTCCGACGCTGGTTGACCGGGAACTGGTGCTCTACGACCCACGCGTCATCATGGAATACCTGGACGAACGTTTCCCGCATCCGCCGTTGATGCCGGTCGATCCGGTATCGCGTGCGCGGGCGCGGCTTTCGCTGTTCCGAATCGAGCAGGATTGGTACAGCCTGATCGACATTCTCGAGACCGGCACGGACAAGCAGGCGGACAAGGCGCGCAAGATGTTGCGCGAAAGCGTGCTATCGAGCGCCGATATTTTTGCTGCGCTGCCGTACTTTCTGAGCGAGGAATTCTCGCTGGTGGATTGCAGTGTCGCCCCGGTACTCTGGCGGTTGCCGCTTTACGGCATCACGTTGCCGCCGAAGCAGGGCCGCCCGATCGAGAAGTACGCCGAGCGCATGTTCAAACGGCGTTCCTTCCGGAAGAGCCTGACGGAAGTTGAGCTTGAGATGAGGTAAAGCCTCGTTTTTGCATGCTTTCACGCCGTCCTTATTTCCTGCGCGCGATGCACGAGTGGATCATCGACTCGGGTCATACGCCGCACCTTGTCATTGACGCCAACGCCCCCGGCGTAGAAGTGCCGCAAGGCTATGCCACCGACGGCAAACTGGTCGTGAATGTCTCGCTCGCGGCCACGCAGGGTCTCAGCCTCGGCAATGAGCTCGTCACTTTCAACGCCCGCTTCGGCGGCACGCCTCACCATGTGAGTGCTCCCGTTACTGCAATACTTGCCATTTACGCGCGCGAAACAGGGCAGGGCATCGTTTTCTCGCCGGAAGACGAAGCCGACGCAGAGGTTGCCACGGACAAGCCGCATGAAAATGGCGACGGGCCAGGCAAACCCGCTCCCGGCCGGCCGCACCTGAAGGTTATCAAGTAACCTCTCTTATTCCTTCTCTCCCAGGGAGAGGGTAGGGTGAGGGGTGATGATTGAAATCCTGACAGCCGACATCACCACTCTCGACGTCGACGCGATCGTTAACGCCGCCAACTCCAGTCTGCTCGGCGGTGGCGGCGTGGACGGCGCGATTCACCGCGCTGCCGGGCCAAAACTTCTGGAGGCCTGCCGTGCGCTGAACGGCTGCGCGACCGGCGATGCGAAAATCACGCGCGGCTTCGAGCTGCCGGCGCGATGGGTGATCCACGCCGTCGGCCCCGTCTGGCATGGCGGTGATCGCGGAGAACCGGAACAACTGCGAAACTGCTACCGCCGCTCGTTCGAACTGGCGCAGGAAAAGAGTGCGAGGAGCATCGCTTTTCCCTGTATCAGCACTGGCGTTTATCGTTATCCAAAACCGCACGCGGCCGAGATTGCGCTGGATGAAATGCGCGCGCACGAAAGCGGGTTCGAGCGCATCATTGCGTGCTGTTTCAGCGAAGAGGATGCGAAGATTTACAAAGATCGGGTTGGCGACCGCTAAGCCGGCGTAAACAAACTTCCGTCAATCAAATCGCACAGGCAGTGCAGAACGAGCAAATGCACTTCCTGAATCCGCGCGGTGGACTCTGCCGGAACCCGAATTTCGGCGTCGGCCTCGCCCAGTGCTTCTGCAATCGAACCGCCGTCGTGGCCCGTGAGCGCAACGACGCCCACGCCGGCATCGTGTGCAGCCATGACGGCGCGCAGCACGTTCCCGGAATTGCCGCTGGTGGAAATCGCCAGCAATACATCGCCCGCGCGCCCGAGCCCGCTCACCTGCTTTGCAAATATTTCGTCGTAATCGTAGTCGTTGGCAATGGACGTCAACGTTGAACTATCGGTCGTCAGTGCCACCGCCGCCAGCGGCCGGCGCTCGATCTCGAACCGGTTGATCAGTTCCGCTGCAAAGTGCTGCGCATCGGCAGCCGAACCGCCGTTGCCGCAGCTCATGATCTTGCCGCCGGCGCCGAGCGCATCGGTCATCAATCGCGCGGCGTGAACAACGGCCGGCGCGAGCGTATTGCGGGCGCGACGTTTGACTTCGATGCTGTCATCAAAAAGTTGATGAACGCGGGCTTCACTCATAACTGAAACGCATCCTCTATCCACTCAAGCTCCGTTTGTCCGCTGCCCTGTATTGCCACGACATCGAACCGCATCGGCCGCACGGCCCATGCCGGATAACGTTGCAGAAATTGTTTCGCCGCGCGGATGATCTTCATCTGTTTTCGGTGACCGACCGTTTCAGCCGCCAGGCCATAATCGGTATTGCGGCGATAGCGCACTTCGATGAAAACGAGCACGTCGCCGTCTTCGCAGATCAGGTCGATTTCACCGACTTTGCAGCGATAGTTGCGTTTTACCAGCGCAAGCCCGCGCGTTCTGGCCGCGCCGAGGGCAAGGCGTTCGGCATCTTCGCCGCGTTCGAGATGCGCCGCCT
Organism: Gammaproteobacteria bacterium; assembly: GCA_035698525.1. Taxonomy (GTDB): domain Bacteria; phylum Pseudomonadota; class Gammaproteobacteria; order Natronospirales; family DASSBR01; genus DASSBR01. Next base: position 15,043 of record DASSBR010000094.1, read on the forward strand.
TCATTCGCCGGCTGGCGCAAGCGCGTCGATCTTCCCGCGCTGGAATTTCGCCCAGTCGTATTCGCGATGGATGCGTTGCTCGGGGCCGATCGTCAGAATGCCGGTCACGCCGCGCACCGGCGTTGCGAGCGGATCGCTGAGATGCACGATCAGCGGCACGAGTCGCCAGGCGTCGTAGCCGAGCGCGTACCAGCGTGCCGCCGCATCGTAGCGCCGCGGCCACAGGTGCTCGAGCTGTTTGCGCACGGCAGCGATGGCGTTATCGTCCGACAGCAACCACGGCAGATCCATGAACATCACGCCGTTCAGATCGAACTCGCCGTCGCTGTTCGGCTGGTAGATTTCCGAAGTGGCATATATGGGGAGGCCAATGCCGTGATGGAATCGAATTTGCGGCCGAATCAGCCGCGCTTCACCGTTGTCCGCAATCAGAAAAATGAATTGCACGTCCTCGCGGCGGCGCGGCGTGAAGTCGACATTGCGGCCCAGCACGCTTTGCAGCGTCTGTGCGCGCGCTTCGCTCAGATTGAGATTCAGTACCTGCTTGATTTGCGCCGCGACATTGGTCTCGCCCGGCTTGAACCAGCCCGTGTCCAGCAGGTCGCCGCCGAGCGCCTCGAGATGCTGGCGGAAGGCGTCGATCATGCGATGTCCATGCGGGGTGTCGGGCGCCAGCGCAACGCCGCGGGCGCGGCCATCCTGCACCGCGCGCTCGGCGGCTTCGCGCGCTTCATCGACTGGATCAAAGCCGAACTGGTAGAGATATGGGTGAGCCGACGGCTGCGCGTTCGCTGCCGCATGATCGAACAAATCGGAGCGCGGCGCCAGGTTCGCCCCGGCGGCAGGTTGACCCGGTAAATTCGTCAGCGCGAGCGTCGGGACAGCGATGGCGCCGGCACTGGCCAGCGCTTCCAACGCGTCTTGTCTCAGGGGCCCGATCACAGCTTTCGCGCCGTCCGCCATCGCCTGCTGATAGGCCGCTACCGCACCCTGCGGGCTGTCGTGGGTGTCGTACAGCCGGATCAGCGGCGCAGCCGCATCCGCGGTCTGCCTCGTTCCGCGCGACCAGTGCGCCGCAAGCAGGCCGTCGCGAATCGCCGCCGCCAGTCCCGCTTGCGGGCCGCTCAACGGTAACAGCACGGCGATTCGATCCGGATAAGCGGTTCGCTGCGCATGCTGTTGCAACAACTGCTGCACGAACGACCCATTGGCGGGGTGATCCGGATATTGCCGTTGCCATGCGGCGATGCGTTTCTGGAAGCGGTACGGCGCCTGCCAGGCAGTTCGGCCGATTTCGCCCAGTGCCAGCCAGCCGGCGACGATCGGGTCCGGGTTCCGGGATGCGCCGGCGGCGGTCAGCGACTGCCGGGCCTGCGTGAGGCCGCGCCAGATGGTCTGCCGGTTGGCGGCCTGCGCGGTCGGATCCTGGAGAAGCGATGCGCGTTTCGCCAGCGCGTCGACGGCGGCGACCGGTTCATTGAGCGCAAACAGCGCCTGTCCGCGCAGTTGCAATATGGTGGAATGCGTCTCGCTCGATGGCGGCGCATTCAAGGTTCGGAGCACGGCCAGCGCGGCCTGCGGCCGCTGCGTCGCAAGATCGAGCCGTGCCGTCAGCAGCAGGCGGTGAGTCGCATCGGCGTCCGCCAGCGCGCCCGCCGGAATGGCATTCAGTGCCTCAAGCGCGGCTTCCTGATTGCCGGCTTTTACCCAGGCTTCGCCGGCACGCAGCAGCAACGACGCGCGCTGTGGTGCGGGTGCGTTCGCGGCGAGTTGCTGATACATCCTGGCGGCATCGGCGTAACGCCCGGACTGATAAAGCTGTGCGGCCTGCATCGTACTCGCCGGCGCGCGGTGTTCGACCGGCTGAATGCTGCAACCGGCCAGCAACGCCAAAGCGATGATAACAATCCAGCGGCGAGCGGGGGGATTCAGAAGTCGAATGGCTTGCATGGCTCCACGATCGAATGCAGGATGAGACGTTTCCCGGTCCGGGGGAGTATGTTTGGCGGAACATGGCCTGTCAATTTTTACCGAGGGGAGAGCTGCGCTTCTCCCCTCGGAACCCCATCGCACGGGTGGCCGCGGCAACGATGATTGAACCCGGGCTTTATGTTGTCGCCACGCCCATTGGCAATCTCGGCGACTTCAGCCCGCGCGCTCGTGAGGTGCTTGCCGCGGTTGATTTGATTGCGGCCGAGGATACCCGCCACAGCGGCAAGCTGCTCGCTCACTTTGGCATCACCGCGCCACGGGTCTCGTTGCACGAGCACAACGAACGCGAGCGCAGCGGCGAGTTGGTCGAGCGACTCAAACGCGGTGAATCCGTCGCAATCATCTCCGATGCCGGTACACCGCTGATCAGCGATCCCGGCCTGCTGCTGGTGCGGGCGGTCCGGTCGGCCGGCGTGCCGGTGTACACGGTGCCGGGGCCCTGCGCGTTCATCGCCGCGCTATCCGTCAGTGGCCTCGCCACAGATCGCTTTGCGTTTGAAGGCTTTCTGCCATCCCGTCCCGGCGCGCGGCGCCAGCGGCTGTCGGACCTGGCGAACGAAGAACGTACGCTGATCTTCTATGAGTCGCCACACCGGATCATCGCTGCTCTCGACGACATGATCGCGGCCTTCGGCGCCGATCGCGAAGGCTGCATCGCCCGCGAACTCACCAAGCTATACGAAACAGTCGCGACCGGACCGCTTGAGACGCTCAAGGCGCAGGCGGAAACGGAATCGCGCGGCGAATGGGTCATTATCGTCGCTGGCAGCGCGCCGCAACCGGCAGCCGATGTTGAACGCACCCTCGAAATCCTGACCGCCGAGTTGCCGCTCAAGCAAGCCGCCAGGCTCGCAGCCAGGTTGACCGGCGCGCCGCGCAACGAGGTTTATCAGCTTGCCCTGTCGAAAAAGGCGCGTTGAATGCTCAGCCGCACGCCGGCGATGCTACAACTGCATGTAGGTGTAGCCGCGCTGTCCATACACGACCATGTCTGTCAGGGCAGACAAAGTCACTGTAACTTCCGGAATGACGGCGCTGTCGGGCAGGCCATGTTCGGCCAGGGCCTGGCTGCAAATCATCAGCTCCACGCCGGCCTTCTTCAGCGCGCGCAGGGCCGCCAGATTCGGATTGTCGGAATTAAACCGCTTACGATAAAACGCATTGCTGAAAGCGGCTGCCCCGGTCGGGCCGTCAAGCACTGCGACGATGTGCACGTGTTCGGCGGGAACCTTCGCGTAGGCCATCAGGTTGACGAGCCGGGCGAGTCGCTGCAACCCGTAGAACCGGCCGGCCGGATCCCGCTCGTCGCTGACCACGTCGACCAGAATCTTGTAGTTCGCGGCGGGATCGGGGCGAACCGGCAACTCAGGACGCGGATGCACGCCGCCGATGTCTTTAATGGCCGGATGAGTCCACTTGGGTTGAGACGCTGTCTTTGACTTGGGCGACGCCTGCTGGGGCTGTGCTTCGGCCGGCTGTCCCGCAGCGACCTGGGAGAAAAGAAAGGCCACGCCGAAAGCTGTCGCAAGCAGCATCGCATTTTGAAATCCGGTAAAGCGCGTTTTTTTGCTCATTGATCATCTACCGGTTATTGAACCAAACAATTATAGGAGCTGACGGTGGACACCGCTCGGCAGCGCAAATATAGGAAGAGGGTCGGGGAGCCCGGCGACGGTTGCCAAAAAGCCAGTCATGGCGCCGCTGCGAGACGTTCCGCGTTTTCAGGCGCCGGTCGGGGCACATGACGATGGCCCGAAGGCGATATAATGATCGTGAGTCGGCCGGGCAACCGCGGCGCGCTTTGCGCGGCGAGGAAAGTCCGGGCTCCGAAGGACAGGGCGCCAGGTAACGCCTGGGGGGCGCGAGCCCACGGAAAGTGCCACAGAAAACAAACCGCCGGTGCGCGAGCATCGGTAAGGGTGAAAAGGTGCGGTAAGAGCGCACCGCGCCGGTGGCAACACGCGGCGGCACGGTAAACCCCGCCCGGAGCAAGACCAAATAGGGGAGCGGCTGCCGCTTTTGAGCGCAGCCAGGCGTGGTCCGCGCCGCTCCCGGGTAGGTCGCTGGAGCGCCGTGGCGACACGGCGCCTAGAGGAATGGTTGCCTCGGCGTTTTCGGATGCTGACAGAACCCGGCTTACAGGCCGACTCTTTTTTTCTCTTCAGCCTCGCCTTTCGCTCGCGACGCGCCAACCCGCATAATGGCGCCATGCGCCAAAAAGACCGAAATAACGCATGAGCGAAGAAATTCTGATCAACGTGACCCCGCGCGAAACGCGGGTGGCGCTGCTCGAAAACGGCGCGCTCGAGGAGATATTCATCGAACGCGCCCACCGCCGCGGCCTGGTCGGCAACGTCTACAAGGGCCGCGTGCTGCGCGTTTTGCCGGGCATGCAGGCGGCGTTCGTCGATGTCGGGCTGGAACGTAGCGCATTCCTGCATGCATCCGACATCTCACGCGCGGTTTATAACGAGGCGGAGACCGAGCCGCGCAACCTTGCGGACATTCGCGATCTGCTGCGCGAGGGTGACGAGTTGCTGGTCCAGGTGCTCAAGGATCCGCTCGGCGCCAAGGGCGCGCGCCTGTCGACGCGCATCGGCATTCCGTCGCGCTACCTGGTTTATGTGCCGGACAGCGACCGCGTCAGCGTCTCGACCCGGATCGACGATGCCGACGAGCGCGACCGGCTGTCTGGCCTCGTCTCGCAGTTTCTCGCTCCTGACGCTGGTGGCTATATCGTGCGGACAGCCGGCGAAGGCGTCTCGCACGATGCAATTCGCGCCGATATGCTGTTCCTGCGCAAGCTGTGGGAAGCGATAGAGGCCCATGGCCGAAGCGCGCCGGCCGGCGCGCTGGTGCACGAGGATCTGTTGCTGCCGGTGCGCATGCTGCGAGATTTTCTGGATGACGAAGTCGAGCAGGTGCGGGTGGATTCGGAAGCTGAATACCGCCGAATGACGGACTTCGCGCGCATGTTCCTGCCTGAGTTCGCCGATCGCATCGAGTTCTACGACGGCCGACGGCCGATTTTCGATCTGTACAGCATAGAGGACGAAATACAGAAGGCGCTGGAGCGGAAGGTCGCACTCAAGTCCGGTGGCTATCTCGTGATCGACCAGACCGAAGCGATGACGACGATCGATGTCAATACCGGCGCTTACGTCGGCTATCGCAATCTCGAACAGACCGTCCTCAAGACCAACCTCGAAGCCTCGGAAACGATCGCGCGGCACCTGCGGTTGCGTAATCTGGGCGGCATCATCATCATCGATTTCATCGACATGCAGGAGCCGGAGCACCGCCAACTCGTGCTGGAGGCGCTGGAGCGGAGTCTCGCGCGGGATCACGCGCGCAACCAGATTTGCACTATTTCCTCGCTGGGACTGGTGGAAATGACCCGCAAGCGCACGCGCGAAAGCCTCGAGCACGTCTTGTGCCAACCGTGTCCGACCTGCGGATCGCGGGGTTCGATCAAGACGCCCGAGACCGTCTGTTACGACATCTTTCGTGAAATTCTGCGTCAGACGCGCACATTCGACATTCAGGAGTTGCGCGTGCTGGCAAGCCAGGACGTTGTCGATCTGCTACTCGACGAGGAATCCGAGAGCCTTGCTGAAATCGAAGCACTGATCGGCAAGCCGATCCGGTTGCAGGTGGAGAATCTTTACAGCCAGGAGGCGTTTGATGTCGTGCCGGTGTGAGGGCGCGGGGCTCGGGAAGAGATTGTGAAGCGAGCGCTCTTTTGGCTTGGGTGCGGCATCGGCGCGCTGATCGTCCTGCTCGCGATCGTCATCGCCGGCGGGTATTTTTATTTTTCGTCACGCATCGACCAGTACACGCCGAAGATCGAACACATCGCGAGCCAGCGGTTGGGCGAGCCGGTCAGGATAAATTCGATCGACCTCGGCTGGCACGGGTTCGGAGTTGAAGTCGATCTGCACCAAGTCGCCGTGCTGGACGCGAAGGGCAGCCAGCGCCTGATCAGCGCCAACCGCGTGCGCGTTGACCTGAATCCGCTGAGTTTCATCAGCTGGCCCGAAATCCATCCCGCTTTCGTCGGCGTCCGCGCGCCGCGGCTCACGGTGGAGCGCGCCGCCGATGGCAGCCTGACGATTCCAGGCTTGCCTCAAGGCTCGGGCGCGATGCCCACGCCAGCCGAGATAGTGACGCTGCTCAACAAGGTGGGCACAATCGCGGTCGACGATGGCGACATCATCTTCAACGACGCCAAAAATGGCATAGAGGGGTGGCAGTTCACTCACCTCGATGCGCGCCTCGAAGGCGCGGCCGACTCGCCCCAACTGAGATTGTCGATGAGCTTGCCGCAGAGGGTCGGCCGCCAGTTGACGGCGCAACTGAACCTGACGCGCGATACGGCTGGCGCCAACCATTGGCGCTGGCAGGGTCAGGCGAAGCTCGCCGCGCTCAAGCTCGACAGCCTGCCGAAACTCGCGCCTGTGCTGCCGCTTGATCCGCACGGCGGCGCCGTCAACGTCACATTCTCGGGTATGGGCACCGACCTGGTGCCGGAGGCGGTGCAGGGCCGGGTGAAGCCGCTCGCAACCGACGCCCGGGACCGGACGCGCCTGAGCGCGGAACTTGCGTGGCGCAACGGTCAGGGCGGTCGACTGCATCTGGCCGGCTCCGATATGTCAATCGCGTTTCCCGGCCTGTTCCGCGGGCCGATTCCACTCGCCAGCGGCGATGTCCCGCTGAGCTTCAAACGGGAGCACGGCGGCTGGCGGATCGAGATCAAGGAATTCAAGCTGGCGAACGCGGACATCGCCGCGCGCGGCCATCTCAACCTGTTACTGCCCGCGGGCGGTGGCGCTCCGGTCCTGGATATCGAAGCCAGGGCGGATGGCATCGACCTCAAGAACAAGTCGGAATATCTTCCCGTCGGCATCATGCCGCCGGAAGTCACCAAATGGGTCGACGAATCGGTCCAGAGCGGGCAGGTGCCGCACGTCGAAGTCGTCTTTCGCGGTGCCGCCGACCAGTTTCCATTCCGCCACGGCGAAGGCTTGTTCAAGGTCGACTTCCTTTTGACTGATACGCGCGTCCGGTTCCAGCCGGACTGGCCGCCCGTTCACAAGCTTGACGCCCACGTACTGTTCAAGAACGAAGGGATGTCGGTCAAGGCCACCGGCGGCACGATCGAGGGCATGCAGATTGCCGGCACGACGGCGGACATCGCTGACCTTGCGAAAGGCAGCCTGGTCATTGCCGGCGACGCGAAAGGCGACGCGAGCCAGGCACTCGCATTCCTCGACAAGTCGCCCATCGCCGAGCGCTTCGGGCCGTACGTCACGAAGACGAAGGCCTCGGGACCGCTGGATGTCGATGTGCAGCTTGACTTGCCGCTGGCCCACATTCACGACTTCAATATCCACGGCAAGGCACATCTTGACAAGGTCGACGTCACGCTCGACCAGTTGGACAGCAAATTCAGGCACCTCGTCGGCGAGCTGGATTTTGCCAAGGCCGGACTCGACAGCCCGACCGGCCTCAAAGGGAGTTTTCTCGGTGCGCCGGTCGCCATTGCCATCAAAAATGCCGGCAACGACACGACGTTAATCAGCCTCGACGGCAGCGCCACCGCCGCCGCACTCGCCAAGGCGTTGCACGCGAAGCAAACCGATATCGCCCAAGGCGGGTTCGACTGGCGTGCGCAGGTGACGCTGCCGAACGAGTTCGGCGCGAAGGGTGCGCAGCCGCTTGCGATCGTGGCACGATCCGACCTTAAGGGGCTTGCGCTGACGCTGCCCGCACCATTCAAAAAAGCGGCCGACGCGGCCGTCGACACGGAAGTGCATTTCAAAATGCTGAATGACGGTTTCGCCGTCAAAATGCATTATGGCGCCGGCGTGCAGGCGGACATTCATCTCGCCAGCGCCAAAAACGGTGTCAGCATTGCCGCCGGCGCCATTCATTTTGGCGCCGGCAAGCCGCCGCCGGTGCCGGATTCCGGCCTCGCCATTACCGGGTACCTGCCGCGCGTCTCACTTGCCGAGTGGCGCAATCTGAGTGCGCTGATCGGCAGCGGGTCGAGTACCGCCGCGCCGTCCAAGATCGACCTTGATCTGAAAATCGGGCAGGTCGATGCGCTGGGCCAGAAGTTCGACGCCGTGAACGTCAAGGCGCAGAGCGACGCGGCGGGATACGATCTGCGGTTGACCGGGCCCGACGTCGCCGGCACGATCCTCCTGCCGGCGATGGCGGATAACGATCATCCCGACACCATCTCGCTCGACCGCCTGCAGCTCGACTCGAACTTCGCCGCGGGCCACGCCGAAGCGCTGAATCTCTCGCCGACAACCCTGCCGCCGATCCGGTTCGTCAGCCGCGACACGCGTCTCGGCAAGCGGCATCTCGGCACACTCAAATTCCATTTGCTGCAGGCGCCGGGTGGCGTCGTGCTGCCGCAATTTTCGATGGCGTTGCCTGGGCTCAGCGTCAATATGTACGGCACCTGGATCGTCGGCGACGATGGCGTACAGCACACACGCATCGCGGCGTCCGCACGTAGCAGCGATCTCGAAAAGGCATTCAAGGCGCTGAACCTGCCGCCGGCGATCACGGCCGACACGGCGAAAATCGACGCCGAACTGCATTGGCCGGGCCCGCCATCGAGCGACATCGTCAAGCGCCTTGGCGGCGCATTCAACATCAGTCTCAACAACGGCAAGCTGACACAGATTTCGCCAGGCGCGGGGCGTCTGCTTGCGCTGTTGAGCCTGAATGCCCTGCCGCGTCACCTGCTGTTCAATTTCGGCGACGTATTCGGCAAGGGCTTCAGCTACGATTCCATGGGCGGCACATTCACGATCATCAACGGCAACGCCTACACCAAGGACTTTCGCCTGAAGAGCACGGTCGCGGACGTGCGGGCAGTGGGGCGCATCGGCCTCGCCAGGCAGGATTACGACGAGATCGTGATCATCAACACTGCCATTTCGTCCACACTGCCGATTGCGGGTGCGATCGCCGGCGGACCCGTAACGGGTGCAGCGTTACTGCTGCTCACGCAGATTTTCAAGCAGCCGCTGAAGCAGGCGATGCAGCTCGAATATCACGTCGGCGGCACCTGGGACAACCCGATTATGAAAAAAACGTCGGTCAAGCCCGAGCCGCCGCTGCCGCTGCAGAAAAACAAAGATTGAATGCCATCCTCCAAACCCATACATTGGTCCTATGACTAACTCACTCGATATCGCCAAGCAAACCATTCTCCAGCCCTCCGGCCTCGACGAAAGCCAACTCGGCAAGGTGCTCAGCCGCGTCATGGGCGCCCGCATCGACAACGCGGACCTGTATTTCCAGCTCAGCCGGCGCGAGTCGTGGGCGCTCGAAGACAGTATCGTCAAGGAAGGCAGCCACAGCATCGACCAGGGCGTCGGCGTGCGCGCGATGAGCGGCGAAAAGACCGGTTTCGCCTATTCCGACGAAATCCTGCTGCCGGCGCTGACACAGGCCTCCGACATGGCGCGCGCCATCGCGCGCAGCGGCGGCGAAGGCAGGCTGCAGGCCTGGCATGCCGCCAACGTGCCGCAGCTTTATGCGCCGCTCGATCCGCTCGAAACGCTGGCGGATGCCGACAAGGTGGCGCTGTTGCAGCGCATCGACGCCGAGCTTCGGCGCATGGACCCGCGCGTGAAGCAGGTCATGGTCAACCTCGGCGGCGTGCACGACACCGTCATCGTCGCCGGCAGCGACGGCACGTTGGCGGGGGATGTGCGCCCGCTGGTGCGCTTCAGCGTCGCGGTCATCGCCGAGGAAAATGGCCGTCGCGAGCAGGGCTACGCTGGCGGCGGTGGACGTTTCGGCTATCAATACTTCATTGATGAAGACCGCGCGCTGGCGCTGGGCCGTGAGGCCGTCAGGAGTGCGCTGACCAATCTCGAAGCGGAGCCCGCGCCGGCCGGCACCATGCCAGTCGTGCTGGGGCCGGGTTGGCCGGGCGTGCTGCTGCACGAGGCGATCGGTCACGGTCTCGAAGGCGATTTCAACCGCAAAGGGACCTCGGCCTTTTCGGGGCGCCTCGGCGAACGCGTTGCCAGCGAGTTCTGCACCGTCGTCGACGACGGCACGATCGTCGACCGCCGCGGTTCGCTCAGCATCGACGACGAAGGCACGCCCGCCGAATGCACCGTGCTGATCGAAAACGGCATCCTGAAGGGTTACATGCAGGACAAGATGAATGCCCGCCTGATGAACATGCGCCCCACGGGCAACGGCCGCCGCGAATCGTTCGCGCACCTGCCGATGCCGCGCATGACCAACACCTACATGCGGCCGGGGCCGCACGACCCGGCCGAGATCATCGCCTCGGTGGACAAGGGCCTCTATGCCGCCAATTTCGGCGGCGGCCAGGTCGACATCACCTCCGGCAAGTTCGTGTTCTCAGCCAGCGAAGCGTACCTGATCGAGAACGGGAAGCTGACCCGTCCGGTCAAAGGTGCAACCCTGATCGGCAACGGCCCCGACGTGCTGACCCGTGTCAGCATGGTTGGCAACGATCTCAAGCTGGACGAAGGCATCGGGACGTGCGGCAAGGACGGCCAGAGCGTACCGGTGGGTGTCGGGCAACCGACATTGAAGGTGGACAGCCTGACAGTCGGCGGTACGTCGTAATCCGCGATCTGGAACTAAACCCGAAGCATCGTTGTCTTTAGAATGTTCGACGCATGGACGCGCCGGCAAATTCAAATACCGGGGATTGTCCATGCACAAACCGCTGCTTCTCACGCTGACGGCTGCTTGCGCCGCAATGTTTGCGACGGTCGCTTTCGCGGCCCGGCCAAATTTCGATCCGCTGCAAACCTTCGCACCGTTCGATTTCTCGCAACCCGTCAATCGCTACCGGTCGTCCAATGGTAGGCCGGGGCCGAACTACTGGGTCAATCGAGCCGATTACCTCATTCGCGCGACGCTGAACCCGAAGCGCAAGGTGTTGACGGCCAGCGAGACGATTACCTACACGAACAACAGTCCCGACACGCTGCACCAGTTGTGGCTGCAGCTCGATCAGAACAAGTACCGCGTCGGATCGCGTGCGGATTTCACCGCCGGGCACGAGCCGGAGCCGGTCGAGCATACCGGCGGTTTCCGCATACAGTCGGTCGCGGTGGAGGCGGGTGACGGTTTCCAGCCGGCGCGGTTCATCGAGTCCGATACACGCATGCGCATCGACTTGCCGCGGCCGCTCGTGCCGAACGGTGGCAAGGTGCGCGTGCACATCGTTTACCGCTACGCGATTCCGGGCAAGTTCGGCGGGCGTACGGACTGGTACCGGACTAAAAACGGCGATGTGTTCGAGGTTGCGCAATGGTATCCGCGACTGTGCGTCTATGACGATCTGCGCGGCTGGAACACGCTCCCGTTTACCAACAACGAGTTCTATCTCGATTACGGGGACTTCGATTACAGCGTCACCGTGCCGTGGAACATGATTGTGGTCGGTTCCGGCGAACTGGTAAATCCCGACGATGTGCTGACGGATGCTGAGCGCGACCGGCTCGACCAGGCGCGCCAGAGCGATGCGACGGTGATGATCCGCAAACCGGCCGAAGTGACGGATCCGAACAGCCGTCCTGTGCAAAGCGGCACGCTGACCTGGCATTTCCGCATGCACAATACGCGTGATGTGGCGTTCGGCGCATCGGCCGCATACGTCTGGGACGCGGCGCGGATCAATTTGCCGAGCGGCAAGCAGGCGTTGGCAATGTCGGCTTATCCCGTCGAAAGCATCAAGGATGCCGGCTGGCAGCGCTCGACGCAGTTCGTCAAGGCGACGGTCGAATTTTTCTCGAAGTACACCGGTGTTGAATTTCCGTGGCCCACGGAGATCGCTGAAGCGGGCATCGCCGGCGGCATGGAATATCCCGGTATCGTGTTCGACTGGTGGAAGACGAGCGGCATGGGGCTGTTCGGGCTGACCACGCACGAGGTCGGCCACGCGTGGTTCCCGATGATCGTCGGCAGCAACGAACGCCGCGACGCGTGGATGGACGAGGGTTTTAATACGTTCGTCGATGTGCTCGCCGCGCGCGCCTACAACCATGGCGAGTTCGCACCGAAGCGCGACAGCGAATTTGCGCCGGGCGGCGGCAACCCGGTGGACGAGATTCAGTCCGTGCTGAAGGACCCGGAAGCATCGCCGATCATGATGTTGCCGGATGTCATCCCGGGCAAATACCGCCATCCGGTGACGTACTTCAAGACGGCGCTGGGCCTGAAGCTGCTGCGCACGCAGATCCTCGGGCCGGAGCGGTTCGACAAGGCTTTCCGCGAGTACGTCCGCGCGTGGGCATTCAAGCACCCGTCGCCGTCCGACTTCTTCCGCGCGATGGACAGCGCCGGCGGCGAGGACTTGTCCTGGTTCTGGCGCGGCTGGTTCAAGTACAACTGGCAACTCGACATGGCGGTCGAAGGGGTCAAGTACGTTGACGGCGACGCGGGCAAAGGCGCGCTGGTCACGGTGGCGAACCTGGACAAGCTGGTGATGCCGGCGACACTCCAAGTTACGTTCGCCGACGGCAGCACGCGCCGTGTCAGGGTGCCGGTGGAGACATGGCAGCGGCATCGGCAGTTTGAAGTGCTGGTGCCGGGAGGCAAGCAGGTGAAGTCGGCGACAATCGATCCGGATCATGCGATTCCGGATGGCAATCGCGGCAACAATACGTTTGCGGTGAAGTCGGCCAAGTAGGGTTACGGCCTGACTGCGAGCCCCATCGTCAGGGCATCGCCGATGGACGATGCGTCGCCCTTCTGCCGCTTTAAGAGACAACGTGCGAGGCTGGCATCCCGCCCCAACGGGCACCATGCTTCGCCAGTCGCGGCCACCGGCGCTTCGCCACCCGCGGCAGCGACCTCAACCGGCGCCGGCCGGCGCGGCGTCGGATCGAGCACGTCGATCAGCGGCGCGATGCCCTCTTCGTAAGCAACCAGTTCAGTTCCGGCGAGTTTCTCCCGCGGCAGGGCGACCTTCAATGGCGGATGAGGCTTGCCGTCGACGCGGATCTCGAAATGCAGGTGCGGCCCGGTCGCCAGACCGGTCGCGCCGACATAGCCGATCACTTCTCCCTGACGAACGCGCGTGCCGACCTTGATGCCTTTGGCGAACCTTCTCAGGTGCCCGTAGCGTGTGGTGTAAGGCCCGGCATTGTCGATGATGATGAGCTTGCCGTAGCCGCCGTCGCGCCCCCGGAAGGTGACGCGGCCGTCGCCGGCGGCATGCACCGGCGTCCCGGCTGGCGCCGCGAGATCGACGCCGTAATGGGGTCGATAAATGTGCAGCACCGGATTTAACCGGTGCAGCGAAAAGGGTGAACTGACGCGCGTGTAGTCGACCGGTGTGCGCAACAGCGTTGGCCGCAGCGGCTTGCCATTGGCCGAATACCACGCGTCCTTGCCGTTGCCGTCCGGATGGCGAAACGCCTGGAGTTGCCGGCCGTGCAGATCGAGTTCCGCCGCGACGATGTGCCGATGGTCCCCCATTCCCTTGCAGACGACGACGAAGCGGTCGCCGGCATGAATGTCATGGCGATAATTGACACGGCCGGCGAAAATACGAACGAACGCCAATGTCAGGCGCCGGTTCATGCCGGTGCGGCGGGCGGACTGGTACAGCGTTTGCCGGATGCGGCCAGCGAAGCGCTTGGGCGCGGCGGCCCAGGCGCTGGGCCGAGGGGCAGGGAGTTGCGGTCGCGAGGTCGTGGGCTGGACTGCCGACGCCGCCACCTGGCGCGGGATGCTACGGCCAGACCCGCCGGGCCCTCCTGCGACAGCGGCACTCGCCCCGAGCAAGCTGCAGCTTGCAATCAACACTCCGGCCCGGCAGGCAGTGGCTGCTGTCATCGGTTCGCCCTTTACGTCCCTGTAAAGTTTGGTAGGCAAAAACTGATCGGCCGAAGCCGGTCAGGCTCAGTAAACCATAAACGTCTTCGGCCGCACTATAGCGGAATTCCCTGTATCGGTAATCATGCTAAGCCCCTGATCATCGCCTCGAACACGCGGCGGACCTGGTCGGCTATATAGTCGCTATCATGGCCGTGTCGGCTCTCGATCAGCCTATATCGCACCATGGCCTCTGCCGCGCCAAGCAGCGCCCCGACCAGGACGCGCGGATTGAATATCGGCGACAACACGCCTTCTTTCTGCCCGCGATGGATCAGCTCCTGGATGCGATCAACGAACTCGAGATAGCCGTGCGAGACGGTCATTTCGCCACCGCGTCCGCGCAGTCTTCGGCCCTCGAACAGATACAATTGCGCGAGGGACGGGTCGCGGTCGAGCGCAGCAATGAAAAACGCGAGGATGTCGGTGAGCGCAACGCGTGTATCGGGCGCGCCGCTGATTGTCTCGTCCACCTGGGCGTTGATCTGCTCCCAGCCGTCGTCAAATACCGCTTCGAGTAAACCGGCCTTGCCGCCAAAGTAGCGCATCAACTGGGATTCGGACGTGCCCGCGCGACGCGCGATCGCGGCTGTCGCGGCGCCTTCATAGCCGGCGGCGGCCATCAGCGCCTTGCCGGCCTGCAACAGGCGCTCGCGGCTCGATTCGTGCGGACTGTCTGACACGGTCTTCCCTGAACTTCACTTTGCCTCGGCGATAGTAGTGCCACCATCAGCGCGCGTCAATTGCGATTAATGCAGACCAGCGCACGCGCGGCCCGGGTTCACCCCACTTGATTGCGACCTTCAGCGCCGGTTATGGTCAATTCGGTAGTATCACTACCAAACGGCCGGGATGGGCCGCGCAGTTGCCATGGAGGCTTTAATGCACGTTCAAAGAAAAAAATACAAGGTAGCCGTGGCGTTCATCGGCTACGTGGTCTGGCTGTTCGCGGCTGCTGTCGCGAGCGCCGATACGCTTCCAAACCAGCCGACGCCGGCGGGCGGTACGCTCAGCCCGGCCAGTCCGAGCCTGATGTACACCGCCGGGCCGTTCCTGATTGACAACATTACCGCTCAGGCGAATGGCGCGCCGATCTGCGGCTCCGATGCAACCCCTTGCAGTGACTACACACTGACGATCAACCTGCCGAGCGACTACGCGACCACCCACCCGCGCGACCAGATCACGATCAAGGTGGCGTGGCCGACCACGGCGGACGATTTTGATGTCTACGTACTCGATGCCAGCGGCAAAGTCGTCGGCACATCCGCGTCCTCGGCCGATCCGGAAACGGTGACGCTGCCCGCCGGATCCGGTACCCGCACGCTGACTGTCCGCACGGTTCCGTTCACTGTCACCGGCGACAGCTATACCGGCACCGTCACCCTCTCGACCGCGGCCGCGCCGCCACCGCAGGCGGACATCGACGCGCCGCGCTACATCAATTATCCCTCGCCGGAAAACCTTGGCAATCCCGGCCAGAGCGAGCCGTCGCTCGGCATCGACTACAAGACGGGCGCGGTGATGTACCAGGCACTGCTGCAGACGCTGCGCGTCACGTTCAACGACGGCACCTCGCCGGCCCGCACGATGTGGACGGATGTCTCCGCGCCGCTCACCAGCATCGAATCGCTCGACCCCATCCTGTTTACCGACCACGTTACCGGCCGCACCTTCGTGTCGCAGTTGACGGGCCAGGACAGCCTCGCTGAATTCACCGATGACGACGGCGCGACGTGGACGCCAAGCCAGGGCGGCGGGATTCCGTCCGGCGTCGATCATCAGAGCGTCGGCGGCGGCCCGTACGCGAGTCTGCCGGTGATCGGGCAACCGGACAACCCGATTTATCCACACGCGGTTTATTACTGCTCGCAGGACATCGCAACCGCGTTCTGTGCGCGCAGCGACGACGGCGGCCTGACCTTTGGCCCCGGCGTGCCGATCTACAACCTGACGACTTGCGGCGGCCTGCATGGCCACGTCAAGGTCGGACCTGAAGGCACGGTCTATGTACCGAACGGCGCCTGCGGTACGCACCAGGGCGTCGCCGTGTCGGAAGACAACGGCGTGACATGGGCGGTACGTGTCGACCCGATGAGTTCGCCCGACACCGGCTCCGACCCATCGGTCGGCGTCAGTACACATAGTTCCGTCGATGGTCAGCCATCCGAGGGCACCATTTACCTCGGCTACCAGGCCGCCGATAACCACGCCCGTATCGCGGTGTCTCACGACCATGGGCAAACGTGGGAGTACGACCAGGATGTCGGCGCCGCGCTCGGCATTCAGAACATGGTGTTTCCGGAAGTGGTCGCCGGCGATGACGATCGCGCCGCCTTCGCGTTCCTTGGCAGTACCGTGGCCGGCAATCACAGCGCGCCCGATTTTCAGGGCATCTGGCATCTGTACGTAGCGACCACGCTCGACGGCGGCAAGACCTGGAAAACGGTCGACGTCACGCCCAACGATCCGGTGCAGCGCGCCGGCGGCGTCTGCACCAACGGCACGAGCTGCTCCGGCAACAACCGCAACCTGCTCGACTTCATGGACATCAGCGTCGACAAGGCCGGCCGCGTGCTGGTCGGCTACGCCGACGGCTGTATCAACGCCTGCGTCGACGGCGGGCCGAATTCATATACCGCGAAAGCCGTGATCGCGCGCCAGTCTGGTGGCCCGCGGCTGTTCGCCCAGTACGATCCGGTCGAGCCGACGGTACCGAAAGCGCCGTTACTCGATAGCGCCCTGCAGCAGGCAAGCGGCGATATTGACGTGCAGTGGGAAACGCCCGACAACGGCGGCGACCCCATCCAGAGCTACAACATCTATCGCGGTACCCAGGCGGGCGGCGAACAGTTGATCGCCAACACCGGCAACAGCAAGACCACCTACATCGATAATACCGCTGCGCCCGGCACCACCTACTATTACCGCATCAGTGCGCTGAATGCGGCGGGCGAGGGTCAGCGCGGGAATGAGGTAGCCAGCCAGACCGCACAAGCCTCGATCGATCCATGTGCGCTCCCGGGCGTGCAGTTGTTCACCGATCAGGCGGGCGACCAGACCGGAGCGCCGGCCGATCCGCAGGTTGATGTTGCCGGGCTCTACATTGCCGAGCCGTACTTCAGCAGCGACGGCGATCAGCTTGTATTCACGCTGCAGGTCGGGGATCTGACGATCCTGCCGCCGAACGCGGAGTGGAACGTGATCTTCAATGGCCCGGACGGTAAGACGTACTTTCTGGACATGAACACGAACAACCTGTCGCCGGCGTACGAATACGGTACGGTCGATCCCGGTACGGGCGGTGTTTCCACGTTCAACACGATCGGCACGCTCAGCGCACGCAGCGGTTACAGCACAGACGGCAAGATCGTACTTGTGATCGCCGACAGCAAACTGGGCGGCATCGGTGCGGGCGATACGCTCACCGGCATTCATGCGACGACGCAGATTCTCGTCGGCGCACTCGGTACTGGCTTGCTCGAAACGGCGGATGACACCGCAAGTGCGTCGTACACGTTGAAAGGCAACAGCTATTGCAGTCCGAACGCGGCGCCGACCGCCTCACTCGCGGCCGAGTCCACGAAGGGCCATGAGCCGTTGGAGGTACAGTTCGATGCTGGCGCCTCGAATGATCCGGACGCGGGCGACAGCATCGCGTCGTACACCTTCGATTTCGGCGATGGCTCCAGCCCGGTTACCCAGTCGACGCCGATGATCTACCACACTTACCAGCAGGTCGGTAACTACAACGCGACAGTAACGGTGACGGACAGCCGCGACAAACGCAGTACCAACACGGCCGCCGCGGTTATCGAGGTCAAGGGTAACAAGCACAACAAATAACGGGGCATGGTTGTCCGGGTGAACAAAATGAATAAACGGGTGGTTCTGATTCTGGGTGTCTGCCTCGCGGGCGCTGCCGCTAACGGCAGGCCCGGGGTGGCGGCGCAAAAAGCTCCGCCGTCACGCGCCGAGCCGGCTGGCGCTTGCCGCCTGATACCGGCGGCCGCGATTCGCGAGGCTCAGGGCGCGAAGCTGATCGCGACCAGGCCGAGCCGCGTCGAGCACGGTGGGTTCGTCATGTCGCGTTGCTACTTCAAGGCCGAGCCCGCGGTCAAATCCATCAGTCTCGAAGTCACCCGCGCCAGCGCGGCCGCACCCGGGTACGCCCTGCAAGCACGCTGGACGCGCGCGTTCAGCGGCAAGAAAAAGGCTGAAGAGGAAGGCGAAGAAGCGCTTCGGCACGCCATGCCGGTTGCCGGGCTCGGCAAGGCGGCGTACTGGATTGGCAAAGGGCCCGTCGGCGCGTTGTACGTGTTGGGCAATCACGCGTATCTGCGCCTGAGCCTGGGTGGCTCGGCAAGCCGGAAGGAGAAGGTTGCCAGCGCCAGGGGCCTGTTACAAATTGCCCTGCGGCGACTTCAACAAACCAAAACCGCCAGCCGCTGAGTCTTAAACTCTCTCCCCCCAGGGAGAGGGGTAGGCTGAGGGGATAAATAACTCCCCTCATCCCAACCTTCCCCCTCAGGGAGAAGGTGCTTTCTCAAACCACCAGCGGAATCACCAGGATCGCGACAATGTTGATGATCTTGATCAACGGGTTGATTGCCGGGCCCGCCGTATCCTTGTAGGGGTCGCCGACCGTATCGCCGGTCACCGCCGCGTGGTGCGCCTCGGAACCCTTGCCGCCGAAGTTGCCGTCCTCGACATACTTCTTTGCGTTGTCCCACGCGCCGCCGCCGGTTGTCATCGAGATCGCGACGAACAGGCCGGTGACGATGGTGCCGATCAGCAGGCCGCCGAGTGCCTTCGGGCCGAGCGCGACACCCACGACTACCGGCGCGACAATTGGCAGCAGCGACGGAATGATCATTTCCTTGATGGCGGCGCGCGTCAGCATGTCGACAGCGCGCGAATATTCCGGCGTCGCCTCGCCCGTCATGATGCCCTTGATCTCGCGGAACTGGCGGCGTACTTCGTTGACGATGCCGCCAGCCGCGCGGCCGACCGCTTCCATCGCGAGCGCACCGAACAGGTAAGGGATCAGGCCGCCGAGGAACAGGCCGATGATGACGTCCGCGTTGGACAACGTGAAGCTGACTAGATTCTGCAATTGGTCCCCGGCGAAGCCGAGGCCGCGGTAATGCACCGTCAACTCGTTGGCGTAATCGCCGAACAGCACCAGCGCCGCGAGCGCGGCGGAGGCAATCGCATAACCTTTGGTCACTGCCTTGGTCGTGTTGCCGACCGCGTCCAGCGGGTCGGTGATGTTGCGGATTTCCTCGGGCAGATCGGCCATTTCTGCGATGCCGCCAGCGTTATCCGTGATCGGGCCGAAGGCGTCCAGCGCGACAATCATGCCGGTCATGGACAACATCGCGGTCACAGCGATCGCGATCCCGTACAGCCCCGCCAACGCATAAGCGCCCCAAATGCTCGCGCAAATGGCGATGACCGGCCACGCGGTCGACTTCATCGAGACGCCGAGACCGGCAATGATGTTGGTCGCATGGCCGGTCGTCGACGCTTCGGCGATGTGCTTCACCGGCTTGTACTGCGTGCCGGTGTAGTACTCGGTGATCACCACCATCGCAGCGGTAATGCCGAGCCCGATCAGCGCCGAGCCGTACAGGTTCATCGTCGCGTAACCGCTCAGGTTGCTCATCAGCCAGTTGGTGATGACCCAGAACAGGAGCGCCGCGATCAGGCCCGAGACAATCACACCCTTGTAGAGCGCGCCCATGATCTTGCCGCTGTTGGTGCGTACGAAGAACGTGCCGATGACCGACGCGATAATCGACGCGCCGCCGAGCGCCAGCGGATACAGCACCGCATTCGCGCCGAGGTCGGTTGCGAAAATCCGCCCGAGCAGCATTGTCGCGACGACTGTCACCGCGTAGGTCTCGAACAGGTCGGCCGCCATACCGGCACAGTCGCCAACGTTATCGCCGACATTATCGGCAATGACCGCGGGGTTGCGCGGATCATCCTCGGGAATGCCGGCCTCGACCTTGCCGACCAGATCCGCGCCGACGTCCGCGCCCTTGGTAAAAATGCCGCCGCCGAGACGGGCAAAAATCGAAATCAGCGAGCCGCCGAACGCGAGGCCGACCAGCGGCTGAATCAGGTGCTGCCCGGCCGGATTGGTCGGGCCGATGAACAGCAGAATGGCGTAGTAGCCGGCGCAGCCCAAAAGGCCGAGTCCGACGACCAGCATACCGGTGATGCTGCCGCCGCGAAACGCGACCGCCAGCGCCTTGTTGATGCCGCCCTTGGCGGCTTCCGCGGTGCGCACATTGGCACGCACGGAAATATTCATGCCGACATAGCCGGCCGCGCCGGAGAATATCGCCCCGATTGCGAAGCCGAGCGCGGTCCACCAGTCGAGGCCGAAGCCGAGGATGAGAAAAATGACCACGCCCACGATCGCGACGGTGCGGTACTGACGGTTGAGATAAGCGCGCGCGCCGGCCTGAATGGCGGCGGCGATTTCCTGCATCCGCGCGTTGCCGGGCGACTTTTTGAGAATCCAGCCGACCGAGAAGACACCATAGAGAATGGCGACAATGGCGCAGGCGAGCGCCAACCACAGAGCGAGGTTATTACCCATACGAATCCCCTTGTAGGGTTGTTTGCAACAGTGAAATTGTCGCTGCGGCTAATCCTTCAGTCGCGATGGCTTCGCCGCGGAAATAATCGCGCGAACGCCAAAAAACCTCTTGATGCGCCCGCCGGGCGCAAAAAACTGCCCGGACTATACCACGAAATCTTCCTGCAATTTTCGCGGCACGGCCACGTTCTTCAGCGTCACGTAGCGCGGCAGCCCGTCCCGGTAGGGCGGATGGTCTTCCCCCTTGATCAGCGGCGACAGATAGGTCCGGCAGGCATCGGTAATGCCGAACCCGTCGCGCGAGATGAACTTGCGCGGCATTTTCTTTTCCTTGTTGGCGACCTTCGCCAGCGGCGCCGTGACGATTTTCCAGCGATACGGCTTGTCCGATGTGCGCTCGATGGCGGGCATGACCGCGTTGTCGCCGGCGAGCGCGTATTCGACTGCCGCCTTGCCGACCGCGTAAGCCTGTTCGACATCGGTCTTCGACGCGATATGCCGCGCCGCGCGCTGCAGGTAATCCGCCAGCGCCCAATGATATTTATAACCGTGCGCGGCCTTGACCATCTCCGCGAGCACCGGCGCCGTCCCGCCAAGCTGCTTGTGACCGAATGCGTCCGTCCCGCCAGCATCGGCGAGGAAATTGCCCCCGGCGTCCTGCGTGCCTTCGGACGCGACGATGACACAATAGCCATGCCGTTCCACGGAATCCTTCACGCGCGCCAGAAAGCGCGCCTTGTCGAACGCGATCTCGGGAAACAGGATGATATGCGGCGCGTCGCCATCCTTCTCCGCGGCAAGGCCGCCCGCCGCTGCAATCCAGCCGGCATGCCGCCCCATCACCTCCAGCACGAACACCTTGGTCGATGTGCGCGCCATCGACTTCACATCCAGAGCCGCCTCACGCGTCGAAACGGCGACGTACTTCGCGACCGAGCCGAAGCCGGGCGAGCAATCGGTGATCGGCAAGTCGTTATCCACGGTCTTAGGCACGTGAATCGCCTGGACCGGATAGCCCATTGTCTTGCAGAGCTGCGACACTTTCAGACAGGTATCCGCCGAGTCGCCGCCGCCGTTATAGAAGAAGTAGCCAATGTCGTGCGCCTTGAACACCGCGAGCAGCCGCTCGTACTGCGACGCATCCTCATCCATCGGTTTGAGCTTGAACCGGCACGAGCCGAACGCTCCGCCGGGCGTGTGCCGGAGCGCCGCGATCGCCGCCGCGCTTTCCCTGCTCGTGTCTATCAGGTCTTCCGTCAACGCGCCGATGATCCCGTCGCGCCCGGCAAAGACCTTGCCGATCCTGTCCTTGTGCTGCCGCGCGGTCTCGATGACACCGGCGGCGCTGGCGTTGATGACGGCGGTGACACCGCCGGATTGGGCGTAGAAGGCGTTTCTTTTTTCCATGTCGGGCTCTTGCTTGAATCGATGCCGCTATCCTATTGCAAGTTGCCGACGTTTATAAAGATGGATGAAGCGGCTGGCGCGCCGGTCCGGGTTAACGAGACATTGACGGACCGCGGCGCGCAGGGTACGTTTACGCCAAATTACGCGGACGACCGCGTTAAGTAAACATTAAAAAGCGAGAAAAGCCATGAGAATTGTGTTGCTGGGCGCGCCCGGCTCGGGCAAGGGCACCCAGGCGAAGCGGCTGGTCGAGAAGTACGGCGTCCCGCAGGTTTCGACCGGGGATCTGCTGCGCGCCGCGGTGACCAGCGGCAGCGAGTTGGGCAAGATGGCCAAGGCGGCAATGGATTCCGGCCAACTGGTGTCCGACGACATCGTACTGGGCATTATCCGCGAGCGTCTGGCCAAGCGAGACGCGAGGCATGGCTTTATTCTGGATGGCTTTCCCCGCAACATCCCGCAGGCGCACGCGCTCGACAAGATGCTGGCGGGTCTCGGCCAACCACTCGACACCGCGCTGCTGATCGAGGTCGATATCGACATTCTGATGCAGCGGCTCACCGGCCGGCGCAACTGCGAAAACTGCGGCCGCGTTTACAACATCTTTACCAACCCGCCGAAGCTGGACGAACAGTGCGATTATTGCGGCATTCCGCTGCATCATCGCGTGGACGATAACGAAGAAACCATTTCCAACCGTCTGCGGGTTTATGACGCGCAAACCAGGCCTTTGATCCAGTTCTACGACGAGCGTGGTCGGCTGCGGCGCGTCGACGGTAATGGCGAGGTCAAGACGATTTTCCGCGAGATCGTCAAACAGGTCGACGAATTCGGCGCGGGGGGCAAGACAGCAAAACCTGCCCGGGCCGCGGGAAAGCCGGCCGCGACCAAGGCTGCACCGAAGAAGGCTGCAGGCAAGAAAGTGCCAGCCAAAAAGGCCGGGGCCAAAAAGGCGTCGAGCAAGAAGAAGCCGGTAGCCCAAAAGGCGAGCGCCGCCAGGAAGAAGACGCGCACAACCACGCGGCCGGCCCGGAAGGCGGCCAAACCTGCGGCACGCAAAGCCACCGCGCGGAAAAAAAAGCCGGCGAAGAAGGCAGTGGCCAAAAAGGCTGCCGTTAAAAAGGTGACGCGGAAAAAGGCGCCTGTCAAAAAGGTCGCTCGGAAGAAGACTGCGCGGAAGACAACGGCCAGAAAGACAACGGCACGAAAGGCTGCAGCGAAAAAAACGCCGGCAAAGAAGGCGGCCGCGAAAAAGAAGGCCGTAACGCGAAGCAGGCGCGCCGTGCGGCGCTAAGCGGGCAGAGAGGGATTCTTCTCCAGGGCTGCCAGCAGTTCCTTTCCGATCGTCTCAAGCCGCCAACCCGACAGCACCGGCAGATCGCGTTCTCCCCGGACCATCTGTTCCAGTTGCTTCCGGTTAGCAAGCAACGCGGGCGTCATGTTCATCCGCGCGGCACGTTCACGCACGACTGTAGCCAGCCGCTTTGCAGCATCGCGTTGTTCACCGGTGAGTGCGGTGAGGCTGGACGGCGGCAACGGTTGCGCTACACCCGCGACAATCGCCGCAATCAGTTCATCGCCCAGACCGGCCCGCAGCAAGCCGGTGACGCCTGAAACCTGGTTCAATCCGTCTGGCGACCGCGGCGCTGCCGCGGCCAGTTCCAGCAGTGTCTCGTCCGTCAGAATCCAGCGTCTCGGCCGGTTTTTCTGCATCGCGCGGCGCTCGCGCCATGCGGCGAGCGTGCCCATGACGCCGCGCGCGCCTGGATCGGTGAGCCGGCTTTGCCCGCGAAGCCGTTGCCACGCAGTCTCCGGTTCCACCACGTAAATCGCCGGATCCGCCAGCGCCGCCATCTCCGCTTCGAACCATGGCGTGCGTTCTGCGCTTTCCAGTTCATTCCGCAACTTGCGATAAAGCGGGCCAAGGTAGCGCACATCGTCGGCGGCATAGGCGAGGACTTCGCGTTCCAGCGGCCGCCTGCTCCAGTCGGCGCGCGTATGGGCCTTCGCCAGTTGCACGCCGGCGATGGCTTCTGTCAGCGCGGCATAGCTGACCTGGTCGCCAAGACCGCAGAAGGCGGCCGCCGTCTGCGTGTCGAAAAGGGGTTGCGGCGCCGCATCAAGCCCCTGGAGCAGTACCTCAACGTCCTGCCGGGCCGCATGCAGCACTTTGACGATAGCGGGATCGGTGAACAGTTTCCCCAGCGGAGACAGGTCGGCAATTGCGAGCGGGTCGATGCACGCAACGTGGCGTTCGTTGGCGACCTGCACCAGGCAGAGCCGCGGGTAATAAGTCTTTTCGCGCAGGAACTCGGTGTCGATACCGATCCACGGCGAACCGACCAGCTCGCGGCAGAAATCCGCGAGCTGGCCATCGGTGTCAAGATAAAGAAAATCCGTCATGCGGCGAAGGAAAAACGGCGATTATACCGTTCCCCGCCGCGCAGCGGCGATTTAGTAGCCGCTATTCAGCTTGACGCGCGTGCCGACGCCATAAGCAGGCGGATCATCCAGCACGAACGTTTCCGTTGTGCCGTTATCCCGTTGCACCGTCACTTGGTAGTCATATTCGTCGCCATTGGCATACTGGCTGCCGGCGTAGGCGCCGACCGCCGCACCGCCGACCGTGGCAGCCGTCTGGCCGGTCCCGCCGCCGAACTGGTGGCCCACCGCCGCGCCGACGATCGCGCCGATCACCGCGCCGGCGGTGTCACCGCCGCTGCCTTCCGCTATCGGCTGAACCGCAGTGACGGTCGCGCAGTTGTAGCAGGCTGCGGTCGGGGGTGTGCTGTAGGTCGTACCGTAGCCGGACGCCGGCTCAACCGGCTGCACGTTCGGCTGTTGCGCGCACCCGCCCAACGCGAGCAGCGCGCCCGATAAAAGCATCGTGGGGAACACATAAATCCTTTTCATGATGAACTCCTTGTATTGCATCAGAACAGCGCCGCCGGAACGGCCGCTGCTTAACCTATAATACACCGGCAAATTTTTGGCAGCCGGCAACGTGAATCACATAATTCAACCTCCGAAGACAGTACATATCCTCGGCATCTGCGGCACCTTCATGGGAGGCATCGCCGCGCTGGCACAGGCGCAGGGATTTCGCGTCCGCGGCTCGGACGCCAATGTATACCCGCCGATGAGCACGCAGCTCGAAGCGCTCGGTATCGAACTGATGGACGGCTATGCCGCCGCCAACCTGAATCCCCGCCCGGACGAGGTTGTCATTGGCAACGCCGGCATCGCCCGAGGCAATCCGGAGCTGGAAGCGGTGCTGGATGGCGGGTTCGACTACTTGTCCGGGGCGGAATGGCTGGCGCGCAATATATTGCGCGACCGCTGGGTGCTGGCCGTCGCCGGTACCCACGGCAAGACGACAACCGCCAGCATGCTGGCCTGGATTCTCGAGTACGCGGGCCTGGAGCCGGGGTTTCTGATTGGCGGCGTGCCGGGGAATTTCGGAATTTCGGCGCGACTTGGCGGGATTCAAAGCACCGGTGAGACCCGACCCTCATCCGGCGCTGCGCGCCACCTTCTCCCGGGGGGAGAAGGCAAATCGTTTGGGCCTGCGGCCCCGTTTGTCATAGAGGCCGACGAGTACGACACCTCGTACTTCGACCGCCGCTCAAAATTCGTGCACTATCGGCCGAAGACGCTGATTCTGAACAATCTCGAATACGATCATGCCGATATCTTCCCCGATCTTGCGGCTATCGAGAAACAATTTCACCAACTAATCCGCACTGTGCCGGGCACCGGCTTGATTGTCGCCAACGCGGGTGATGCCAATATTGCGGATACGCTTGTCAAAGGCTGCTGGACCCGGGTTGAGCCATTCGCGGCCGAGCGCGACGGGTGGCAGGCCGCGGAAGCGGCAGCCGACGGCAGTGCGTTTACGGTGATGTTCGACGGCGCTGCGCTGGGCCGCGTGGAGTGGAAACTCATCGGCCGGCACAACGTCGCCAACGTCCTGGCTGCAATCGCGGCGGCGAGGCACGCTGGCGTTGCGCCAGCGACGGCCGCGGCAGCCCTGAGCGCATTCGAGGGCGTCAAACGCCGGTTGGAAGTGCGTGGCGAGGTGGGTGGCGTGACGGTGTACGACGACTTCGCCCACCACCCGACCGCGATCGCAACCACACTGGACGGGTTGCGGCAGCGCGTTGGCGATGCCCGGATCCTGGCAGTGATCGAACCGGCGTCCGCGACCATGCGCGCCGGCATCCACCGCGACACGCTCGCGCCTGCACTGGCCGCCGCCGATGCCGTCTATTGCTACCGCTCGCCGACGCTGAAATGGGACCCCGCGGCGGCGATGGCGGGGCAGGCGACCGTCGTGGATTCAATCGACGCGCTAGTGGCCGCGGTTGCGGCGGAAGCCCAGCCGGGCGACCATGTACTGGTAATGAGCAATGGCGGATTTGGCGGGTACCACGAGAAGTTACTGGAGGCGCTTCAACACCCCTCACCCTGACCCTCTCCCTGAGGGAGAGGGAATAAGAGGGGCTCCGACAACGAGCGAGCACTCCTCGCTCCTTCTCCTTCAGGGAGAAGGTGGGGATGAGGGGTTAAATTTCTATTCTTGCCGGCCACGAAGGCCGGCTCTTCTCCCGCGACATGGAGCGCAGCCGAAGATCGGGCTGAAAAAGGGGGAAACAAGGAACATTGTCCGAAACCATGGACGGTTGAGTTCTGTTCCGGCCCACTTTTTCAGTCCGCTCTTCGGGGAGTCCCGGCACACGGATGTGCCGGGACCGAGCGAGTC
>DASSBR010000095.1:0-30089 GCA_035698525.1 Gammaproteobacteria bacterium
GTGAGCCCCGCCTTCGTCGCGACAAGCATCCCGTCATAAGGATGCAGCGCTTCGCGTATCAGCGGTTCGGAAACGTCCGGTCCGTAGGAATCGGCGGTATCGATAAAATTGACGTCAAGATCGGGCAGCCGCCGCAACACCCGCAACGCCTCCGCCCGATCGTCCGGCGGCCCCCAAATCCCCGGTCCGGTAATGCGCATCGCCCCGAAGCCGAGACGATTCACTTCAACAGGATCTCCGATTTCGAATGAGCCCGCGCGGCTCGCATTGGGTTGTGTCATGGCAATGTCCTTTTGCAGATGGTACTGGTGCCGGAATCGAACCGGTATGGCTTTGCGGCCAAGGGATTTTAAGTCCCTGCTCGTCCCAGCGGCAAATACAGCGTGAACGCACGTATCGCTGTTGGGCGGAACCCGAAAGCGGCATAAAATTTAGCGGCGCGGCCATCCTTGGCGTCCAC
The DNA here is from genome assembly GCA_035698525.1 of Gammaproteobacteria bacterium. Classification (GTDB taxonomy): domain Bacteria; phylum Pseudomonadota; class Gammaproteobacteria; order Natronospirales; family DASSBR01; genus DASSBR01. The sequence continues at coordinate 461 of DASSBR010000095.1, forward strand.
CAACAGCACGCGCATACCCAGTTGTGCGCGCAAGTCGAGGCAGCGCTTCACCGCGTCCTGCAGCAGTGACTCTCCCAGACCCCGGCCCTGCTCTTCCAGCGATATCGCCAGCCGTGCAAGGCGCGCCGCGGGCACAGGATATCGCGGCAGGCGACGCTGGTCGGCAGGCATTAGATCGGACAGCCGGAGTTGTGCGGCGGCGAGCGTGTAATAACCGACGATGCATGCGGGTGCGTCGTCGTCAATCAGAACATGGGTGGTGGCGATGCCGTTGCGATGATGCTGCGCGGCCTGCTGTTGCAGGTAGATGTTCAGAGCAGGCACGCCGCAATCGAACCGGTTACGGTCATGCCGCCGGCCGTCCAGGCGCGCGATCAGCAGCACGCGTCAGCGCCGCGCCAAGCCGCGTTCCATTGCTTTCTTCAATCGAGTGTTGGGCTTGAACGGCTTGTCGAGAGCGTCGAGAAAGCGCCGCGACTCCTCGGGAGACAGCGTCATGGTCAAGTCCGCGGCCATGACGCTCTCCGCCTCACGCAGCACGGCATCGCGCACGAACGCGGACACCGGTACGCCACGTAAATCGGCAGCGCGAGCAATTCGAGCCTTGTCTCCGGGATTCAGGCGCAAGTCGAGTCGTGCGGCGGCAGTCATGGCGATCTCCTTTGTACGGAATATTACCGTACACGAATAGTCGCCGCAACTCATTGATTACAATGGTGCCCGGGGCCGGGATCGAACCGGCACGATCTTGCGATCGAGGGATTTTAAGTCCCTTGCGTCTACCTGTTCCGCCACCCGGGCGCGAAACCTGCCTCAAAACCGCATCTGCCGGTCTGATACTGCGTTGCGGCACCGCCTCCGGTGCTCATTGACCTGATGTCAGCTCCGCTCCTCGGCGGCACCGCGCCTTGTCTCAGCCTCGGCAGCTACGAGACAGGTTTGAAATAGGTTGGAGGCCAAGGTCGGAATCGAACCGGCGTACACGGCTTTGCAGGCCGCTGCATAACCACTCTGCCACTTGGCCTAACTTCTTAAAGATAGGCGGCGAAACTTAGCATATTTGCGCTCTCCGTGCCGGAGGGGCAAATAAAAAGCCCCGGCTGGGCCGGGGCCGAAATAGTTGGAGCGGGAAACGAGGCTCGAACTCGCGACCTCAACCTTGGCAAGGTTGCGCTCTACCAACTGAGCTATTCCCGCTTGGAGGCGAACATTGTAGTCGGCGGCCGGCGGGTGTCAAGCCCAAATCACCGGTCCCCGCGATAAAGCACGCGCCACACCCGGCCCTGGTGCGAATCCACAATATAGAGCGATCCGTCCGGCCCTTGCGCCAGCCCCACCGGGCGGAACCTGGCATTTTCAGGGGAATCGAGCTTCTCCCGGCCCTTGAAGCCGACCGCAAAGTTCGAGTACTTGCCGACCGGCTTGCCGTTCGCGAAGGGCACGAACACGATCTTGTAACCCTGTTGCACCTTTGGCGCCCGATTCCAGGAGCCGTGGAAGGCGATGAACGCGCCGCCGTAATACTTTTTCGGAAACTGCTTGCCGGTGTAAAACAGCAGCGCATCCGGTGCCCAATGCCCGGGGAACGCCATGATCGGCTGCTCGTATTTCGAGCACGGCCCGACCTTGTCTTCGCGTCCCTGGTATTCCGGATTGATGACTTTCTTGTGCGTCATCCAGTTGTAATAGCAGAACGGCCAGCCCAGGTTGTCGCCTTTTTCGAGCTGGAAAAACTGTTCGGCCGGCAACTCCGCGCTTTGCGCGATGCTGTATTGCTCCGGCCACAGGTCATGCAACTGGTCGCGCCCGTGCATGACGACGTAGAGTTGTTTGTCGACGGGATTCCAGTCGAGCGCGACACCGTTGCGCATGCCGGTGATGAACCGCTCGCCTTCGCTCTGCGCCTGGTTCAGTTTGTCCGCCTGGAAACGCCAGACGCCGCCGTGGCGCTTCAGCAACGGGCACGGCAGCATCCCCGGCGAATGCGGCGTTCTGTCCTGTTTCTGGCATGCATTCGACGGTGCGCCGATGTCGACGTACAGCCACCCTTTGTCGTCGAACGCGATGGTCTTGGACGAGTGTTGGTGCTGTACGGGCAGATCCTTTACCACCGTTTGCGGCGTTGACGTTGGAACCAGTTCGCCCTGCTTCATCTTGTAGCGCAGCACTCCGGTATCCGGAGCGAAATAAAGATAGCCGTGCTGCAGGTTGATGCCGGTGCCGGTGTCATCGCCAAAGTACTTGATGATATCGGCCTTGCCGTCCCCATTCGTATCGCGCAGGGCGGCAATCCCGCCGCCGTGATTGGCATCGCTCAACGCAACGTAAACGTCGCCATTGTCGTTGACGGTGATATGTCGCGACATGCCGAGGGAATCTGCGACGACGACGGCGCAAAAATCTTTCGGAAGTTTGATGCCGCCATTGTCGGGCGAGCATTGGACGGAGTCAGGTGGCGCGGCGGCAGCGGATAAAAAACTGCCGACGGCGAATACACTTGCGATCAAAAACAACTTTTTCATTGGACTTCCTTTCCTTTATTTGTCTCATTCAAGAGGCATGCGACAGTGCGCGGTCCACCTCGGCCATGACATCCGCATCGAGTCTGACCTCGGCCGCGCCGAGATTTTCCTGCAACTGTTCAAGACGGGACGCACCAAGAATGACGGTGCTGACATGGGCATTGGCAAGGCACCAGGCAATCGCGAATTGCGTCATGCTCACACCGAGGCGTTCTGCAATGTCCGCAAGTTTTTGCACCGCCGCAACACGCGCATCCGCATCCGGTCCGAGTACGCTCTCTTTCAGCCACGAGAACGATGCGAGGTTGAGCCGAGAATCATCCGGAATGCCGTGGTTGTATTTGCCGGTGAGCAGGCCGGATTTGAGCGGCGACCAGATCGTGGTACCGAGGCCATACTCGCGGTACAAAGCAGCGTATTCCTTTTCGACGCGGTCGCGGGTGAACAGGTTGTATTCCGGCTGTTCCATCGTTGGCGGTGTCAGGCAGTGCTCACGCGCAAGCCGATAAGCTTCGGCAATTGAGTCGGCCGGCCACTCCGACGTACCCCAGTACAGCACCTTGCCCTGCCGAACGAGTTCATCCATCGTTCGCACGGTCTCTTCAATGGGCGTGTCCGGGTCGGGACGATGACAGAAATAAAGGTCCAGGTAATCGACCTGCAGCCGCCGCAGGGCTTCGTGGCAGGCTTCGACGACGTGCTTGCGACTCAGGCCGCGCTGGGTCGGCATCGGGTCCGAGACGCTGCCGAAATAAACCTTGCTCGACACGCACCAGGTATCACGCGGCCACGCCAGCTTCCTGAGGACTCCGCCAAGGATTTCTTCAGCAGCCCCGCGCCCGTAGGATTCGGCGCTGTCGAAAAAATTCACGCCGGCGTCATATGCATGCGCCAGCATGTTTTCCGCAGCGCCTCGATCGACCTGGTTACCGAAAGTCACCCATGATCCGAGCGACAGGCAACTCAGCTTGAGCCCGGACTGGCCAAGCCGACGGTATTCCATCAGTGTTTACGAACCATGAACGGCGCATCCTCGAAACCGGCATCCACGAATTTCTCCAGCCAGTCGTAGCTGTTGCCGAGAAATTCCATGTATTCCAGTCCAAGTCGGCATTCGTCGTCGGAGGAGTTGAGATAGACAATGCGGCACGTCGCGTCGAGACCGCCATTGGGTCGCGGAATCTTCACCCGTATTTCGTCGTCGCCTTCGTTGAGTCGACGTCCGATACTGTCGGCGGTCGCCGCATCGCATAGCAACTGCATACCAAGCAGCGAAATATCCAGCGCGAGCGCGGGCAGGACGCGGTCGTCATCAATGAGCTGCACTGAGTCGTCGGTTGTGATCCGAGGGTACTGGCGTCTGTCGTTGTCCACTGGCTCGCCCTCCTGATTGACGGGCCATTATCGCAGTTATTTCGCGCTCCGGCGATAGCGCGAGATCAATGCCGCGGTTGACGGATCGTCGATCGCCGCACCGCCGCCGATCCCATCGATGATCTTTTTCGCAAGGGTTTTCCCTAGCTCGACGCCCATCTGGTCGAATGGATTGATGCGCCAGATGCAACTCGTCACGAACACCTTGTGCTCGTACAGTGCGACCAACATGCCAAGCGTGCAGGCGTCGAGCCGGTCCAGCGCCAACAGGCTGCTCGGCCGATTGCCGGGGAAGGTCTGATGCGGCGTCAGCTCGTCGGCGTTTGCAGCATCGTCCAACCGGGTACGCGTCTCGCCTGCCGTTCTACCGCGCGCCAGCGCCTGCGCCTGCGCGAGGCAATTCGCGACGAGCATGTCCTGCTGCCGGGCATTGCCACTATCGCCGCCCAGAGGAAGGATGAAATCGACCGGCACGATTTGCGTGCCCTGGTGCAGCAACTGGAAGAACGCATGCTGACCGTTGGTGCCGACATTGCCCCACACCACCGGCTGGGTCTGCCACTCGACCGGACCGCCGTCACGACGAACCCGCTTGCCATTGCTTTCCATCTCAAGCTGCTGCAGGTAGGCCGGCAGATAACGGAGACTGTCGCGGTACGGCACCACGGCCCGGCTCGCGAAGCCGAGAAAATCGGTATTCCAGACATCGATCAGGCCAAACAGCACCGGCATGTTTTCCGCCAGCGGCGCGGTGGCGAAATGCGTGTCCATGCGATGCGCGCCGGCGAGGAGATCGTCGAAGCACTCCGGTCCAAGCCCAACCGCAATGGCGAGCCCCACGGCGGACCACATCGAATAGCGCCCGCCGACCCAATCCCAGAACTCAAAGATGTTGTCTGCGGGAATGCCGAACTGGGCCGCCTTGTCGGGATTCGCGGTGACCGCCACAAAATGCCTGGCGAGGTCGCCGCGCTCACCTGTGTTGTCCAGCCACCACTGGCGTACCGTCTCCGCGTTGGCAAGCGTTTCCTGCGTGGTGAAGGTTTTGGAGACGACAATGACAAGCGTGGTCGCCGGATCGAGACGCGCGAGCAGATCCGACGCGAGCGCCGGGTCGACGTTGGCAAGGAAATGCACCCGCGGACCCGGATTGTCGGGCGATGCCAGCGCCTCGACCACCATCTGCGGGCCGAGATGAGAGCCGCCGATGCCGATGTTGACGACATCGGTAATGCGGCCGCCGCCGACGCCCTGCCAATCGCCATGGCGCACGGCTTCAGCAAATGAGCGGATGCGATGGCGCAAGGCCGTCACCGCGCCAAAACGGTCGGCGAGATCGCTCGCGAGAGGTGCGCCGGCCTGCTGTCGCAGCAAAGCGTGGAGTGCCGGGCGGCGTTCGGTGTTGTTGACTTCGGCGCCGGCGAAAAGCCGCTCTATCCAACCGGGAAGATCGCATTCTTCCGCGAGCTGACGGAGCAGCGCAAGCGTCTCCCGCGTGATGCGCTGGCGGGAACAATCCAGCAACAGACCGGACAGTTCCAGTGAAAAGGCGTTGAAGCGATCGGCGTCTTCAGCGAAGAAATCGCGCAGGTGTTTATCGCGGACGTTGTCGCGGTGTTCGGCGAGCGCGCGCCACGCATTCGAGGTGAGTAATTGGGAGCCGTCCATGATGGTTACACGATAGCCAATCGCGACGGCATTGTCATTGATTTATCCCTTCACCCTGCCCTCTCCCTCAGCTTACGCCGCCTGCACCGGCGTCGTATTCGCCGTGCGCATAATATCGTTCTTCTCGTCCAGATAAATCAGCCGCGGTTTGTGCTGCCGCGCTTCGCCCGCCTCGGCCGTGCCGTAAGCGCAGATGATGACCCGGTCGCCCGGCGACGCCAGATGCGCGGCCGCGCCATTCACCGAGATCACCCGCGAGCCGGCCTCGGCGCGAATCGCGTAGGTCGTGAAGCGATTGCCGTTGGCGACGTTGTAGATCTGGATCTGCTCGTACTCGTGAATCCCCGAAGCTTCCAGCAGTTCGTCGTCGATGGCGCAGGAACCTTCGTAATCCTTGTCGGCGTGAGTGACGCAGGCGCGGTGGAGCTTGGCTTTCAGTACGGTCAGCTGCATGGAATTACCCGGGAAAAACGTAATGGAAAGTGATTGCGAGCCGGTAATTTTACCGCGAGCGCCTGATACCGCTCAAGCAGAACGCTTTTCGGCCACCTTGTCGCGAAGATAAACCGGTATGGCGGATTCCGGCGCCGCGCCCCGACCGGCGGCGAGTTCGATCGCACCCAATTCAGCCACAGCCCGGGCCTGCGGCGGTCCGTGGTCGATTTCCGTCAAGGCCGACCGGGTGGCCTCGGGAAGCGCGCTCCAATGCGCCTCCCAGCCGGGCCCCGCGCCGTGCCATGCCCCGTCCACACCTGCCAGCGTTACTTCTCCGGGCGGCGCCAGCGCATCTTCGGCAACAACCTCCATGCCCGCCTCGCCGCAGCGATAAACGCCAAAATAGATTTCGCCCATGCGCGCGTCGAGTGAGGCGGCGACGGCGCGCCAGCCGTGCGTCGTGAACGCGCCATAAGCCAGCGCGGCCAGATCGGAAATGCCGACGACGGGCAGGTCCGCGCCCAATGCCAGACCCTGCGTCACTGCCGCCGCGACCCGCAAGCCCGTGAATCCGCCCGGGCCGCGGCCGAAAGCGATGCCATCCAGCGCCGCGAGCGACAAGTCGGCCTCGGCAAGCAGTTCGGCCACGAACGGCAGGACATTATCGGCGTGGGCGCGCGGCTCGCGCACCGCCCTCTCGATCATGGCGCTGTCCATGAACAGCGCGACCGAACAGAACTCGGTCGCCGTGTCGATGGCAAGGAGTTTCATGTCAGCGCCTCGCGCGGGCAGTCCGCCTGGTCCTGGATAAATGTCAGCGCTTCATCGAGATCCGCCGTTCGCCGCATCGGCGGCAGGCTGTCGAGAAACACCCTGCCGTAGGGCCGTGTGTTGAGGCGCGGATCGCAGAGCATCATGACGCCGGTATCGGCCGCATCCCGAATCAGCCGCCCGACGCCCTGCTTCAACGCAATCACCGCGTCCGGCAGCTGCGCGTCCATAAAAGGATTGCCGCCGGACTCGGTGATGGCGGCCAGGCGCGCCTTGAGCACCGGGTCGTTCGGCGCGGAGAACGGCAACTTGTCGATCACGACGAGACTCAAGGCGGGACCCTTCACGTCCACGCCTTCCCAGAAGCTGCTGGTGCCGAGCAGGACGGCATTACCCAGTTCGCGGAAGCGTTCGATCAGGCGCGAACGCGGCGCGTCGCCCTGCACCAGCAGTTCGTGATCGGTTTCGCCTGCCAGGTAATCCGCCGCGCGGTGCAGCGCCCGGTAGCTCGTGAATAACAGGAATGCCCGACCGCCATTGGCTTCGATCAGCGGCAGCGCCGCGTTGACGACCGCTTCAACATAGCCCGGAGAGTTCGGCGCCAGCTTTATCGCCGGCGTGTATAACAGCGCGTTCTGCTCGTAATCGAACGGGCTGCCTAGCACCAGCCGTTCCGCGCCATCGATACCGACGCGCGCGCAAAAGTGATCGAGCGTGCCGGCAACCGCGAGTGTCGCGGAAGTGAATATCCACGCGGTCTCGCCAGTGTGGATGTGCTCGGCGAGACGCGGCGCGACATCGTGCGGCGTCAGGTGTAGCGTGACGTTGCGGTTGAACGTTTCGGCCCAACGAATATGGCTGTTGTCGTCGGCCTCGCGCAGCGCGGCAAGCCGTGCGGCGAAACGCTCCGCGCGCTGACGGCAATTGTCGAGACCGCGCGATCGCTCGGCCAGGACATCGAGGTGCTGGCGAACGTCGTCGAGCGCCTCGCCCAGCGCTTCAAGCCGCTCGGTGAATTCAGCCCCGGCCTGACATTCGCTCCAGTCGAGCCGCCGGTTGCCGTCGCCGAGGCTCAGGCGCAGTTGGGCGAGCGCGGTTTCAAGCTGGTCGAGACAGGGCCGCAATTCGGGTACGTCGCCGGCACTTTTCAAGTACTCCGCCAGCGTGTCCCGCGATAGTTCGCGCATTTGCCGGGCGGAGACGGTTTCGCCGAAATACTGGCCGGCGATCGACGGGAATTGATGCGCTTCGTCGACAATCACGGCCTCGGCCTCGGGAAGCAGTTCGCCGAAACCCTCGTCCTTGAGCGCCATGTCGGCCAGCAGCAGGTGGTGATTGACGACCACCACGTCGGCCTGCTGCGCCTCGCGGCGCGCCTTGACGACCCAGCAGTTCGAGAACATCGGGCATTCGGTGCCGAGGCAGTTGTCCACAGTGGACGTGACGCGCGGCCAGATGCGCGAGTCCTCCGGTACGGCGTCAAGCTCGGCGCGGTCGCCGCTGGCGGTGCGGCCCGACCAGACACTGACTTCAGCCAGATCGCGCGCTTCGTCGTGACCGAGGCGTCGCTCGCCCAGCGCCAGATCCAGCCGATGTCGGCACAGATAATTGCTCCGCCCCTTGAGCAGCGCAACCTTCACCGGCTGGCCGAGCGCGCGCCGCACCACCGGCAGATCGCGGTGAAAAATCTGATCCTGAAGCGTGCGCGTGCCCGTGGAAATCAACGCTTTGCGCCCGGCGCGCAGCACCGGAATGAGATAGGCGAACGTCTTGCCGACGCCGGTGCCGGCTTCCGCGGCGAGCAGACCCGCATGGTCGAGTGCAAGGCCGATCGCATCGGCCAGCGCCTGTTGTTCATGGCGCGGCCTGAAGCCCGCGATCGCCGCGGCAAGCGGCCCGTCGCCGTCGAGGAGTTCGGAATAATTCATGCTGATAAAAGTTGAGGCCGGCAGCGTCGCAATCCGTTATAATATCGGGTTATAAGCCTGCGATCATTAATAGTGCGTCGGCGCGCGCCGCCAGTCGCCGCACTGCTTTCTTTACAGGACACGCCATGACAACTACGAATAACGCCCTGTCGACGTGGGTCGACGAGGTCGCCTCCCTTACCGAGCCGAAAGAAATTCACTGGTGCACCGGCTCGGATGAAGAATACCAGCAACTGGTTGATTTAATGCTGGAAAGCGGCGATTTGATCGAACTGAATCAGAAGACCTATCCGCGCTGCTATCTGCACCGCTCCGATCCGCAGGACGTCGCGCGCGTCGAAAACCGAACGCTCATTTGCAGCCGCAACGAACAGGATGCCGGCCCGAACAATCACTGGATGGAGCCGAAAGAAGCGCACTTCAAGATCGACGGCCTGTTCAAGGGCGCGATGCGCGGCCGGACGATGTACGTCATTCCTTACTGCATGGGGCCGATCGACTCGCCGCACGCGCGCTGCGGCGTCGAGATTACCGACAGCGCGTACGTCGCCGCCAACATGAAAATCATGACGCGCATGGGCGACAAGGCGCTCAAGCGCATCGAGCGAGAAGGCAAGTTCGTTCGCGGCCTGCACTCGACGGGCGATCTCAACCCCGACCACCGCTTCATCATGCACTTCCCCGAGGAAGAACTGATCAAAAGCGTCGGCTCCGGTTACGGCGGCAACGCGCTGCTCGGCAAGAAATGCCACGCGCTGCGTATCGCGAGCTGGCAGGCGCGGCGCGAAGGCTGGCTCGCCGAGCACATGCTGATCGTCGGCATTCAGAATCCCGAGGGCGAGACGCGCTATGTCGCCGCGGCGTTCCCGTCGGCGTGCGGCAAGACCAACCTCGCGATGCTGATTCCGCCGGAATCGCACAAGGGTTGGAAGGTCTGGACGGTCGGAGACGATATCGCCTGGTTGCACGTCGGCGAAGATGGCCGGCTGTGGGCGATCAATCCGGAGGCCGGTTATTTTGGCGTCGTCCCCGGCACCAATCCGAAAACCAATCGCAACGCGTTCGATACCATCACCCACGACACGATTTTCACCAACGTCGCGGTCACGGCTGATAACGAACCGTGGTGGGAAGGCAAGAAGGAAGGCGAGCCGGACGTGGACTGGCAGGGGCGGAAGTACGACCCCGCCAACGGCAAGGCCGCGCATCCGAACTCGCGGTTTACCGTCAGCGCAAAGCAGAATCCGAGCTATTCGGAGAAAGCCGAAGCGCCCGAGGGCGTGCCGCTGTCCGCGATCATCTTCGGCGGACGCCGCGCCGGCCTCGCACCGCTCGTTTTCCAGGCGAAGGACTGGGCTCACGGCGTATTGATCGGCGCCGGCATGGGTTCGGAAACCACGGCCGCCGCGACCGGCAAGGTCGGTGTCGTGCGCCGTGACCCGATGGCGATGAAGCCGTTTTGCGGCTACAACTTCGCCGACTACTGGGCCCATTGGCTGAGCTTTTCCGAGAAGTCGGACAAGCTGCCGGCAATCTTCCACGTCAACTGGTTTCGGCAGGATGCGGACGGCGATTTCCTCTGGCCGGGTTTCGGCGAAAACCTGCGCGTGCTGCGCTGGATTCTCGACCGCGCCGAAGGCAAGGCGGACGCGAGCGAAACGCCGATCGGCTATGTGCCGACGCGCGAGGCGATCGACACTCGCGATCTCGACGTCGACGACGCGACAATGGAAGCGTTGCTGGAAATCAGCGCCGATCAGTGGAAAAAGGAATTCGCCGATATTCGCGAGTTTTTCGACAGCTTCGGCGATCGGCTGCCGGAAGCGCTCGGCGACGAGCACCGGCGGGTGAGCGAATCGCTCTGAGTCCAGTTGCCCTCTCCTTCGGGAGAGGGCACTCTTCTATTCCGGCTCTTCCAGTCTGAAGTCAATCGCCAGCGCCGATTCCGCATCCGGCGGCTGGCCCAGCCCAATCCTGCCCGAACCTTCCAGCGTCAGCCGGTCCCGGCGCACGATAATTTCGTCGCCGTCCTTCGGCTGCACATAGGTGCCATTGGTGCTGCGGTCGGTCAATATGAACCGGCCGGAGCGATATTCAATCTCGACGTGCAGCCGGGACGCGTAATGATCCGCGATGACGAGGTCATTGCGCGACGAGCGCCCCGCGGTGCAACGCGGCCGTTCGCCGCTGACCACGCACCGGGTGTCATCGTGCTGCAAGTGCAACCTCGGGCCGGCGAGCGAAGAGTCGGCCATATCCTGCGGCTGCGCCAGGATGACCGTCATGTCGGCGCGGCTCCATATGATTTCGCACAAGTCGATCGTGCCGCGCTTGCCACGAATGGTATGCGGCCCAAGCGACTGAATGCGGTCGTGCCAACCGTCTTCCAGCGCGGCAACAGTCGCGTCGGTCGCCAGTATCTGCTCCGGCTTCGCCAACGAGGTGATGCGGGCGGCGGTGTTGACCACGTCGCCGTACACATCGCCCTCCTCCACCAGCGCCATGCCGGTGTGCATGCCAACCCGGATCGCGAGCGGCGGGTCCATCTTCACGCGCCGTTCGGTCATCCGCTCCTGCATCGTCATCGCCGCGTGTGCGGCCTGCGGTGCCGCGTCGAACACCGCCATGATTTCATCGCCCAAAGTCTTGATCACGCGGCCGTCGGCAGCCTCGATCACCGCCTCCATCAACCGCAACGCCTGCCCGACGGCCTCGCGTCCGGGCAGGTCGCCCAGTGCGGCGTAAAGGCTGGTGCTGTCCGCGATATCCGAAAACAGTACCGTGACGGATGAGCGTGTCATGCGTCGGCCCTACTTCTCCGCAACCAGATAAGCAATCCAGGCCGGATCCGGATCGCCGCGCTCGACCGGCAGAAATTCTCCATTGCCCTCGCCCGTCTCCTCATCCGTGCCCTGCCAATAGACGGTCACCTTGCTGAATCCAGCCTCGCTCAACAGCTCGCGCAGTTCCGGCAACGTCCAGAGCCGCCACTGATATGTGAACGCCCGCGCCATTCGCGAACGATCGGGAAAGCTGAAATGAATGTGGCAGGTCATCTCGCCACTGACCGGGTCATAGTCGGCCTGGTCCCAAGTGTAAGTGTAGCCGCCGCAGTCGCGGCGCTCGCGCATCACTTTGAAGGCGTCATGGCCACCGAACGCGTCCAGTATAAACAGCCCGTCGCCCGCCAGGGCATCGCGCACGCGGCGAAAGTAACGCTTGAGCGTCTGTCTCTCGCGAAAGGTCCAGTAGCTGAAATTCATCGCGACGGCGATGTCGGCGGGTGCCGTCCTGACCTTCAGGACATCCGATTCGATCAACTCGACGCGCTTTTGGGCGCCGGGTTTGAGCCGCGCGAGGTGATTGCGCCGGCCCCATTCAAGCGTATCCGCGTCGATGTCGACGCCGATCGCCCGCTGCCGCGGCCCCCGTTTGACCCATTCGCAGGCAGCCGCCGCGGTGCCGCAAAAATCCTCGCGCAACACGCGTGGTTTGCGTCCGCGCAAATTCTCGAAAGTGTCCAGCAGGAAGTCGCATTCGACGTCGACCGCCTGCACCGCTTTTTCGTACAGGCGGTGCCGGTCCCGCCGCTGCGCCATTTTGGCAGTGGAGCGTTTGGCTTGAGGCATGAAAACCTATCTTGGTGTGTGGTCGCTGCAAAGCGCCGGATTTTATCGTTTTTCCGAGACTTATGCTGCCCGCATTTCGCGCGCCGCGTTAATGATCACGCGTTCGTCCGCGTCGCGCCGTGGCGCATGCTCGCTGAGATGCCGCCGCCACCGGCGCGCGCCGGTGCAACCCTGGTACAGGCCGAACAGCGGGCGAACGAGCCGATTGAGGGGCACGCCTTTCGCGCGCTGCCGGCTGGCATAAGGTACATAGGCTTCCAGCACCGCGTCGCGATCATTCACCGGCGCGTGCGCCCCGAAAATTTCGCGATCGACCTCGGCCAGAAAATACGGTTGTGCGTACGCTTCGCGGCCCACCATGACGCCGTCGACATGAGCGAGATGCGCGCGGGTCTCGTCAAGCGTTTTGATGCCGCCGTTGATGGCGATGGTCAAGTCCGGCCGCTCCCGCTTCAGGCGGTAAACGAGGTCGTAGCGCAACGGCGGAATCTCGCGATTCTGCTTCGGGCTCAGGCCCTTCAGCCAGGCATTGCGGGCGTGCACGATAAACGTATCGCAGCCGGCCGCGGCTACGGTTTCGACGAAGTCGAACAGGCGGTCGCCGCCCTCGTCCTTGTCAATGCCGATGCGGGTCTTGACGGTCACTGGCAGGCCGCACGCGTTCCGCATCGCCGCCACGCCGTCCGCCACCAGTTGCGGATCGGCCATCAGGCAGGCGCCAAAGCGGCCGGATTGAACGCGGTCGCTGGGGCAGCCGATATTAACATTGATTTCGTCGTAGCCCCAGCGCTCCGCCAGGCGAGCCGCCTGCGCCAGTTCGTGCGGGTCGCTCCCGCCCACCTGCAGGGCCAGCGGGTGTTCGGTGGCGTCGAACGCGAGATGGCGCGCCGCGTCGCCATGCAATAGTGCGCCGGTGGTGACCATTTCCGTGTAGAGGAGTGTGTGACGCGTCAGCAGGCGCGCCAGGTAGCGGAAATGGCGGTCGGTGCAATCCATCATTGGGGCGATGGAGAAGCGATGGGCGTTGCTCATTTTTGGGATTTTAACATCGTATGAAATATTGAGCCGCCTTCGGCGGCGAGTTTAATTCGGTGCCGGTCCCGGCCGGCAAAGACGACAATCAATCACCCGTTGAGTAGTTCCAGTAACTCCGCCTCGGACACAATCGGCGTGCCTGCCTTCTGCGCTTTGCTCAACTTCGACGCACCCGGTTCTTCGCCAACAATCAATCCAGTCGTCTTCGACGACACCGAATTCGTCATCTTTGCACCCAAAGCCTCAAGTGCCGCGGCGGCTTCCTCACGCGTGAAACGCTCGAGCGTGCCGGTGATGACGTAAGTCCTGCCGGTCAGCGGCCCCTCTTTCGGCCGTTCGGCCGCGGACGTCTCGAACCGCAAACCGAGTTCCTTCAGGTCGACGATCAGCTGACGGTTGTCGTCGTCGCGGAACCAGTCGGTGATCGCTTCCGCGCGCTCCGGGCCAATACCTTCGACTGCCTGCAATTCCTCCTGCGTCGCACTCGCCAGCGCCTCGACGCCGCCGAAGTGCTGTGCGAGCGTCTGCGCGGTGACGGAGCCCACGTCGGGAATGTTGAGACCGAACAGCACGCGCGCGAAGGGCGCCTGCTTGGAGGCTTCGATGGCTTCGATCGCCTTGGGTGCGGAAATATCGCCGTAACCTTCCAGTTCCAGAAGCTGGTCGGCCGTCAGCCGGTAAAGGTCCGGCAACGAACGCACCAGTTCCAGGTCCCACAGGCGCCTCACCGTCTGCTCGCCAACCCCTTCGATATCCGCCGCCGCGTCGACCCAGTGAACCAGCGTTTCCAGGCCGCGCGAAGGACAGGCGCGATTCGGGCAGCGATGCACCGCCTCGCCCTCCGGCTTGACGATTTCCGTGCCACACAGCGGGCATTCTGTCGGCATCCGGAACTGCCTGGTGCCAGGGCGGTGCGACCCTGCCGGGCCGACGACCTGCGGAATGACGTCTCCTGCACGCTGGACAATCACGTCGTCGCCTTCGCGAATGTTTTTCCGGTTGATGTCTTCTTCGTTATGCAATGTTGCGCGCGACACGGTCACGCCGCCGACTTCGATCGGTCTCAGCATCGCCCACGGATTCAGCGCGCCGGTGCGGCCCACACGGATCATGATCTTGTCGAGCCGCGTAACGGCAGTCATCGGCGCCCATTTGAATGCGCGGGCCCAGCGCGGCCTGCCATGCAGCGCGCCGAGTCGTTCCTGCTGGGCGAAGGAATCGAGCTTGATGACCATGCCGTCGATTTCGTAATCCAGCGTCGCGCGCTTCTTTTCCCAGGCGCGGCACTCCGCCATGACCGCTTCAATGGTGTCGACCCGCTTCGCGAACGGATTGGTCGGAAAGCCATGTTCGCGCAGCCAGGCGAGCGTGTCCCAATGCGAGGTCAATTCGTCGAGGCCATGCCGTTCGCCGGTGCCGTAAATCCAGATCGACAACGGACGTTCGGCGGTAATCGTCGAATCCTTCTGTCTCAGCGAACCGGCCGCCGCATTGCGCGGGTTCGGCGCGGCTGCCTTGCCCTCGGCAGCGAGCCGTTCGTTGAATTCACGAAAGCCCTGCAGCGGCAGGTAAACTTCGCCCCGCACCTCGACCAGCGCCGGCGGTGTCTCGTCATCCGGCAACCGCATGCGCAACGGAATCGCGCGGATCGTTCGCAGGTTCGGCGTAACATCCTCGCCCGTGGTGCCATCGCCGCGCGTTTCGCCGCGCACGAAGACGCCGTTTTCATAGACGAGGTTGATTGCCGAGCCGTCGATTTTCGGCTCGAGTACGTAGGCGGCAGGCTCGTCCGTTCCGAGACGCTTGCGTACATCCTCCGCCCATTTCGCAATGGCCTCGTCGGTCGTGACCTTGTCGAGAGAGCCCATTGGCGTGAGGTGCCTCGACTTGCGAAATTTGTCCGACGGCGGAGCGCCGACGCGCTGTGTCGGCGAATCAGGGGTGACGAGATCGGGCTGCGCTTCTTCGAGCGCCACCAGTTCGTCGTAAAGCGCGTCGTAGACCGCATCTTCCATGATCGGATCGTCGTCGACGTAGTACGCGATCTGGGCGCGACCGAGGCGTTCGCGGAGTTCGGCGGCCCGCTTTTTATTGTCCTGCTTCACCTACGACATGGCCCGAAAATCAGACCAGCGCATGACGAGCCTGGAAGGCAGCCAGATCTTCCCGCATGCGCTGCGCCGCCTGCGCGGTGAACGGCTTGCGGCGACCGTCCGCAAGGTCGCCGTCCAGATCCGCCGCAAGGCGCCGCGCGGCCGCCAGCAGCGCATCGAGCGCATCCTGCGGATGCGGCAGCCCCGGCATCATCATGAACAGCGTAATTCCCGGCACGCGCTCATCCGAATCCGGTTCCGGGAAGCGCCCCGGCTCCACCATGTTGGCGGCGCTGAACCAGTCGCGGCCATCGCCATGATCGGTGTAGTGATAAATGCCGTAACGACCGAACTGCAGCCCGGCCGCCGCCAGTGCGGAAGCCACGCCGGCCGCCGCGAAACCCTCGCTGGTGCGCGCAACCACATGGATCGTCAGGATGAGCTGATCGTCGGTAGGGGCCGTCGCCTTGGGCTGGGTCGGCTCGGAAGCGGGAGGAGGCGTGATCGTCGCGCCCTCCGCTGTCGGCTCCAGGCCGCCGACATAGGGTTCGGCGTCAGGTTGACGAAACGGCTCCGGCCCCGCGGGTTGCACGCGCTTGCGCCGCGAAAAAAAGTAGACGGCGACGATAACGATCAGACCAATTGCAAGAATGATCCAGCGCAATTCGCTCATGCAGTTTCCGCTAGTTTCGTAGCCTCTTCCACATCGACGGCGACCAACCGGGAGACGCCCGGTTCGTGCATCGTCACGCCAGTCAGGTGCGACGCCATCTCCATCGCCACCTTGTTGTGCGTAATATAAATGAACTGCACGCGTTCGGACATGTCGCGCACGAGATCGCAGTAACGGCCGACGTTGGCATCGTCGAGCGGCGCGTCGACCTCGTCGAGCATGCAGAATGGCGCAGGATTCAGCTCGAAAATCGCGAACACCAGCGCGACAGCGGTGAGCGCCTTTTCGCCGCCGGACAGCAGGTGAATCGTGCTGTTGCGCTTGCCGGGCGGCCGCGCCATGACGGTCACGCCCGCATCGAGCAGTTCCTCGCCGGTCAATTCCAGGTACGCGTGCCCGCCGCCAAACAGCCTTGGGAAGCTGGCCTTGAGCCCCGCGTTGACCAGATCGAAGGTTTCCTTGAAGCGCGTGCGCGTCTCGCGGTCGATCTTGCGGATCGCGTTTTCGAGCGTCGTCAGCGCGTCGTTGAGATCCGTGTGCTGCGCTTCGAGATACTGCGCACGTTCGGACTGCTCGTCATATTCCTCGATCGCCGCCAGGTTGATCGCCCCCAGCCGCTGAATGCGCTGCTCCAGCGCCTCGGCGCGCTCCGCCCAGGCCGATGCATCGGCGTCTTCCTCAAGCTGCACCAGCAGCGCGATCACCATCCGCCCTTCGGCTTCAAGCTGCTCTTCGATCGTCTTGCGTCGCGTGCGCAGTTCCTGCGTCGCCAAGCGCCGCGATTCCAGTTCAGACCGCCTGGCCTCCGCGTCCTGCTCGTGCGCGACACGATCCTGTTCAAGTTTGCGCAACGATTCGTCGAGCGCCTCCACCTGGCGGCGCGCCGTGGCCAGTTCCACTTCCACCTCGCCGCGGCGGGCAAGATTTTCCTGCAGCGCGCGCTCGTGCTCCGCGATCGGCGCTGCGCCGCCTTCCAACTCCTTTTGCAGCTGCTCGCGGCGTGCGGCCAATTCCGTCAACCGAGTCTGCATCCGTTCGAGGTTCTGCCGCGTCGAATCCAGCGTGGCGCGTCGCGCCTCCTGCTTGAGCGCCAGCGTCTGCACCTGGTCGCGATCCTCGCGGAATTTCTGCCGCGCCGCTTCCAGCCGCTCGCCGATGGTCTCCCGCTCCCGCTGGAGCCCGGCGCGCCGGTCCTCCAGTTCGCCCAGCGCATCGAGCGCCTGTTCCAGATCGCCGCGCGCCGTCCTGATTTCGGCGTCCAGTTTTTCCTGTTGCGGCTGCAGTTCATTGAGCTCGCCCACCAGCGCGTCGTGACGCGCCGTGACTTCCTTCACCCGTTCACGGCGGCTGTTGAGCGCGGCGCGCGCGGCAGCTTCCTGCTGATGATGCTGATTCGACTCGCGCTGCAGCGTTTCGCGGCGCTCCTCGTGCGACTTGAGTTCCGCGGTCAGCGTTTGTTCGGTCTCGGCGTCGGCCGCGATGGCGCGTTCAAGCTCGGCAATGTCCCGCTCGATCGTTTTGATTTCGCGCTCGCGCGCCAGCGTGCCCGCACGCGCATCGCCCGCGCGCGCGATTCGCGCCCAGTTCGGACCAATCCAGACGCCGTCCGCGGTAATAAACGATTCGCCCGCCTTGAGCCTGCCGCGCGACGCCAGCGCCGCCGGCACATCGGCCACCGCGTAAACACCGCTCAGCAGCGATTCGAGCGGCACCGGCGCGCGCACTTTCGAGCCGAGGCTGTCCGTGGCCGCCTCGCCCGCACTGGCGTCGCCCGCGCCAATGATGTGCAGCGTTCCATTCTCGACACCGGCCATGGCGGCCAGCGCCGGCTCCATGTCCTCCAGGCAGACCGCCTGCAGATAGCCGCCGAGCACCGTCTCGACCGCCTGCTCCCAGCCTTCGTCGACGTCCAGCACTTCGGCGAGACGCGCCCGATCGTCCAGTCCCTGCGCCTTCAGCCACGCAACCACGCGCTCCTCGTTCTTGCCAAGCGCCTGCTGCTGCAGCGTCTTCAGCGACCCGAGGCGGCCGCGCTTGTCGGCGACCGCGCTTCGCTTTTCGCTGTGCTCGCGCGCCAACACGCTGAGCCGCTCGCGCCGCCCGGCAATGGCCGCGGCTACCGTTTCCTGCTCCGCCGTAAGCGTCGTCCGCCGACTCTCGTACTCGGCGGTGCGGCTTTCGAGATCCGCAATTTCCGCTTCGATCGTGGCGGTCGAATGCCGTTCCCGCTCCGCATTCAGCTTCTCGATGCGGCCCAGCATCTGATTCGACTGGCGTTCCAGGTGATCGATTCGCGTGCGCTCGACCTGGCTGGCGCGCGAGGCATCGTTGTGCGACGCGTTAAAGGCATCCCATCGTTCCTGCCACGCCTGGCGCGCCGCTTCGGCCTCGTCCAGCTCCGCGCGCCCCTGCGCCTCGGTTTCCCGCGCCCGCGCCAGTGCCGGCTCAAGTTCCTGCAGCACGGCGGTCAGATCGTCGACCTGCTCGCGATCGCGTGTGATTTCAGCCTGAGCCGTTCGCCACGCGTGCTCGGTCTCCTCCAGGTCCGTCTGGTGGCGTTGACGCAAGTCGCGGGCATGTTGCAGCGCCTGTTCGGCGCGCGCGATGGCGGAACCGACGTCGTAAAAACGCCCCT
The DNA here is from genome assembly GCA_035698525.1 of Gammaproteobacteria bacterium. Lineage (GTDB taxonomy): Bacteria > Pseudomonadota > Gammaproteobacteria > Natronospirales > DASSBR01 > DASSBR01. The sequence continues at coordinate 19,224 of DASSBR010000095.1, forward strand.
GCACCGCATTGAATGCGGCTTGCGCGTCGTGCTGCTGTTCGCGGGTCTTTTCGAGCTGGCTTTCAACCGATCGCAACTGGGCGATCACTGCCTGCAGCGCCGTATCGTGCTCGCCGATGGCATGGTCCTCGCCGGCAAGCTCGCGATCGAGCGCGCGCCATTTGAGCGCCAGCAGTTCCGCGCCCACCTGGCGCGACTCCGCTTTCAGCTTTTTGTAGCGCTCGGCAGTGCGCGCCTGGCGTTGCAGATGTTGAAGTTGTTTCTGAATTTCATCCCGTAAGTCATTAAGACGGCTTATATTTTCACGCGTATGCCGAATGCGATTTTCCGTCTCGCGCCGCCGCTCCTTGTACTTGGAAATGCCGGCCGCCTCTTCCAGAAAGACACGCAATTCCTCCGGCTTGGCATCGATCAGCCGGGAAATGGTGCCCTGCTCGATGATCGCGTAGCTGCGCGGCCCGAGGCCGGTGCCGAGGAAAATATCGGTGATGTCGCGGCGGCGGCAGCGCGCGCCGTTCAGGAAATAATTGGAGGCGCCATCGCGCGACACTTCGCGGCGCACGGCGATTTCGGCGTATTGCGCGTACTGGCCGCCGATCGCGCCGTCGCTGTTGTCGAAAACCAGCTCGATCGAAGCCGTGCCGACGGGCTTGCGGGCCGTGGAGCCGTTGAAAATGACGTCCGCCATCGACTCGCCGCGCAGGTGCTTCGCGGAGCTTTCCCCCATCACCCACCGCACCGCGTCGATGACGTTGGATTTGCCGCAGCCATTGGGACCGACGACGCCGGTCAGGTTGCTCGGGAACGTGAGGGTGGTGGGGTCGACGAAGGATTTGAAGCCTGCGAGCTTGATTTTGCTGAGTCGCATGGTGCCTTTTGGATTGCCGGCGCAATGGTCCTTGAAAGCGCTGTAGTGTAAAGTATGCGCCCCGTCGTCGAAAGCTCCCTTTGAACGATATATCGCGATGCCGACAAAACCGAGTAAGCAGCTCGAAACTTTCCCGAATCCGCGTGAGGGCCGTGACTACACGGTGCGGATTCGCGTGCCCGAGTTCACCTGCCTGTGCCCGCTGACAGGCCAGCCCGACTTCGCGACGCTGACACTGGAATACGTGCCGGCGGCGCGGTGCGTCGAGTTGAAGGCGTTGAAGCTTTATGTCTGGTCGTTCCGCGACGAAGGCGCGTTTCACGAGGACGTGACGAACCGGATCCTGGACGATCTGGTCAAGGCGCTTGCGCCGAACTTCATGCGTCTGACCGCTGAATTCAACGTCCGCGGCGGCATTTACACGACCGTCGTTGCGGAGCACCGCGCCGACGGCTGGCAGGCGCCGCCGGCGGTGACGCTGCCGTAATGGTCGGCGAATTTTCCCGCGGCGTCGGCGCGCTGATCAAGGGCTTCGAGCTGATGCTGCGCCCCGGCGTCAAACGTTATGCCCTGCTGCCGTTTCTCATCAACGCCGTCGTCTTCGCGGCGATCATCGCCTTTGGCGCATACGAGTTCGCGGATGTCATCCAATGGACCGTCGCGCACCTCCCGGGGTGGCTGCAATGGCTCGGCTGGTTGTTGTGGGTATTGTTTGGACTCCTGGCGCTGGTAGTCGTCTTTTATTGCTTTACCTTTCTCATCTATATCGTCGGATTCCCGTTTAACGTCTTCCTCGCCTCACGCGTGGACCGCTCGCTCAACGGCCGGTCAATGAAGGGACCGGAAGAAAGCTTCTGGCGCGGATTCGGCGCCGACATGGGGTCATTGTTCCAGGTGCTGCGCTACCAGATCTTCGGAACCATCATCGTCGGCGCAATTGGACTGGTACTGCTGATTATTCCTGGCCTGAACCTGCTCGTGCCGGTAATCTGGTTCGTGTTCGGCGGCTGGATGCTCGCGCTCGGCTACTCCGACCTGGCGCTCAGCCGACGCGGCTACCGATTCGACCGGCAACGCCAGATTTTCGATCGACACCGCGGCCGCGTGCTCGGCTTTGGTTGCGCTACCGCGTTCATGACGTTTTTCCCGATACTCAACCTGCTGGTCATGCCGGCCGCCGTGGCAGGCGCAGTTTGGCTCTGGCAGGACATTCCTCCTCGCACCGAATGAATAATCCTTCAGCAAAACTTTTCATCCTCGACACCAACGTGCTGATGCACGATCCGAGCGCCCTGTTCCGCTTCCACGAACACGACGTGTTCCTGCCCATGGTCGTGCTCGAGGAACTCGATGCCGGCAAGAAAGGTTTGTCGGAACCGGCGCGCAACGTGCGCCAGGTCAGCCGCTTTCTCGATGAAATGATGAAAGACGCCACGCAGGCCGATATTGAAAACGGCCTGTCGATCGGCGGCTCGCCCATCGCCAGGGCCGAAGGCGGCAATGGTGGCCGGCTGTTCTTCCAGACGAAGCCACTGGCGGAAACGCTGCCCGATACGCTGCCCGGCCGAACCGCCGATAACACCATACTGGCCGTCACCCTCGCATTACAAAAGGAACACGCCGGGACGCGCGTGATCCTCGTCTCGAAAGACATCAACCTGCGAATCAAGGCCGCGGTGCTCGGCATTCGCGCCGAGGATTACTACAACGACAAGGCGCTCGACGACGTCAACCTGTTGTTCACCGGCGTCACCGAACTGCCGGCGAATTTCTGGGAGTCGCACGGCAAGGACATGGAATCCTGGCAGGAACAGGGCCGCGCCTTCTGGCGCGTGCAAGGGCCGAACAGCAGCGAGTGGTATCCGCAGCAGTGCATTTACATGCAAGGCGAAGGCGGAATCGAAGCGTTGGTGCGGTCAATTGATGACAAAGGGGCCGTGATCGAACGCGCGCAGGATTACCGCGCGCCGCGCCACACGGTTTGGGGCATCAACCCGCGCAACCGCGAACAGAACTTCGCGATGAACCTGCTGATGGACCCGGACATCGACTTCGTGACGCTGCTCGGCGCCGCCGGCACCGGCAAGACATTGCTTGCGCTCGCCGCCGGCCTGGCGCAGACGTTCGAAAGCAACCTGTATCGCGAAATCATCATGACCCGCGTCACCGTGCCGCTCGGCGAAGATATCGGCTTCCTGCCCGGCACGGAAGAAGAAAAGATGACGCCGTGGATGGGCGCGCTGATGGACAATCTTGAAGTCCTCAGCCAGTCCGGCGAAGGCGGCGAATGGGGGCGCGCCGCAACCAACGACCTGCTCCGCACCCGGATCAAAATCCGCGCGTTGAACTTCATGCGCGGACGAACCTTCCTGAACCGCTACATCATCGTCGACGAGGCACAAAACCTGACGCCGAAACAGATGAAAGCGCTGATCACCCGCGCCGGCATGGGCACCAAGATCGTGTGCCTCGGCAACATCGCGCAGATCGACACGCCCTATCTCACCGAAACGACGTCAGGCCTCACCTATGTGGTCGATCGGTTCAAGAATGGTGAGCATGCCGGACATGTCACGCTGCTGCGCGGCGAGCGTTCGCGGCTGGCAGATTACGCAAATGAGGTTTTGTAAGTAGCACAGAAGCCCTGAGGCCCACGTGTGCGCAGGCGCGTGTGGCGATAACTGTTTTCCGGGCTGTGTGAGGCAGGATGCCGAACCCAGAGTCTACAGGGACGTATTTACGACGTCCCGGAAAACAGTTACCGCCGCGCGGGCCGGCAAAAAAGCCATGAGCGTTTAATCGATCATGTTCCCGATAATCGCGTCGCCGAAACCACGGCACCCGACCAGCGTCGCGCCCGGAATCAACTGCTGCATGTCTTCCTCGACATTCCTGTCGCCTCGCTTCGGCGCCCGAATCGCTTCGCGCAGGCGCGCCAGGTCGTAGGTCATCGTCTTGTTGGCAATCGTTTTCGCGACGCCGGTGACGATCTTGTCGGCGGCTTCGTTCCAGCCGATGTAACGCAGCATCATTTCCGCTGACAGGATCAACGAACCCGGATTGACGCGATCCTTGCCGGCCTGGCCCGGCGCGGTGCCGTGAGTCGCTTCGAAGACACCGATCGCGTCTGAAATGTTGGCGCCCGGCGCGATGCCGATACCGCCGACCTGCGCGGCGAGCGCATCGGAAATGTAATCGCCATTGAGGTTCAGCGTCGCGATCACATCGTAGTCTTCCGGACTCAGCAGAATCTGCTGCAGGAAGTTGTCGGCGATGATGTCCTTGACGACGATCTCGCGCCCGGTGCGCGGGTTGCGGAACTTGCACCACGGACCGCCGTCGATCTCGGTCGCGGCGAATTCCTCTTTGGCAACCTCGTAGCCCCAGTTGCGGAACGCGCCCTCGGTGAACTTCATGATGTTGCCCTTGTGCACCAGGGTCACCGACGTGCGATCGTTCGCCACCGCGTAATTCAGCGCCTTGCGCACCAGCCGCTGCGAGCCTTCGCGCGACACGGGCTTGATGCCGATCCCCGAACTGGACGGAAAGCGGATTTCCGTCACGCCCATGCGATCCTGCAGGAAGTGGATGACCTCGTGTACCTCGGGTGTGCCGGCCGCCCATTCGATGCCGGCGTAAATGTCCTCGGTGTTTTCGCGAAACACCACCATGTCGGTCAACTCCGAATCCTTCATCGGCGTCGACACGCCGGGAAAATAGCGGATCGGCCGCACGCACGCGTACAGATCGAGCGTCTGGCGGATCTTTACATTAAGCGAGCGAATGCCCTCGCCCACCGGCGTCGCCAGCGGACCCTTGATCGACACGACAAAGTCGCGCAGCGCCTGCAGGGTTTCTTCAGGCAGATACTGGCCGGCGCCATAGGCCTCCACCGCTTTGCCGCCGGCGTACAACTCCATCCACGCAATTTTGCGCTTGCCACCGTAAGCCTTGGAAACCGCCTCGTTTACCACCTTGAGCATCACCGGTGTCACGTCGATGCCAATGCCGTCGCCCTCGATAAAGCCGATGATCGGCCGGTCGGGCACATTCAGGCTGAAATCGGTGTTGATGGTGATGCGCTCGCCGTCTTCCGGCAGGCGGATGTGCTGGTATTGCATCGCAATTCCTTCTGTTGTGTCTCAGCCCACGCTTGCGACGATCCTCATCGCCATTTCCAGCGCTTGCTCATAGTTCAGACGCGGATCGACCTGCGACTTGTACGCGCGGTCCAGATCGGCCTCGGCCAGGCCGCGGGCGCCGCCGATGCATTCGGTGACATCGTCGCCGGTCAATTCGAAATGCACGCCGCCCAGCGTGCTGCCCAACGCGGCATGCAGTTCAAAGGCCTGTTCCAGTTCGCTCAGAATATTGTCGAAGCGGCGCGTCTTGATGCCATTGGCCGTCAGTTCCGTGTTGCCGTGCATTGGATCGCAGATCCACAACGGCCGCCGGCCCGTCTGGCGCACCGCGCGCACCAGCACGGGCAACCGCGAGCGAATCGCGCCGACGCCGAAACGGTGAATCAGCGTCAGGCGGCCGGGCTCGTTGTCCGGATCGAGCACGTCCATCAGATCCTGCAACGTGGACGGCTCCATCGTCGGTCCGATCTTCACGCCGATCGGGTTCGCAATGCCGCGGAAATATTCGACGTGCGCGCCGTCGACTTCCGAGGTCCGCTTGCCGATCCACGGAAAGTGCGTGGATGTGTTGTACCAGCGCCCGGCTTCCTCGACATAGCTCGTCTGCGCCTGCTCGTACGGCAGGTGCAGGCCTTCGTGACTGGTAAAGAAGTCGATGTGCTTGCTTTCGGAACGCGGCCGTTCCGAAATCGTGTCCATAAAGCGCAACGACCCCCGGATCGAATGCACGATCTGCTTGTAGCGCTCTTCCAACGGCGCGTGATGCGCAAAATCAAGATTCCAGAATTCCGGGTGATGCAGGTCGGCAAAGCCACCGCTGACCAGCGCGCGAACATGATTGAGCGTCAGCGCGGCGCGCTCGTAACCCTTGAGCAGCAACGCCGGGTCCGGCGTGCGCGCAAGCTCGGTGAATTCCACGGAATTGATCAGATCGCCCCGATAAGTCGGCAGCGTCGCCCCCTCGCGCGTTTCCATGTTGTCCGACCGCGGTTTGGCATATTGACCGGCGATGCGGCCGACGCGCACCACCTTCTTGTTGAGCCCGTGCACCAGCACCAGGCTCATCTGCAGCAGAATTCTGAGCTTGTCTGCGATCTGCCCGCCAGTGCAATCTTCGAACCGCTCGGCGCAATCGCCGCCCTGCAATACAAAACGCTCGCCGCGCGCGGCTTCGGCCAACTGGCTTTTAAGGCGCTCGATTTCGCCCCAGGTCACCAGGCCCGGCAAGCGATGAATTTCTGCCAGAACTTCGTCGAGCGCGGGGCGATCCGCGTACAGCGGTTGCTGCGCGGCCGTGCGGCGTTGCCAACTGTCCGGCTGCCACGGGCCACGGGCCGGATTGTCGGGAATGTTTTCGTCAACCGACATTTGCATTGATGGGTGAGTGCGGAGCCCGCCATTTTCGGCCCTGGGCGGACAAATGTCCATGTTTGTACACACGGTCGAGGTGGCGTGCGGACGCCCGGCTTGGCACAATAAGCGTTTACATTTTCCCGCCTGGAGTTGATTAATGAGTCATCAAGACCCCGCCGCCATTCTCGCTTCGCTCGGCCTCAAGGCCGATAATGCCGGCGTCTGGACGCCGGAAGGATGGTCGGGCGAGGGTCCGGTGCTCGAATCCCTGAACCCCGCGACGGGCGAGGTGATCGCACGCGTCAAGGCGGCCAGTGAAGCGGATTACGAGCGCGTCATTACCGCCGCGCAGAAGACCGCCGAAGCCTGGCGCGAGGTGCCGGCGCCGCAGCGCGGCGAGGCGATCCGGATGGTCGGCCAGGCATTGCGCGACAAAAAGGATGCGCTCGGCAGCCTGGTGTCGCTGGAAATGGGCAAGATCAAGCCCGAAGGCGACGGCGAAGTGCAGGAAATGATCGACATCGCCGATCTCGCGGTCGGGCAGTCGCGCATGCTGTATGGCAAGACGATGCATTCCGAACGCGCGCGCCATCGCATGTATGAGCAATGGCATCCGTATGGAGTCGTCGGCGTCGTTACCGCGTTCAACTTCCCCGTCGCGGTGTGGGCCTGGAATGCGTGCCTGTCGGCTATCTGCGGCAATGCAACTGTCTGGAAGCCGTCGCCGAAGGTGCCGCTGACCGCAATCGCGGTTCAAAACATTGTTAATAATGTTCTTCAAGCGCATGATTATCCTGGTATTTTCTCGCTGTTCGTCGACGCCGACAACCGCCTCGCCGAACGCTTCGTCAAGGACGAGCGCGTTGACCTGCTCTCCTTCACCGGTTCCAGCCAGGTCGGCCGCAAGGTCGGCGAAATGGTCGCGGCACGCATGGGCCGCTCGCTGCTGGAACTGGGCGGCAACAACGCGATCATCGTCGACGAAACCGCCGATCTCAGCCTCGCCGTGCCGGCAATCGTCTTTGGTGCTGTCGGCACCGCCGGTCAGCGCTGCACCTCGACGCGGCGCATCATCGTGCACGAAAGCATTGCCGACGACCTGACAAAACTGTTGGTCAATGCGTACAAACAGGTGCGTATCGGCGATCCGCTCGACAGCACAACGCTGATGGGTCCGCTGATCGACCAGAATGCAATCGAAGGCTACAAGGCCGCTATCGAGGCGATCAAGAAAGCCGGCGGCGACATACTGTGCGGCGGCAATGTCCTCGACCGCCCCGGCAACTTCGTTGAGCCGGTGATCGCGCGCGCCGAGAACGATTGGGACATCGTCCAGCACGAAACCTTCGGTCCGATTCTATACGTCATGACGTACAAGACACTGGAAGAAGCTGTCGCCATACATAACAACGTCCGCCAGGGCCTGTCATCGGCGATCTTCACCACTGACTTGCGTAACGCCGAGTACTTCCTGTCCGCCGTGGGCAGCGATTGTGGCATCGCCAACGTCAACATCGGCACCTCGGGCGCTGAAATCGGCGGCGCATTCGGCGGCGAGAAGGACACCGGCGGCGGCCGCGAGTCAGGCTCCGACGCATGGAAGCAGTACATGCGCCGCCAGACGAACACCATCAACTGGAGCAGCGAACTGCCGCTCGCCCAGGGCATCAAGTTTGAGGTGATTTAGCTCATCGCCGTCGCGCTGGAGCGGGCCGCGCAGCGCGGCGTCGACATCATGAAATTACACGTTGACGGCGAGCATGATTGCAGTACACTTGAGATAAGACGCTTATAAAACGAAGAAGGGCGCGCCGCAATGACGCGCCCTTCCGTTTCGTTTCTATCGGCGTCTTGACGGCTGCTCTAGCTTGTTGCCCATTTGGCAGATGGAAACGGAGTTCCTTGAGTCCAGCACCTGAAAATCCCGATATGGTGGCGGGCGACAGCGATGCGACGCGCCAGCAGGAGGCGTTCGTCGCAAATCCCGCGACCGCTCGTGGCGGGACCGGCCGGATGAACGTGGAACAGGCGCGGATCGAAGCCGATTTCGCCGGCATTCGCCGGCTCTACGATCTGCACGCCAGGCTTGCAACACAAACCGATATCAAGGCCGCGCTTGGCGAGATTCTTGCGGTCGCCACGGACTTCGCGGGCACCGACCGGGGCTGCGTTCAACTCGTCAGCGACGAAGGCGGCGAGCACCTCGAAATGTTTGCCCATATCGGCTATGCGCCTGATTCCACCTTCATCCGGCACTTCGGTGTCAGCAGTTCCAAGTCCGCTTGCGATGCCGCGCGCCGCGAACAGCGGCGGCTGATCATCGAGGACATGGAGAAACGGCGGGATCTGCCGGACGAGGATCTCAAGGTGACGCTGGCCGATGGCATTCGCGCCGCCCAATCGACGCCGATGATCGGCTGGACCGGACAGACCGTGGGCATCCTGAGCACGCAGTTCCCGAAGCCGCACCGCCCGGGCGATCACGAACTGCGTCTCTTTGATCTCCTCGCATGGACAGCAGCGGATTTTGTCGAGCGCTATCGCGCCAACGCGGCGTTCAAGGCCAGCGAGGAGCGGCTGCGGCTCGCGCTTGAGGCCGCTCGCATGGGTACCTTCGTCTGGTTCCCCCGGGAAAAGCGGGGCGAAGCGGATCAGCACCTGCTGAAGCTCTGCGGACTGTCGCGTGCCGATTCCTTCACCCTTTTCAATTCGCTCGACAAATTGATTCATCCGGATGATGGCGAAGCTTTCATCAAGGCGATTGCCCACGCCTGCAACCCAGCGGGCGACGGGAAGCTGCGCACCGACGTGCGCGTAATACGACCCGACGCGCAACTGCGCTGGCTCATGATCACGGGCCAGATGTTCTTTGAAGGCATGCCCAGGCGTGCCGTCCGAATGGCCGGCCTGGTCATGGACATCACCGATCGCAAGCAGGCGCAGGACGCGCTTGAAGAAGCCGACCGGCGCAAGAATGAATTTCTTGCAACACTTGCCCACGAGTTGAGAAACCCGCTGGCAGCGACGCAGAACGCCCGCCGCCTTCTGCGCGAAGGTGGCGAGCACCGCACCTGGGCATTGGCGATGCTGGGGCGGGAGCTCGATCACATGGGGCGATTGATCGACGATCTGCTCGATGTCAGCCGCGTCAGCCGCAATGCGATCAACCTGAAGAAAAAGCCGCTCAACCTGGCCGTCATGGCTCGAAACGTGGCAGAAGCGATGCAGCCCTCGTGCATCAACGCGAGCCATGAACTGGTGACGGCGTTGCCGCCGCGACCGATTTATGTCGATGCGGACCCGGCACGGCTGCGACAAATCATCGGCAACCTCGTCAACAATGCGAACAAATTCATGGAGGCCGGCGGACGCATTGAATTATCTGTCTCGCGAGACGATGCCGATGCGATTATTCGCGTGCGTGACGAAGGCATCGGCATGACCGACGAACAGTTGCGCCACATATTCGACATGTTCGTGCAGGGAGACACGTCGCTGGAGCGTCCGCGGGGCGGCTTGGGCCTCGGTCTTACGTTGGTGAAGAACCTGGTGGAACTGCACGGCGGAAAGGTCGAAGCCATAAGCGAAGGAATTGGCAAAGGCAGCGAATTCATTGTCCGCCTGCCCGCTCTTGCCGAAACGCCGATGCCGGCCGACGAGACGGCATCGTTCGAGTCGGCGCGTCCCGCGGCAAGGCGCGTACTGGTGGTCGACGACAACGAAGACATCGCGGAAAGCATGGCCCTGCTGCTCAGGCTTGAGGGTCATGAAGTGCAGATTGCGCGAGACGGGCTGGAAGCCATAGAGACCGCCAGGACAATGCGCCCTGATGCGATTCTGCTCGATGTCGGCTTGCCGAAACTGAACGGCTACGAAGCCTGTCAGCACATCAGAAGCCAGCCTTGGGGAAAAGACTTATTCGTCATCGCCGCGACCGGCTGGGGTCAGGCGGAAGATCGCCAACGGGCGTCCTCGGCGGGCTTCAGCGCCCATCTGACCAAACCCATCGACCACGCGGAACTGGCGCGCTTGCTCGAGTCTCTCCCCTGAGAGCGAAGCAGGCTAAACCGCCTCAAACAGGCCTTTCTCCCGATTCTTCCGCACCCTGCCCGCCTCGAACACGCGGCCGTTCATGAAAATATAGACGCCGGGCGGCAGGCTTTGGACCGCCGCGACCGCGCCGCCGATGTTGAAGACCGCATCGCTGGCGCGGAATTTCGCCGGCGCCAGCGCGCCGGTCAGCACGATGGTCTTGCCGGCGATGTCGCGCAGGTTCGTGGCGGTGACGGTCATCGCGTCGGTGCCGTGGGTGATCAGCACGTGCTTTTCCGCGCACGCCGCCACCTCGTCATGAATCACCCGCCGATCCGCGTCGGTCATATCCAGGCTGTCCTTGCGGCACAGCGCGCGTATCCCGTAATCGAACGTGACGCCCGCTTCCTCCAGAATCGCGCCGATCTGCGGCTCCCCTACTTCGTAATCGCTCCTGGCGTCGAAATACGT
>DASSBR010000096.1:0-6970 GCA_035698525.1 Gammaproteobacteria bacterium
ACGAGCTTTCGGAGCAGGAACTCAATACCTGGATCCGGCCGCTGCAAGCGCGCCCGGAACCCGGCGAACTGCAACTGCTGGCGCCGAACCGGTACGTTCGCGACTGGGTGCGCGACCATTTTCTGCAGCGTATCGTCGAACTCGTGCGCAGTCTCGAACCGGCGGGCAAGTGGGTCGTGAACCTCAAGGTCGGCGATACTGCGCCGGCGGCCGTCGAGTCGCGCTCGCCGCGGCGCAAGGCGAATATCGTCGGCAATCCGATCAACCCCGCCTACACGTTCAAGACCTTTGTCGAGGGCAAATCGAACCATTTTGCCAAGGCCGCCGCCCGGCAGGTGGCCGAGAACCCCGGCGGCGCCTATAACCCGCTGTTCGTCTATGGTGGCGTGGGGCTCGGCAAGACGCACCTGATGCACAGCGTCGGCAACAAGCTCAAGGAGCACCGGCCGAATGCGCGCATCGCGTATGTGCATTCGGAGCGGTTTGTCGGCGACATGGTCAAAGCGCTTCAACATAATACGATTAATGAATTCAAGCGCCAGTACCGCTCGCTCGACGCGCTGTTGATCGACGACATTCAGTTTTTTGCCGGCAAGGACCGCTCGCAGGAAGAGTTTTTCCACACGTTCAACGCACTGGTTGATGGCCGGCAACAGATCATTCTGAGCTGCGACCGCTATCCGAAGGAAGTTGAAGGGCTGGAAGAACGGCTGCAATCGCGGTTCGGTTGGGGTCTCACGGTAGCGATCGAACCGCCGGAGCTCGAAACCAGTGTCGCCATCCTGATCATGAAAGCGCGGCAGGAAGGCGTGGTGCTGCCGGACGAGGTGGCGTTTTTCATCGCCCAGCGCATTCGTTCGAACGTGCGCGAGCTGGAAGGCGCGCTGCGGCGGGTCATCGCCAATTCGCGCTTTACCGGGCAGCCGATTACCATCGGCTTCGTCAAGGAGGCGCTCCGCGACCTGCTGGCGCTGCAGCAAAAGTTGATTACGCTCGAAAACATCCAGAAGGTGGTGGCAGACTACTACAAGATCCGCGTGGCCGATCTGTTGTCAAAGAAGCGCAGCCGCTCTATTACGCGGCCACGCCAGGTTGCCATGTCGCTCGCCAAGGAGCTGACCAGCCACAGCCTGCCGGAAATTGGAGACGCGTTCGGCGGTCGCGACCATACTACGGTGCTGCACGCGCGCCGCAAGGTGGTGGAGCTGCGCCGCGAGGAGACGCGTGTGGAAGAAGACTATCAAAACCTGTTAAGAATGCTGACAGGTTAATGAGGATAAGTTGTGGGTAATTTCCGCGCCGAGGGCGAATGCTGATTACGTCACAAGTTATCCACAACGCGTCCCAAGGCGGTACAGACGTTGCCGGGACGACTTGTTGTTGTGACAAGTTGCTGAATATAAACGAGTTATTGAGTATACACACCGCAGATAGCGGCTTAATAGTAACTACTATTCTTTTAAATATAAGTTTCTTTTAACTAGAACAAACGGTGGTGGCCATGAAGTTCGAGATTTCTCGCGACGCGTTGCTTAAGCCCATCCAGGCGGTCATTGGCGTAGTGGAGCGCCGGCAGACAATGCCGATTCTGTCGAATTTGCTAATCGCCGCCGATGCGGGAAAGCTCACGCTGACCGGCACCGATCTGGAAGTGGAGTTGACCGCGGAGACGGCGCTGGAATGCGACGACGCAGGTGAAGTGACCGTACCCGGCCGCAAGTTGCTTGATATCTGCAGGGCGCTGCCGGACGGGGCCCGGATCGCGGTCAGCCTGGACAAGGAACGGTTGCAGGTGCGCTCGGGACGCAGCCGGTTCAACCTGGCGACGCTGCCGGCCGCCGAGTTCCCGCTTGTTGAGGACGTCGAAACCCAAACGCGGTTTTCAATACCACAAAAACAACTCAAGGAGCTGTTGGATCGCACGGCGTTTTCGATGGCGCAGCAGGACGTTCGCTATTACCTGAACGGATTGTTGATCGAGATCGCAGAAGGCAAGCTGCGGGCGGTCGCGACCGACGGTCACCGGCTGGCGTTGTGCGAGGTGGATGCGGACATCGGCGACGCGCCGGCGCAGCAGGTGATTGTGCCGCGCAAGGGCGTTCTGGAACTGCAGCGCCTGCTCGGGGATACGGACGCAGCGGCCGAGGTGGAACTCGGCGGCAATAAGATCCGGGTCCGGGTAGATGAGTTGCGTTTTACATCGAAGCTGATCGACGGCCGTTTTCCGGATTACGACCGCGTGATCCCCAAGGGCGGCGACAAGCTCGTTCGCGCGAGCCGGCTGCTGATGCGCGACGCGCTCGGTCGGGCGGCGATCCTGTCCAACGAGAAGTACAAAGGGGTGCGGTTGGACCTGGACGAAGGCCGGGTGCGTATCCAGGCGCACAATCCGGAACAGGAAGAGGCAGAGGACGAGTTCGAGGCGGATTACAACGGCGGGGAGCTGGAGATCGGCTTCAATGTCGTTTATCTGCTGGACGCGCTGGGCGCGATCGACAGCGAAGATGTGGTGCTGCAACTGAGCGACGCCAATAGCAGTTGCCTGGTCCTTGATCCGGACAACGCCGCGCACCGGTATGTCGTGATGCCCATGCGTCTGTAGATGTCGCTTTCGCGCTTCGGGTTGCGCGATTTTCGCTGTTTTCGCGAGGCGGAACTCGAGCTTGGAGATATCAACCTTGTCATTGGACCGAATGGCGCTGGCAAAACCAGCCTGATCGAGTCGATCTTTTTTCTGGGTCAGGCGCGTTCGTTTCGTACCGCGCGGCTCGATAGCCTCACTCGCGAAGGCGCGGACCGGTTGCAGGTATTCGGCACCGTTGAGGCGTCGAGCCGTGCTGTCGCACTTGGGATTGAGCGCGATGCGGCGGGATTGCGCGCCCGGCTTGGCGGAGAGGCTGCGCAAAGTGTCGCCGCGCTTGCCGAATTGCTGCCGGTTCTGGTGATTGAGCCACACAGCCATCAACTTATTGAAGGCGGACCCCGTAACCGGCGGCGTTTCATGGACTGGGGAACGTTCCACGTGGAACATGCGTTTCTGGCGCAGTGGCGGCGTTACCGACACGCGCTCGCGCAACGCAATGCGCTGCTCAAGCAAGCGGCGACGCCGCGCCTGCTCCGTGTCTGGGACAACGAATTCGCCCAGGCGGCTGCCGCGGTGGATGGTGCGCGAAGCCAATGGCTGACGATGTTCACATCCGTGATACCCACGGTCGCCGCGCAGTTGCTGCCTGACACGGTTATCGAGTTCCGTTATCGGCGGGGCTGGGCGAAGGATCATACGATTGAAGAGGCGGTGCAGCGCGCCGCCGATACGGATCGAGAGCGGGGGGTCACTTCCGTCGGGCCGCACAGGGCGGATCTTGCGATCTACTGGGACGGCCAGCCGGCGCAGGACCGGGTTTCGCGTGGCCAGCAAAAGCTGCTCGCGATCACCTTGCTTCTCTCTCAGGCGCGGCTTTATGCGGAGCGGCGGCGGGAGCGGTGCGTGTTGCTCGTCGACGATCCGGCGGCGGAACTGGACGAGGAGCGGCTTGATCTGCTGCTCCGCGTTTTAGGGACGATCAGCGCTCAACTCGTCGTTACCGGGACCCACAGCGCGCCGCTGCAAACGGCCCCGTTGTCGCCGGCGCGGGTGTTCCACGTGGAACAAGGTACCGCACAGAGGGTGGTATAATATAAAGAGTCTATTCCCTTGTTACGCTGATTCGCGCCTCGTCCGGCGAGTGTTGGCGCTGGAGTGTTTTTATGGCGGAAGCGCCTAGTTACGATTCCCATAATATCAAGGTTCTGCGCGGCCTCGACGCTGTCCGCAAGCGGCCGGGCATGTATATCGGCGACACCGACGACGGCACCGGTCTTCACCACATGGTGTTCGAAGTCGTCGATAACTCAATCGACGAGGCCCTGGCGGGGCATTGCTCGGAAATCGGCGTGCTGATTCACGTCGACGGCTCCATCACCGTCACCGACAACGGACGCGGCATTCCGGTCGACCTGCATGAAGAGGAAGGGCGTTCCGCCGCTGAGGTGATCATGACCGTGCTGCACGCCGGCGGCAAGTTCGACGACAATTCGTACAAGGTCTCCGGTGGTCTGCATGGCGTCGGCGTTTCAGTCGTAAACGCGCTTTCGGAATACTTGTTGCTGACTATTCACCGCGACGGCCAGATCCATGAGCAGCGCTACACGCTGGGCGAGCCGGACGCGCCGCTCAAGACGACCGGAAACACTGACCGCAGCGGGACTGTTATCCGCTTCAAGCCAAGTTCCACCATTTTCACCAACATCGAATTCCATTACGACATACTGGCGCGCCGCCTCCGCGAACTGTCGTTCCTGAACTCCGGCGTCAGGATCGTCCTGACCGACGAGCGGACCCAAAATGAGGATGTCTTCGAGTACGAGGGCGGCATTCGCGCGTTCGTGGCGCACCTCAACCGCAACAAGACGCCGTTGCATGAAGACGTCGTGCACTTCACGTCTGAGCGCGATCACATCGTCGTCGAGGCCGCGCTGCAATGGAACACGTCTTACCAGGAAGCCGTGTTCTGCTTTACCAACAACATTCCGCAGCGCGACGGCGGCACGCACCTGGCCGGGTTCCGCGCCGCGCTGACGCGGACCGTCAACCAGTACATCGAGTCCGAGGGCCTGGCGAAGCGCGAGAAAGTGGCGCCGTCCGGCGACGATGCGCGCGAAGGCCTGACAGCCGTGCTGTCCGTCAAGCTGCCCGACCCGAAGTTTTCGTCGCAGACGAAGGACAAGCTGGTGTCGTCCGAGGTCAAGGGCGTCGTTGAATCGCTCGTGGCGGACAAGCTGCAAGACTTCCTGCTGGAGTACCCGCAGCAGGCCAAGTCGATCGTCGGCAAGGTCATCGATGCGGCGCGCGCCCGCGAAGCGGCGCGCAAGGCGCGGGAAATGACGCGCCGCAAGGGCGCGCTCGATATCGCCGGCTTGCCCGGCAAGCTCGCGGATTGCCAGGAGCGCGACCCGGCGCAGTCCGAACTGTTCCTGGTCGAGGGCGACTCGGCCGGTGGTTCCGCCAAGCAGGGTCGCGATCGGCGTTACCAGGCGATCCTGCCGCTCAAAGGCAAGATCCTGAATGTCGAAAAGGCCCGGTTCGATAAAATGCTATCTTCGGCCGAAGTTGGGACATTAATTACTGCACTTGGCTGCGGCATTGGCCATGAAGATTTCGACCCCGACAAGCTGCGCTACCACCGCATCATCATCATGACGGACGCCGACGTCGACGGCTCACACATCCGGACGCTGCTGCTGACGTTCTTTTACCGGCAGATGCCGGAACTTGTGGAGCGCGGCCACATTTACATCGCCCAGCCGCCGCTGTTCAAAATCAAGCGTGGCAAGCAGGAGCTTTACGTCAAGGACGAAGCCGAACTGAACGCGACGCTGCTGCAATCGGCGCTGCAAGGCGCGGCATTGCACGTTGCTGCTGACGCGCCCGCCATCACCGATGCGGCGCTCGAGGACCTCGCCGGCCGCTACATGAGCGTCCAGGCGATGATTTTGCGTTGGGCACGGCGTTACGATGCGGCGGTATTGGACAAGATGATCTACATGCCGACCGTTGACGACGCGTTGTACGATGATCCGGCACGTCTCCAGCACTGGCTGGAAACGCTGCAGACGCGGCTGAATGCGGACGACGGCCAGTCATACCGCTATGTGCTGGACACGATTACCGAACCCGGCCGCGGCGCGCCGACGATCCGCGTGAGCCGCAAGCATCACGGCATCGCTAACGAACGGCTGATTCATCGCGAGTTCTTCAGTTCCGGTGAATATCGCAAGTTGACCGAGCTCGGCGAGAGCCTTCAGGACCTGCTGGGCGAAGGCGCGTATGTGCGACGCGGCGAACGCCGTGAGCCGGTGGCGTCATTCAAGCAGGCCATCAACTGGCTGCTGGACGAATCCAAGCGCGGCCAGAGCATCCAACGCTATAAAGGTCTGGGCGAAATGAACCCGGATCAACTCTGGGAAACGACGATGAACCAGGAAACGCGGCGGCTCCTGCAGGTGAGAATCGAAGATGCGGTCGCCGCCGACGAGATATTTACGACCTTGATGGGTGACCATGTGGAGCCGCGGCGCGACTTCATCGAACGCAACGCGCTGGATGTCGCAAATCTGGACGTCTAGTTAGGCGGCGTTGTTCAGCTCTTGCGCGCGATGCCGCGCAGGAAGGACACCAGGCCAAATCGTTCCGCGACGCGCGTTGCGAGTTGCGGCGACAACGCCTCCAGGCCCGTCAGAAGCCGCGCCGGCCGCGGATTGACGATAATTTCCGCCGCATTGGTTTCCAACGCCTTGATGACGGCGCGCGCAACCTGGGTCGGGCGGCTGACGCCGAGACCGGCCGGCGGCGACGTCTCGCGTCGCGCAAACATACCGGCATCGGCGACAAAGCCCGGCGAAATGACCGACACCCGGACGCCGCGATCGGCAAGCTCCGTTCGAAGCGACAGGCTCCATTTCGTCAACCCGCTCTTGGTGGCCGCGTACACTGCCCCGTAAGGCATACCGGTCCGTCCGGCCAGCGATGCCAGATTGACAATATGGCCATCGCCGCGTTCAAGCATGTCGGGAAGTATCTGGCGGGCGAGCAGCAGCGGCGCAAGCAGGTTCACTTCGATCAGCCTGCGGATGTCCTCCGGCCGCTGCCATTCATAACAGACAATGTCTTCCACACCGGCGTTGTTGACGAGGATATCGATGCGCTCGAACTCGATGCGCGCGCGCTTGACCAGATTCGCCCGGGCTGTCTCGTCCGTGACATCGGCCTGCACGGAAATGGCTTCGCCGCCGCGCTCGCGGATCGAGCGCGCAACGCTTTCCAGTTTGTCCGCCGAACGCGCGGCGAGCACAACGCGCGCGCCTTCGACAGCGAGCGCCCGCGCAATGTACGCGCCGAGCCCGTCGGAGGCGCCGGTAACGAGGGCTGTCT
>DASSBR010000097.1:0-2331 GCA_035698525.1 Gammaproteobacteria bacterium
TTATTTCCGGCGCGATGGTCGCGCGGATGAAGCCGGGCGCGGTGATCGTCGATCTCGCTGCCGACGCGGGCGGCAACTGCGAACTCACCATTCCCGGTGAAACAGCGCACGCAGGCGCCGTCAGCATCCTGGGCGTCACCCGACCGGCCGCCGCGATCGCCGAGCACGCGAGCGAAATGTATGCCCGCAACCTGCTCAATTTCCTGACGCCGCTGGTGCGCGACGGCAAGATCGAGATCGACTGGAACGACGAGATTTACGCAAAGAGCTGCGTCGCCCGCGATGGCAAAGTCGTCTTCGGTGCTTCTCTTCCGCCTAATCCCGAACCCCGAACCCCGGATCCCGAATCCCCATGATCTACGGCTTCATTGCGCTCTACATCTTCATGCTCGCCGCGTTCACAGGCTACGAAATCATTGCCCGCGTGCCCGTGATTCTGCATACGCCGCTGATGTCGGGCTCGAACTTTATCCACGGCATTGTCCTGGTCGGCGCGATGATGGCGCTTGGCCACGCGACGACGCCGGGCGAGCAGGCGATCGGCTTCATCGGCACCATGCTTGCCGCCGCCAATGTCGTCGGCGGCTACGTTTCCACTGAAAGGATGCTCGCGATGTTCAAGCGCGAGAAATGAATACTGTCATTCAGGCGGCGTACTTCGTCGCCACGCTGGCCTTCATCCTGGGCCTGAAGGCGATGAGTTCGCCGGCGAAGGCGCGCGGCGGCATCGTCTGGGCCGGTGCCGGCATGGCGCTGGCGATCCTCATCACGTTCTTCGCGCCGGGCATGCGTGGCGCGACGAATTACATCCTGATGTTCGCGGCGATCGCGATTGGCGGCGGGCTTGCGTGGGTGAGCGGCAAACGCGTACCAATGACGGCAATGCCGCAAATGGTCGCGCTTTATAACGGCATGGGCGGTGGCGCGGCGGCGTCGATCGCCGCCGGCGAAATGCTGGCCGGCGGCGGCTACGATATGGCGACCGCCGGTCTCGCCGTACTGGGCGGATTGATCGGCGCAATCTCGTTCAGCGGTTCGCTGATCGCGTTCGCGAAATTGCAGGGCCTGATTCGAGGCGCGCTGCGGTTTCGCGTTCAACAGGCGATCAACACGCTCGCCTTCGCCGCCGCGGTCGCCCTGGGCATCGCCTGGTGGCAGGCCGCGCCGGACAGTCTTGCGCTGGTAGCGGCCTTCTTTGCCGTGGCGCTCGCCTTCGGCGTGCTGATGACGCTGCCGATCGGTGGCGCGGACATGCCCGTCGTGATCTCGTTGTACAACGCCCTCACCGGCCTTGCCGTCGCGTTCGAAGGCTTTGCGCTCGACAACGCGGCGATGATCGTCGCCGGCACTGTCGTTGGCGCGGCCGGCACGCTGCTGACACAGTTGATGGCCAGGGCGATGAACCGCTCCCTCGGCAATGTGCTGTTCAGCGGCTTCGGCGACACGGGCGGCGGAACAGGCAGCGGCGAAGTCGAAGGCGCACTCAAGCCGATCGAGGCCGACGACGCGGCGGTGACACTGGCGTATTCCGGCAAGGTCATCATCGTCCCCGGCTACGGCATGGCCGTCGCCCAGGCCCAGCACAAGATCTGGGAACTGACGCGCCTGCTCATCGACCGTGGCGTGCAGGTCAAGTTCGCGATCCACCCCGTGGCCGGACGGATGCCGGGCCACATGAACGTGCTGCTCGCCGAAGCGGGCGTGCCGTACGACCGGTTGTACGATCTCGACGAAATCAATGCCGAGTTCGCGGACGCCGATGCGGCGCTGGTGATCGGCGCGAACGACGTCGTCAATCCGGCCGCGCGCTCCACGCCGGACAGTCCGATCTACGGCATGCCGATCCTCAACGTCGACCAGGCGCGCAACGTCATCGTCATCAAGCGTGGCCGGGGGAAAGGTTTTTCGGGTGTGGAGAACGCGTTGTTTTACGGCGACAGCACGCGCATGCTCTACGGCGACGCGCAGGCGGCAGTTGCTGAATTAATTCAAGGAGTTAAGGCCGCGTGAGCGGCAGCGCCGTGTTTATGCACACCCCGATGGTTCACCCTGTGCGGAAAGACCCCTAATTGGGAGACTGCGGTCGCTGTTCCGCCAAGCCGTTGATTTATAAGCAACTTTATCTTGCTCATTTTTTAACCAATTCAGACAATTTCCTGTCATAGCCGCTTTTTGCCGCTGCCTTGAACGATTCATCCACAAAGTTATCCACAGATTCTGTGGATAAGCCTGTTGTCAAGGGAGGACGGGGTTCGGGATTCGGGAATCGGGATTCGGGGGGAATTCTCCGGGTGGGCGTGCCATCTCCGGTCCGGACCTACTTCGATTACC
>DASSBR010000098.1:0-3760 GCA_035698525.1 Gammaproteobacteria bacterium
ATGACGTTAAATTTATCCCCTCACCCCAACCCTCTCCCTGGGGGAGAGGGAGCAAGAACGTTCGCCTCTTCATCCCCTCTCCCTCAGGGAGAGGGTTAGGGTGAGGGGTGTTATAGGTTGATCGTCGCAAGCAAGTTCAAACCGGCGTGGTGGCTGAGAAACCGCCACGCCCAGACGATATTCCCGAAGTTCTTTCGCCGCCGGCCGAAACTCGCCATCCGCCGCGAGCGCATCGAATTTCCCGATGGCGACTTCGCCGACTGCGACTGGGTCGGCGGCGACAGCGGGCCGATCGTCGTCGTCCTGCACGGCCTCGAAGGCTCGATCGACTCGGCTTACGCGGTTGGCGTGATGGCGCTCATCGAGCGTCTTGGCTGGCGCGGTGCCCTGCTGCATTTTCGCGGCTGCAGCGGCGAGCCGAACCGCCTGGCGACAGGCTACCACTCCGGCTTCACCGCCGACCTCGAATTTCTGATTGAGCATTTGCACGCCACCGAACCGCACACGCCGCTCGCGGCGATCGGCTTCTCACTTGGCGCCAACGTATTGCTGAAATGGCTGGGGGAACGCGGTGATGCGGCGCCGCTCGCAGCCGCGGTTGCGGTGTCCGTGCCGTTCGATCCGGCCGTCGCCGCGGATACCGTGGAACGCGGCCTGTCGCGGCTCTACAACTGGTACCTGCTCCGCAGCATGCGTCTCAACACGAAGCGAAAGTTTTGCCGCATTCGGCCGCCGTTCGAACTGCCGGACCTCGCGACGCTGAAGACCTTCCGCCAGTTCGACGAAGCCGTCACCGCCCCGCTCCATGGCTTCTGCGATGCGACCGACTATTACCATCAAAGCGGGAGCCGCCGGCTGCTACGCCACATTCGCGTGCCGACGCTGATCGTGCAGGCCATGGATGATCCGGTGGTCGGCTCGGGCGGCGTTCCGGATGCGGAAGAACTGGCGTCGGCGGTAACGCTCGAACTAAGCCAGCGCGGTGGACACGTTGGCTTTGTCAGCGGTGGCTGGCCGTGGCAAGCGAATTATTGGGCGGAAGAGCGAATCCGTGCGCACCTGTTGACCCATCTTGAAGCGTCCGCCATCACGCCGGCGGCAGAGGCAGCTTATCGTCCCGCTCAACCGCCAGCCGCGTCCGCGGCGGGCTTCCGGGATAATTCTGCTGCAGAAAGATAACCCGCTTTCACGCACCAAGCGAGGAACCCGCAGCGGCAGCGCCGGTTAGTCAAGCAGGATGCCGAACTAGCCAACGGGATGGCCACCCTCCCCCTGGCGGAGAGGGTATCCTTCGTTCAGGCGACTTCGACTGCCTTCATGCTGAGCCGGATGCGGCCCTGACGGTCCACTTCCAGTACTTTGACCTTGATGATATCGCCTTCGCTGAGTTTGTCGCTGACTTTCTCGACGCGCTCTTCGGAGATCTGCGAGATGTGCACCAGTCCATCGCGGCCCGGCAGAATCGCCACGAACGCACCGAAGTCCATCAGCTTGACCACGCGGCCTTCGTAGATTTTGCCGACTTCGACATCGGCGGTGATGTCTTCGATCCGCTTCTGCGCAGCTTCGCCGGCCGCCTGATCGACCGAGGCGATCTTGATCGTGCCGTCGTCCTGAATGTCCACGGTTGCGCCGGTTTCTTCGGTGATCGCGCGAATCACCGCGCCGCCCTTGCCGATCACATCGCGAATTTTGTCGGTATCGATCTTCATCGTGATGATGCGCGGCGCCCACTTGGACATCTGCGTCCGCGGCTCGGTGATGGCCTGCTCCATCTTGCCGAGAATGTGCAGCCGGCCTTCATGCGCCTGCGCGAGCGCAGTCTGCATGATGTCGCGGGTGATGCCGTCAATCTTGATGTCCATCTGCAGCGCGGTCACGCCGTCACGCGTGCCGGCGACCTTGAAGTCCATGTCGCCGAGGTGATCCTCGTCGCCGAGAATGTCGGTCAGCACCGCATATTTGTCGCCTTCCTTGATCAGGCCCATCGCCACGCCAGCCACCGGGGCCTTGATCGGCACGCCTGCATCCATCAGCGACAGGCTGCTGCCGCAAACGGTCGCCATCGAACTGGAACCATTGGATTCGGTGACCTCGGATACGACGCGAATCACGTACGGGAAGCTGTCCATATCCGGCATCATGGCCTTGATGCCGCGCTTCGCGAGCCGACCATGGCCGATTTCACGACGTTTCGGCGAACCCATGAAGCCGGTCTCGCCGACGCTGTACGGCGGGAAGTTGTAATGCAGCATGAACGGCTCTTTATACTCGCCTTCAAGCGCATCGATGATCTGCGCGTCGCGGCCGGTGCCGAGTGTCGTCACCACCAGCGCCTGGGTCTCGCCGCGCGTGAACAGCGCCGAGCCATGGGTACGTGGCAGCACGCCGACTTCGACCGTGATCGGGCGAACCGTGCGCGTGTCGCGGCCGTCGATGCGCTTCTCGCCGGCGATAATCCGGCCGCGCACGATGCGCTTCTCGAGATCCTTGAACGCCGTCGCAACGGCGCCCGCATCGAACTGCGGTTCATCGCCCCCCGCCAGCGCGGTGTCCACGTCGGCGCGAATTTCCGCGAGGCGATCCTGGCGCGCCGTCTTCTCGGCGATGCTGTAGGCTTCCGCGACCGACTTTTCGGCGCGCTCGGCGACCGCCTTCACGAGGCTTTCATCCTTCGCCGGCGGCTGCCAGTCCCAGGCCGGCTTACCCGCCTCGGCGGCCAATGCCTGGATGGTCTGAATCACGGCCTGCATCTGCTCATGGCCAAACAGTACCGCGCCCAGCATCGTCTCTTCCGACAGGCCCTTGGCCTCGGACTCCACCATCAGCACAGCCTTCTCGGTGCCGGCGACGACGAGATCCAACTCGGATTTGGCAAGCTGCGAATTCAACGGGTTCAGTACGTAATCGCCGTCGATATAGCCGACGCGGGCCGCGCCGATCGGCCCCTGGAATGGCATGCCCGACAGCGCGAGCGCGGCGGAAGCGCCGATCAGCGCCGGGATATCCGGATCGATATCCGTATCTACCGACACGACGGTCGCGATGACCTGCACTTCGTTGTAAAAACCCTTCGGAAACAGCGGGCGGATCGGCCGATCGATCAGCCGCGACGTCAGCGTTTCCTTCTCGCCCGGACGCCCCTCGCGCTTAAAAAAACCGCCGGGTATCTTGCCGGCGGCGTAGGTTTTTTCCTGGTAATTGACAGTCAGCGGGAAGAAGTCGCGATTCTCGGCGGCCTGTTTCTGCCCCACCGCGGCGACAAGAACGGCGGTGTCGCCCATCGAGACGAGGACGGCGCCGTCGGCCTGTCGCGCGATCCGGCCGGTTTCGAGCGTGACTGTATGGCTGCCGTATTGAAAGCTTTTGCTGACTGCTGACACTGGAATTTCCTGTTGCTTGCGGAGGTGGCGGTGGGGCGCTCTGCGTTATCGACGCAGGCCGAGACGCTGGATCAGCGTGCGATAGCGCTCGACGTCGCGGTCCTTGAGATAATCGAGCAACTTGCGGCGCTGGTTCACCATCTTCAGCAATCCACGGCGCGAGTGATGGTCTTTCTTGTGCGCGCTGAAATGGTCGCCCAGTTCATTGATACGCGCGGACAGCAGCGCCACCTGGACTTCGGGCGAACCCGTGTCGCTCTTGCCCTGTTGGTAGTCGGCGATAATCGCCTGCTTCTGGTCGGTGTTCAAAGGCATTCAAAACTCCTGCAACGGAAATTTGCGTCTGTTCCTGCCGGGGAAACGCGCCATTTTAGCCG
>DASSBR010000099.1:0-53124 GCA_035698525.1 Gammaproteobacteria bacterium
CCCTGCAGGAGGAGCCACGGGCAGTGCGGGTGGGCGAAGGGGCTGAGCCGCTCCACCGGCGGCGCGACCGTGACCAATGCGGCGGGTTGCAGGCGAGACGCGGCGCGCAACGTCACCATCGCGCCGAACGAGAAGCCGCCCAGCCAGAACGGCAGCGCCGGGTGCTGTTCGCGGAGCCATTCGGCAACGGCCACGGCATCGTCCGTCTCGCCGTCGCCGCCATCGTGCTCGCCGGCGCTCGCGCCCACGCCACGGAAGTTGAAGCGCAGCGCCAGCGCGCCGAGGTCGGTAAGGGCCCGCGCCAGGATGTGTGCGACCTTGTTGTGCATCGTGCCTTGAAACAACGGGTGCGGGTGGCACACCACCGCGATCGCGGTCGGTGCGCCGCGTGGCTCATCGAGCAGTGCTTCGATATCGCCCGCGCCGCCGCTGAGGGTCAGTTTCCGGCTCATGCCAGTGCTTCCTTCGAGTCGCGCTCGCGGCCGGCGGCGGCGGAGGGCGGCACGAACGAAATGACCATGTCGCCCGGTCTTGGCGCGACCGGCGATTGCGGCGATTGCACCGCAATCACGCCGTCGGCGCCAATGGTCATGAGAACGACGCTGTCCGGATCGGCCTCGCCCTGGTAAGCCTCGTAATCGTAGGCCTCCGTCAGCCGCGTCTTCTGGAATTTCCAGCCTTTGGCGTGCTCGCGCCACAGGTCTTCGTACAAGGCGTCCTCGTGGAACGCGACGCGGCCGCGCAGCGTGCGGGTCACGCCCTTGGGATCGTTCTCGTCGGCCGCGTACATTGGTAACTGAAATATCTGGCTGCGGCCGAGTTCGGAGGCGAAAGCCGTGCAGACCAGGGCGTTGTACGCGTCGTTGCTGGTGGCGGCGAGCAGCGTGCCAATGTCGTTGAGTTGCAGCGACGACTCGGCGATTTCGGAAAGGATTTCGCCGTAAAAAACCGGCAGGCCGGCGAGCCGCGCCGGGCGCAGGCGGTGCCAGGCGCTGTCGGTCAGAAGCAACGGCACGTTCGCGCCTTGCAGCGTCTCGGCGAGCGCGATCGTCCACGGCGATGCGCCGACGATCAATACCCGATTACGGGCTGCGGCGGCCAGTCCAAGAAAGCGCGCGAGCGGGCCGATGCTGAAGCCATGCAGGATGACCGTCGCGAAAATCAGCGTGAAGATCAGCGGTGTCAGCGCATAGCCGTCTGTGTAGCCAGCGCGCGCGAGGGCGGGTGCGAACACGCCCGCCGTCGCCGCGGCGACGATGCCGCGCGGCGCGATCCAGCCAATCAGCAGGCGATCCTTGAACGGTACGCCGGCGCCGAGTGTCGCGAGCCAAACGACGATGGGACGGACGAGAACAATGACTACCGCGAGCAGCGCGGCGGCGCGCCAGCCGATCCAGCCGAGGCTGCGTGTCTGCAGGCTCGCGGTCAGCAGAATGAAGACCACCGCGATCAGCAGAAGGCTGATGTATTCCTTGAAACGGCGCATCTCCTGGATGCTGGTCAGGCCCATGTTGCCCATCACGATGCCCATCACCGTCACCGTCAACAGGCCGGCTGAATTTTGCGCCGCGTCGGCAGCGGCATACGCCGCGAGTACCAGCACGAGCAGGATCGGCGCCTTGAGGTATTCCGGAATCCAGCCGCGCTCGTAAATTCGGCCGGTGGCGTAGCCGAGGCCGGCACCGAATACCAGCGCAGTGCCGGTGGCGATACCGACGCTCGCGGCGGCCTGGCCGATGCCGCTGAAGTCGCCGCCGTAAGAGACGAAAAATTCGACCAGCAGCACGCCCAGCAACGCGCCAATCGGATCGTTGACGCTGCCTTCCCAGCGCAGGTACGACGCCGTGCGTGGGTTCAGCATCGCGTGGCGCAACAGCGGATTGACGACTGTCGGGCCGGTCACGACGATGATGGCTCCGAACACGATCGCGACCGGCCAGGACAGCGCGCCGATGAAGTGTGCGGCGGCCAGGCCCAATACGAAGGTGCATGGGATCCCGAGGTAAATCAGCCTACGTACGCCGCTCGCGGCCTCGCGCAGCTTGTGCAATTCGAGATTGAGCCCGCCTTCGAACAGGATGACCGCAACGCACAGGCCGATGATCGATTCGACAGCGGGGCTGCCGAACTGCTCATGCGGGCGCAGCCAGTGGAACGCCGGACCGGCGAGCGCCCCGGCAATCAGCAGGAACAGGATCGCCGGGACGCGCAGGCGCCAGGCAAGCCACTGCGCGAGCATGCCGGCGCCGAGCACGCCGACGATTGCGATAGTCAAATCCATGCCGCGGACCGCTTCAGGTCGGCATTGGCCGGTCGTCGAGCAGCCGGAGCAGGCCGCGCACGTGGCGGTAGACGTACCACAGCCAGGTCAGGCCGAGAATCGCATAGCCGATCAGGAAGAATACCGTCAGCACCCCGATAATCGACCACAACAGCGCCCACCAGAAACTACGGATCATCCACGAGTGGTGGCTGCTCAGCGCCGGCGAACTTTCACCGCGTTTGATGTAGTTGATGATCAGCCCGATCACGCTGGTGAGTCCGGTCGCCGCACCGATCAGGTGCAGCACGTATGCGATCAATGCCGCGGCGTTGTCGCCGCGATCCAGTCGTCGCGTTTGTTCCGGTTCGGCGTAAGCCATGGTGGTCCCCTCTCAGAACGACGTCAAAACGGCTCTACCGCCGGGCGCAGGTCGAGTTCCAGCGTCCAGGCGGTGCGGTCCTGCCTGCGCAGCATCAAATAAGTATCGGCAATCGCATCCGGTGCCAGCATCGTGTGCGTCTCGCGCTCCGGCTGGCGCTTGCGAATGGCGGGCGTGTCGATCTGGCCGTCAACGATCGTATGCACGACGTGGACGCCCTGCGGCCCGACCTCGCGCGCCAGCGATTGCGCCAGTGCCCGCAATCCGAACTTGCCGACCGCCAGGTTTGCAAAGCCTTTGCCGCCGCGCAGCGATGCGGTTGCACCGGTGAAAATAATCGTTCCGCTGCCGGCCTTGAGCATCGGCTTGAGTGCCGCCTGTGCCGCCAGAAAACCGCCCATGCAGTTCACGTGCCAGCAACGTTCGAATTCATCCGGGCTGATGTCGGCCACGTTTCCAGTAGCAAAAACGCCGGCATTGTAAACGAGTACGCAAGGCGGGGCGCCGAACCGTTCCGCAGCGTCGGCGAAGGCTTGCCCGATGCTCTCGGGTTGCGTCGCGTCCGTGGCAAAAGCGGCCGCCGCATGTCCCGCGTCGCACAGTTCATCGGCGAGTTCCGCCGTCGTTACCCTGTTGCGCGCCATCAAGGCGACTGCGAAATCGTCTGCGGCAAATCGCCGCGCCACGGCGCTCCCGAGCCCCGGCCCGACCCCAACTACCGCTACGACATCCTTGCTCACTGCTGGTCTCCTGCTGGGCTGGTTCGCGTTAGCTTAGCATTCTTTAAACTGTACCGATGATCCGCAGACTTGCCATCATTCTGTGCGCCTTTGCGCTCACCGGTTGCGCCACGCTCGGCTATTACGCGCAGGCCGTCAGCGGCGAAATCGACGTCCTGAGCTCACGTGAAGATGTGCGGCAGGTGATCAACGATCCCGCAACGCCCGATACGGAGCGTGCGAAACTGCAGTTCGCGATGCGCGTGCGCCGCTTCGCCAGCCTGCAGCTCGAGCTGCCGGACAACGACAGTTACAAAAATTATGTGAAGCTCAATCGACGTTATCCTGTCTGGGTGGTCTACGCTGCGCCGCCGTTTTCGCTGGCGCCGACCGAGTGGTGTTACTGGTTTGTCGGTTGCGTGCCGTATCGGGGGTACTTCGACAAAGACGACGCCGAGGCCTTCGCGGCAGGACTGCGCGCCAAAGGCGAAGATGTGTACCTTGGCGGGGCGCCGGCCTATTCGACGCTCGGCTGGTTTGCCGATCCGCTGTTCAGCAACATGCTGCGTTGGTCGCCGATGGCGCTCGCCGGGTTGATCTTTCACGAGTTGGCCCACCAGTTGGTGTACGTCGACGGCGACGCGGCGTTTAACGAATCGTTTGCCGACACGGTCGAGGCGGTCGGCGTCGAGCGATGGCTGACGCAGCACGGCGAGAAAGACAAGCTGTGCGCGTGGCGGCGCGAGCATAAGGCTTCTCGCGCGTTTCAGGATGTCGTTGGGAAGCTGCGTCGGCGGCTGGCGAAAATTTATTCGGCGCCCATTGACGATGCGGCGAAGCGACGGAAAAAGGCAGCGGCCTTCGCCTGGCTCCGGCGGCAGCACGCGAAGCTCGATGAGCAATTTGGATTTGCGATTTACGGTGAGTGGTTCACGCATCCGCTCAACAACGCAAGCCTCGCGCTGGTGACGACCTACAACGTCTGGCAGCCGGCGTTCCGGCGCCTGTTGCAGCATGATGGCGGGGATCTGCAGGCGTTTTATGCCGATGTGCGCGACCTTGCCGCGCTCACGCCGAAGGCGCGTCACGCGCGCCTGCAAGCGCTGTCGCAGGCATCGCCCGATGACCGCGACCGGTGATCAGGCAGTCCTTCACGCCAACCGCGTAGACCAGTGACCACGGCAGGCGGACTTCGCCCTGCTCAAGGCGGATGTCGAAGGCGTCGCGCAACGCCATGTGGATGTCGTCCTCGCCGGCGCGGACAAGGCCGAACAGGCTTCGGCAGTAGCGCACCATCTCGACCTCCGACTTGAAGGTCCAGGAATATTCGTAATGTTCTTCGCAAATGCCGGTGAATCCCGCTACCCGAAGGAGATCGCTACTTTCGCCGCGCTTGAGAAACAGGCCGTGGTGGCCGGTGGCGGTGTAGCGGTCGACGGCGCCGTTCAAAAATCGTGCAACCGGCGTCCCGTCCAGTACGTCGCCAGTGACGAATCGACCGCCCTGCTTGAGTACGCGCCACGCTTCCTTGAAAAACGCCTGTTTGTCGACCAGGTGGTGCAGGCCGGCAAGGCTGCCGACACGATCGACGGATTCGTGCGGTAACGGCAACGCCGTAAGGGGTGCGATATGAATCGTATAGGCGGGATCAATGCCGGCGGCGAACACCATTGACGGCTCGACACAGGCGATCTGGCGCGGTTCCGATACCAGCGGGCGCAAGCCGTCGGCCAGTTAGCCGCCGCCGGCCGGCGCGTCGCAAATGTAATGTTGCCGCTCGACCTTGAGCAGATCGATCAGGATGCGGCGCTCCACGTCGCGCGCCAGCGGCTGAATTCGTGCGGCCTCATTGTAGTGGTCGCCGCGCGCGTTGAAGATATCAACATAGACATCCATCGCGCTGCTCCTGCAATGCCGTCTCCATGTTGGCGCGACGCAGATAGAACCGCAGCATGTGGTTGAACAGCTTGTCGACGCTGGCATGCTGAAAATCGTAATAGCGGTCTTCCGAGTAATGTCCCGGCCACAGCCGCGGGAACGGGTTGGGCTCCCAGATGACCAGTCTGTCGTTTGCGTCGATGCTGTAATCGAACGCGACGAAATCGAGCGCCAGCGCCCGTGCGGCCCGCACCAGCGGCTCCTCGTAGGGGTTGGGCGCTTCAAGGAAGGCCTGTTCCTCGTCGGCCCATGACTGTCCACGTACGCGGTCGGCGGCATGCACGCACCACGAGCGCGCGACGATCATGTGGCGCGAAATGCCGCTGTCGCCGGCCACGACGAAGCGGTACTTGCGATAGAAACCGTCCGCGGACTGGGTCTCAATGTATTCGAGCGCGACGGGATGAATGAGCTGGCTCCAGTCGATTTGTCGAAAGTCCGCCGATGACCGCACCAGTCGCACATAACCGCCATGCCCCTGGTCGTTGCGGACGATGAACGGCAGGCCGACCGCCGCGGCGACGGCTCCGAACGAATGTTGCGGCGACAGGGCGAGCGTCCGCGCCGTCGTGAAGCCCGCCTGGCGCAGGCGGGCCAGGGCTGTCGACTTGATCGCATTCGAGAGGTGCGAAACCGGATTGACGATTGGAATGCCGGCGCGCATGTGGCGCGATTCGAGGGCCAGCAGGCGCTGAAACAGGAGCGGGTCGCGCTCCCGAACCGGGTCCCGAATCCACGGGATCAGCAGTGCGGTGCCGCGAACCGGGGCGCTCAGCAGGCCGCCGGTCGTCGTGTGGCGAAAAAGTCCGGCGTGCTCCGGATGCTTTGCTTCGAGCCAGCGGAAAAAATCCCAGTTGTTGGGACGGGTGGTTTCGCGAACCACATGGATGTGGCGCTCGCCTGCGGCGGTCAAACGCAGATGACGCCACGTGTCCCCCGCCGTGATCTGAATGGCTTGCGGCCGCTCGTTGACCCAGCGGCGAAAGCGCCAGATGCCGAGCCGTCTGCGCAGCGCCCGCAATGGTGTGGTGATGGGAGGCAGCGGCCCCGCGCCGCCGCGACGAGAATGAATTTCCGACGTCCCGCTTGTCATTTTTCTGTCCTCGGGCATCCTGCCCAGAGAAAGAGTTTACGCTTATTGTAAAAGCGTGGGCAAGGGGCAGGATTATTGCGCGGGCGGTTCCTGCTTGAATCGCCCGGCTGCCGAGCGATAGTGGTTGTAGCGACCGCGCTGATTGTCGGCGGCGAGATAATTCGGCGCCTCGGCCTCAAGTGAATTCGGCTCGATACCGAGCGCGGCGAGACCGGATTCGACTTCGATGCCGCCGGCCTTGAACGAGCGGTAGTTGTCGATCGAGAACGGCTTGCCGGGCGCGTATTCGAGCACCCGGGCCTGGAGTCGCGACGCCCAATCCGGCAGCCCGATCACGAGGCGGCGCACACCCATCATTCGCGCCGTGTACTGCACGAGTTGCTTGAGTGTGTAGGTTTCCGGCCCATAGAGCGCGTAACGGCGGCCGATGGTGTCGCGGCGGGTCAGGCTCGCCACGAACGCGTCCGCGACGTCGCCGACATACACCGGTGCGAGACGCGCGCCGGCACACGCGAGCGGCAGCACCGGCACGAACCTGAGCAGGTCGGCGAAGCGGTTGATCAGCGTGTCGTCGGGGCCGAAGATCACGGATGGCGCGAACACGGTGGTCGCCGGCATGCCGTCTGGCGTCATCGGCAGCAGCGCTTCGGCCTCGCCCTTCGTGCGGAGGTAGTGGCTCGGCGCATTCGGATCGGCGCCCAGCGCGCTCATGTGCAACAGTCGCGGGACCCGGCGCTCGCGGCAGGCATCGAGCACCTTGCGGGCCAGTTCGACGTGGGCGCGCTCGAAGCCTGCGCCGTCGTGGCCTTTTTCGTTCAGGATGCCGACGAGATTGATGACCGCGCCGACGTCGTCAAATTCGCGTCTCAGCGTAGCCGGGTCGTGAATGTCGGCCTTCACCAGGCTGACCGTCGGCAGCACCAGCAGATCCCGATGCCGGAACGGGTCGCGGGACGGAATGCGAACGTGGTAGTCGGCGTCAACCAGCCGGGCGGTGATGTGGCGGCCGACGAACCCGGTCCCGCCGAGGATGCAGACGGTTCGGTAGTCCATGGCCCAATAGTAGCAGTTTGGCGGGTCGCGATTCCGCCGGTTGCGCCGCGTTTATGCCATTCGGACTCTTACTGGCCGGTGGAATCGGGCGCCGCGGCGACAGTTGCGCCGGCAATCGTCGCCAGCGGCTGGATCGTGCCCATGCGCACGGAAATACGTTCGTCGATGTTGCCGCCGATGCGCCAGTCGAACACGATCGTCTGCGCCATCACGCGCTTGACGTAGTGCCGCGTCTGGCCGAACGGGATCGCCTCGACCCAGACGTCGGCGGCCACGGGAGTGGCGGGGAGCCAGTCGCTGACGTTGCCGGGGCCGGCATTGTAGGCGGCGGTCGCGAGGCAGGGATTGCCGCCGAACTGGCCGCGAATGTGATCGAGGTACGCGCTGCCCAGCGTGATGTTGAGTGTCGGGTCGAGCAGCATGGCCGTGTCGTCAAGGTCGATGCCGAGGCGCGTCGCGACCAGTCGGCCGGTGGCGGGCATGAGCTGCATCAGCCCGAACGCGCCGGCGTAGGACACCGCGTTGGCGGCGAACAGGCTTTCGCTGCGCATCATGCCGTACAGCCACGCGGGGTCGATGCCGAGCTTGTCGGCGCGCTTCTGCACCGCGTCGCGATAGGCCATTGGGTAGCGCAGTTTGAGGTCGTCCCAGCAGCCGCCGCGCGCGAGCGTACGGATGGCCGCCGCGTGCCATTGCCAGCTCGCGGCCAGCAGGCCGGCCTGACAGCGATCGGCGGTGTCCATATTGCTCGTGCCGGCGTTCCATTCGGCGTCGGCGAAGTCGAGCATACCGACTGCGAACAGCTCGTGAGCGCGGATAAGGTGCGGTCGATCGGCCAGTTGCTGCATCCGTTTCGCTTCCGGCTGGCTGCGCTGCGGCGAGATCGCATAGGGCGCGTCGATATGGTCGGCGGCGAGGAAGGCGTAGTAGCCGTGATGCAGCGCGAGCCGGCGGTAAATCGGGTCCGCCTGCTGCTTGTGATGGGTTTGCTCCAGCGCCCGCGCGCGCCAGTACTGCCACTGGTCGCTCCGCCGACGGGACGCGGGGAGGGCGTAAATATCCTTCAGCGCCGTATGCCACCAGCCCCGCCAGAGCGCGGTGCGAATGCGCCATTGCATGACAAGGTCGTAGCCCGAAGCGCGCAGGGCGGCGAGATCCCGGTAGGCATCCGGCAGATGCTGGCGCGCCTCCCATAGCGCGATTGCGCGTTCGACAGCGGCGCGCTCGCCGACGTCGAAGGCATAGCGGGCTTTCAGGCTTGTCCAGCGGGATTTGGCGGCGGTCGCGTCGCTGCGGGCCAGGCGTTCGAGGCCGAACACGAGCAGCGCACGGCGGTTCGCGTCGCCAGGGAAATTCGCTGCGGCGAGAGCCTTGGCCGGGTCGGCCGCCATCGATTGCCAGCGCGCCGCGCGTTGTTGCGCTGACCCGGGGAGTTTATCGGCGAGATAACTGGCAAGGTTGAGATTGTGCGCGTCGAGCGCCTTGTCGAAGCGGGCGCGGATCATATCCGTCGTCAACAGATCATGGGCCGCGAGCCACTTGAAGGCCGGGTTGCACTCGGGTGGCTGATCGTGCGCGCTCAGCCACAGCCCTTTTGCACGGGCAATCAATTTGGCGCGATCCGCTGTTGTCAGCGCGGCGTTGCCGGGGCCGAGCAGGCCGGCGCTGACGCTGGCACAGACCAGCGCCGCCGCGTCGTCGCCGTTGTAATATTTCAGGAATACCGTCCACGCGCCTTTTTGCGCGAGACCACGCAACCAGCGGTAGCGCAGCGCGGCGTCGACCGGCAGGTCCGGATAATCAGCGAGGAAATCGGCGACCGCCCGCGGCGGCAGCCGGTCCAGGTAATGATCGATGTACGCGTAGCGCAGGTAGGGGTACAGCGGGTAATGAATCAAGCCGGCAAGCTTCTCCGACGCCGTCGACAGCTTACCCGCCTCGATCGCCTCGTAGGCTTGTTCGAACGCCACGCGCTTTGCCTTCAGCGTCGTGGCATTCGCGTTCAGCGCGAGAAGAAGCGCGGCGGCGAGAAAGCAGCTTGCGAAGCGGATCAGCACGCCGGGGAGAGTACTTAATGATGCCGGCGATTACCAGCGGTTGCGACATTAACGGTCGCTTCTGCCGTGGGAGCGGTATTCCAGCGGTTCCTGTTTGCACGGAAAAAGCCCTTGAAGTAGCATATGCGGGCTAAAGGGACTGGACGGGGTAACTCTCGTGACTACGGATCAAATGGAAGGATCCGAAGCGCCGGTCCACTGCATCGTTATTGCTCCCAACCAGTCGTTGACTTCTTTGCAGCTGGCGGGGCTCTACTGCGGCGGCGTTTTCGTGTCGCTGGCGATTGCGACGGTGCTCGCCTTGTTCGGCTATTGGCCGATCCTGGTGTTCGCCGTGCTGGAATGGCTGGCGATCGGCGTGTGCGCGCAGGCGTTGACGCGTGCCGGTCGGTACCGCGAGGTGATTACGATCACCGCGAGCGAAGTGCAGGTCGAAAAACGCACCCGGAAACGGGTCGAGAGCATGAGTTTTCAGCGCCATTGGGCGAGCGTCGAGCGGCAGGCAAGCGGCTCGTGGTACCCCAGCCGGCTGCTGATCATGTCCCACGGGACAAATTGTGAAATCGGGCATTGCCTGACGGAAGACGAGCGCCGGGCGCTGAAAGTGCGTCTGGATAATTTGATCGGGCCCATCAATCGGACGCCCGATCTTTCAGTTTAGATTTGGTTCAAGAAATATTCGCAGCGCGACGCGCGAGCCGGGAGCAACTACGCATGTCAATCAGCAAGCTTCAGCGGGCCCTGTTGGCTATCTTCGGACTGGGACTCGCGCTGGCTTCGGGAGCCGCGAACGCGGATTCGGCGTTCAATCTGCCGGTTGGCGTCACCCCGATCAGTCACGAGGTGTACGCGCTGCATATGCGCACCTTCTGGATTTGCGTCGGCATCGCCGTCGTCGTCTTCGGCGTGATGCTCATTTCCATCGTCCTGCACCGTAAGTCGCGCGGCTACAAGGCGGCCCACTTCCACGAGCACGTCTGGGTTGAAATTGCCTGGACGATCGCGCCCGCCATCATCCTCATCGTGATGGCCGTGCCGGCGGTCGGCGTCCTCGTTCACATGGAGGACTACAGCAAGCCGGACATGTCGATCAAGGTCACCGGCTACCAGTGGATGTGGAATTACGACTACGTCGATAATGGTGTTTCCTTTTACAGCAAGCTCGCCGAGGACAGCAACCGGGCGCGCGTGCTGGATTCCAAGGTCAGCCCGTTCAGCGTCAAGCATTACATCCGCGACGTCGATCATCCGCTGGTCGTGCCGACCGGCAGGAAGGTCCGTCTGCTGATCACGTCGGGCGATGTCATTCATTCCTGGTGGGTGCCGGATTTCGGCGGCAAGACCGACGCAATTCCCGGCTACGTGAACCAGATGTGGATCAAGGTCGAGAAGCCCGGCACCTATCGCGGCCAGTGCGCCGAGTTGTGCGGCCGCGGCCACGCCTTCATGCCGATCGTCGTGGTGGCGAAGACGCCGGAAGAATTCCGCAAGTGGGTCAAGGCGAACGGTGGCCATTTGCGCCACGCGCCGGAAACGGGCGGTGCGACGATCAACCGCAAGCGGCAGCCCGCGCCGAATGCGGCGCAGCCGAAGCCCCCGACCATTCCGCCTGAAAACGGCAAATCCGGTACCGATCAAGCGAGGACGACGCGATGAATGCGCATGTAGCAGCGGCAGATCACGGCAGTCATGATCACCATGGGCCCGGAAAAGGCCTGATGCGCTGGATTACCACCACCAATCACAAGGACATCGGCACGCTGTACCTGGTGTTCAGCGCGACGATGTTCGCGATCGGCGGCCTGTTCGCAATCGTCATCCGCAGCGAGTTGCTCGAGCCGGGCATGCAGATCGTCGATCCGTATTTCTTCAACGAAATGACGACGATGCACGGACTCGTGATGATCTTCGGCGTTATCATGCCGTCGTTCGTCGGGTTGGCAAACTGGATGCTGCCGATTATGGTCGGCGCGCCGGACATGGCGTTGCCGCGCCTCAACAACTTCAGCTTCTGGATTCTGCCGTTCGCGTTCATCCTGTTGCTGTCGACGTTCTTCATGCCGGGCGGCGCGCCGGCTTCCGGCTGGACGATGTACGCCCCGCTGGTCGAACAGACGGGCATGGCATTCCCGTTCATGATTTTCGCCATCCACCTGATGGGTATCTCGTCGGTTGCGGGCGCGATTAACGTTATCGCGACCATCCTGAACATGCGCACGCCCAGCATGCGGCTGATGAAGATGCCGATGTTCGTCTGGTCGTGGCTGATTACCGCGTTCCTGCTGATCGCGGTGATGCCCATACTCGCCGGCGCGGTGACGATGCTCCTGATGGACAAGTACTTCGGCACCAGCTTCTTCAATGCGGCCGGCGGCGGCGATCCGGTGCTCTACCAGCACGTGTTCTGGTTCTTCGGGCATCCCGAGGTCTACATCATGATCCTGCCGGCGTTCGGGATCATTTCGGAAATTGTGCCGACCTTCGCACGCAAAGCACTGTTCGGCTACTCGTCGATGGTCTACGCGCTGGCGTCGATCGCGTTTTTGTCGTTCATCGTCTGGGCGCACCACATGTTTACCGTCGGCATGCCGTTGTCGGCGGAAATCTTCTTCATGTTCGCGACCATGCTGATCGCGATACCGACCGGCATCAAAATATTCAACTGGGTCGGGACGATGTGGCGCGGCTCGATGACGTTCGAGACGCCGATGTTGTTCGCGCTCGCGTTCATCGTGCTGTTCACCATCGGCGGCCTGTCGGGCGTGATGCTCGCGATCGTGCCGGCGGACTTCCAGTACCAGGACACGTATTTCGTTGTCGCACACTTCCACTATGTGCTGGTGACCGGCGCGCTGTTTTCGATTATCGCTGCGATCTACTACTGGCTGCCGAAATGGACCGGCCACATGTACAGCGAGTTCTGGGGCAAGACTCATTTCTGGCTGTCCACGATTTTCGTCAACGTGCTGTTTTTCCCGATGCACTTCCTGGGACTTGCCGGCATGCCGCGTCGTACGGCCGATTACGCGCTGCAGTTCACCGACATGAACCAGATCGTCAGCATCGGGGCGTTTGCGTTCGGTGCGTCGCAGCTCATTTTCCTCGGCATCATCATTGCCTCGATTCGCGGCCGCAAGAATGCCACCAGCCAGGTCTGGGACGGCGCCAAAGGCCTCGAATGGACGCTGAGTTCGCCGCCGCCGTATCACAGCTTTGAAACGGCTCCGGAAGTCGAATAACAAGTTGAACAGCAACCACGCAACGCACGAGCCCAGTGCGCGCCAGCGCGCGCGGGCCGTCCGGACGGCGCTGATCGTCACCGCGACGGCGCTCGTCATTTATTTTGGCATGTACCTGGTGACCTGGCTCTGGGCGTCGTAACGACGGCTGGCCGGAGATTGGCTCGAGAGAGGATCCCTGATGTCGCAGACAATGGCAGAAGAGAAATATCACGTCCCGCACACCGCGCCCTGGTCGATAGTCGGCATTATCGGGCTGTTCACGCTGGTGTTCGGCGGCGCCCTCTGGCTTAACCGCTTCACCACCGAAGGCCAGGTCGTGCTGGCCGCCGGCGCGGTCGTCGTTCTGGTGATGATGTTCGGCTGGTTCGGCACTGTTATTCGCGAAAGCGAGCATGGCCTGAACAACGAACAAGTCGATCGCAGCTATCGCTGGGGGATGAGTTTTTTCATCTTCTCCGAGGTGATGTTCTTCGCCGCATTCTTCGGCGCTCTGTTCTACGCCCACGAGTACTCGATTCCGTGGCTGAGCGGCACGACTTCAAGTCGGTTCTTCACGCATGCGCTGTTGTGGAGCAACTTTGCCGCGAGCTGGCCCACCAACGGGCCGGCGCGCCTCGGCGGTCACTTCGAGGTCATGGATGCCGTCGGCATCGCGGCCATCAACACCGTCATCCTGTTGAGCAGTTCGGTGACGGTGACCATCGCCCACTGGGGGCTTAAAAAGGACAAGCGCGCCCAGGTCATCATCGGCCTGATCGCGACAGTAATCCTGGGCTTCACGTTCGTCGCGC
Source organism: Gammaproteobacteria bacterium (assembly GCA_035698525.1). Classification (GTDB taxonomy): domain Bacteria; phylum Pseudomonadota; class Gammaproteobacteria; order Natronospirales; family DASSBR01; genus DASSBR01. The sequence goes on from DASSBR010000099.1 coordinate 13,536, forward strand.
TGCAGGTTCACGAGTACATAGACGCGTACCTGAACATGAACCTGACGCTGCAGACGGGCATCTACGGCACGACGTTCTTCATGCTGACGGGCTTCCACGGCTTGCATGTCACCATCGGCGCGATCATGCTGACCGTGATCACGCTGCGCGTGCTGAGCGGCCACTTCACGTCCCGGAACCACTTCGGTTTCGAAGCGGTGTCGTGGTACTGGCACTTCGTCGACGTCGTCTGGTTGTGCCTGTATATCTTCGTTTACTGGCTGTGATGGATTGTTAACGGGTCGGATATATACCGTGGGGATGTATCAGCCCGAGCGCATACAGCACGAACAGCAGGCCGATCAGCAGTAACGACAGGGTAATGCGAATTGTCAATGCCTTGACGGTTCGCGTCGAGTCGTCGCGGTCCTTGACGAGGTAGAACATGCCGGACCCGAGCGACACGACGATGACGGCCAGTACGGCAATGACGATGAAAGTACCCAAGGCAGGCTCGGCTGGTTGGTAAACCGCCACGCTACCATGCGCCGATGACACTGGGCAAATGGAAATTCACGCCGCATTTGTGGCCGACGCTCGGCATGGTGGTGCTGGTGGTGGGCTTTTGCTGGCTGGCGAACTGGCAGTGGCATCGCGCCGGCGAAAAGCGGGCATTGATCGCCTCAATCGAACAGGGTGCTCACGCGCCGCCGATCGATCTCAATCGAGCGGTGCGCGATCATACGGCGGTCGCCCGTTTCCGGCGCGTCGCACTGCGCGGGCGTTACGACGTGGACCATCAGGTGCTGATCAACGAGATCGTGCACGACTCCCGCCGTGGCTATTACGTGCTGACGCCGTTTCACCTCGCCGGGACGGATAGCTGGATCATGGTGAACCGCGGCTGGATTCCCGCTTCGGCAGGCAAAACGGTCCGGCTCGCGGCTGACAGCGGCGTCCAGACGGTGGCCGGCCTGTGGACGCGATTGCCCGAGCCGGGGCTGCGGCTCGGATCGAATGCGCCGATGCCGAAAGGCTGGCCAAAAACCCTGTTTTATCCGACGCGCGCCCAGCTTGCGGACGTCCTGAAGCGACGCGTCATCGCCGGGAGTGTCTGGCTTGGCGCGGATCAGCCGGATGGCTTCGCCCGCGACTGGCATCCCCGGCCGCGCTTCGGTCCCGGCCGGCACCTCGGGTACATGGCGACCTGGCTCGGCCTGGCGGTGACCGTGTTTGTCACCTGGCTTTTCTTGAATTGGCATGCTCTGGAACATGAAGCTCACGAATAAAGCACAGCGCCGGTTGATACCGCTCCTGATCCTCGCGATCGGCCTGGCGCCGCTGGTTGCGGCGGTTGTCTGGTACTTCAACGTCGACGTCTGGCGGCCGGACGTGACCGTGAACCACGGCAGGCTGATCAAGCCGCCCCGCGTCGTGCACGCCGCGCCGTTGCCGCTGCTGGGCGGCGGCACGTTGTCCACCGACTGGTTCCAGCATCAATGGAGTCTTGTCTATGCGGGCAGTCCGGACTGTCCGGCGCGTTGCAAGAAGGCGCTTTACATGACGCGCCAGATCAGGCTCGCCCTCGGCGCCAAAATGAATCAAGTACAGCGGCTGTTCATCGTGGCGGGCAGGCCCGCCCAGCCGGCCGCGTTACGTGGCGCACACCCGGATCTGGCCGTCGCCGATGCGGTCGGCGAGGCCGGCCGCGCGTTCCTGGCGCAATTTACGCACGGGGCGGAACTCGGCGAACGCATTTTCCTGGTCGATCCCCGCGGTCGGCTGATGATGGTTTATCGCGTGAATGACGACCCCAACGGGATCGTTGCCGACCTCAAACGCCTGCTGAAGTATTCCCGGCTGGGCTAGCGACATTCGTTTGTTATGAGTAAGAACTGGTATTGCCGCCTCGCGTTCGTTGCCGTCGCGCTGGCGTTCGTGGTCGTCATTCTCGGCGCGTACACGCGCATTTCCGACGCCGGTCTCGGCTGCCCCGACTGGCCCGCCTGTTACGGGCATCTGACGGTGCCGGCGTCGCACGCGGCGATTTCGCACCTCGACAAAATCTATCCGGACCGCCCGGTGCAGCCGTCCAAGGCGTGGAAGGAAATGATTCACCGGTATTTTGCCGGCACGCTGGGGCTCGTCATTCTCGGCCTCGCAATCTGGGCGTGGCGGCGGGGCCGCAAGGACGGCCAGCCGGTGGGCCTGCCAACGATCCTGCTGCTGCTGGTGATATTCCAGGCCGCGCTCGGCATGTGGACGGTCACGCTGCTGCTGCGGCCGACGATCGTCATGGGCCATTTGCTGGGCGGCTTCGCCATCCTGTCGCTGCTGTGGCTGCTGGCAGTGCGCAGCGGCGGCTTCCTGAAGCTGGGCGACGAGTGGCAGGCCAACTGGCCTCGCTGGCTGGCGCTGACGGGGCTGATCGTACTCATCTGCCAGATCGCGCTCGGCGGCTGGACCAGCAGCAACTATGCCGCCTATGCCTGCCCGGATTTCCCGACCTGCCAGGGCCAATGGTGGCCGCCAATGGACTTTCGCGACGCATTCGTCCTGTGGCATCAGGCCGGCATCGACTTCCAGGGCGGCATCCTGTCCAACAATGCGCGCGCCGCGATCCACGTCACCCACCGCCTCGGCGCGCTGATGACCTTCATTGTGCTGGGCAGCGCGAGCGTGGGTTTCATCATTGCCGCGCCGTCGAAACGACTGAAGGCGATCGGCGTCATCGTCGGCGTCCTGTTGCTCGCCCAGATCGGCCTCGGGATCAGCCTGGTCGAGTTCGGGTTTCCGGTATCGGTCGCAGTCGCGCATAATGGCAATGCCGCGCTGTTGCTGCTATCGGTCGTGACGCTCAATGCCGCGGTGTGGCGCGGCCGCGTGGTCGAAGCGGAATCGGCCGCCACCGTAAAACAAGGAAGTTTAAGTTCGATCTAATCCATGAATACTATGACTCTCACCGCCACCTGGCGGGACTATTACGAACTTTGCAAGCCGCGCGTCTGCGCGTTGATCGTCTTTACGGCGATCGTCGGCATGTTTCTGGCCACGCCCGGCATGACGCCGATCGGGCCGCTGGTCTTCGGCACCATCGGCATCGGTCTCGCCGCCGCGTCGGCCGCCGCGCTCAATCACCTGATCGACAGGCGCATCGACGCCAAGATGACGCGCACGCGCCGCCGGCCGTTGCCGACCGGGCATCTGAACGAGCGTCAGGCCGTGGCGTTCGCCGCCGTGCTGGCGCTCATCTCGATGCTGGTGCTGACGCTGCTGGTCAATCCGCTGACGGCGGTGCTGACGGCTTGCTCGCTGATCGGCTACGCCGGCATCTACACGATGTATCTCAAGCGCGCGACGCCACAGAACATCGTCATCGGCGGCGCCGCCGGGGCCGCGCCGCCGATCCTCGGCTGGACCGCCATCACCGGCCACGTCAGCGCCGATTCACTGATTTTGTTCCTGATCATCTTCACCTGGACGCCGCCGCACTTCTGGGCGCTCGCGATCCACCGCAAGGACGACTACGCGCGCGTCAACATGCCGATGCTGCCGGTCACGCACGGTCGCGACTACACGGCGCTGCAGATACTGCTCTATACGGTGTTGCTGGTCATTGTCAGCATCCTGCCGGTGCTGACGGACATGAGCGGCGTGTTGTATCTCGCCGGTGTGGTGGTGCTGGATGCGGTATTTCTGTACTACGCGATCGCGCTCAAGCTGCGCCCGGACGATCAGCGCTTACCGATGAAGACGTTCGGTTGGTCGATCACCTACCTGATGGCGTTGTTCGCGTTGTTGCTCGTCGACCACTACGTCCAGCCGCTGCTCGGCGTGCTGGTGTAGAAGCGGCTCCCGGCGCGCGTCGGCAGCCGGAAGCCGCTCGTCTTTAGCGGGCGACGCGGCTTTTTGCCGGCCGCTTGCCGCTCTCGAAGGCATCGTACTCCGCCTTCGTGATCTGGTCGTCGCCGTTCAGGTCAACGCGGTCGAAATCCTGCCACAGCAGCGGCGCGTTCGCTTCCGCCTCATCGCCGCTGATGGAGCCGTCGCCATCCGTGTCGATACTCTGAAACTGGACACCCGCGAGCAGATTGGTGGTTGCGGCGTTGAACTCTGCCCGGCTGACGTTGCCGTCGTCGTCGGCATCGACATCGTCGAAATCGCTCGCCAGGCCGCCCCCCGGCGCTGCTTCGGCTTCATCTTCCGTGACGATGCCGTCGCCGTTCAGATCGTAGGAACTGAAGCCGGGCTGCGGACTGAGGAAGGTCGTCGCCGCGTCGTATTCGTTTTCGTCGATGACGCCGTTGCCATTGCTGTCGAGCCGGTTAAAGTTTTTCGCCAGCGGTTGGTAATCGCGCGCTTCGCTTTTGCTCAAGACGCCGTCGCCATTGACATCCCATTTCTGGAAGCTGGTGGATGGCGTGAACGGGTTGAGATTTCTCGCGGTACGAACGGTCGACGCGCAGCCGGCAAGAACAAGGGTCGCCACGGCGGCCCCGATCATCAGATAGGTCTTCATGAGAACCTCCTTGTTACTCAAGTTTGTTTTGCTGGTTTAACTATACCTTAACTTATGCGGCCGCGCTCGGAACCAGTTCCACCTTCGTCCAGCCGGCCTCACGCTTGTCGAAGCTCTTGTAGGCCTCGATTGCCGAGATCAGCGGCTTCTGTTGCGTCAGCACGTTCAGCGGGTTGATGACGTTGCTTTTCACCTTATTCACGAGGTCCGGAATGTAGCGCCGGTGGTTGCAGTTGCCCATTTTCAGCGTCAGGTTCTTCATCATTGCCTGGCCGATCGGGAATGTCTGCATCTGCGGTGTATAGACGCCGATGATTGCCAGAGTGCCGGCCTTGGCGACCGCCTCGACGCCCCAGCGCAGCGCCTGCGACGGCGCATCGCCCGGTTCCCAGTTGCCGTCGTGCGGACTGGCGTCGGGCGCGACCTGTCTGACTTCCTCGCGGAATTGCTCTTCGTTGGCGCCGCCATTACCCGGCTGTCCATGTGGATGCACCGCGTCGATACCGACGGCGTCTATGACGCGATCGGCCCCGATACCGCCGGTCAATTCGCGAATCGTTTCGACCGGGTTTTCCCGGCTGAAGTCGATCACTTCGGCGCCCTGGGCCCGCGCCATGTCGAGCCGGCCCGGAATCTGGTCGACCGCCAGGATGCGGCCCGCCCCCATGAGCCCCGCGCTCGCGATCGCGAACAGTCCGACCGGGCCGCAGCCGAAAATCGCCACCGTGTCGCCGTATTTGATTTCAGCAAGGTCGGCGCCGAAATAGCCCGTAGGAAAGATGTCGGAAATCAGGATCGCCTGTTCATCGTTGACCGCGTCCGGCAGGCGTACGAGGTTCACATGCGCGAACGGTACGCGCACGTACTCGGCCTGCATGCCGTTGAAACCGCCGGTCGATTCGGGACCGCCGTAAAAAGCCGTGCCGGCCAGTTTGCCGTTCGGATTCGCGTTATCACACTGCGCGTAATAGCCGGCGCGACAATAGGAGCAATAGCCGCAGGCAATCGTCGACGGGACGACCACGCGGTCGCCTATGCTGAGATTGCGCACCTTGTCGCCGATTTCCTCGACCGTCCCGACGGCTTCATGGCCAAGGATCGTACCGTCCCTCATGCCCGGCATGGTGCCGCGGATCATGTGCAGGTCGGTGCCGCAGATCGCGCTCGCCGTGATCCTGACGATCGCGTCGGTCGGTTCCTGAATATTCGGTTCGGCGACATCGTCGAGGCGGATGTCGCCTATGCCGTGAAATACGACGGCTTTCATATGCCCTTCCTTGCGCGGACGCCGGTTACTTCAACTGGAAGGTGACCTTCATCCAGACCCGATACAGGTTGATATCCCCGCTATCGGAGACTTTGACTTCCTGATCCTTCACCCAGATGCTCTGGACCTGGTCCAGCTTTTCGCATGCCGTTTTGCAGCCTTGCTTGACGGCATCATCGAAGCTGGTATCCGAATCGGCGGAAATCTCGATCGTTTTGGCGATAGGCATGCGTGTCTCTCCTTGACTGCCCTGGCCGCCCTCGTGGCAACCGGCATGAATTGCAGAGGAATGGTATAAGACGGGCCGGTTGATGCCCATCGGGGCGTTTATCTAAGGGTGTTGGGTTCGCCGCTTCTCCCAGTACAACCAAAGAAAATACAGCGGTATTCCAAGCAGGGTCAGCCCGAGGCTGATGGCCGTTTCCTCAGGCTTTTCATACAGTGAATAACCAATGACGCCGAAAGTGCCAAGCACGAACAGCGCTGGCACGACCGGATAGCCGATTACGCGGTACGGCCGTTCGGCGTCGGGCCGCTTGCGCCTGAGGACAAACAGCCCGATGACCGACAGCGCGAGGAACGGCCAGATGCCGAGCACGTAGGCGCGCGCGAGCTGGATAAAGTCGCGGAACAGGACGTAAATGACGGCGATAGCGCAGGTGAACACGATCGCGACGTAAGGCGTCTCGAAGCGCGGATGCACCTTGCCGACCGACTGGAAGAACAGCCGGTCCTCGGCCATCGCGTAAAATACGCGCGGGTCGGACATGACGCTGCCGTTCAGCGAGCCGAGCACCGACACCATGACCAGCGCACCGACCGCTGTTGCACCGGCGTGCCCGAGAATCGTCACCGCCGAATCGACCGCGACCGCCTTGGAACCGATGAGCGTGTCGAACGGCAGCGCACGCAGATAGGCCGCGTTGATCACCAGATAGACCACGATCACGATCAGCGTTCCGCCGATCAGCGCCATCGGCAGACTGCGCTGCGGGCGGCGCATTTCGCCCGCCAGGGTCGTCAGGTTCTCCCACCCGTCGTAAGCCCACAGCACCGTCACCAGGCCGACGCCGATGCCGGCCCATTGCAATGATCCAGTGGCCGCCGCCGCGGGCGCGGCGGTTGCATTCGGGGCCAGCACGAAAATCGCCACGGCCAGTCCGACGACCGCGAGCACCTTGGCTGTCGTCGAGACATTCTGAAACAGCGCGCCGAGCCGCACTGAGCGGTAGTGCGCGGCGGCGAACAGCACGATCAGCGCCGCCGCGAGCCAATGCGTCTCTGCCGGCGTGATCGGCGCGAACTTCGCCAAGTACTCCATGAACACCAGGCTTTGCGCGGCCCACGCGAGCGCCGTCGTAATCAGCCAGATCCAGCCAAACAAAAATGCCAGCGGCCGGCCATAAGCTTCGCGGAGATACACGTACGGGCCGCCGGAATGCGGAAACATGGTGGCCAGCTCGGCCGTGGACAGCGCCCCGAACAGCGTGATGATGCCACCGACGACCCAGACCAGCGCGAGACCCGTGATGTTGCCGGTGGTTCCGGCGATTGACGGCGGCAGCGTGAAAATGCCGCTGCCGATAATGATACCGATAACCACCGCCATGCCGGTCCAGGTACCGAGGCGCCGGGGCAGTGTTCTGGCGGCCGTTGCGGGTTCGTCGGCGGCGCGGATGCGCATGGATTCGTCCATCAGGTTCTCCCGAAGTTCGCGCCAGTATGCCAAAGCGCGTGCAGCCGTGCATGGCGAGAGGCTTCGATCGCCACAGCCATTCCCGGCAGCGGCGAGCGTGGCTAATCTCACCGTCAGCGAAATTTTTACGCTCGAAATTCGTGCGATTGGCATCGCGGTGTTTTATGCTCTGGGAACGGCGGCAGGCGGTCTGCTCGCACCCTGGCTGTTCGGCGTATTGATCGGCACCGACTCGCGTGTCGCTGTCTTCGGCGGCTACCTGTTCGCGGCAGTGTTGGATGATTGCCGCCGCGGGCGTTGAATGGCGGCGTGCCGGCCGAACAATGTTCACTCGAACCAGTGGCGCTGCCGCTATCAACAAGCGTTCAAGGATGAAGGCAATGCCGACAAAGGAATGCATGGTGTTGACGATCGGTCACTCGACGCGCAGCTTTGACGAGTTGCTCGCGTTGCTGCAAATGCACGAGGTGAGGCAGCTCGTCGATGTGCGCACGGTGCCGCGTTCGCGGCGCAACCCGCAGTTCAACCGCGAAACGCTCGGCGAGTCGCTCGGACCTCCCGGAATTCGGTACGTGCACGAAGAAGCGCTCGGCGGCTTGCGCAAGACGTATCCCGATTCGATCAACACCGGCTGGCGCAACGACAGCTTTCGCGGCTACGCCGACTACATGCAGACGCAGGAGTTTGCCGAAGGCATGGCGCGCCTCGTCGAGCTCGCACGCCGCCACCGCACGGCGATCATGTGCGCGGAGGCGGTGCCGTGGCGATGCCATCGCTCGCTCATCGCCGATGCGCTAGTCGTGCGCGGTTGCGAGGTTGAGCATATCCTGAGCGGCGATCGGCGCATGCCGCACACCCTGACTGATTTCGCAGTGGTGGATGGCGAGCGGATTATTTATCCGGCACAGCGCAGCGGCGAGTTGTTCGGCTAGTACAGGATCCGTGCACGAATCGTGTGCTCGATATCTTTCATCGCCGCCAATACCGGCTCCGAATAGCCGGCATCGATGTCGGTGATGACGTAGCCGATGCGTTCGTCCGTCTTGAGATACTGCCCGACGATGTTGATGTCGAGGTCGGCGAGCACGCGGTTGATCTTCGCCAGGATGCCCGGCACGTTGTGGTGCACGTGAATCAGCCGGTGTGCGTTCGCCTGTGCCGGTAGCTGGATGTTGGGGAAGTTGACGCTCGCCGATGTAGCGCCGGTGTTGATGTACTCGATGAGTTTGCCGGCGACGAAGCGGCCGATATCGGCCTGCGCTTCGAGCGTGCTGCCGCCGATGTGCGGCGTCAGCACGACATTCGACGCGTCGCGCAGCGGCGAGCGGAATGCCTCATCGTTGCTGTAGGGTTCCTCGGGGAATACGTCGACGCCCGCGCCGCGGATTTTGCCGTCGCCGATTGCCTCGCGCAGCGCGTCGATGTCGACCACGTGACCGCGGCTCAGATTGAGAAAAATCGCGCCCGGCTTCATGCGCGCGAACTGCTCACGGCCGAACAGATCGCGGTTCTCCGGCCGCCCGTCCACGTGCACACTCACGATATCCGCTGCGTCCAGCAATTCATCCAGCGTCGCGGTTCTTCTTGCCGTACCGAGGCCGAGTTTTTCGGCAACGTCGAAATAGCACACGTTCATGCCCATGGCTTCGGCCAGTACCGATAGTTGCATGCCGATGTTGCCGTAGCCGACGATGCCCAGCGTCTTGCCGCGTACTTCAAAGCTGCCGGACGCCGATTTGCGCCACCCGCCCGAGTGCATTGCACGCATCTTGTCGGGCAGATTGCGCATCAGCAGAATGATTTCGGCGATCGCGAGTTCGACCACCGAGCGGGTGTTGCTGAACGGCGCATTGAACGCGGCGATGCCGCGGCGCGCGGTGGCGTCGAGATCGATCTGGTTGGTGCCGATGCAGAATGCACCCACCGCGAGCAGGCGCTCCGCATGCGCGAGCACATCGGCGGTCAGGTGGGTCTTCGAGCGGATGCCGAGGATGGACACGTTGCGGATTTCGCGCTTGAGGGTTTCCGTATCCACGCCCGCGGGTAAGGAACGTACGCGATAACCTTCGCGCGCGAACACGGTTTCCGCGTTGCGGTGGATATTTTCGAGCAGCAGCACCTCTATGCGATTTTTCGGATACGACACCGAAGGCGCGAGGCCGCAATCGAACAGCACCTCGTCGAAACTTGGTGCGACACGATCCGCCGCGTCCACCACCTTCGGGTGGGAGACATTTTCGGTGAACGCGTAAAAGCGCGTCGCTGCGCCGGCCGCGGCAATCTGAAGATCGCCCCAGCCGTCACCTACGGCGACCAGTTCGCCGTCGACGCCGAGTGCGCGAGCCACCGTCGCCTTGCCGTCATCCGCCGCCAGCGGATTGGCCGTGTCGAAGCCGGTAATATTGCCCGCGTCATCGAACAAAAGCGTGTTGGCATAAACGTGATCGGCGCCGAGGCCCACCGCCGCGACCACCGGTTCGACGACCTCCCGAAAGCCACTGGACACGATGAAGACGCGCGCGGCATTGCGTTCAAGGAACGTGCGATTGCGCAGAAACGAATCCGAAATATTTTGCTTCAGACGTTCGATAACGGCCGCAAGATGTTCGCGTCGCGCATTGATGATGGCGAGACGCTGTTCCAGCGCGGCGCGAAACGGCAGCTCGCCGTTCATCGCCTGTTCGGTCAGTGTTGCGACCGCCTCGAGCCGACCGGCCTTGTCCGGCGTATCCGCCAGCGCGATATCGGCAAGCACTTCCAGTGTTTCGAGTTTGACGAGCGTGCTGTCGAAGTCGATCAAAAAATAGCGGTTCAATTGTCGAGATCCAGCTTTTTAATGCGATAGCGCAACTGCCGAAACGTCATGCCGAGACGCCTGGCGGCGGCCGTCTTGTTGTAGCGGGTGGCTTCGAGCGCCTCGACGATGGCTTCGCGTTCGACGTCGCCCAGGCGGCGCTCCAGTGGCTGCTCCGTTTCCGGCCCGGGCGCGGCATTGCCGCGCGCCGCGCTGCGTAGCGCTATGCAGCCGGGCACGATCGTGTCGCCGTCGCACAAGGCCAGCGCACGTTCGAGAATATTTTCCAGCTCCCGGACGTTGCCGGGGTAGTCGTAGGCTTCCAGCATCGCCATCGCCTCGGGACTGAAATTCGGCGGCGGCATGTCCATGTTCGCCGCCAGGCGCGCGATGATGTGCCGGGCGAGCAGCGCGATGTCCTCCGGCCGTTCGCGCAGCGTCGGCGCGTGCACCTCGATGACATCGATGCGGTAATACAGGTCTTCGCGAAACTGGCCGGCGGCGATCAGCTCGCGCAGGTTCCGGTGCGTGGCGCTCAATATGCGCACGTCCACCGGAATTTCGGCCGGCGCGCCGACCGGTCGCACACGCTTTTCCTGAATGACGCGCAGCAGCTTGACCTGCATCGGCAGCGGCAGATCGGCGACTTCGTCGAGAAACAGCGTGCCGCCCTCGGCCGACTGGACGAGGCCGGTTTTGTCGGCGACCGCGCCGGTAAAGCTGCCTTTGCGGTGCCCGAAAAACTCGCTCTCCATCAACTCCGACGGAATCGCGCCGCAGTTGATCGGCACGAACGGCTTCGCCGCGCGCGGGCCGCTCTCGTGAATCAGCCGCGCGACCAGTTCCTTGCCGGTGCCGGACTCGCCGGTGATGTGGACCGGCGCCTGGCTTCGGGCGACCTTGCCGATCATTGCGCGCATTGCTTCGATTGCCGGCGACTCGCCGAGCAGGCGCGTCGCCGGCGCGCCGTCGCCCGCGCCGCGACGAAGCTTGAGCGCGGTCGCAATCAGTTTGCGCAACTGTTCGAGTTCGACCGGCTTCGAGACAAAATCGAACGCGCCGGCCTTGAGCGCCTCTACAGCGGCCTCCACGTTGCCATGTGCGGTGATGACGGCGACCGGCGTGGCCGGAAAGCGCGTTTGCATCCACCCGACGAGGCCGAGTCCGTCGCCATCCGGCAGACGCTTGTCGGTCAGGCAGAGGTCGAACGACTGCGCGTTAAGCTCGTGCTTCGCGGCGGCCAGATCGGCGGCAGGGACACTGTCGATTCCCATGCGCGCGAGCGTCATCGCCAACAACTCGCGGATGTCGGGCTCGTCGTCGACGATCAGGGCAACGGGTTTGCTCATCAAACAATCCAGGCTTCGGGATTCGCAAAGCTGATGCGGAAACAACTTCCACCGGCGCCGCGGGCATGATACGTCAATGTCGCGTCGTTACACTCGCACAATTCACGCGCGATGAACAAGCCGAGTCCCGTGCCCTGGCTGCTGGATGTGTAGAACGGCTCGAAAATCTGCTCTGCGACATCCGCCGATACGCCGGGACCGTGGTCGAGCACTTCAAGATAGGGTTGAGCCCGAAACGGTCTGACGCCGAGGCGAAATTCGACCAGCGCCTGATTGCCGTAACGCGTGGTGTTTTCCGGCACGCCGTAACGTAGCGCGTTTTCGGCGAGATTGTTCACGACCTGAAGCAGCTGGCTCGCGTCGACGCGCGCCTTCAGCGGCGCGCGGCCCTTGTGCACGGTCACGCGCACGTCTTCGTCGCCAAGTGCATGCCGCTCGCTGAATTCGGCGGCGAACTGGCGCAGCCATTCGTCGAGCGATACATCCTGGGTTTTGCCGGGCGGGCCGCCGCGAGACAGCTTCAGCACGTTTTCGACGATGCCGTTCACGCGCCCGGTCTGTTCGTGAATGATTTCGACCAGCCGGCGCTCGTCGCGGGACAAGGCTTCCGACTCTTCCAGCAACTGGTTCGCGTGGCCGATCGCGCCCAGCGGATTGCGGATTTCATGCGCGATACTCGCTGTCAGGCGGCCGAGCCCCGCCAGTTTCATCTGCCGGACTTGTTCGGCCGCATCGCTGGCGTCTTCGAGAAACGCCAGCGTGCCGGCCGCGGTGGTGGCGCCGAGCTGGTTGAAGTGGGGAATCAGCACCGTGCCGTCGGGTGTCGTCAGAGTGGCGTTGCGCGAGGCGTATGGCGCGCGCCGCCAGTCGTCGAGGAGCGCCTGCAGCCGCGGCGCCGCGACGGTCAATGGCGTTTGCCCGCCGGCGATGTTGACGAGACCCAGCGCTCTGGAAGCCGCCGGGTTCGCCAGGCGGATGTTGTCGTGGCCGTCGATGATCAGTACGCCGGCGCGCAGATGCTGGATGATGTATTCGTTCAGCGTCGCGAGGTTCGCGACGTCGAGACCGCGCTGCGCGGTCAAAAGCTCGCTCTGCCGCAGCCGTTCGGCGAGGGCGCTGCTCAGGCCGGCGATCGAGAAGAAAACGATGCCAAGGAGGCCGGCTTGCACGTAGGCGCCGTCGTGCACTTTCGTCAGGACGGCAAAGCATTCCTGCAGCAGGATGGAGAGTGTGGCGAGCGCGGCGAATCCCAGCGCGAAGCGCAGCGACAGAATCAGCGCGCTGGCCGCCAGCGGCACCAGCAGTAATTCGCCGAGGCCGCTGCCCGCGCCGCCGCTCGCATACATCAGCAGTGTCACGGCGCCGATGTCGCCGCTGAGCTGAACCACGGTCTGCAGCGACAGGCCCGGCTGGCGCTTGCTGACAGCGAAGCTCACGAAGACACTGAAGCCGAACCAGACAACGGCCGCCCACACAAACAGCGCCGGCGCGCTGGCGCCGATGCCGCCCGGCAGGCTTTGGCTGAAGAACAGCGTGATGAGCAGACCGGCAAGCACGGCGCGCGCCACGTTCAGCCAGCGCAGCAACTCCCACGCTACCAGGTGACTGCCGCGTGCGGAAACGGGCGCGACAGAAGACGCCGCCGGTGTGTTCATGGCGCTCGAGAAATCCCCGGGTTTTTGCTAATCAAGCTGGTTTGTTTCAAAATATTCCCTTTTTTGGCCCCACCCCGGCCGGCGCCAATTCTAAATCATTTGGCTCGCGCCAAAATTTAATCAAGCAAAGCTAAACCATGAATCTACACGAATATCAGGCAAAACAACTGTTTGCGGATTACGGCATTCCCGTGCCCGAGGGCAAACCGGCGACGAACGGCGCGGAAGCGGCCCAGGCTGCCGAAGCGCTCGGCGGTTCGGTGTGGGTCGTCAAGGCGCAGGTGCATACCGGCGGGCGCGGCAAGGCTGGGGGCGTCAAGCTCGTCAAAAGTCCTGATGAGGCGCGCAAGGCGGCTGAAGAGTTAATCGGCTCGACGCTGGTCACCCATCAGACTGGGCCGCAAGGGCTGCCGGTCAACGAGGTGCTGGTCGAACAGGGCTCTGATATCGACCGCGAGCTGTATTTGAGCGTGCTGGTCGACCGGGCGCGCGAGCAGATTACCTTCATGGCCTCCGCTGCGGGCGGCATGGAGATCGAGGAAGTCGCTGAAAAGACGCCCGAGAAAATCGTTCGCGTCGCGGTGCATCCGGCCACCGGGCTGCAGCCATACCAGGCGCGCCGGCTGGCGTTCGGCCTTGGGCTCAACAAGGAGCAGGTCAAGCAGTTCGGCAAGATCGCGCAGGGGCTGTATAAGCTGTTTACCGAAAGGGACGCGAGCCTGGTCGAAGTGAACCCGCTGATCGTCACTGGCGACGGCAACCTCGTCGCGCTCGACGCCAAGATCAACCTCGACGACAACGCACTGTTCCGTCACCCGGATCTGGCCGCGCTTGAAGATGCGTCACAGGAAGACGAAAAGGAAAACATCGCCAACCAGCACGGTTTGAACTACGTCTCGCTCGACGGCGACATCGCCTGCATGGTGAACGGCGCGGGCCTTGCAATGGCGACGATGGACCTGATCAAGCTGTCCGGCGGCGATCCGGCGAATTTCCTGGATGTCGGCGGCGGGGCGACCACCGAGCGCGTGAGCGCCGCGTTCAAGCTGATTTTGTCGAACGAGAACGTCAAGGCGATTCTGGTCAACATATTTGGCGGCATCGTGCGCTGCGACATCATTGCCGACGGCATTATCGCGGCGGTCAAGGGCGTCGGCGTGCCGGTGCCTGTCGTTGTGCGGCTGGAAGGCACCAACGCCGAAGCCGGCAAGAAGACGCTGAACGAAAGCGACGTCGACATCATCGCCGCCGACGATCTGACGGATGCGGCGAAGAAAGTCGTCGCCGCCGCTGGCTGATTCTTCCCGAACCCCGATTCCCGAAACCCGAGTCCCGAAGGTTATTCATGAGCATTCTCGTCGACAAAAACACCAAGGTCATCTGCCAGGGCTTCACCGGCAAGCAGGGCACCTTTCACAGCGAACAGGCGATCGCCTACGGCACCCACATCGTCGGCGGCGTGACGCCGGGCCGCGCGGGCGAAACGCACCTCGACCGCCCGGTGTTCAACACTTGCCACGACGCCGTCGCCGAAACCGGCGCCGAAGCGACGATGATCTACGTGCCCGCGCCGTTCGCGGCAGACGCGATTCTCGAAGCCGCCGATGCCGGCATCAAGACGATCGTCTGCATCACCGAGCACATTCCGGTGATCGACATGGTACGCGTCAAGGCGGCGCTGAAGGATCATGACTGCCGGCTGATCGGGCCGAACTGCCCCGGCATCATCACCCCCGGCGAGTGCAAGATCGGCATCATGCCCGGTCACATTCACAAGCCCGGCAAGATCGGCATCGTCTCTCGCTCCGGCACGCTCACTTACGAAGCCGTTTATCAGACCACGCAGAATGGCCTTGGCCAGTCCACCTGCGTCGGCATCGGCGGCGATCCGGTGCATGGTATGAGCTTTATCGATTGCCTCGCCTTATTCAATGACGACCCGAAGACTGAAGGCATCGTGATGGTCGGCGAGATTGGCGGCAGCGACGAGGAGGCCGCGGCCGAATACATCAAGGCGAACGTCAGGAAGCCAGTGGTCGCATACATTGCCGGCGTCACCGCGCCGAAAGGCAAGCGCATGGGCCACGCCGGCGCGATCATCTCCGGCGGCAAGGGCACGGCGGACGAGAAGTTCAAGGCGCTGGAAGCGGCGGGCGTCAAGACGGTGAAGTCGCCGGCGGAGATTGGTAACGCGATTGCCGCCGCTATGTAACTTTTAGCCCCCTCTCCCCAAGGGAGAGGGCTGGGGTGAGGGGTGCTAAATTAACCCTCTCCCTGAGGGAGAGGGGACAAGAAAAAGCCATGGCCGAACAAAAACCTGCTCTTCGCGTCGCCATGGCTCAGCTCAACCTGCTGGTCGGCGACGTCGTCGGCAATACCGACAAAATGCTTGCCGCCGCCGAACGTGCGCGCGACGAACTTCACGCCGACGTTGTCCTGTTTCCCGAACTCGCGCTGACAGGCTATCCGCCCGAAGACCTGCTCAATCATTCCGGGCTGCGCTTGCAGGTGGCGACGGGCATGAAGCGCCTGCGCGACGGCGTGCGCGGCATTGAAGCGCTGGTCGGATTTCCCGAATACGACGGCGGATTGATCTTCAACTCGGCTGCTTTGATCGGCAACGGCGAAGTGCGCGCCATCGTGCGCAAGCAACGCTTGCCGAACTACAGCGTGTTCGATGAAAAGCGCTACTTTGCGGAAGGCGACGAGCCAGCCGTCGTCGATATCGCCGGCGTGCCGGTCGGCTTGTGCGTCTGTGAAGACATCTGGCAGAGCGGCCCCGCGGGTCAGGCGGCCGCTGCCGGCGCGAAAATCCTGTTCAACATCAATGCATCGCCGTTTGAACTCGACAAGCAGGGGATTCGCGAGCGGGTGCTGCGCAAGCGCATCGCCGAGGCCGGCATTCCAATCGTGTACGTGAACCTGGTCGGTGGACAGGACGAATTGGTTTTCGACGGCGGCTCGTTCGTCATGGCCGCGAATGGCGAGGTGGCGGTGCGCGCGCCGGGGCTCGAAGAAGGCCTTTATCCGGTCGATTTTGAATTCGACGGTGAGACCGTGACGCCGGTGAAGGGCGCCGTTCATACCTGGGCCAGCGTCGAGGAAAGTGTTTACAAGGCCATCGTGCTCGGGGTTAGTGACTACGCGCGCAAGAATCATTTCCCCGGCGCGGCGATCGGGTTGTCCGGCGGCATCGATTCCGCGCTGACGCTCGCGATCGCGGTCGATGCACTGGGCGCGGACAACGTCATGGCGGTGATGATGCCCTCACGATTTACCGCGAACATCAGCCGCAGTGAAGCGCAGCGGCAGGCGTCGGATCTGAGCGTCGAATATCACGTTGTGCCGATCGAGGGCGCGGTCGAAAGTTTCGACGCGACGCTCAAACCGTTGTTCGAGGGCAAGCCGCGCGATACCACTGAAGAAAACATCCAGGCCCGCTGCCGCGGCGTCATCCTGATGGCGATCTCGAACAAGACGGGAAAGTTATTGCTGACGACTGGCAACAAGAGTGAATCGGCGGTCGGCTACGCGACCTTGTACGGCGACATGGCCGGCGGCTTCGCGCCGATCCGCGACCTGACCAAGACAATGGTTTATCGCCTGGCCAGGTACCGCAACGGCCTGAGTCCGGCGATACCGGATGCCGTAATCAACCGCGAGCCGTCAGCGGAACTGGCGGCGGATCAGAAGGATTCGGACAGCCTGCCGCCTTACGGTGATCTCGATCCGATTCTGGAAGCTTACGTCGAAGGCGACATGTCGGTCGCCGACCTGGTTGCCGCGGGATACGACCGCGATGTCGTCACGCGGGTCGTCGCGATGGTGCAGCGAAATGAATACAAGCGCCGTCAGGGGCCGCCCGGCGTACGCATCAGCCGCCGCGCGTTCGGCCGCGACAGACGTTATCCGATTACGTCAGGTTACAATCCGCTGGCGGATTAAGGCAGGTTGCCTTCGGATCTCAGCCTGCCGCGCCATAGCGCGCCGCATTCGCCTCAAGCACCTTCTGCGCGTCGTCGGCAAGCTTGTTCAGCCCCAGCTCGCGGTAACCTTTGACGATCACTTCAAGCGCCTTCCCGACCGTCGGCGTTTCCGGATAATGCTCCACCAGGTACTCGGCGCGTCGCACCGCCGCCAGCCACGCACCGCGGCGCACGTAATAGCTCGCCACGTGATACTCGTACCTCGCCAGCCGGTTGCGCAGGAAAATCATGCGCTGGCGGGCGTCGGGCGCGTACTGGCTGTTCGGAAACCGCTTCACCAGATCGTGGAAGGCCTTGAATGACAGTTCGACGGCCGTTGAGTCGAAGCCCGCCGGCGTGGTTGGAAACGGCGCCCACAATGGGCTGAGGCCTTCCGGGAATTGCGCGACGCCCTGCATGTACATCGCGTATGGCACGTACTTGCTGCGCGGATGCTCGCGAATGAAGCGATCGGCTTCCGCGACCGCCGAGTCGCTGTCGCCGGACATGTACTGTGCGAAGATCAGGCACAGTTCCGCCTGGATCGCGTAGTCGCCGAACGGGTAGGTGGCCTCGAGATTCTGCAAATTGGTTATCGCGAGCTTCCAGTTGCCGTCGTTCAGCGGCGCCATCGCCTCCTTGTACATGACGGGCGCGGGTTTGGGCGGTTCCGGTTTTTTCGGGCCGCTCGCGCAGCCGGCGATAGCCAGGGCTGCGACGAAAGCCAGTGCAAAGCGATAATTCAGCATGATTTCATCCGGGAAAGGCAGGATAAACTTGGCGCAAGGGCCGCAGTATAACGTAAACTGCGCGGCATCATGCCACCAACCGAACGACATGAATGCCTGATTCCGCCGGAACTGTCCGGCGAGCGGCTGGATCAGGCGCTGGCGCGGCTGCTGCCGGATTATTCGCGCGAACGCCTCAAGAAGTGGATCAAGGACGGCGCGGTGACGCTCAATGAGCGCACGCCGCGCCCGCGCGACCATGTTGTCAGCGGGGATCTCGTGCGCGTGAACGCCGTATTGGAGGTCGAGACGCCGATGCGGCCGGAGCCGCTGCCGCTCGACGTGGTGCATGAAGACGGCGCCGTCATCGTCATCAACAAACCGGCCGGACTGGTCGTGCATCCCGGCGCGGGCAATCCGGCCGGAACATTGCAGAACGCGCTGCTGCACTACGCGCCGGAACTGGTGCACGTGCCGCGGGCCGGCATTGTGCATCGGCTCGACAAGGACACCTCCGGGCTGCTGGTCATCGCCCGCTCGATCAAGGCGCACACCCGGCTGGTCGAGGCGCTGGCCGAGCGGCAGGTCAAGCGGCAATACGAGGCGATTGCGGTGGGTGTCATGACCGCCGGCGGGAGCGTCGATGCGCCCGTCGGCCGACATCGGGCCGATCGAAAACGCATGGCCGTGCAGGACGGTGGCCGCCCGGCCGTCACGCATTACCGGGTGATCGAGCGATTGCGTGCGCACACCTATATAGCTGTGCAACTGGAAACGGGCCGCACACACCAGATTCGCGTACACCTCGCTCACGCTCATTATCCGCTGGTGGGCGATCCCGTCTACGGCCGCCGGCTGAGCGTTCCAAAGGGCGCTGCCGACGAGACGATCGCCACACTGCGCGCATTCAAGCGCCAGGCGCTGCACGCGCGCGAGCTTGGCTTCGTGCATCCCGACAGCGGCGAGCCGGTGAGTTTCAAGGCGCCGCTGCCCACCGACATGCGCAACCTGCTCGAAGTATTGCGCCAGGATGCGGCCGCGCATGCGGATAGTTGAGGGAGTTGCCTCACCGCACGTTCGCGTCCTGACGACCACGCGCGACAGCGGTGTCAGCCAGGGGCCATACCGCTCGCTGAATCTCGCCGGCCACGTCGGCGACGATCCGGCGGCGGTGGCGGAGAATCGCCGGCGGCTGGTCGACGCGCTGGCGCTGCCGGGCGAGCCGGCGTGGCTCGAACAGGTGCACGGGACGCGCGTGCTTGAATTGGCAGGCGATGCGCCGAGCGAAGCGGCGGATGCGGCCTTTGCGCGAAAGCCGGGCGTGGTGCTGGCGATATTAACCGCCGACTGCCTGCCGGTGGTGCTGAGCGAGCAAGACGGCGCGGCGGTGGCGGTTGTCCATGCCGGCTGGCGTGGCATGGCCTCGGGCATCATCGAGACCGCGGTCGAGGCGCTTGCGGTCGCACCGAAGCGATTGCAGGCGTGGCTGGGGCCGGCGATTGGCCCGGTGGCCTACGAAGTCGGGGCGGACGTGCGCGATGCGTTCGTGGACCGGGACGCGGGCGCGGCGGCGGCCTTCACGCCGGGCCGCCCGGATAAGTGGCAGTGCGACTTGTTCGCGCTCGCGCGCCGGCGGCTGATGGCAGCCGGCATCGGGGCGATCAGCGGCGGCGAATTTTGCACGCATACCGACGCGGACAGGTTCTTTTCCTATCGCCGCGACGGCCAGTGCGGGCGGATGGCCACACTGGCGTGGATCGAACAGAAAAATTAATACGATGCCCATCTTCTACTGGATCGTCATTTTCACTGCCGTCGGCGGCATCTGCAGCGCGCTGATTGCGTCGCTGTTCCTGCTGTTTTCCGAACAGCGTCGCCGCGTCTCGCTGCCGTACCTGCTGAGCTTCGCCACAGGCGCGCAGCTTGGCGTCGCTTACCTTGCGCTGTATCCGGAAGCCTCAGCCGACGTCGGGCTGCATCATCAGCGGCTGCTCGGCATTCTGATCGTCGTCGGCATCATGGTCTTTTTCATGCTGGAAAAGTGGATGCGCTGGCATCAGCACGGCGGCGAGCCGGCGCCCCGGAATACCGGCCAGCTCGACATGGCAGGCGGAAGCCTGATACTGATCGGCGACGGCGTGCACAACGCGATTCACGGTGTGCTCATCGCGGCGTCGTTCCTGGCCAATATCGAGCTGGGGCTCGTGATTACGCTGGCAGTGCTCGCCCACGAAATCCCGCTTGAAGTCAGCGACATCGCGGTGCTGGTGGGCAGCGGCATGAGCCGCCTGCGGGCGTTCGTCCTGAACGCGCTGGTGGGGCTGGCGACGATGGCGGGCGGGCTGATCGCCTACTTCGCCCTCGATCAGACGCGCGCGGTGCTGCCGTACATCCTGACCATCGCAATCGCCAACCTGACCTACATCTCGCTCGCGGACCTGGTGCCGAACATGCACAAGCGTACCGGACCGGGCGAGGCGTTCTGGCAGCTGGCGCTGATTGCCGTCGGGGCAGGCGTGATCCTCGTCATTGAGATCGCGATTACCAGCGTTTGATTGCCCGATTGAAAATCTCCTCCGCGACCCTCATCTAAAGCACATCATTTAGGTTTTTCGAGGGCCAGCCGATGCGGATGGACAAACTCACCAGCAAATTCCAGATCGCGCTGGCCGACGCGCAATCGCTGGCGCTCGGTCGCGATCATCAATTCATCGAACCCGCGCACCTGATGCTGGCGATGCTCAACCAGCAGGCGGGCACGGTGCATCCGTTGCTCGCCAAGGCCGGCGTCGATGTGAACCGGCTGCGCGACCGGCTGAACGGCACGCTCGATCGCCTGCCGCAGGTCGAGGGTGTCGGCGGCGACGTGCATGTTTCCAACGACCTCAATCGCCTCTTGAACCTGACCGACAAGCTGGCGCAAAAGCGGAACGACCAGTTCATTGCCAGCGAGCTGTTCGTGCTCGCCGCGTTGGACGACAAGGGCCAGCTCGGCGACGCGCTGCGCGATGCCGGCGCGAATCGGCAGGCGATCGAACGTGCGATCGACGAGGTGCGCGGCGGACAGAACATGAACGATGCCAGCGGCGAGGACCAGCGCCAGGCGCTGGAGAAATATACGATCGATCTCACCGAGCGCGCCGAGCAGGGCAAGCTCGACCCGGTGATCGGCCGCGACGACGAAATTCGTCGCACGATCCAGGTGTTGCAGCGCCGCACCAAGAACAACCCGGTGCTGATTGGCGAGGCCGGTGTCGGCAAGACGGCGATCGTCGAAGGGCTCGCGCAGCGCATCATCAACGGCGAGGTGCCGGAAGGGCTGAAGGACAAGCGCGTGCTGACTCTCGACATGGGCTCGCTCATCGCCGGCGCCAAATTCCGCGGCGAGTTCGAGGAGCGCCTGAAGGCGGTGCTCAAAGATCTCGCCAAACAGGAAGGCCGCATCATTCTGTTCATCGACGAACTGCACACCGTGGTCGGCGCCGGAAAGGCCGAAGGTGCGATGGACGCGGGCAATCTGTTGAAGCCCGCACTTGCCCGCGGCGAGCTGCACTGCGTCGGCGCAACCACGCTCGACGAATATCGCCAGTACATCGAAAAGGACGCCGCGCTCGAGCGCCGCTTCCAGCGCGTGCTGGTGGACGAGCCGAGCGAGGAAGACACGATCGCGATTCTGCGAGGCCTGAAAGAACGCTACGAAGTCCATCACGGCGTCGAGATCACCGACCCCGCGATCGTCGCTGCTGCAACTCTGTCGCAGCGCTACATCACCGACCGGCAACTCCCCGATAAGGCCATCGATCTGATCGACGAGGCGGCCAGCCGCATCCGCATGGAGATCGATTCCAAGCCTGAGGAAATGGACCGCCTGGAGAGGCGGCTGATTCAACTCAAGATTGAGCGTGAAGCGCTGAAGAAAGAAAAAGACGAAGCGTCGCGCAAGCGGCTGGACACGCTCGAAACTGAAATAGGCGAGTTGGAGCGCGAGTATTCGGACCTGGAAGAAGTCTGGAAGTCCGAAAAGGCGTCGTTGCAGGGCGCAAGCCAGGTGAAGGAAGAATTGGAACGCGCGCGCCTGGAACTCGATACCGCGCGCCGCGCCGGCGACCTGTCACGCATGTCCGAATTGCAATACGGCCGCATTCCGGAGCTGGAAAAACAACTCTCGCAGGCGTCGCAGGCGGAAACGCAGGAAACGCAGTTGTTGCGCAACAAAGTCACCGAAGAGGAAATTGCCGAAGTCGTTTCGCGCTGGACCGGCATTCCGGTCGCAAAGATGCTTGAAGGCGAGCGCGACAAACTGCTGCGCATGGAAGACGAGCTGAAGAAGCGCGTCGTTGGCCAGGACGAAGCAGTGAGCGCCGTCGCCAATGCGATCCGCCGCTCGCGCGCCGGGTTGTCCGATCCGAATCGGCCCAGCGGCTCGTTCCTGTTCCTCGGCCCGACCGGCGTAGGCAAGACGGAACTGACCAAAGCGCTTGCCAGCTTCCTGTTCGACACCGAAGAAGCGATGGTGCGCCTCGACATGAGCGAGTTCATGGAGAAGCACTCCGTCGCGCGGCTGATCGGCGCGCCGCCGGGCTACGTCGGCTATGAAGAGGGCGGTTATTTAACGGAGGCCGTGCGCCGCAAGCCGTATTCGGTGATTTTGCTCGACGAAGTTGAAAAGGCACATCCGGACGTGTTCAACGTGCTCCTTCAGGTGCTCGACGACGGCCGCCTGACCGACGGGCAGGGCCGCACCGTCAATTTCAAGAACACCGTCATCGTCATGACCTCGAATCTCGGTTCGCAAATTATTCAGGATATCGCGCGCACCGATGGCTATGAGCAGATGAAGTCGGCGGTAATGGAAGTTGTCGGCCAGCACTTCCGCCCCGAATTCATCAACCGCATTGACGAAGTCGTGGTCTTCCACTCGCTGGACGAAGCGCAGATTCGTGCGATCGCCCGCATCCAGATGCAATACCTGGAGCGCCGGCTCGCGGAGCGCGATCTGGGACTCACGATCACCGACGCCGCGCTCGACCAGCTCGGCAAGGCGGGCTTCGACCCGGTCTACGGTGCCCGCCCGCTCAAGCGCGCCATCCAGCAGCAGTTGGAAAATCCGCTAGCGCAGCGGATTCTGCAAGGCGAGTTTGATCCGGGCGATGTGATTGAGGTCGGCGTTGCCGACAGTGGGCTGGTGTTCGGCAAACGCGGAGCAGCACCAGCGAAAATGGTGTCTGCTTAGAGGCAGAAAGCAGCAAAGGAAAAAATGATGACTGACAAAATCACCGTATATCAGAAAACCACTTGCAGCAAATGCATCGGCACGCTCGGCATCCTCGACGAGCGCGGCATCGATTACGAGTCGGTGAACTATTACGAGCAGCCACTGACAGTTGACGAGTTTCGCGAGTTGCTGCGAAAACTGGACCTGTCCGCGCGCGACGTGCTTCGCGACAAGGAGCCGGTCGCAACGGAACTCCGGCTTGCGGAACGCGATCTGTCGGAGGACGAGTTGATGGCTGTCATGGTCGCCAATCCCGATCTGATCCAGCGGCCGATTGTCGTTAAAGGCGATCGTGCAGTTCTGGCGCGCCCGCCGGAAACTGTCGAGAGCTTATTGTCCTGACGGGCCGAAGCGATGATCCGCGACGAGATCGTCAAGGCGATCGAGGCGCACGCGATCGTCGCGTTTAACTACCATGGCCGGCGGCGCGTCGTGGAGCCGCACGACCTTGGCGTCCTGCACGGCGAAACCCAGCTTCTGGCGTATCAGGTGGAAGGCGGCAGTCGCTCCGGCGGCATTCCGGAGTGGCGTCGCTTCGATCTTGATGATGTCGAAAACCTGACGCTTACCGGCCGTTGCTTCGGCGCGCCCCGCCGCGACTGGATTCGCCGCAAGCCGCGTTGGGACCGCCGCATCGCAGCGGTCCACTGATACCGACTTTTAACCTGTCGTTGTGCCCTGTCCGTCCAGTTCACGATGCGCATCGGCGAGTACCGCCTTCGCCAGCCACTCACGCACCCGCGTCTGGTGTGTTTCCTCTGTTTCGCGCGCCTGCCGGAACTGGTCTGCCAATTTGTCCTGACCGATGCTGTCGGCGAGGCTGATCAGCGTCGTCCAGCCTTCGACATCGGCGTCCTCGAGCATCAACAGCCCTTGAAGGGCCTGCGGTAGCGTGGTGCGCGGGTCGGAAAGCACCTTGAAGATGCCGGAGCCGGCCACCGACGTCACGTCCGCCGAAGGCGTCATCGTGGTCGGATCGGCGCCCAGCCGTTCGATGATGTCGGTGAGCAGGTTGAAATGTTCCAGTTCTTCGTCGTGCTGGTGCAGAAGCAGGTCGTGGCTTGGGCCGCCTTCCCAGGCGCCGAGCGCATCGAACTTGACCAGCACGGCCTCGTAGGCGCGCACGCCTGAGCGTTCGAAGGCGAGGCGTTCTCCGAGCTTGTCGATGAAGGTGGCGGGCTTGTGGCCTTTGATCGCCTCCATCGCGGTCGTGGCCATGCCCTTGACCGAGCCGGGCGGCGCCACCGAACCAATGCCGCCGGTCTGTTTCATGTAAGCCTGCCGCATGGAATTCGCCTTGAGTTCCTCGGCGGCGCGGGGAGGCGCCCTGGATGCGATGTCCTGCAATTTCTGCATGTCGAACGGCGACGCCTGGATGCCGGTGCGGTTACTGCCAATTTGTGTTGCGGGTTCTGCCATGTCGAATTCTCCTGTGTGGTCCATCGGACCACTTATGCTGCTTTTGCCTTGCGATTGGCGACTTCAGTGCCGGGGCGCCAGGTGTAATCTTCCGCGACCGTGTCGGAAAACGAACCGTCCTTGTTGAGGTGGTCGCGGTAAGCGGCCGAGCGCGTGCCGTCGGCTTCGTCACGCGGCAGGATGCGGTGCCCTTCGGCGGTGTAGTCGACTTCCTGTTCCAGCGTCTGACGGATGAAATCGCGGTGACTCTCGTAGTCGATCTGGTCCGGTATTTCGTCCGGCAGGACTTCCGCCGGGTCACGGCGCTCGATGTCCTTGAAACACTTCATTGCCACCTGCAGGTGGCCGAGTTCGTAGTCGAGGCAGCGCTCCCAGATTTTCTTGATGCGCGGGTTGTCTTCGTACTGCATGCAACTGTAGTAGTTGTAAGCTTCCATCGCCTCGTACAGGAGCCACTTTTCAATCCACGTTTCATTCGGGTCGCACAGCGAACCGTACTGGGTCACGTGCTGCTCTTCGATTGAAGCGATCTCGCCGTACAGTCCGCGCGCGATCGGGTCAGGAAAGCCCGGCCCGATGGTCATGTAGTAGTTGCGCGTCTGGTACTCGCCGTTGAACAACGTCAGCGCGTGGATCTTGGACAGCGGCGCGGCCGCTTTACGATCGTAATGGTCGCGCAGATCGTCGTGCGGATCGCGATGCTCGAAGCTGGTGGCGCGGCCGGCCTCAATGTCGGTATACGACTGCAGGATGTTGTTGGCATCCTTGCCTTCGAGCCGGTCGAGCAGCGCTGAATAACGATAGAGATGGTCAAAATCCTCGAGCAAGCCGAAGCGGTACACCTGCGCCAGGTAGTCGTCCGGCTCGTGCTCGGCTATGCTCGCGGTGACCTCGATTGCCACCTGCTCATAGCCGATGGTGATTTCCAGCGGCGAATCGTCGGGCGACAGCAGCCAGTTCACCATCGTCTGCTGGTGGTGCTCGACACGGCGCACCTGCGCGAGTGTTTCCCGCAAATCCTTATTGAAATGCGCCGCCATGTGCTGAAAGCGATTGGCGCCCATTTCGATGCCGTTCATCAGGATGATGCGCACGCGGGTGAAGGCGTCGTCGTCGAGCTTGCTCATCGGCGGCGGGGTCAATTCCCGCAATGTGAAACGCTGCTGCTCCAGCGGCGTACCTTTTTCTTCCATGAGACTTAAGGCCATGATGATCCTCCTTGCGGCGGGGCGAATGGTTGATGGCCTCCCAGTATGTCGCTCTCCGAAATCCATTCAATAAGAGCGCTCACTACCCTAGGTAGGGCATCGTTGTCGCGGCTTAACATTAGTGCCCCAAGCGCGTGTCCTCCAGTCCCAGCTTCCGTTCATCAACATAACCCTGACAGAAATCGCATCGCGGGATGGATAGCGGAAAACCCCTGCCACCTCGCGCCATTCCTTAAGGTCTGGCCCGGCTTGTTCGTCCCTCGCAGCATGCGTAGCCTTGACTCGTATAAATGTGCGTACAGGAGGTACCGATGGATGCCGAAGACGGCGAATGCTCAACCGGCATTGTGGTGTTGGCGACCGATGCACGGGTGCGGCTGAGGCGCAACCGGCGGCGGGCGCGGTTCCATGGGAAGACGCGGCTGTGGCAGGCGCTGGACGCCGCGCTGGCATCGCCTTGCCGGCCGGTTATCGTCGTGCTTGGCGCGCGCGACGCGATCCTGCGCGATGAGATCGCCACCACCAACGAGCCCGGCCGCCTCAAGGTAGTCGTCAACTGGGCCTGGCAGGAAGGCGTCAGTTCCTCCATTCGCCAGGGCCTCACGGCGCTTGAGGCCTCGCCGCGCGAGGTCGACAGCGCCATCTTCATGCGCACCTGGCTGGCGCCGCCGCCGGGCGCGATCAAGCGGCTGCTGGCAGGGCGTGAGCGGGCTCGGGATCGTCCTGTTGTTGCGTCGCGTTACGAAGCGTGTTCCGGTCTGCCGGCGTTGTTCGATCGCCGGCTTTTCCCCGAACTGATGCGACTGCGCGGCGGCGAAAGCCTCGCCCGCATTATCCGCCGGTACGAATCCAAAGGCCGCGCGACATACGGTTCTCGCAGAGATGAAGACGCCGGCTTTCAGGGCCGCCTGTATCCGCCGCTTAGGCACGTCCGGGGCCATGAACTGGGAGGATCTGCCCGTTCCGCGGCCGCGCGGTGACGGCGCTGGATGTGTGCTGCGCGCGGCAGTTGAAGCATTAGAATGAGCCGCGAGAAAGCGGCGCTGGCACTGACCCTGCCCATTGTTGCGGGTTTTATCGACGCTGTCGGTTATCTGACCCTGCACCATCTCTTTACCGCGCACATGAGCGGCAACTCGGCGCGGCTCGGCGTGCTTGTCGGCCAGTTGAACCTGGATTCAGCCGTGCCGATGGTCGCGGCGGTGTTCCTCTTTATCTTTGGCATCGCATTCGCCACGGCGCTCATCGAGTTCGCCACGCGGCGCGGCGTGCGCTCGACCACCGGTTTGATGCTGGCGGTGCAGGCGACGATGGTTCTCGTCTTCATGGTGTACGGCAGCACGATTATCGGTCCGCACGGCGCGGTTCACGATCATTCGCCGCAGGGTTTCTACGTTCTTGCGGCGCTCGCCATTTTGTCGATCGGTTTCCAGGCCTGCGCGTTGCAGCGGGTGGCCGGCGAACGGACGCGCACGGCCTATGTGTCCGGGATGCTGACGAAATTCGCGCAAGAAACGGTCAACTGGCTTTTCTGGCTGCACGACGGCGAAAGGCGACCGGAATCGAGCTATCTGAGCAACGCGCTTCGCGGCGGCTCGCGGCGGGACGCAATTGAACGCGCGGCCTTGTTCGGCGGCATCTGGTGCTTTTACATCTGCGGCGCGGTGGCTGGCAGTTACACCCACAGCATCTGGTTATTGTGGTCGCTCGCATGCCCGCTTTCACTCCTTGTCATAATGATCGCGGTCGACCTGATCCGTCCCATACATAGGTGATGTGGCCGCCGCAGTGGTTCGAGGCCGCCCGAATCATTGACACCGGTGCAAAACAATAATCCTGCGCTGAAGCGCGGGCGGTTTCCCTCGGTTCACCTCGTGCAGGTCTCGATTGATTGTCCTCTCACCGCGCGCGTAGTCTGAGCGCAATCGGAAGTTTGAGATACCATGGAGGTTCGAGATGAAAGTTAAAGAGATCATGACCGCGGACCCGGCGGTCTGCACCGCGGATGCGTCCATTGCCGACGCAGCGCGTTTAATGTCCACGCACGATTGCGGTGAAATACCGGTCGTCGACAATCGCGAAACCCGAAAGCCGGTGGGTGTGATTACCGACCGCGACATTGCTTGTCGGGCCGTTGCGAACGGCAAGGGACCAGACACGAAGGTTGCCGACGTGATGAGCAACGACGTCGTGACGTGCGAACCCGATGCCGATGTGCAGGATTGCATCGACAAGATGGAGCAGTATCAGTTGCGTCGCATACCCATTGTCGATGCGCAGGGCAGAATCTGCGGCATCGTTGCGCAAGCGGATCTTGCAAACAAAACAAGTCACCGCGAAACCGCAAGAGTCGTCCGGGATGTCTCACAGCCGACGCAGGTGACCCTCTGAGGTAGTTGACCGCCGTCGGCCGGCTAGCTTCGGCTGCTGAGCCGGCGGCACGTCGCGCTTCACCTATGCCTGCGCGCAATCTTCATTGGTGGATGCGCAAAATTGATTTGCTTAGGCTGTTGCGGCAACGTCCGCTTGTGCCGGCATTTATTTGGTGCGCGCGATGAAGGCTTCCGTGCGTTGCGAGTCCGTATTCGATTCGGACGAATCAATCCCCCTCCCATATGGTACAGGTTTGGCGAAGCGGCGAGTTTTGCGCTCGCGAGACGATTGAGGCTGACCCCCTGTTCAGCCGCCTGCATCGCGAGTGCACGATGGAAGCAGTAACCTTTGGCGCCTACTGACAGAACGCTGGCAGCAGGGGGTACGCACAATAGGCGGCGTCTTCAATCATCAGGAGTCGTCATGAAACCCCGCGTTACTTTCTATTACGCCCCCCACAGTCGTGCATCTGTCACGCTTTCGCTGCTCGAGGAACTGGGCGTGGAATACGATATGCACGTGCTCAGCCTGAGAGCCGGCACCCAACGCCAGCAGGAATATCTGGCGATCAATCCGATGGGCAAGGTACCCGCCATCCGCCACGGCAATACGGTGGTGACCGAGCAGCCGGCGGTGATGATGTATCTCGCCGACCTGTATTCGGAGGCCGGACTCGCGCCGCCAATCGGCGATCCGCGACGCGGTGCGTATCTTCGCTGGATGGTGTTCTACGGCTCGTGTTTCGAGCCGGCGGTGGGGGATCGCGCGCAGCAGCGCGAGCCGGGTCCGCGGGAGCAGTCCCCTTACGGTACTTACGATGAGGTGCTGGGAACGCTGACCGATCATTTGTGGGAGAGCCCGTACATGCTCGGCGACGATTTCAGCGCCGCCGATGTGCTGTGGGGCCGCGCTCTTGAGTGGGTCGTCGGCTTCAATCTGGTGTCGGATGAGCCGGTGATCCGCGCATACATCGACCGCGTTTGCTCGCGGCCGGCGATGCGTCGCGCGGCCAAAATCGATGCCGGGTACGCGGCCAGGGAGCAGGAGGCGGTGCCCGCATAAGTCGCCCGCTTCATATAATGAGCGGATGCGCCGCGCCGATCGCCTGTTCCTGATCGTCCATGCCTTGCAGGGCCGCCGCACCGCGCTGCCGGCGCGGCAACTGGCGGAGACGTTGCGCGTGTCGCAGCGCACGGTGTATCGCGACGTGGCCGACCTGCAGACGTCGGGCGTGCCGATCGAAGGCGAGGCCGGCGTCGGTTACGTGCTGCGCAAAGGCTCGGACATTCCGCCGCTGATGTTCACACCGGAGGAACTGGAAGCGCTGGTGGTAGGCACGCGCTTTGTGCGTGCCTTCACCGGCAACCGGCTGGCGGCAAGCGCGCAGGCCGCGCTGCTCAAGATCGAAGCCGTACTGCCGCCGGCGCTGCGTGAACGCGCCGACCACACGCGTATATTCGCGCCGGTGTGGCGCGACCATCATCAGAGCGAATTCGTCGCCCTGCTGGATTGCCTGCATGATGCGATCGACAGCCGCCGCGTGCTGCGATTGCGCTATGGCGACGAAAATGGGTGCGAAAGCCTGCGCGATATCGAGCCGCTGTGCATGGCGTTCTGGGGCGGCAAGTGGACGCTCGGCGCCTGGTGCCGGCTGCGCGAGGATTTCCGCAATTTCCGGCCGGATCGTATCCACGAATGCAGTGCGAGCGGCGAAGTGTTCGCTGAAACTGCCGGTCGGGACTTGGCCGCTTATCTTGCCGCGGTGACCGGCAAGCCTCATTCCGGCCAACGGAACAAGCTCGCATAGTCCACTCCCGTGCGCGCACACGCACGCCAGGTGAGACCGCCTTCGGCCATGGCATCGCGGATGCTTGGCGCGATGAGTTTCAATGCACGGGCGGCGGCCTGGTCGCGTACTCGTTCCAGCCGCGATCTGCCCATCAGGTCGAGGGCCCAATCCGGCAGCAGCGCCGCGCCGGCGCCCATGAACAGGCTGCGGCCCAAACCAGCCAGCGGAATCGGCAAGCGAATAGTGCTCAGCACGGCCAGCACCTCGCGGGTGCGCGCGTCGCAGACGAGTTCCGGGCGCATGGCGTCGAAGTAGCTTTCCAGTTCCGCGAGCGACTTGGGCACGTCGCGCGCGCCGAGTGCTTCTGCGACGCGGGTGGTTTCATGCAGGTAGCGGTCTTGCGCGGAGAGCGGAATGTCGCCGTAGCAATACGTCTGGTAACCGTGCATGAAACTCCACGCCTCGGCGCAGTGCACCCAGGTGAGAAGGTCCGGGTCTTCGGCGCTGTACCGACGGCCGTCCGCTGCGACACCGTTAACGTGACGGTGGACCGAACGCACCCGCGCGATCGCCTGCTCGGCCGCCGCGCGCGGCGCATAGGTGGTCCGCCCGACAAACGCGATGGTGCTGCGCAGGCGCGCGAGCGTTTCGGTGCGGAAATTCGAGTGATCCCACACGCCAGCGAGCGCCAGCGGATGCAGGCTCTGAAGCATCAGCGCGCCGAGGCCGCCGGCCATCATGCCGGGGAAGTCAGCATGAATTTTCCAGGTGACGGTGTCCGGCCCGAATAGTCCCGGGTCCCCCACCGGATGATCGTAGTCCGGCGCGGGCGCGTCGCGCCGCAGCACTTCAATCGCCCAGGCGCGCAGGCGCCGGCGGGCGGGTCGCGGCAGCACTTTCAGGTTCTTGTTGCCAGTCTTTGCCATGAAGTACATGGTTACACAGAACCGAATCGGTTGAGCGCGCGTCATTGGCTTTCGCGGGCGCCGCGCGTAATCTATCCTTGAATTCTCGATCTCTTGCTCGTCCAAGGAGGGACGGACATGACTATTTCTGCCCCTTATGCGCGCCGCTGACATGGACACCGGTGCGATGGCTGCGATTGCGGGCGAGGGAATTCTCCTCGCCGGCGGCATGCGTGCCATTCTGCTGCAGGTCGCGCATCCGGCCATCGGTCGCGGCGTCGCCGAGCACAGCAATTTCACCAACCGCGCGATGGACCGGCTGCGCGCAACGATGACCTACGTCTACTGTATGACGTTCGGCAGCCCGGACGAGCGGCGCGCGGTTCGCGACCAGGTCGAAACCGTCCACCGCAGCATCAACGGACCCGGCTACGACGCACGCGACCCGGACCTGCAGCTTTGGGTTGCAGCGACCCTCTACCACACGGCGTTGATGCTATACGAGCGCTGGGTCTGCCGCCTGGACGATCGTCGCGCCGAGATCATTTACCGCCAGTACCGTATCCTCGGCGCGGCGCTGCAGATGCGCGAGGAGCAATGGCCGACCGACCGGGCGGCGTTTAGCAACTACTGGAATGCGATGCTCAAGCGCCTTGAGGTGACGGACGCGGCGCGTGCGGTCTGCGACGACCTGTTCCATCCGCGCCAGGTACCGTTATGGATGCGGACGGCAATGCCGCTGAACCGGCTGATCACGGCAGCCTTGCTGCCCGCGCCGATTCGCGACGCGTACGGCATCGACTGGAACGACCGCCGTCAGCGGCGCTTCAACCGGTTTTCCAACACGGTGCGCCTCGTGTACCCGCGCGTGCCGGTACCGCTCCGGCAGTTTCCGAAGATCTGGTATCTGCACGACATGCGGCGCCGACTGGCGCGCCAGACCGTCGAAGCATAAGGCTTGGGCCGGGGAAATAAGACCGTGTCGGAACAGGTAGTGGAACGGCGGCAGACTCCGCGACCCGCCAGGCCTGTTCCCGCCAGGCGCGCCGTCGCCGGTTACGATTCAGCATCGTCGATGCTGCGCGCGCTGGCGCTTTATCTTCATGATTGCGATACACCGGCACTTGGCATTGCGCCCGCCTCGGTCGAATCGTTCGTCGACCCGTTGCTCAAAGCGCTGGATCGCTTGCCGCGCGGCGCGCGCGAGGCCTTGTTCACCTGGGGCGGCATTGCCGAAGCCCGGCCCGTCGAGCAATTCGAAAACATCGACTCCGAAGACATTGCCGAGTGGCTGGTTGCGCGTTACCCACGCCGTCCGTACCCGGCCATCTTCATCGGTTCGTCCAACGGGGCGATGATTCATCTCGCCGCGGCGCTCGGTTGCCCGTGGCTGCCGCAGACGCTGTTGCTGCCCGTGCGCCGCCGCTACATCCACATGGACGAACCGCGCGAGATCGCGGCCGAAACCAGGGACGCCGCCGGCCGCATGCTCGCGGTCAATCCGAACGTCGCCCTCCACCAGATGCACGATCCGGTGCAGGACCGGTTGCCGGTCAGGCGCATGAGCTATTTCCGGATGAAATACCTGAGACTGCCGCGCGCGTACCGGCAGTTTCTCGACGACTGCCTGTCGCTCGGCGGGCGCATCGTGCTCGTCGAGTGCCAATATGGCTGGCCCACTACCGAGCTTGGCGAACGGCACTATTTTCAGTTCGGCGGCGTCGGCGGCGCGGACTTCAGCGACCTGTTCAAGGGCAGCGTAAAAGTGAATGAATTTCTCTCGGAGTACCGTTCGCACCGCGGTTTCTGGGATCCGCCCGAACCCGACGCTGTACGCGCCGAGGCGGAGTGGGGGTTTCGCGACGAACTGCGTGGCGACATTACCGCCTATGCGGAAGCGACCCATGCCCGGGTGCAGGAAATCGGCTTCGACCACCCGATGGAATTAAGCCCGTTGATCGCCGACCTGCACCGCTGGTGGTACGAGCAGCGCGGTGTACCCGTCAAGCGACTGCTTGTCGAGCAATTCGTTTACGTCGAGCCGTGGTGGGCGCCGCGTCTCGGCGCTGTGCCGTACTGGACGATATTCGGCACCGAGCCGTCCTGGCGCCGGCTGCTCGATTACCTGCGCAATGTTCCCGAATACGACGACATCCGCATCGCGTTGTTTTCGCACGGCACGTTTTCGATCGGCATGGCGACCGGATCCGAATGGCAGGGCTTGCTGTCGTACGCGCGCCACGGCGGCGGCTTCGTCGGCGTAGACCCGCGCATCTTTCCGCTCGACATTCGCACGATCGTTGGATTTCATCGCGATGTCAGCCGGCTCGATGAGCCGGGCGAGGCGCCCGCGCCGTTGACGCTGCACGAGATGGACGTGTTTTTTGCCGAGGCGGCGTCGGCGAAGATCTCGTTCAGCTTCGCGTAAGGTCATTATGTAGGAATTGACCTATATTGACTGCGCGTCGCTTGCGCGTCTAGGGTTTTTTAAAGGCGAAGGAAAGCCACCCCGCGAATCATGGAGGGTTCTGATGAAGAAAAATACAAATAGAAGCAAGCGCCGCACATCCGTGCGGCCAAAGCGGGGGAACGGCAATGTCGGCAATTAGCGCACCGCCACGCGCGCCTGACAAGGCCGCGACCATTCGTGGGACGAACATTGGCGGTTTGCGGGCCGCCGTTTCCGCCGCCCTCGCGTTGCTCTTCGTAATATTGATGCTTTCGGCGACCGCACATGCTGCGCGTGCCGGCATGTCTCTGTCCAAAGGGTCTGCCGCGCTTGAGCCGCATCCGGCAGTCCGGGTGCAGTCCGGGCCATGGGTCCGTGGCATCGAGCAAACCCGGCGGCAGGGGGAGTCGTTCTGAAGGGTTAGGTGCCGGGCGGGCGGGCCGAATACGTGCGCGTGCCACAGGCGCACGTCAAGCGCCGGATTCCGGACATCATGCCGTTCCCGCTCGACGACGCCGATCCGCTCGGTGCAGGGGATCCGGCGACGCATAAGCTGCCGCTTACCGAGGCGCCGCACGGTTACGAGATTTTCCAGAAGAAGCAAGACGGCGCCATCAAGATCGTGCTCCAGCCGTGAGGCCGATTCGGGGGTGGGTTTGTCCGTAGGCCATCGCCCGTACAGCAATGTCGGCCCCGCTTTGTTAGCGTCTGTCGGATAGTGCATCCATGGAGGATCAATCATGCAATCACCAGACACCA
Organism: Gammaproteobacteria bacterium; assembly: GCA_035698525.1. Classification (GTDB taxonomy): domain Bacteria; phylum Pseudomonadota; class Gammaproteobacteria; order Natronospirales; family DASSBR01; genus DASSBR01. The sequence goes on from DASSBR010000099.1 coordinate 47,665, forward strand.
ATCCCTCGGCAGCAGTCGGCGACGACGCCAGCCGGGTGAAGGAGCAGGCGAAGCAGACGACCCGCGAGGCTGTGGACGACGTCCGTCGCCAGGCGACGGAAACCGCGGAGCGGCAGAAATACGCCGCCGCCGAGCAGGCCGACAGCGTTGCCGGCGCGTTCCGCGATACGGCGGACCAACTTGACCGCCGGGATCAGGGGTGGCTCGCGGAGATCGCGCGGCGCTGCGCGGATGGCGCGGATCGCATCGCCGGCGAAATGCGTGGCAAGGACTTGAGCGAGCTGATCGAGCGAACGCAGGTTTTCGCGCGCGAGCGGCCGGCGACTTTCCTGGCCGGCGCGGTCGCGGCCGGCTTTCTGCTGACACGCTTCGTGAAGAGTTCTGAACGGCGCGGCCACGATGACGCCGGCAATGGCCGGATGTTCAGTCAAACTGAGGAGCAGAGTCATGCAAGCACGCACTGAGTTCGTCCACGACGATCGTTCGATCGGCAGCCTGCTTTCCAGCCTGGCGCGCGATACCGCGACGCTGGTGCGCAACGAAGCGGCACTCGCGAAGAGCGAGATGTCCGGCAAGATGTCGCAGGTCGCGGTGGCCATGGTATCGGTTGTGCTGGCGACCGTGTCCATGATCGGCGGCTTCATTATCCTGCTGGAGGCCGCCGTGGTCGGCCTCGACGTAGTATTGCCGACGTCGCTGACGCCGTGGCTGTCCGAGATCATCGTCGGCGTGTTCTTCATGCTGGTCGGCATCGGCCTGCTGCTGAAGGCGCGCAGCAATCTCAAGCCGGAAAACATGATGCCGCGACGAACGCTGCACAGTGTTGAACGCGATCGCGATGCGATGCGTGAACACGGCGAACACTTGAAAGAGGAGGTACGGCATGAACGCGCGCACCAATGAAAATCCCGACGCGCTCGAATCGGAAGTCGAGGCGACGCGGTCGCGGATGAACGAGACCATCGACGCGATCGAGCGAAAGCTCACGCCGGGCGAAATGATGAACGAGAGCCTGGACTATTTTCGCCACAGCGGCTCGGGCGAGTTCCTGACCAATCTCCGCGAGAGCGCCAAAAACAATCCAATGCCGGCAGTGCTGACCGGCATCGGCATCGGCTGGTTGATGCTCGCGAATCGTTCGTCGGGAACCGGCCGCGCGACGGCGCGAGCCGGTGAACTCAAGGATGAGATGAAAGGCAAAGCCGGCGCTGCGGCTGATCGGACGCGCGAAGCCGCGCATAATGCGAAAGAACGGGTGCACGACGCGCGCGAGCGCATGCACCGGGCACGCGAGGAAACGCGCGATCTCGGCCGCCGTGCCTCGGGCAGTATGCGTGACGCCGCGGACCAGGTCAGCCGCGTGATGCACGAGCAGCCGTTGATCGTCGGCGCGCTCGGCATTGCGCTGGGTGCGGCGCTGGCCGCCGGGTTGCCGCGCACTTCGACGGAAGACAAGTTGATGGGCGGCATACGCGACGAGGCGATGGACAAGGCCACCGAGGCCGGTCAGGAGCGGGCCGAACAGGCGGAGGCGACCGCGCATGCGGCCGCCGAAGCGGCGCGTGAGCAAGCCGATCGCGAAGGTTTGATGCCCGGGCATTAGCTCCAGACCGTCGCCACGGCCTAAAGCTAACAACAACAAGGAGACGCCTATGTCAGCATGCTTTCGCATGCTGCGGGTTGGCGCGCTTGTCGCGCCCTGTTGGCTGCTCGTCGGTCACGCCGTGGCCGGCGAGCAGCCAACCGACCTCGGTCGGATCGAAGTCACCGGCACCCGCGCCCCGCGCCCGGTGTTTGATACGCCGACCTCCATGACCGTATTGACAAGCGACGATATCGCCTTCGGGCCGCCCGGTTTCGGCCTGGCGCAGTCGCTGGCGCGTGTGCCGGGGCTGGTGGCGCAAAATCGCGGCAGCTACGCGCAGGATCTGCAGATTTCCTCGCGCGGCTTCGGTGCCCGCGCCTCGTTCGGCGTGCGCGGGATCCGGCTGCTGATCGATGGCATTCCGGCAACGACGCCGGCCGGACAGGGCGAGACGGATATCTTTGACTTGGCGATCGCCGATCGAATCGAAGTCCTGCGCGGCCCGTTCGCGACGTTGTACGGCAATGCGTCCGGCGGTGTGATCCAGATATTCACGAAGGATGGACCGCCGCAGCCGACGCTGACCGCAGAGACAATGATCGGCAGTTACGGCACGGACATTGAACGACTGGAAGGCGGCGGCACGTCCGGTGACTGGAACTACATCGTCGATCTGTCACACTTCCAGACGAACGGCTACCGCGAACACAGCGCCGCCGAGCGCGATCATGCACGCGCCAAGCTGCGTTACGCCCTCGGCAAGGACTCGTCGCTGACGCTGTTGCTGAATGTCGAGAATCAGCCGTACGCCTTTGATCCTTCCGGCCTGAACCGCGCGCAGCTCAAGGAGAATCCGCGCCATGCCGTCGACCGCGTCTTTCAGTTCGGGGCGGGCGAAAGTCATTACCATCGCCAGGGCGGCATTGTCTGGCGCCAGCGGATCGACGCCAACAACCAGTTCTACGTCATGGGCTGGCTGGGCAGCCGTCGCGTGCTCCAGTTTTTGCCATTCAGCGGCGATGACGCGCTGTCGGGCGGCGCGGTGATCGAGCTGCACAACCGCGCCGGTGGCGGCGACGTGCACTGGACGCATCGGGGGCACGCAGGGCCATACCCGTATGGCGTTACCGCCGGTGCGGATTACCAGCGCCTGCACGAGGCGCGGCGGGGATTCGTCAACGACAACGGTATAAAGGGCGCGCTGCGCCGGAACGAAGCCGATGTGTCCGCGCAAACCGGCGAGTACCTGCAAGGCCACATCGTCCTGCAGCCATGGCGGCTGTTCGCGGGCATGCGCCATTCGCGCGTGACATTCGACAGCGACGATCATTACATCACCGCCGTCAATCCCGACGACAGCGGCAGCCAGAGTTTTACGCGTACCAATCCTGTCGCGGGCGTGGTCTACGAGGTGAATGGGGCGCTGAACTTTTACGCGAACTACGGCGTTGGTTTCCAGACGCCGACGTTCGCTGAATTGGCCTATCGGCCCGGTCAAAGTGCCGGCCTGAATATGGCTCTTGAACCGAGCACCAGCCGCAACTACGAGATTGGCCTGAAGTCGCTGCCGTGGGCCGGGACACGGCTGACGCTCGCGTTGTTCAACATCGAGACTGACAATGAAATTGTTGTCGCCGAAGCCGATAACGGCCGCACCAGCTATCAGAATGCCGGCAGCACCCGTCGCCGCGGCGCCGAATTCACATTAGACGCGCCCCTCGGCGGCGGCTTCTCGACCTACGTCGCCTACAGCTACCTGCAGGCGTTATTCACTGGGGCGCGACTTGACGGCAACGTTCTTCCCGGCGTGCCGCGCCAGACGGTTTTCGGCGAGTTGAGCTGGCAATACGATCCGCTTGGTTTCGAGGCTGCCGTTAACGCGCAGTGGCGAGGCGACGTGTATGTCGACAGCGCCAATTCGGAGGCGGCGGACAGTTACCTGGTGGTCAATTTGCGTGCGGGCTTCCAGCAACAGGTCGGCAACCTGCGGTTGCACGAGTATGCGCGTCTCGACAATGTGCTCGACCGCCGCTATGTTGGCGCCGTGATCGTCGGTAGCGGGAACGGGCGCTATTACGAGCCGGCGCCGGCGCGGAATTATCTGATCGGCGTGAGTGTGAGCTACATCTTCTAAACCCTTCGCGTATGATTGCGACATGCACGCCACGCTTCCGAAGCTTGAACTCTCCGATTTTCCCGCGATCCGGCGCAAGGCGCTCGATACGCTGCAGGTGAACCTCGGCTATGTCTGCAATCTGAGTTGCATTCACTGCCACGTCGCCGCAGGACCGAAGCGCACCGAACTCATGGGGCGCGAGACCATTGAGACCGTGCTCGATTTCCTGCAAGCCGGCGCCGGCCGGATTCGGACGCTCGACATCACCGGCGGATCGCCGGAAATGAACCCGTATTTTCGCGATCTCGTGGTCGCCGCGCGCGGCCTCGGCGTGCATGTCATGGACCGCTGCAACCCGACCATCATAGAAGAGCGGGGTTACGACTGGGTGCCGGCATTTCTCGTCGAACAGCGCGTCGAAGTGGTCGCTTCGATGCCGTGCTATACCGAGGACAACGTCAATCGGCAGCGTGGCAAGGGCGTCTTTGACGCGAGTATTCGCGCGTTGAAAAAACTGAACGCGCTCGGCTACGGCATCGATGGCAGCGGACTTGAGCTGAACCTCGTTTACAATCCGCTCGGTCCCAGCCTGCCGCCGGATCAGCACCGGCTGGAGGCGGAGTACAAGCAGCATCTTGGCGACGAGTACGGCGTGCGTTTCAACAAGCTGTTCACGATCGCCAACATGCCGATTCAGCGTTTCGGCAGCCTGCTGATATCCAAGGGGTGGTTCGACGATTACATGCGGTTGCTCAAGGACGCCTATCGGCCGGAGAACCTCGACAATGTCATGTGCCGCAACCTGATCAGCGTCGACTGGAAGGGGTACGTGTACGACTGCGACTTCAACCAGATGCTCGGCATGCCGTTTGGCGGACAGGCGACACCGCGCACGCATTTACACGAGTTGATCGGCAGGAATCTGGAAGACATGACGATCGCGGTGGCCGATCATTGCTACGGCTGTACCGCGGGTCAGGGTTCAAGTTGCGGCGGTGCCTTGGTATAGAAAGCGACTACGCAAAAGACAAAAGTTGACCTGCTACAATACCGCGCCGTGAAAACTCCAATAAGATCCGCCGACTTCGACGCAGATTTGCGGCTGGTCAAAATTTCCGCAATCGCAATCGTCGTCGGCGCAATCTGCTCCGTCATCGCGCTGGTTCTGATACGCCTGATCGGGCTTTTCACCAACCTGCTGTTCTTTCAGCGCTTCGACTTCACTCTTATTACGCCGGCTGGCAACGATCTCGGCTGGTGGGTCGTCGCGGTGCCCGCGGCGGGCGGCCTGATCACGGGTCTCATGGCGCGCTACGGATCGGAAATGATCCGCGGCCACGGCATTCCCGAAGCGCTCGAAGCGATCCTGTTCGGCAAGAGCCGGATGTCGGTGAAGGTCGCGATCCTGAAGCCGCTGTCGTCGGCGATCGTCATCGGATCGGGCGGGCCGTTCGGCGCCGAGGGCCCGATCATCATGACCGGCGGCAGTGTCGGCTCGCTGATCGCGCAGGCGTTCTGGCTGACCGCGATCGAGCGCCGCATCCTGCTGGTGGCCGGCGCCGCGGCCGGCATGGCCGCCACTTTCAACACGCCGATCGCTGCCGCGCTGCTCGCGGTGGAGTTGCTGCTGTTCGAGCTCAAGCCGCGCAGCCTCGTCCCGGTCGCGCTGGCCTGCGCGACGGCGGCCGCAATCCGCCCGTTCCTGCTCGGCGGCGGCCCACTGTTTCCGGTCGCCGGCGCTATTTCCTTCAGCACACTG
>DASSBR010000100.1:0-54975 GCA_035698525.1 Gammaproteobacteria bacterium
AGGGGGGCGAACCGGCAATTGCGCTGGCAAAAGGCGAAGAACTCGGCCGCTTCAATATGGGCTCAACCGTCATTCTGTTATTCGCGCGCGATGCCGTCGACTGGGTGCCCGACATGGGTGCGGACTCGCGCGTGCTGGTCGGCCAGCGGATCGGCATCACGCATCGACTTTGAATCAGCGCACCACGCTCAATTCAACAGAATCTCTCCGGATCAGCTCATCCAACGGCTGTGGGCGCGCAAAGTAAACGCCCTGCGCGTAGTCCAGCCCAATCTCGTTGACATGTCGCAGAATCTCGCGCGTCTCCACGAACTCCGCGATCGTTTTCATCCCCATCGCATGTCCGACTTCGGCAATGGAATGCACCACGGCTCGATCCAGCGTGTTATTCCCGATCTCGCGCACGAAGCTGCCGTCAATCTTCAGGAAGTCCACGGGAAATGACTTCAGGTATGCAAACGACGACATACCAATACCGAAGTCGTCGAGCGCCAGGTGGCAACCTCGGCCCTTGAGGCGGCGTGCAAACTCCGCCGCATTACCGATGTTGGCTATGGCGGCGGTTTCGGTGATTTCGATGCACAACTTTCTTGCCGGAACGTCGTAGTCGTCCAGCGCCTGTTCCAGGAACTCGTGGAAACCCGGGTTGCCGATTGACTGCCCGGACAGGTTGATTGCGCATAGCTCAAGTTGCTCGCAATGCCGGGGGTGCGATTGCAGCCACTCCAGCACTTTGCGGACAACCCAACGGTCCAGCGACTCCATCATGAGGTAACGTTCGGCGGCGGGAATGAACTGGCCGGGACCAACCAGCTTGCCGTGACTGTCCCGATAGCGCAACAGTATCTCGTAATGCAGCCTGGTTGTTTCGCTGCGCAGCGGAATGATCGGCTGGCAGTACAGCTCGAAGTGGTTGCTGTCCATCGCGGCGCCGAGTCGGGACACCCAGCGTAGTTCGCTGTGATGCCGGGCTATTTCGCTGTCCTCGAGCACGAAGACGTGGATTTGATTTCCGCCCTTGTCCTTGGCGACGGTACAGGCGATATCGGCTGCCGCCAGCACACCCTCCGGCAACTCGGACTGATTATTGAATGGAACGACGCCCACGCTGGCGCCACGCCTGAAAAAGTGGCCATTCCAGTCAAAGTCGGTACGGCCGACGCTGTCGCGCATGGCATGGGCAAATTCCAGCGCCCTTTCCGTCGTGCAGTCTTCCACCAGTAGCCCGAATTTATCCCCGCCTAGACGCGCCAATATCCCTTCGTTGCCAACTACGTGGTGCAATCCGGACGCGACTTTCAGCAGAAACGCATCGCCGGCGTCATGGCCGCAGGTGCCGTTAATCACCTTGAACTGATCGATATCGACGAAACAGAGCGCGTGTTCCCGCGTCACCGAGGCGGGCTTCATCAGAGCGTAGAGTCTTTTGCTCAAGGCATGGCGATTCTTCAATCCGGTCAACGCGTCGTGACGGCCTTGATAATCCAGTTGCGTGGCGAGCCGCTGCGTTTCTGTCCGGTTTTCCACGACTACGATGAAACCGCGCGGTGTATCTTCACTATCCCGGATAATCGTGACAACAATATTGGCCCATCCCGCTTGACCCTCAAAGTTGGTGAAACCGCATTCGGTGGAAAAACTGTCGGCCTCTCCCTCCATCAGCCGCCGGCTCTCGTCAAACAAATGATGAATGTCTTCACGATTCAGAATATGCCGCAAGGGCTTCTGTTTCAGTCTCTCGAGGCTGGTCCCCATCATATGCGCAAGCGAGACATTCGCCTGTTGGCAGTGCAAATCCGGCGTGACCAGAGCAATTCCAACACCTGCATTCTCGAATGTCGCACGAAATTGCGCTTCGCTGGATTTCAGTTCCCTCGTTCGCAATCGGACTTGCCTCTTCAAGGTATATATCCACAGCGCCACCAGCAGCGCGGCGGCAAACGTCACCAGACCGGACCAGATTCCGATATAAACGAGTCGGCGCCAATTGAACTCGTCGGGGTTTTGAGCAATCCACTTGTTGTAGAGGCGATCGAAGTCGCCGCTCTTTTTCACTTGTTGCAGGCCGTGATTGATCTTCCGCAACAGCGCTTCATTTCCCTCGGTGACCGCAAAGGCATATTGAGCCGGCAGTAGCGGCGGCCCGGACGTCGTGACGTTCGAAAAGACCGGATCCTGCAACATCAGCCGGGCGCGCAAACCACCCAGAACGGCGACGTCATAGCGCCCCGCGGCCAATAACCGCATGGCGGCGTACTCGCTTCTCACCTGGATCAGGGACATGCTTTTTGCCGAATGCATGAGTACGTCGTTCGCATACGATCCCGTCTCCACCAGAACCTGCAAGCCGTTCAAGTCCCTCAGAGACTGTGGCCATACGGTGCCGCCCCGGCGTACGAACAGCGCATGATTGACATCCAGAAACGGATCGGAAAAGTCGAAGGATTTGTCGCGCTCGGCCGAGATGAACATGGGCAGAATCGCAATCCTGCCCGTTTCCAGCAGGTGGCGCCGCTTTTTCCAAGGCCCCAGGCGAAAGACGACATTGAGATGTTCCTCTGCCGCAATGGCACGCATCAAGTCGACGTTGAATCCGGCCGCGCGTCCATTGTTATCGATGAACTCGTAAGGCGGATAACTGTAGTCGCCCCCGACGATCAGGGTCTTGCCTGTTGTTGCGGCCTTTGCCGGGGTTGAAGCGGAAACGAAGAAGAACGTAGGCACCAGCAGCGCAGGCAGCACACCTGCCGCGAAGATACTCCAGCCCCGATGGCTGAGAATAAGGGACTTTGTACTCACATTTTGAGGATAGGCGAGGTTTCGCCACCGCGCTACATGCCACCCCGACGTTGGTCGGCGGTCCATCGCCGCTGGTACATCGGAAACGATCAAACTCCAGCCGGCAACATATGTCAAGAGGCGCTGTCGTTACCTCGCTGACGAGCGGTTGCTCGCCAAAACGACTACCCGGAAATCGTCTCCATCAGCACCGCCGCGATTTGCTCAAGGCCCGCCCGGTCTTCGGCATCGAAACGCGCCAGGTGCGGGCTGTCGATATCCAGCACGCCGAGCAGATCGTCGCCCGCAACCAATGGCACGACAATTTCCGACAGCGACACGCTGTCGCAGAAGATATGGCCGTCGAACGCATTCACGTCCTCGACGACCAGCGACTCGCGCCGTGCGGCGGCGACGCCGCACACGCCCTTGCCCATCGGAATGCGGATGCAGGCCGGCTTGCCCTGAAACGGGCCGACCACCAGTTCGCCATCCTTCAAAAGATAAAAGCCGACCCAGTTCACCTGCGGCAACGCGTGAAACAGCAGCGCGCTGAGATTGGCCGCGTTGGCGATAAAATCCCTCTCGCCGTGCGTCAGCGAACGCGCCTGTTCAACCAGTTGCGCGTACAACGCCTCCTTGTCGGCGTCTTCAATCGGCTCGAGTTCGAACATCACGCATTCTCCGCTGTAAAACTGATCACTTCGCCAATATGGTTTGCGTCACAAACCAGCATTGCAACGCGGTCTAGACCGATTGCGACGCCCGCGCACTCAGGCAGCCCCACCTCCAGCGCCGCGAGAAAGCGCTGATCCTTCGGCGGTTCCGGGCGGGCAAGTTCACGACGCCGCGCAAGATCGTGCGCGAACCGCCGCCGTTGCTCGGCGGCGTCGGTGAGTTCGGTAAACCCGTTGCCCAGTTCAATGCCGTTGAAGAACACCTCGAAGCGCTCCGCTACTGGCGGCTGCCCAGCCGATTCGGACGATCGCACGCGCGCCAGTGCGGCCTGCGACGCCGGAAAATCATAAATAAAGCATAGCCTGTCGCAACCGAGCGCCGGATACACGCAACTGCCGGCAAGCAGGTCCAGACACTCGTCGCGATTGAGATTCGGCGCATCAAGGCCTTTTGAACGGACAGCGGCAGCCAGCGTGTCCTCATGCGCGGTGAAAGGATCAAGATTGAGTTCCTGCATAAAAGCGTCGCGATAACCCAGCCGTATCGGAGCTGCTTCTGTCGCCAGCACTTGCGCCAGCAACGCCGCCACCTCGTCCATCAGCCGGCGATAACCCCAACCCACACGATACCATTCGAGCAGCGTGAATTCGGGGTTGTGAAAACGCCCTGCTTCGTCGGCGCGGAAAACCTTGCAAATCTGGTAGATATCACCAGAGTCCGCCGATAGCAGGCGCTTCATGGCGAATTCGGGCGAGGTGTGGAGATAGCCGGCGCCCGCGGCGACGCTGTTCAAATGGACGTCGGTCGAGGCCGCGGCGGACAGTAGCGGTGTGTCGACTTCGAGCACATTGCGTTCGGCGAAGAACGTGCGGATAGTTGCAAGGATTTCGGCGCGTTTGCGGAGGTTCGGGATTGGCGCAGTCGGCTGCCAATCCGCTGGCCGACGACGATCTACATCTTCCCGAACCCCGAACCCCGAACCCCGAATCCCGCTCTTGATCACTCCTTCGCTCGCGCTACATACGTTGCGGTGCGCGTATCCACCTTGATCATTTCCCCCTGGTCGACGAACAATGGCACGCGCACGACGGCGCCCGTCTCCAGCGTCGCTGGTTTGCCCCCGCCGCCGCTGGTGTCGCCGCGCACGCCGGGGTCGGTTTCGGTGATCTGCAGAATCACGAAATTCGGCGGTTCGACGGACAGTGGATCGCCGTTCCACAGGATTACGTTGCACGTGTCTTCGGCCTTGAGCCATTGTTTCGCGTCTTCGACCGCGTTGGCGCTGGCGGCAAACTGCTCGAACGTGTCCGGCTTCATGAAGTGCCAGAACTCGCCGTCGTTGTAGAGATATTGCATCTGGGTTTCGACGACGTCGGCGCCGTCCACGGTTTCGCCGGACTTGAACGTGCGGTCGATCACCCGCCCGGTCTTCAGGTTGCGGATCTTGACGCGGTTGAACGCCTGGCCCTTGCCCGGCTTGACGAACTCGTTCTCGACAATCGTGTACGGATCGCCGTCGAGCATGATCTTGAGGCCGCCTTTGAATTCGTTGGTGCTATACGTAGCCATAAATGTAAACTTGCCGTCCCGCAGATTTAAACATCCTATGATAACCGGAACACAAACGCGCTGGCAGACTGAATTGCAGCAAGCGGTCACCGACCCCGCCGAACTGCTGGCGCTGCTCGGGCTCGACCCGACGGAATTTGACGGGCCGCGCGCTGAAATCCGGCCCTTTCCGCTGCGCGTGCCACGCGGTTTCGTCACCCGGATGCGTCGTGGCGATCCGAACGACCCCCTGCTTCGCCAGGTACTCCCTGTGGCAGCCGAAACGGCGCCGGCGCCCGGTTTTATCGCCGATCCGGTTGGCGACCTGGCAAGCGCCGCCCGGCCCGGCGTACTGCATAAATATCGTGGCCGCGTCCTGCTGGTCGCAACCGGCGCCTGCGCCGTCAACTGCCGCTATTGTTTCCGGCGCCACTTCCCGTACGCGGACGAAAACCCGCGCCCGGATAATTGGGACGAAGCGCTCGATTACATCCGCGGCGATGACACGATTGCAGAAGTTATCCTGAGCGGCGGCGACCCGCTGTCGCTGAGCGACCGCCGCCTGGCTGCGCTGGCTGGCTCGATCGCAAACATCGCGCATGTGCGTCGTCTCCGTATCCATACGCGCCAGCCCATTGTCCTGCCGGAACGCATCGACGAGGAATTTCTGGCATGGTTCGCGCCGCTGCCGCTGCAGAAAGTCGTGGTCGTGCACGCGAACCACGCAAATGAACTCAGCGCCGAGGTAGCCCGCACCTGTGCGGCGTTGAATTCGGCCGGCGCAAGCCTGTTCAACCAGTCGGTGCTGCTCAGGGATGTCAACGATTCGGTTGAGGTTCTTGCCAACCTCAGCGAAGCACTATTCGCAGTCGGAGTGATACCCTATTATCTGCACCTGCTCGACAGAGTGGCCGGGGCGGCTCATTTTGACATACCCGAACAACGTGCCCTGGCCCTGCATCGGGAATTGCGTGCGCGACTGCCGGGGTACCTCGTGCCGCGGCTGGTTCGTGAACAGGCCGGTGCGCCAGCCAAGACGCTTTTGCTCTAAAGAATCAGGGGATTGATCCTTTGCCGGAACGAACCATACTGCCCATCCTCGTCGCGAGCAAAACGCAGAACGTCGCGGAACATCTGAACGGACTGCTTCGCACGCTCGGCATGCGCGTGCGTTCCGAATGGGGCGGCGATGCCGAGGCGCTGGATCTGGCGCTCAGCGAACATCCGGAACTGGTCTTTTTCGTCGCCGACGAGCCGCCGCTCGAGTTGGCCGACCTGGTCAAGCTGCGCGACCGGCGCGCGGCCGACGCGCCCATCATCGCGCTGAAAAAGAAGTCCGACAGTCTGGACATCGCGGAAGTGATGAGCAAAGGGGCGCGGGACCTGGTTCACATGGAAAACACCGCGCACATCAAGGCCGTCATCGAACGAGAGCTGCCCGTGGCCCGGATGGCGGCGCAGTTGCAACGTTACGCGGACGCGCTGGCGGACTATGAAAAGCGCCTTGGGGAACTGTTGAAGGAATCCGCGGACGCGATTGCCTACCTGCAGGATGGCATCCACATGCGTGCCAATCCTGCCTATCTCGCATTGTTCGGCTACGCGTCGGCGGACGATATCGAAGGCATTCCGGTGATGGACGTTTTCGATGCCGATTCCCAGGGCACCCTGAAGACTGCGATTCAGCAAGCCGTCAAGAAAGGCAATGCCACGGACGATCTTGAACTCAAGGGCGTGAACGCCAAGGGCGAAACTTTTCCGGCGACAATCTCGCTAGCCCCGGAAGTGGTGGATGGCGAACCCTGCATCCGGCTCGCGGCGCGCGTCGCGCAGTTGTCGCCGGAACTTGAGGAACAGTTGGGCGAGCGCGAACGCGAAGCGGCGGCCCTGAAGGCCTCGCTCGCCGACATCCGTCATCGCGATCCGCTGACCGGCGTTTACCACCGCGCCTATTTCCTGGAGCAACTTCGTTCGGTCAAAACCAGCGACAAGGCCATACGCGCACTGGCGCTGGTGACGGCGGATCAGTTCGCTGCCGTCGAAGCGACAGTGGGCGCGTATGCGAGCGGTCGGATCATCAGCAGCATGGTCGAACTCGTGAACGCGAGCGTCAACGAAGGCGAACCAGTGGGTCGGTTCGACGACGATACGTTCGCCATCGTGCTCTCCCGGCGGTCTCTCGACGACATTGGCAACTGGGCGACAAAATTGTGCAAGCTGGTGTCGGATACCGTGTTCGAAGCCGGAACCGGCTCTACCAGCATGACGTGCAGCATTGGCATTGCGGAAATGGATGCGCTGGCCGATTCGGAAGTGCTGTTGTCGCAGGCGCTCGAGGCCAGCCAGTCGGCCGTCAAGCAGGGTGGCAACCGCCACGTGGTTTATCAACCGGCGGACGTCAACACCGAGGCCGGCGAGTCGGACGCGAGTTGGGTGAAACGCATTACCGATTCGCTCAAGAACGACAAGCTGCAACTGGTCTTCCAACCAATCGCAAGTCTGGACGAGTCCGAGGCCGACCTGCAGGACGTACTGGTCAAGATGCGGATCGACAACAACGAGTCGTTGCCGGCCGCGAAATTCATTCCCCACGCCGAGCGCCTCAACCTGATGCCGGCGATCGACAAATGGGTCGTCCGGCACTTGTTGCCGTTCGTGGCCGGCGTTCACAAGAAAGGCCGCAACACGCGCTTTTTCGTGCGTTTGTCGCCGAAGTTTCTGCTTGAACCGAACATGCTCAAGTGGTTGACCGGCATTCTGCAGAAGGCGCCGTCGCTACCGGTCGGCAGCCTGATCTTCCAGTTTCCCGAGGCCTTCCTCGACAAGCACCTCAAGGAGTCCAAGGACTTGATCGAGGCGTTGAATGCCGCGCACTGCGCCATCTCGATCGCACAGTTCGGCCTCGGCAGGAACTCGCTCGGCGTACTCGATCACCTGCGGCCGGACTTCATCAAGCTGAGCGACAAACTCGTGGGCGGCATCCTCGCGGATGAAGCCCAGCGCGAGAAGGTCAATGCACTGATCGACAAGGCCAAGTCAAAAAAGATCGAGACCATCGCACAGCGCGTCGAAAGCGCCGACATCATTGCCATCCTGTGGCAGATGGGCGTGCAATACGTTCAGGGCAATTATCTGCAGGAGCCGGGAGCGGAGGTGTCAAACCCGGTCGGCAAGGCCCGCGTTTTCGGACACTAAGCCAGCTTCGCGCCATCCACATTGCGGAACCCGCGCGGCAGTTTCGTTCCGCGCCGGCCGCGTTCGCCGGCATATTCGTCCAGATCGCCCGGCTTCAGCGTCATGTGCCGCTGACCGCTCATGATGACGAGCGAACCGTCTGCCGGTACGCTCATCACGGCGACCAGATATTCCTCGCGCGCCGCCGCTTTCTTTCCCGGAATCGCCATCAGCTTGTTGCCCTTGCCACGAGCCATTTCCGGCAGCTCGCTGACGGGGAACACCAGCAGGCGTCCAGCGTTGTCAACGACCGCAAGGCGATCGCCGGCGGGATCGGCGACAACCGCCGGCTTCAACACGCCCGCGCCCTTCGGCACATTCAACAGCACCTTGCCGGCGCGATTTCGCGAATAAGCCTCGCCAAGTCGCAGCACGAAGCCATAGCCGGCGTCGCTTGCGACGATCCAGCGGTCGTCCGCCTCGCCGGCCAACACTCCGGCGAACGTCGCGCCATCGGGCGGGTTGAGGCGGCCGGATAATGGTTCGCCCTGCCCTCGCGCCGACGGCAGCGAATGGGCGACCAGCGTATAACCCCGCCCGGTGGAATCAATGAACACCGCCTGCTGATTGCTGCGACCTTCGGCGGCCGCGAGCAAACCGTCGCCGGCCTTGTAATTCAGCATGGCGGCATCGATGCCGTGACCCTTTGCCGCGCGCACCCAGCCGCGCTCGGACAGCACGATTGTCACCGGCTCGCTCGGCATCAATTCGGTCTCATCGAGCGCCTGCGCGGCCTTGCGCTCAATGAGTCTCGATCGACGCTCATCGCCGAACTGTCCCGCGTCGTGTTCCAGCTCGGCGCGCACGAGGCGGCGCAGACGCGCCTTCGAGCCGAGTGTTTTTTGCAGCGTGTCGCGTTCCGCGGCCAGGTCTGCCTGCTCGCCGCGGATCTTCATTTCCTCCAGCTTGGCGAGATGACGCAGCTTGAGTTCCAGAATCGCTTCCGCCTGTTCGTCGCTCAACTTGAAGCGCGCGATCAGCCTGGCCTTCGGGTCGTCTTCATGGCGAATGATCGCGATCACTTCGTCGATGTTCAGGAACGCGATCAGCAGGCCGTCGAGGATGTGCAGGCGGCGCTCGACCTTTTCCAGGCGGAACTGCAAACGACGGGTGACGGTGGCAAGGCGGAATTTGAGCCACTCGTCGAGGAAGTCACGCAGGTTCTTGACCTGCGGGCGACCATCCGTGCCGATCACGTTCATGTTGACGCGATAGCTGCGTTCGAGATCGGTGGTCGCGAACAGGTGCGCCATCAGCGACTCGACGTCGACACGACTCGAGCGCGGCGTAATCACGAGCCGGATCGGGTTCTCGTGGTCCGACTCATCGCGCAGGTCCTCGACCATCGGCAGCTTTTTCGCGCGCATCTGCGTCGCGATCTGTTCAAGCACCTTGCTGCCGGAGACCTGGAACGGCAGCGAGGTAACAACAACGTCGCCGCCTTCCCGTTCGTACACCGCGCGCACGCGCACGCTGCCATTGCCGGACGTGTACATGGCGAGCAACTCGTCGGCCGGTGTGATGATTTCGCCGCCGGTAGGGAAATCCGGCCCCGGAATGTGCCCGACGAGCGCCGCGACGTCGGCTTTCGGGTTGTCGAGCAGATGGATGCAGGCGTTCGCGACTTCGTTCAGGTTGTGCGGCGGGATGTCTGTCGCCATGCCGACGGCGATGCCGCTGACTCCATTGAGCAGCAGGTTCGGCAGTCGGGCCGGCAGGATTTTTGGCTCGTCGAGCGTACCGTCGAAGTTGGGTTGCCAGTCGACGGTCCCCTGACCGAGTTCGGAGAGCAGCACTGCCGCATATGGCGTCAGGCGCGACTCGGTGTAGCGCATCGCCGCGAACGATTTCGGATCGTCTATCGAGCCCCAGTTGCCATGGCCGTCAATCAGCGGATAGCGATAGGCGAACGGTTGCGCCATCAGGACCATCGCCTCGTAACAGGCCGTATCGCCGTGCGGATGGAATTTGCCGAGGACGTCGCCTACGGTGCGGGCGGATTTTTTCGGCTTTGCCCCGGCATTCAAAGCCAGTTCGGACATCGCGTAGACGATGCGGCGCTGGACGGGTTTCATGCCGTCGCCGATGTGGGGCAATGCGCGGTCGAGGATGACCGACATTGAGTAGTCGAGGTAGGCTTTTTCGGTGAACGCTTTTAGAGGTTGGCGTTCGAAGTTGGTGAATAGGTCTGTTGTTGCCATAGTGGTTTGGTTCGCGCTTCGCGCGGATTAATTAGGTGCCGGTCCCGTCCGGCAGCCGGCCTACTTTTGTTTCGGCAAAAGTAGGCAAAACCATTGCTCCTAACGCTTGGTCCAAAATGCATCCTGCACTTTGGACTGCCCGAAGAGCGGACGAAAAATGGGGGCCGGAACATAACTCAGCCATCCATGGCTTCAGACAATGTTCCTTGTTTCCCCCATTTTTCGTCCGCTCTTCGGCGGCGCTTCATGTCGCGGGAGAAGAGCCGGCCATCGTGGCCGGCAAATTAGAAATTTATTCCCTCACGTCAACCAGCCAAATTGCGACAGATCAACCCGTCCCTTCAGATCAAAATACACGCCTTCCTCTTCAAGCAGTTTCCGTTGCAACAATTCGCCATTGCTGTGTTTGCGACAACTCACTTCACCGCGCGCATTGATCACCCGGTGCCACGGCACATCACTGCCCGCGGGCAACGACGCCATCGCATAACCGATCTGGCGCGGCGTCGAAGCACCCACATGGCGCGCAATGCCGCCGTACGTTGCGACATGTCCCGGCGGAATCCCGCGCACCGCCGCATAAATTCGCCGGTAAACCGGTTTTTCTACCCGAACCCCGCTCTTCCTCACACTTCGGCCAGATTACCCTTCGCTTCCAGCCAGGCTTTGCGGTCCGGTGAGCGGCGCTTTGCCAGGAGCATGTCAAGCAGGTCGTCGGTTTTGTCGCCGCCGTCGATGGTCATCTGGACCAGGCGGCGCGTGTCGGGCGAGATGGTCGTTTCGCGAAGCTGTTGCGGGCTCATTTCGCCCAGGCCCTTGAAGCGCGTTACCGAGACTTTGCCTTTCAGTTTTTCCGCTTCGATGCGGTCGAAAACCGCTTCACGCTCGGCATCGTCCAGCGCGTAAAACACCTGCTTGCCGACGTCGATGCGGTACAGCGGGGGCATGGCGATGAAGACGTGGCCCTCTTCGACCAGCGGCCGGAAGTGCTTGAGAAACAGCGCGCACAGCAGCGTGGCGATGTGCTGGCCGTCGGAATCGGCGTCGGCGAGGACGCAGACCTTGTGATAGCGCAAGCCCTTCAGGTTGCTGCTGCCGGGCTCGACGCCCAGCGCGATGCTGATGTCGTGTACTTCCTGCGAGCCGAGCACCTGTGCCGGGTCGACTTCCCACGTATTCAGAATCTTGCCGCGCAGCGGCATGATGGCCTGGAATTCGCGGTCGCGGGCCTGCTTTGCCGAGCCGCCGGCGGAGTCGCCTTCGACGAGGAACAGTTCGCCGCGCGCCGGATCCTGGCTGCTGCAGTCGGCGAGCTTACCGGGCAGCGCCGGGCCGCTGGTGACCTTCTTGCGAACGACGGTCTTGCTGGTGCGCAGGCGCGCCTGCGCGTTGGCCAGCGCGAGTTCGGCGATCTTTTCGCCGGCGTCGGTATGCTGGTTCAACCACAGCGCGAACGCGTCCTTGACGACGCCGCCGACGAAGCTCGCCGACTGCCGCGACGACAGCCGCTCCTTGGTCTGCCCCGAAAACTGCGGGTCGTTCATCTTGACCGACAGCACGTACGCAAGCCGGTTCCAGACGTCGTCCGGCGTCAGTTTGACGCCGCGGGGAATCAGGTTGCGGAATTCGCAAAACTCGCGCACGGCATCGGTCAGGCCGGAACGCAGGCCATTGACGTGGGTGCCGCCCTGCACGGTCGGAATCAGGTTGACGTAGCTTTCCGCCAGCGGTTCGCCTTCCCCCGGCAGCCACGCGAGCGCCCAGTCGACCGCTTCGGTCGTGCCCTCGAAGCTGCCGGTGAAGGGTTCGTCCGGCACGCGCTCCGCATCGCCCAGCGCCTCGGTCAGGTAATCGGTGAGGCCTTCTTCGAACAGCCATTCCCTGCTTTCGCCGCCCTCCACGTTGAGCGTGACGTGCAGGCCGGGGCAAAGCACGGCCTTGGCGCGCAGCACGTGTTCGAGCCTGGGAATCGAGAATTTCGGCGAGTCGAAGTACTTCGGGTCGGGCCAGAAGCGCAGCGTCGTGCCGGTGTTGCGTTTGCCGACTTCGCCGATCGTTTCCAGTTCGGACACGACGAAGCCGTCGCGGAACGCCATGTTGTATTCCTTGCCGCCGCGTCGTATCCAGACTTCGAGATGACTGGAAAGCGCGTTGACAACGGACACGCCGACGCCGTGCAGGCCGCCGGAGAAGCGGTAGTTGCGCGCGGAGAATTTGCCGCCGGCGTGCAGGCGGGTCAGAATCAGTTCGACGCCCGGGATTTTCTCTTCAGGGTGCAGATCGACGGGCATGCCGCGGCCGTCGTCGACGACTTCGAGCGAGCCGTCCTTATACAAGGTGACGTCGATACGCTTCGCCTGTCCGGCAAGCGCTTCGTCAACGCTGTTGTCGATGACTTCCTGGGCTAGATGATTGGGTCGGGTGGTGTCGGTATACATCCCCGGGCGCTTGCGCACGGGGTCGAGGCCGCTCAGGACTTCAATGGCGGCGGCGTCATACTGGGTGCTCATGCGCCGCGATTGTATCACTCACTCGAGATCGGCCAACAAGCTCCGGCGAAGATTTTCGAGAACCGGCCCGACGGTATAACCATATTCAGGGTGATCGATGCCGGCGCCGATCGATGCGCCGGACTTGAGCGCCTGTACCGACTCATCGTCGAGATCGAAACGCAGAAAATGGACGGCGGAGGTTTTTTCCGGCGTTGCCCGCTCGAGGTCTTCGTCGGCGACCGCAATAATGCGGTCGCAGCCGGTGGCCTGAACCCAGACCTGTCGCTCGATCCCGACCAGCTGCTTGAGCGCGACGCGGCGCTCGTCGACGTCCGGAAATTCGATCAGCATGGTGGCTTTCCAGTTTTGGCCGTCGGGGATCAGGGGGTTGTAGGCGTCCAGTTCCTCCTGGATGCCGGCCGCTTCGAAGATGCGTTCGACGCGCAGCATTTCCTGAATCTGGTATTGGATGGTGAGCCGGTCCTCGAACAACAGTGTGACGTTGGGACCGATTGGAAGCTTGCGGTCGCGCTTGTGGCCCAGGACGCGCTGGCGGAATTCCATGCGCTTGTCGGCGTATTGTTCGAGGCTTAGCAGGTCGTCACGCGTTAGTTTTTCCATCTGGTTGTCCTGTTGGTCTCGCTTCGTTGCCGGCGCCCGCTCCGGTAGTTATTTCCCGGGACGCCGTGAATACATCCATGTAGGCTCTGGGTTCGACATCCTGTCTCACACAGCCCGGGAAATAACTACCGGAACGTGCACCTGCGCTGTGGTGATTTTAGATGCCGTACGCTTTACGTAGTAGCCCCAGCGGGTGCGCTGGTTTATCGCCGCTCTTCAAGCCGTTCATGATCTGGTCACCGGCCATTGGGCAGTCGCTCGCATAATGCCTGGCCTCGGCCTTTTTCACACGGTTGACGACCGGCTTGGCTATTTTCATCGATGTTTCGTGGAATTCCGCCTTCACCGCATAGGTGCCGTCGTGGCCGGAGCAGCGCTCGATCGTTTCGATCTCGGTGTCGGGGACCATTTGCAGCAGGTCGCGGGTTTTGAGGCCGATATTCTGGACACGCAGGTGGCACGGGACGTGGTAGGCGACCTTGCCCAGGGGATTTTTGAATTCGGTGTTCAGTTTGCCCGCCTTGTGGCGCAGCATCAGGTATTCGAACGGGTCGAAGATGGCGTCGCGGACCTTGATGACGCCGGGCTCGTCCGGGAACAGCAGCGGCAGTTCGTGCTTGAACATGAGCACGCAGGACGGCACGGGTGCGACGATGTCGTAGCCTTCATCGACCAATTTGGCGAGCACCGGGATGTTGCCGTTCTTGAGCTTTTCGATGCTTTCGAGGTCGCCCATTTCGAGCTTGGGCATCCCGCAGCAGTTTTCCCGCGGCGCCAGACGCACCGGGATGCCGTTGTGCTCGAATACGGCGATCAGGTCTTCGCCCAGTTCCGGGCGGTTGTAGTTGCCGTAGCAGGTGGCGAACAACGCGACTTTGCCCGTGGTGCCTTCGGCCGGCTCGGCGGTGAGCGCGGGCTCGGCCCGGCTCCCGACGCGCTTGCGCAGCGTTTTGCCGTGGAATTTCGGCAGCACCGCGTCCTGGTGGACGCCGAATGTCTTGTGCAGCGCCTTGCGTGCGGCGCGGTTGCCGTTCACCGCGTTGACAGTTTCGGCAACGATGGGAATGCCGAAGAACTTGCCCATTGTGTCGGTGGAGCTGAGCGTGCGGTCCCGGAACGAGGCGCCGTGGTTCTGGCGCTTGAATGTTTTGGCGCGCAGCATTGTGTGCGGGAAGTCGACGTTCCACGGGTGCGGCGGCACGTACGGGCATTTCGACATGTAGCACATGTCGCAGAGATAGCAGTGATCGACGACTTCCCAGTAGACCTTGCGATCGACGCTGTCGAGTTCCATGGTTTCGGACTCGTCGATTGCGTCGAACAGGGTCGGGAAGGCATTGCAGAGGTTGAAGCAGCGCCGGCAGCCGGCGCAGATGTCGAAGATGCGCTCCATTTCGCCGATGAGCGCGTTTTCGTCGCAGAATTCGGGGTTGCGCCAGTCGATCGGGTGGCGCGTGGGCGCGACGAGGCCGCCTTCGCGATTTTTGGCTTCGGACATGATGGAGAACCTGATTAGCTCCCCTCACCCTACCCTCTCCCTGAGGGGGAGGGAAAGAACGGCGCATGTCGCTCCAGCGCCCTCTCCCTCAGGGAGAGGGCTGGGGTGAGGGGATCGGAACGTCAGCCTTCCAGTGTGTCCAACGCCTTCTGGAACCGATTGGCGTGCGAGCGCTCTGCTTTGGCCAGCGTTTCCATCCAGTCGGCGATTTCGTCGAAGCCCTCGTCGCGGGCGTCCTTCGCCATGCCGGGATACATATCGGTGTATTCGTGCGTTTCGCCGGCAATCGCGGATTTCAGGTTAAGCGCGGTGGGGCCGATCGGCTCGCCGGTCGCCGGATCGCCAACGACTTCAAGATATTCCAGGTGGCCATGGGCGTGGCCGGTTTCGCCCTCGGCGGTGGAGCGGAATACCGCTGAAACGTCGTTGTAGCCTTCGACGTCCGCCTTGGCGGCGAAGTACAGGTAGCGGCGATTGGCCTGTGATTCACCCGCAAATGCGTCTTTCAGATTCTGCTCGGTCTTGCTGCCCTTGAGTTCCATTGCCATCCTCCGGTCTTGAAAAAATCCGATTTAGACTTAGTCTAAAAACCTTTGGCAATGTAAGCCGGGCCTGGCGCAAAGTCAACTTGCGTTGTACCTGTTAAAATAGTCGGTCGCCTCTACTGTAGCGGGTACTTCCATGCCCACGAAATCGCCACAACCGAAACCGGATCAGCCGGATTTCGAGACCGCTTTGAAGGAGCTGGAAGCGGTGGTCGCCACGCTCGAAAAAGGCGACACGAGCCTCGACGCGTCGCTGAAAAGCTTCGAACGTGGGGTTCAGTTGACGCGTATCTGCCAGAAAGCCTTGCAGGACGCCGAACAGAAAGTCGAGATTCTGCTGAAGGATGGCTCGGTCGAGCCGTTCTCGCCCGAAGAGTAACCTGATGGATATGAAGAGCAAAACCCCGGCCCCGATCGCGGACGTCCAGTCCAGCGCGGACACTCGCCACATCCCGATCCAGAAGGTCGGGATCAAGGATATCCGCCATCCGGTCCGGGTGACGGAACGGACCGGCGCCGAGCAGCACACGGTTGCGACGTTCAACATGTACGTCGACCTGCCCGCGCACTTCAAGGGCACGCACATGTCGCGCTTCGTCGAAATCCTGAACCGCCACGAGCGGGAGATTTCGATGCAGTCGTTCAACGAAATGCTGGCCGAAATGACCCGCCGTCTCGACGCGCGCTCGGGCCACATCGAGATGAACTTCCCCTATTTCATTAACAAGAAGGCGCCGGTGTCGGGCGTCGAGAGCGTACTCGATTACGATGTCACCTTCATCGGCGAGCGCCGCGGGGACGAAAACTGCATTCTGGTACGCGTGGTCGTGCCGGTGACGAGCCTGTGCCCGTGCTCGAAGAAGATTTCCGATTACGGGGCGCACAACCAGCGCTCACACGTCACGCTGACGGCGCGGATGAACGGCTTCGTCTGGATTGAAGAACTGATCGACGTCGTCGAAGCCGAAGCCTCATGTGAGCTGTACGGGCTGCTCAAGCGGCCGGACGAGAAATACGTAACCGAACGGGCGTACGATAATCCCAAATTCGTGGAAGATATCGTTCGCGACATCGCGGTGCGTCTCGATCAGGATGAGCGAATCCGGTACTATCGGGTTTCGTCGGAAAATTTCGAGTCGATCCACAACCATTCGGCTTACGCGCAGGTGGAGCGGGACAAAGACTGACAGGAAAAGCCGGTCATGGAAGCCACTGACAATCTATTGGACGAAGAACGAGCCCTCCAGCAGGAAAACGCGCTGCTGACGGGGCAGAAGCGCGTGCTTGAGATGATCGCCGCCGGTGCGCCGGTGGATGATACGCTGAGCGAGATCACACAGTTCATCGAAGCGCAGGAAGAAGGGCTGCGCTGCGGCATACTGCTGGTCAACGACGCCGGAACCCATCTCGGCCGCGGCAGCGGTCCCAGCCTGTCCGAAATTTATCATCGCGCACTGGATGGCGTACCGATTGCTCCGCCCTATTTTGGCCCGTGCGGGCATGCGGCGCACACGGCGTCGCCCGTATTCGTGGCGGACATCGCCAAAGCCGAGCAATATGCCGCCGAATGGCGCGAGCTGTTGCTGACTTCCGGATTGAGATCCTGCTTCTCAATGCCGGTGCAAGCCGCCGATGGCCGCGTGCTGGCCTGCTTCGCGATCTATCGCGACGTACCGCGCGACCCGCGACCCGAGCGTCCCGAGTTGATCGAAATCGCCACGCACCTCGCCGGCATCGCCATCGATCGGGCGCGGGCGGAAGCGACGCTGCGCGAACGGGACGAATTCCATCGCCGCCTGATGCAAAGCACGCAGGATTGCATCAAGGTACTGGACCTCGACGGCAGGCTGTTGTGGATGAGCGAAGGCGGCCGGAAGGCCCTGGAAGCGGACGACGTGAACGCGCTCCTCGGTCATTCGTGGACCGCGATGTACCCCGATAGTGTGGATCGCGAGCTTGCGGAAAGCGCCGTCCAGGCCGCGGCGATGGGTGAAAGCAGCCGATTCTGGGGCTACCTGCCGACGCTGGCCGGCAAGGCGAAATGGTGGGAAAGCATCGCCACTCCCATTTTCGGCGAAAAGGGCAAGCCGGAACGTCTGTTGGTGATCTCGCGCGATGTGACCCAGCGGCAGCACAACGAGCAGCGCCTGCGCGAGGACGACTCGAAGCTGCAGGAACAGGCGCATCGGCTTAATGCGCTCAACCGGGTCGCGACCGCGATGGCGACGGATTTGGATCTCGATCGGGTGATCCAAACGGTGACCGACAACGCAACCGAACTGAGCGGCGCGCAGTTCGGCGCGTTCTTCTACAACACGATCGACGAGACCCGCGGCGAGTGTTTTACGCTGCACGCGCTGTCGGGCGTGCAGCACGAGCAGTTCGAGAAGTTCGGCACGCCGCGCAACACGTCGATGTTCGGCGCGACGTTTCGCGGCGAAGGCATCGTTCGCTCCGCGGATGTTCGCCAGGATCCGCGCTACGGACAAAACCCGCCGTACCACGGCATTCCGGAAGGCCATCCGCCGGTGGCAAGCTACCTCGCGGTGCCGGTCATATCCCGTTCTGGCACGGTGCTCGGCGGCCTTTTCCTCGGTCACGGCGAACCTGGCGTGTTCGACCGGGACACGGAGGATCTCGTTGCCGGCATCGCCGCGCACGCCGCCATGGCGCTGGACAATGCGCGCCTGCTGGAGGCGGCGCAGCAGGAAATCGAGCGCAGCCAGCGCGTCGAACGCGCGGCGCAACAGCTTGCCGCGATCGTCGAATCGTCCGACGACGCGATCATCAGCAAGGACCTCAACGGCATCATCCAGACCTGGAATAAAGGCGCGGAACACCTGTTCGGTTATCGTGCCGAGGAAGTCATCGGCGAACCGATTTACATACTGATCCCGCCGGACCACACAGACGAGGAACCCTACATCCTCGACCGCATTCGGCACGGCGAATCGGTGGAACATTACGACACGGTGCGCCAGCGCAAGGACGGCTCGCTGGTCGACATTTCGCTGACCGTGTCGCCGATCAAGGACGCGACGGGCACGATCATCGGCGCCTCAAAGATCGCGCGCGACGTGACCGATCGGCGCCAGGCGGAGCGGCATCGCACGCTGCTGGTTCACGAGTTGAGCCACCGGGTCAAGAATTCACTTGCGACGGTGCTGTCGATTGCCGTGCAAACACAGCAGAACACGACAACGCAGGCCGATTTTCAAACCGCGTTCATGGCGCGTCTGATCGCGCTCGCGCACACACACGATCTGCTGATGCAGAGCGACTGGAGCGGCGCGACGCTGCGCAAGCTGATCGAAACCGAACTCGAACCCTATCGCCGCGACGGCGCGCCGCGCTGGGCAATTATCGGCAGTACGGTCCAGCTCGACGCCAAGACGGCGCTGGCATTGGGCATGGCGCTGCACGAACTTGCAACCAATGCGGTGAAGTACGGTGCACTGTCCGATGACAATGGTCGCATTGAAATCAGCTGGCGCGTGGACGTCGCTGAAGGCGGCGGCGTAATGTTGCGGCTGTTCTGGCTGGAAACAGGAGGCCCGCGTATCGCCGCCAAGCCCACCCGGCGCGGGTTCGGCTCCCGGCTGATCGAGCGCGGCCTCAAGCACGAACTGCACGCTCGCGTGCGCCTCGATTTCGACCCGGAGGGCGTCCATTGCGCAATCGACGTCCCGTTCGAGTCCGAAATCGGCGCGCCCACAAGGGAAATCGCGTGACTGAGCCGGGGGGCGCTGAAAATCTGGCCGGATTGCGGATTCTGATCGTCGAAGACGAAATGATGCTCGCGATGCTGATGGAGGATTGGCTGGCAATGCTGAATTGCCAGGTCGCAACGGCGTCGCGTGTTGACGAGGCTGTCGCCCTCGTGGCGAGCGGACATTTTGATGGCGCACTACTGGACGTCAACTTGGCCGGCGAGCGCGTTTATCCGGTGGCCGAGGCGCTCGCAAAGCGCGATATTCCATTCATCTTCATGACCGGTTACAGCACCGACATGCTGCGCGAGGACTACAGCGGTCACCCGGCAGTGCGGAAGCCGTTTCAACTCGAAGAAATCGAACCGATGATGATCAAGGCGTTCGGCACCTAGCCGTTCCTTTGACTCTACAACTGAGAATCATTATCATTTCGGTTCATGGGCCCCGCCGCACGCCGTCTGAAACGCATTCCCGTCCGCGTCGAGTCGCCGCGGCAAGGGCCGCGGGCGCGGACTATCGAGCGTTTCGTCGTCCGGCATCGCGACAAGCTGGCCTGGATTCACGTCGGCATGTTTTTCGCCTTCATGGCGCTCCTGATCGTCCCGCTGTGCCTGCCGCTACCCGGTGACGACTCGACCCTCCTCAACAACTTCACGCTGTTCGCCAATTACCTGATCTGGGGCCTGTGGTTCCCGCTCGTGTTCGTGTCGGTGATTTTTGCCGGCCGGCTCTGGTGCGGCGTGCTCTGCCCGCTCGGCGCGGCTTCGGAATGGGCGAACGGTATCGGGCTGAAGCGCCCGGTGCCGCGCTGGGTGCGCTGGCGCGGCACGCCGATCGTGAGCTTCATGTTCATTACGATCCTAGGCCAGACCGTCGGCGTGCGCGACTACCCGCTGGCGATTGCCGAAGTATTCGGCTTTACGTTTGTTGGCGCGATCCTCCTCGGGCTGATGTACGGCCAGGGCAACAACAAGCGCGCATGGTGCCGGCACATGTGCCCGATCGGGCTGATGCTCGGCGTGTTTTCGCGCCTGGGTGCAGTGCAGTTCGCGCCGAAGCGCAAGCGCGCCGGCGGCGATGCCTACACCCAGAAAGGCATCTGCCCGACCATGATCGACATCAATCGCAAGGAAGAATCGCGGCACTGCATTCAATGCTTCCGTTGCGTGCATCCGGAAAAGCGCGGCGGGCTCAAGATGCTGTTCCGCCGCCCCGGCGAGGAAGTCGCGCGCATTCACCACCACAATCCGAATGCCGCCGAAATCTGGTTTTTGTTTCTCGCCACCGGCGTCTCGCTCGGCGGCTTCCTCTGGCTGGTGCTGCCGCAATACCAGGCGCTCCGCCAACTCGTCGGCGCGTGGGCGATCAATCACGGTTGGTACTGGATCGGCGCGGCCGGTCCCGCGTGGCTGATGTCGGTGCATCCGGCGGCGCGTGAAGTCTTTACCTGGCTCGATTTTTTCATGATCGTCGGCTTCATGCTGGCCTGCGCCGCGTTGCTGACGGCGGTGCTGACCGTTTGCACGGCGGTTGCCGCGCGCGTTGCCGGCCGGCTGGGCGCCGACGGCACGACGCGGCAGCGGTTTGTCGAGCTGGCCTATCAATACATGCCGGTCGCGATGGTGTCGCTGGTGATTGGTCTCGGCGGCGAGTTGTTCCAGTCACTTGAACTGGCAGGACTGAGCGCCGCGGTGGTAGCGGTCATCAAGGCGCTCCTGTTCGTCGGCAGCCTCGCCTGGAGCGTCGGCCTCGGACATCGGCTGGCTGGCGGCCAGGGCCTCAGCGGCGCACGGCGCTGGGCGACGCTTGCGCCCTGCGTACTGGGCAGCACCGTCATCGGACTGGCGTGGTGGCCGGCTATCTTCGGCGCGTGACGCGCACCTTTTTTATTCGTTGATGTGAATGATTATCGTTCAAGTTCCAAAAGGAGAACCCGATGAAAACTGTCCTGTCCTGCGTCGTGGCCGCCGCGCTCTACACACTTCTTGCCGCGCCCGGCTTCGCGGCCGAGCATCGCATTGGTGGCGAGCCGATCCTCAAAAACGGCTTGATCATTTCGGCGGTTTATCTGCAGCCTGTGCACATGGCGCCGATGCTGCCAGGCATGGATGCGGCACAGACGGACGTGCATCTTGAAGCCGACATTCACGCCGACAAGAACAATCCGCAAGGCTTCAACCCCGGCGCATGGATGCCGTACCTGTCGATCGACTACAAGATTACCAAGCACGGAGGCGACTGGACGGCGTTCGGTCATTTCATGCCGATGGTCGCCAACGACGGGCCGCACTATGGCGCAAACGTGAAGCTCGACGGCCCCGGTAAATATCACCTGACCTATCGGATTCTGCCGCCGGCGTATGCGGGCTTCTTTCGGCATACGGACAAGGAAACCGGGGTCGTCGAGTGGTGGAAGCCGTTTACAGTGAGTTGGGAGTTTGTTTATGTAGGAGTTGGCAAGAAAGGCGGATATTGAGGTTCTTGCTCCTTCTCCCCAGGGAGAAGGTTGGGATGAGGGGAGTTGATTTGGCACCCCGCACCCTGCCCTCTCCCTGAGGGAGAGGGTTAAGAAATTGGCCTACCGAAATTTGACCGCCATTATCAACAAAGGGTTCGACCATGTTTTGCTTGAAACAAGCGGCTTACGTAGCGCTGCTTTGTATGTTCGTCACGTTCTGCTGCGCTGGTCCCGCAAGCGCTGACGGCGTCGATTTTGGCGTCGATTACACGCAGGACTTCCTCTACAACGCTGACGGCGGCCTCAGCCGCGGCGGCGGCGCGCCGGGCATCATCAACTTCAACGGCGCCTTCAAACTCGACAGCAACAACGTCTTCTACGCCGACGCCCTCGGTACATTCGGCGGGTCCATCTCGGACAACGTCGGCGATCTGCAGGGCGTGTCCAACGTCGCCGCCTACAACACCGCCAAGCTCTACGCTGCATGGTATCGGCATTCGTTCGGCACGACCGGCGTCAGCGTCCGGCTCGGTCTGCAGGACTACGCGACGCTGTTCAACATGCTCGATCCGGCGCAACTGTTTGTGAACAGCTCGTTCGGCACGGATCCGACCATTTCGCAGGTGGCGCCGAGCATTTTCCCGGTCACGGCGCTGGGCGCGGTGGCGCGCTGGCAGTCGGCGAGCGGCTTCTATGCCCTGGGCGGCGTCTACGACGGCGTGCCGGGCGAGCCGGGGCATCCGGCAGGAACCCATATTGCGCTGCATTCGGGCGACGGCGCATTCTCGGCAGTCGAGCTCGGCATCACCGGCAGCGACCGGCAGCCGTACAAACTGGCCATCGGCGGCTGGTATCGCAGCACCGATTTCGCCGATCCCATTGGCCGGATGCGGGACGGCAACAACGGCTTCTATGCGATCGGCTCGATGCGGGTTACCCGCGGCAATGGCGCGCCGGCGACGAGTTTCTTTCTGCAGCTTGGACAAGCGCAGCAGGATCGCAACGTCGTCAAGAGCTACATCGGCGCCGGCATGACGCTCACCGGCCTTGTTCCCGGCAGGCCGGACGACGTTCTCGGCTTGGGCGTGGCGAGCGCGCAGGTCAGCAGCGTGTTTCGCCGCATGACGCCAGCGTCTGCCGATGCGGAAACGGTCATCGAGTTGACTTACCAAACCTCGATCGGCAAAGGATTTTCCCTGCAACCGGACGTGCAATACGTGATTCATCCCGGCGCCAGCAAGCGCGTGGATAACGCGCTGGTGGTGGGCCTGCGTGTCGGATGGGCATGGCCATGAGGATGCGCCCGGATTGCGCGATAATAGGCATATGCACGATCACAGCCACGAACATACCGATACCAGCGAAGACCGCCTGTTCTGGACGATGCTGCTGCTTGGCGTGTTCGTTGCCGTCGAATTCATCGGCGGCCTTTACGCCAACTCGCTGGCACTGGTCGCGGATTCCGGACACCAGTTAGCCGACACCGCCGCGCTGGCGCTGGCGTGGTACGCGGCGCGGGCTGCGAACAAGCCGGCTACCGCCGAGCATTCGTTCGGCTATCACCGCTTTCAGGTACTCGCAGCGCTGATCAACGGCGGCGTGCTGCTGGCACTGTCGGTGTGGATCGTCATCGAGGCAGTCAGGCGCTTCATCTATCCCGAGGGTGTGCATGGCGCACTGATGCTGGCGGTGGCCTGTGTGGGCCTTGCGGTCAACATCGTCGCATTCCTGATGCTCAACAGCGGCAACCGCACCAGCCTCAACGTACGGGCCGCGATTCTGCATGCGTTGAGCGACCTGCTCGGATTTGCCGGCGCGATCGCGGCCGCCCTGGTCATCATGTGGACCGGCTGGATGCTCGCTGACCCGATCCTCTCCGTGATCGTGGCCGCGCTGATCATTCGCGGCGCGTGGATGCTCTGGCGGGAGTCGTGGCACATTCTGATGCAGGGCCGCCCCAGCCATATCGATCCAATCGAGGTGGAGCATTCGATTCCGCTCGAAGTGCCCGAGGTCGCGAACGTGCATCATGTGCACGCGTGGTCGCTGACCGAATCCCAGGCCATGGTGACGCTGCATGCCTGCGTGCCGTACAGCGCCGACCAGGACAGCGTGCTGGCGCGCATCCAGGCGCATCTCGAAAGGCGGTTCGATGTACATCACAGCACGATTCAGATCGAGCGCGGTGCCTGCGTGGACGACGGGTGCGACGTTGAGGCCGTGTTAGCATCGGAAGATCGGGACATGGAGGTCAAGAAATGAAGAAACCGGTCAAGTACATCATCGGCATCGTCATCGCGATATTGGTTGTCATCGGCATCGTCTTCTGGCTCGTCTGGGCCAACCGGAACAGCCTGATCGCGGACGCGATCGAAAACTACGGCTCGCAGGCAACCGGCACATCGGTCAACGTCGGCAGCGTCAATCTTTCTTCCAACGGCACTCTCGAATTGCACGGCCTTACGATCGGCAACCCGCAGGGCTACAACTCGGATTACGCGCTGAAGCTCAATGACATCCGCATCGGCGTCGCCATTTCATCGATCACCAGCGACACGATCGTGATGAACGAAGGCGTGGTCGACGGCATGAGCGTCAACGCAGAATTTCAGGGCCGGCAAAGCAACCTGTCTCAGATCATGGATAACCTGCAGCGATTCATCGGGCCATCGAAGCCGCAGCAACAACCGGCCGCGCAAAAGAAGTTCATCGTGAAGACGTTCCGTTTCACCAATGGTCAGGCGACCGTGGCGCTCGATTCCGCCAATGCCAGGCGGTCGATCCGGATTCCCGACATCTCCGTGCGCGACATCGGCGTGAAGACCGGCGGCGTCAACGCGGCGGAGCTGGCCAAACAACTGTTACGCCCCGTTCTCCAGCGGATTCTCGACGAAGCGCGCGGCGCAGCCAGGGAGAAAGCCGAGGACGTGCTGCAAAAGAAGGGGCAGGAACTGAAGCAAAAGGCAAAGAAAAAGCTTCAGGACAAGCTCAAGCAGCTCCAGCCGCCGGCATAGCAACTGCGAATTAATCAACATTTCACTTGACACCCGCCGATTTGCCTACTACTGTTAATACATCAACAGTTAACCGGAACGAATCGGTATGAACCAGGCCCTGCACGCCAAGCTCGGACGACGCGAAAGCCAGATCATGGACATCGTCTACCGGGAAGGCGAAGCCACCGCCGAGGCGATTCGCGAAGCGCTGCCCGCACCCCGTCCATCCAACTCGTCGGTCCGTTCGATGCTGCGGCTGCTGGAAGACAAGGGGCATCTCGCGCACCGCCGCGACGGGCGGCGCTTTATCTATCGACCCAGCGTGCCTGCCGGGCGCGCACGCCGTTCTGCGCTCAATCATCTCGTGGACACCTTTTTCGGCGGCTCGACGCAAACCGCGGTGGCGACACTTCTGTCGATGCGCGCATCGAAGCTGTCGGAGACGGAACTGAGTGAACTGTCTGAACTCATCGACCAGGCCAAACGGAAGGAGAGGACATGATCATGGATATTCAAGCTGCCGTTTTAGTGGCTGGCGGCGTGCTCGGCGGTACGCTCGCGAAGGGCGCGCTGCTGCTCGCAGTCGCGGCCGCGGTTTCCTTCTGCCTGCGCCATCGGGCATCGGCGGCCGTTCGGCACGCGGTATGGCATCTGGCATTTGTCGGCTTGCTGGTGCTGCCGTTGGTCGCGGCGCTCGGACCGGAGTTCACGCTGCCTGGGTTGCAGGTGGCAACGGTTTCCGAAGCGCCCGCGGTGCAGGCCGCGCCGTCGCAACAGGCCGCGCCGGCATTTACGAACACAGTCGCCTTGCCGGCGATGGCGGACGCCTCGGCAAATTCAATCGCTAACGCCGGCCCGTTCGCTGACGATGCGGCGCCACCCATCTGGCTGATCGCCTTGCTGCTGGCCTGGTCGCTCGGTGCGGCGGCGCTGCTCGCGCGTCTCGGCTACGGCCTGATGCGGATTGCGCAGCTCAGCCGCCGCGCCGATCCCGTCGACGATCCAGGCTGGCATGCTCTCGCCGACGAGATCGCCGGCCAGCTCGGCCTGCGCCGCAAGGTCGCGCTGCGCCACCACACCGACGTCGAGATGCCGATGACATTCGGCATCCGCCGGCCGCTGGTCCTGCTGCCGGCCGCCGCCGCCGAATGGACCGACGGCAAGCGCCGCCTGGTGCTGCTGCACGAGTTGGCGCACGTACGACGCGGCGATGCACTGACGCAACTCGTCATGCAAATTGTCTGCGCGTTGCACTGGCCCAACCCGCTGGCGTGGCTGGGTGCACGCCGCTTTTTGCTCACTCGCGAACAGGCCTGCGACGATCATGTTCTCAGCGCCGGCGCCCGGCCGAGCGACTATGCCGGCCAACTCGTCGAAGTTGCGCGCGACCTGAGCCGCAGCTCGTCATTTGTTCCCACGCCGGCGATGGCTGCACCGAGCGAACTCAAAACCCGCATCCAGGCGATCCTCGACGACCACCGCCGGCGCCGTGCCTTGTCGCGCCCGGGCGGCTGGGCGATGGGCGCATTGGCACTCGCGATCGTGGTGCCGCTCGCGGCGCTGCGACCGGCCGCAGCCGAGACCGCTGCAGCCGCCGTGACGCAAAGCGCCCCGCCCGCCTCCACGGCCGAACAGGCCGAGGTTCAGCGCCGCGAGGCTCGCGCGCGGGCACAGGTGCAACGTGATGTCGCCACGGCACAGCGCGAGCGCGTTGCCGCGAGGCGCGAGGAAGCCGCCGAACGGCGCGCGACGGCGGCGGCAGCGCGCGCCTCGCTACGCGATCGCAGCGACGATCCGCACACGCAGATTCAGAAGCAGGCCGTCTTCGCACTGTCGCAACTGCCGGCGAAAGAAAGCGTGCCGCGTCTGATCGAGATCGCCAAGTCGGACGCCAATGAGGCGGTCCGCGGAGACGCGGTATTCTGGCTGGGCCGCATCGGCAATCCGAAAGCGGTCGCCTTCCTCAACGAGTTCCTGACAAGCAACGCGCCGCTCGCGTTGCGGGAGAAAGCGTTGTTCGGCATTTCGCAATTGCCGAAGAACAGCGTACCGCTGCTCATTAAGGTTGCCGAGCAGCAAGACTCCGATCCCGGCTTGCGCGAAAAGGCGATCTTCTGGCTCGGTCAGAGCCATGACCCGCGCGCCGCCGAAGCATTGATGGCTATCGTGCAGGGGCATTCGAAATGAGCCGGCTGAAGATCCTCGGCATGCCGCTCGCATTGCTGCTGGCATTACCCGCCGCCCTGTACGCGCAAACGGTCATCCGCGCACCCGATACGGCGCGGCCGCTTCCGGCGCGCTGGCACTGGGCACTGCAACGGCTTGACGATGCCGGGTGCGGCGGCGGCTGCTGGATCGGCTACAGCATAGCGCGCCGGATGGACCGCGATTCCTACATCGGAAGCTGGGATACGGACGCGACAGAGCAGCAAAGCAGCCTCGGCGAACTGATTTACGGCAAGCGCATGCTGCCCGCCGCTTCGGCGGTGGGCGGCAAAGTCTTGAAGCAGGTCGCATTGCTGTTTCGGCTCGACCCGAAGACGCACCGCATCGCGGCAATCAAGGCAAGCAACCTGTCGCGGCCGGTGGAAATGCACGGGCCATTGCTGTGGCTGGGGTCGAGCGCCGACGCGCCAAGCCTCGATCTGATCGAGAGGCTATACGGGAACGCGGGTACGGCGGCAGTCCGGAAACACCTGTTGATGGCGATCGGCCTGCACGACACGCGCAAGCGGGTCCTGCCGTTCCTCGGCAAGGTGTTGAACGGGCAAGCCGATGACGAGGTGCGAGGTGCGGCTGCGTTCTGGCTCGGCCAGGGCGGCGCGGGCGCGCTCAAGCTGCTGGTACAGGCGGCGCGCCATGATCGTTCCGAAGCGGTGCGCGAAAAGGCGGTATTCGCGATCAGCCTCATCAAAATTCCGGCAGCCACTGACGCCCTGATCGATCTGGCCAAAGGCGCGGACAATCGCGGCGTGCGTGAGAAAGCATTGTTCTGGCTTGCGCAAAAGGCGTCGAAGAAAGCTGCCGCCGCGCTCGCAGGCATCGCGCAAAACGATCCCGATGTCGATGTTCGCAAGAAAGCCGTGTTCGCGTTGTCGCAGTTGCCGGCCGATGAAGGCGTGCCGCGGCTGATCACAATCGCGAACGCGAGCCGCAACATTGAAGTCCGCAAACAGGCGATTTTCTGGCTTGGCCAGAGCGGCGATCCGCGTGCCATAAACGCACTGGCGAAAATTGCGCGTGGAAAGTGACTAGCCGCGCGGCAATTCGATCGTAAACGTCGCTCCCTCGCCCTCGACGCTGTCGAGATGAATCGAGCCGTCCATTGCCTCGACGAGTTGGCGCGCGATCCAGAGGCCGAGGCCCAGGCCGCCGAAATGCTGCATCGGCACGGCGCGCTCGAAGCGCTCGAAAATGCGCGCCTGTTCGTCGGGAGGAATGCCGATGCCACGGTCGCGAACCGTTAGCCGCGCGATTCCCGCGCCCTCCTCCACGCTGACTTCGACCGGCTTGCCCGCGCCATATTTGAGCGCGTTGCCAAGCAGCTTCGCGACCACCTGCTCAAGCCGGCCGCGGTCCCAGCGGCCGATGACCGGCCCCGGCAGTGACGGCACGATCTCGGTGCCCTGCGCCACCGCACTGGCGCGAACTTTTTCCAGTGCTTCGCTGACAACTTTGGTGAGATCAACCTCTTCGCTCAACAAACTGAGGCGCCCGCCGGTAATGCGCGATACGTCCAGCAAATCGTTGACCAGTTGCACCAGCCTGTCGACGCTGCGCAGGAACGTCTCGGCGCGCCTGATGGCGATGTCGTCGTCCGCACCGCGCAGGAAAGCCTGCGCTTGCAGCCGCAGCGCCGTCAGCGGCGTCCGCAACTCGTGCGACGCCATACTCAAAAATTCGTCCCGTGCCGCCAGCGTGTCGCGCAGGCGCTCGTTGTCGAACTCGCGATGCAGCGCCTCGCGGCGCACGCGCCGCATTTCGATTTGCGAGCGCACGCGCGCGATGAGCTCGCGGGTGGAAAATGGCTTGACGAGGTAATCGTCCGCACCGCTTTCCAGTCCTGCCAGCGTCGCGTCCTCACCGGCGCGCGCCGACAGCAGCACGACCCGGACCGCTCGCGTCCGCTCGTCGGCACGCAGTTCGCGCACCAGGTCAAAGCCGTCCATCTTCGGCATCATTACGTCCGACAAAATGAGATCGGGCGGCTCGGCGCGCGCGGCATCAAGCGCGGCACGCCCGTCGGCTACGGTGTCGACGCGCGTAAAGAACCGGCGCAGCAGTCCGGCGACATAGGCGCGCAGATCGGAATTGTCATCGGCGAGCAGGATGTGTGCTTGCAATCGCTCGACCGCCGTTTCGACCGGCGCTCCAACATCAATTTCTTCTGTTTCGACGGTATCGGCCACCACCCAGCGTCGCGCTTCCTCGACAAACGGAGTCGCGCCGGCAGCGGTCGAATGCGGCCGCCCCGTATGATCGACATGCTCCGCGGGCAAGTGCGCGGCACCGCGCGGCAGACGTACCGTGAATGTGCTGCCTTCGCCGACCTCACTGGCAACTTCAGCGCTGCCGCCGTGCAACATCACCAGCTCGTTCACGAGAGCGAGACCGATGCCACTGCCCTCATGGCTGCGACCGTCGACGCGACGCACACGATAAAACCGCTGAAAGATATTGGGCAGTTCGTCCTCCGGAATGCCGACGCCGGTGTCGGCAACTGTCAGCACCGCCTGCCCGTCCTCCCAGCACAGGCGGACTGTAATGCCGCCTTGGTGGGTATATTTCACAGCATTCGACAACAGGTTGAGGACGATCTTTTCCCACATCTCGGGATCGACATACACCGGCTCCGGCAGCGGCGGGCAATCGACCGTCAGCGCGAGACCGGCGCTCTGGACGGCGGAGCGGAATGCGCTCGCGAGATCGGTTGTGAAACCGGAAAGGTCCGTCGGGACAAACGTCGCTTGCGCGCGCCCGGCTTCCATGCGCGAGAAGTCGAGCAGCGTGTTGACCATCTTGTAAAGCCTGAGCGCGTTACGCCGCACCAGTTCCAGTTGCTCGCCCGCGAGCGAGCGCCCGGCATCCGCCAGCGCATCCTCGACTGGTCCGAGAATCAGAGTCAGCGGCGTACGAAATTCGTGGCTGATATTGCTGAAAAATGCAGTTTTGGCCTGGTCAAGTTCGGCGAGCGCTTCGGCACGTTTTCTTTCTTCCTCGTACAATCTTGCACCAGCAATGCCGGTCGCCATCTGGCGTGCCAGCTGCTGCAGGAACTGGCGGTAGTCGTCGTCAAGCGGGAGGCGCGGGCTCAGCCCCGCGACCAACACGTCGTTGTCGTCGACCGGCAATACCAGGGCGGCGCGCGCCGGTTCCTCCCACTGCCCGCTCGGCAATTCCCCGAAGCGTGCCGGATCGAGTTCGACCACTACTTCGCGTTTGGAACGCGCAACCGATGCAAGCGGCCACGGCGATGCGTCGACGTCAAGCATCTCGGCGCTGACGATGCCGCCGCGATCGATGCTGCTGCACGCCACCAATCGCGCCATGCCGCCTTCGATTCGGTACAGCAGCGCAAAAGGCACATCCGATTGTGCCTGCAACAATACGTCTTCTATGGAATCGAAAGCCCCTTCAATATTCTTGTCCACGGCCATGCGCATGGATAGTTCGCGCAGCGATTTGAGGCGTCGGCCAGCAAGTACGTGTAATGTTGTTTCGCTTACGAAGGCAACAACACCAGCGATATCGTCAGTTTCCGCGCGCACGGGAATGTACGAAAAGGTGAAATACAATTCTTCAAGCCACTCGCTGGAGTGACGCGCAAGAGAAACCTGCAAATTTTCATACAAGGTACCTTTGCCCGTGCGCCGCATTTCCGCGAACATGCCGCTCAGGAAATCCCAGGCTTCCGGAAAAATCTGACTCGCCGGTTGACCGATCGCAACCGGGTGCTTGCCACCGATAAACGGACGATACGAGTCGTTGTAGAGGACTGTCGAGTCGTCTCCCCAAAGGACTGCAACCGGGTAAGGGGACGCCAGCATCACGGCAACGAGAGTGCGCAGCGAAACCGGCCAGTCCGTCAGAGGACCGAGCGATGCCCGACTCCAGTCGAACGCGGCCATCACGGCGCCGCATTCACCTCCATTGGCAAATGCACGCAGCACCAGGGGTGCAGCGGGGTTTTCGGTTGGCAACTCCGGCCGCGCGGCGTCCAGCAAATCCTTGACAAGTCCGTCCACCAGACCGACCGACTGCTTGATCGTTTCGGCCTGCTGGCGCAGCCGCTCGTCGTGCTCGCTGCCCTTCAGGCTCCGCTCGATGACCTGCGCGGCCACGGCAATGCCGGTCAACGGTGTGCGCAGGTCGTGGCTTATCGTCGCCAGCTTATCGTCGGGGCCAGGTTTCGGATCGTGTTTGGCCATCCGCATGTTCATCCTTGATTGATACGGGAGGGATAGTATCAAACGTTACTTTTGCAAGTATTCCTTTAGCGCAACGGCGTTGTTGTGCTCCTCGTCCCTGGCTGCGAACAGGAGCGTCGCGTTGCGCTTTCCGATCGCATTGCGCAATTCGTCAACGGCCTCGCGTGCGCCGTCAAGTTCCTTGAAGTAACGGCGCTTGAACTCGGCCCACTTGTCCGGATCGTGCGCGAACCATTTGCGCAACTCGGTGGACGGTGCGACATCACGGATCCAATGGTCCAACGCGGCATCCTGCCTGGATATCCCGCGCGGCCATATGCGGTCGACCAGCACTCGCGCGCCCTGCCCTTTGGCGGGCGCGTCGTAAATGCGTTGCACGTAGATCGTCATGAATCGCAGCTAATGTGGCAGATGCCGGCTTGCCTCTTCGATCGCGGGCGAATGGCAGACGTCGGAAGGCTTTTGTTCCGTGAGGCTGCAAAATGCTGCCGTGTAAAGATTGGCGGCCGCCATTACCGGTCCGCTCAACGACGACCTGGCTTCTCTGGATTGATCGGCAATTTGCCGCCAGGATCGACCTTGTAACAGGTCAGGTGTGAAGAACGTGCCAACCTGCAGATAGCCCCCGCCGATGTAAAGGAACGGAATCGCACCGGGCACATTTGTGTAAGGTGCGGCGTCGAATTTCTGAAATACGGCGAGCTGCCCGTCATCGGGACGATCGAGCGGCTGCCCTGCCCTGTCGGCGATATCAATCGCTTCAAAATCAAGGTAATCACTGTGATAGTGCATTCCGTGAAAGCTGAACGTCGCCGTATCAGCGTAAACATCATGGCTGCTGGAACGCATGTAGCGCAAATCCTCGAACGTCCCGAAGCGCAGCATTGCCAGCACCAGTGGCCAGCGAAGCGCCGCGCAATACGGGCAATAGTCGGCGCCGATGTAAAGGATGACAGGCTTGTCTTCGCCAAGCGGCGGCCCGGATATCCGTTGCAGTACCCCCGCCGGCGACGCCACGTTTCGGGTGAGACCCTGTCGGCTTGTGGCTTGCAACGAGTCCAGCAAAGCGGAACTGACGGGCGCGCCGATCTGACCCGCCGGCGCATCTGGATCGCCTGAGTCGCAACCCGCGGCGGCCATCAGTATCGCCATGGCCACTGCACCGAGAACACGTGCCGATCGAATGTTCATGGCTAGATAGTATCAGAGCCTCAAAGTGGCGACAGAACGCCATCCGCCTTTCGAGTTGCATCGGCTGCTGTCCGGGACGGATCGCGCACAAGTTGATTACGCAGCGACCATTCAGCGTCCGGTGAAACCTCGGCCAGAAATCGGACTTCACCGGAGACATACGACGCAACGGGGATGCCGTCACGATACAAGATCCGGTTGCCCGACAGCGCCGCGAGCCGGTCGCCGGGCAGAATGATGCCGCCCCGGTGGAGCGGGTCGGCGGCGGAGACGGAAACCAATGCGCCGTCTGGCGCGCGCTTGCGCATCTCGCGCAGCGCGCCGACCGCGTCCGGCAATGCAAATTGTTCGCCGCTCATGCCGGCGATAAAGCGGCCGCCGCGGATTTCGCCGCGCGCTTCAAGGCGCCGAAAAACATAGAGCAATTCACGCCACGGCGGCAACGCCGTTTCGCGTTCGAGCAGCTTGCGGAATACAACGCCGTAGCGCAACAACAATGTTTCCGCAACGTGTTCCAGCGTCTCCGGGTCGAGTCGGCGGCTGTCATCGAACTGGATCGCGGGGCCGTGCGTCAGCGTCCACCGGCCGGCAGTATCGAGGCTGCTGGCGCCTGATCGACCGGGCGCGCGCCGGCTGCGGCCACGCGGCGCCAGTCGCGGCCGTCGGCTTGCGGGCTGCACGAGCGCGCGCAAGCCGGCAAAGGTATCGGCGGTCGCCAGTCCCCATGCGGCGAGTTCGGACAACGCTTCTTCGACCTGCGTGCGCAGCAGGTCGGTGGCGTCGACGAGGTCGGTGAAGAAGGAGGCGCCACCCTGCTGAAGGGCGGCAGCCACCCGCCGTGCCGCGGCGGAAAGCGGAATCGAATCGGCATCCGGCGCGGGAAACAAGGCGCGCCAGTGTCGGCGATGTGTGCGCGGCAACAGTGCGATCGGCGTCCCGCGCACGGGCGCCACCGCGCGTTTGGCCGTCATGCCTACCGGGTCCTCACGTTGCGCCGCCTTCGGCGGCACGAGCCGCATCCACGTGACCGCGCCGCTGGCGCAGAGCTGGTCGAGCATGACCGACAGGTAGCCGCCTACCCGTGCCGGCAGAATATCGCGCTCCCAGGCCACGGCCGGAATTGAGTAACCTTCGAGCTGCTCGACCGCGGCGGCGAGCGCATCCGGTCCTTCGGCGCGCTCATCGATGCTGTGCCAGCGGAACAGGAAGCGCATGAAATCGGCGGCGCTGACCGGCTCGATTTCGGCGCGCAGTTTTTTGAGCGTGTAACGGTGAATGCGCGCGAGCAGACGACGGTCGCACCACTCGACAGTATTGGCCGATGTCAATCCGCCGCGCAATGCGAAGCCTTCGGCTTCGAGTGCGGTCAGTGCAATGTCGATTTCCGTTTCGGCCACGCCGAGCGGCGCCGCAAGCGCTGCCGAGGTCACCGGGCCCAGGCCTTCCAGCCGACTGCGAATGAGTTCGCGCAAGGCGCTGTCGCGTTCGGTGGTGGATTCGGTCCGAATGGCGTCTATTTCGGGCGAGCAGACCACCTGCGGAATCACTTGTTGCACTTCGGCCAGGCGTTCGGCCGCGACCCAGAGTGAAGCGACTTCGGGAACCCCCACCTCCGGCCCCTCTCCCGGAGGGAGAGGGGAGCAAGATGTTGCGCGACCGGCTTCACGGAGTTCATCAAACAACGCCTGCCAGCCGCCGCGCGCGCCCTCTTCTGCGGTCAAGAATCCGAGCACCACGAGCGCGTCGTACAGTTCGTCCGCAGTCCGCGCATCCGGCCAGGCTTCTTCGCGCACCCGCGCGATCGCGGCGGGATCGAGCGTGCCCAGTTCCGCGGCATCCTTCACGTCTATCAGTCCGCGTGACTGCACTGCGAGCGTGCGCCGTTCCTCGGCCGGCGCGTCATCGAGGAACGCGTACGGGCGCGCGTTCAATACTTCCTGCGCGAGCGGCGATGGACTCACCAGGTCGCGCGTCACGACCTTGATCTCGGTGCGCTCCAGCCGCGCGAGCAGGCACTCCAGGCCGTCGATATCCATGACCTCGTGCAGGCAGTCCGCCATCGTCTGGTTGACCAGCGGGTGGTCGGGGATTTCGCGCGCGCCGGCGGCGAGATTTTCCGCACAGGCGAGCTGATCCGGAAAGATCAGTGCCATCAGGTCTTCGGCGTCGCTGCGCTGGAACTGCGGCGGCATCCGCTTGCCGTTGCGCATGCGCTTGATTGCAAGTGCGGTCGTCGCGTTCCAGCGCCAGTGCGTTGGAAACATCGGCGCGGCGAGCAGCGCCTGGCTCAGGACGTCGCGTACTGTCTTCGAATTGAGGTAGCGCGCCACGTCTTCGAGCTGGAAACTGTGCGTTGCACCAAGCGACAGGACAATCGTGTCCTCGAGCGCGGCAGCCTGCAGCTCAAAGTTGAACTTGCGGCAGAAGCGCTTGCGCAGCGCGAGGCCGAAAGCCCGGTTGATGCGCGAGCCGTACGGCGAATGAATCACCAGGTGCTGGTCGCCGGCTTCGTCGAAGAAGCGCTCGAAGACGAGTGTCTCCTGCGTCGGCAACGTACCGAGCGCCGCGCGGGCGGCGGCGAGGTACTCGATGAGCTGATCCGCTGCAGCCGGCGCGAGTTCAAGTTCCTTGCATGCGCGATCACGCGCACTATCGGCACCCTCGGTTATCAATCCATCGATTCGCGCGCGCAATTCTGACACTGCTTGCGACAATTCATCCGTCCGCCCCGGCGCTTCGCCGAACCAGAACGGGATGTTGGGCGGCTGACCCCTGGCGTCCTCGACATAAACCTTGCCCTGGCTGACCTTCTGGATCCGATACGACGTGTTGCCCAACTGGAAGATGTCGCCGGCGATGCTTTCAAATGCGAAATCCTCGTTCAGCGTACCGACGCGCAGGCCATCCGGACTCAGCACAACCTCATAATCGAATTGGTCGGGAATCACACCGCCATTCATCAGCGCCGTCATGCGCGCGCTGCGGCGCGGGCGGAGCATGCCATTGATGACATCCCGGTGCAGATAGGCGCCGTGGCGGCCGCGCCGGGTCGAGTACCCTTCGGCCAGCATTTTGACCAGCGCGTCGAACGCGGCGCGCGGCAACTCGCGATACGGCCAGGCGCGCGTGAGCATCGCGAACAACTCGTCCTCCCGCCATTCGCCGTTCGCAACTTCGGCAACGATCTGCTGCGCAAGCACGTCACGCGGTGCGGCCGGGATATGGACCCGATCCAGTTCATCGCGGCGAACCGCCTCAAGCAACGCGGTACATTCCACCAGGTCATCGCGACTCAGCGGAAACAGTCGCCCTTTCGGCGTTCGGCCGATGCCGTGACCGGAGCGGCCGACACGCTGTAAAAACGCGCCGATGGAGCGCGGCGTACCAAGTTGGCAGACAAGATCGACATCGCCAATGTCGATGCCAAGTTCCAGCGACGCCGTGGCAATCAGCGCCTTGAGCTTGCCCTGCTTGAGGCGCTGCTCGGCATCCAGGCGATGCTCTTTTGAGAGGCTGCCATGATGGGCAGTCACCGCATCCTCGCCAAGCCGCTCCGCCAGATGCCGCGCCGCGCGCTCCGCCAGCCTACGCGTATTGACAAAGATCAGCGTGGTGCGGTGCGCGCCGATCAGCTCGGCGAGGCGATCGTAGATTTCTGTCCAGACCTCGTTCGCCATCAGAGCCGACAGCGGCGACCGCGGCACCTCAAGCGCCAGATCGCGCTCCCGCACATGGCCGGTATCGACGATGCGGCACGGTTCGCCGCCGGTCAGAAACTGCGCCATCGTTTCGATCGGCTTTTGCGTGGCGGAGAGGCCGACGCGCACCGGCGGCTTGCCGCACAGCGCGCTCAATCGCTCAAGCGACAGCGCAAGATGCGCACCGCGCTTGTTGCCGGCGAGCGCGTGGATCTCGTCAACGATCACCGTCCGCACGGTCATCAGCATCCGGCGGCCGGACCCGGAGGTCAGCAGCAGGTACAGCGACTCGGGCGTCGTGACGACGATATGAGGCGGCGTACGCGCCATCTTCGCCCGTTCGCTGGAAGGCGTGTCGCCGGTGCGGACCCAGGCGCGGATGTCGGGGATGGCGCCGTCGGTGGGCTGTAACGCAAATTCGGAAGACGAGGTTTCGAGTTCAGCGCGAATCCCTTCCAGCGGCGCTTCGAGATTGGCGCGGATGTCGTTCGACAGCGCCTTCAGCGGCGATACATAGAGCACCCTGGTTTCGGCGGGGAGCTCATGCTCCAGCCCCTCCCGCACCAGATCGTCGATAGCGGCAAGAAACGCCGCCAGTGTCTTGCCGGAGCCCGTCGGGGCGGCGATCAGCGTGTGACCGTGCGCCTTGATGGCCGGCCACGCCTCGGCCTGCGCCGGCGTCGGGGCGCCGAACGCGCGCTTGAACCAGGCGACGGTGGCGGGATGAAACGCATCAAGTGCCATTGGCCAATTGTAGGCCGACCGGCCGCGTTCGTCAGCGCGCCGCTCGTCGGTCCGGCCAAGCCGCCTGCAGGCCCGGCGCATCACGCAGCTTCAAATGGGTCTATTATGTCAGATGAAAGCAGCTTGAACGGGGGCTGCGATGGCTGTAACTACAGACGCGGAAGGGACGGCGCGGGTCGCGCGGCACCAGCGCCTGCGCCTTCAGCGTGTATGGGTCGCGAGCACGAACTACGTGCTCTTCTGGGGGTTTGCGTTCTATTTGTGGGGCGTCGGGGCCATCGCCTTGTCGCTTTGGGGTATGTGCATGCTGATCGCGCTGGTCGCGTGCTGCAATGCCTGCTTCGTGTTGCTGATTTCCACCGGCTATAACCGGCGCTTCCGGGACCCCAGCCTGACGCGGGTGCAACTCGCCGTCGGCACTGCATTTCAACTCGTCATTTTTCTGTTCAGCCGCACGATTTTCGCGCAGGATCTCGCGCTGCTCGCGTTTCTGCTTTCGATGTTGTTTGCGGCCTTCCGTATGGGCGCCAGGAAACTGGCCGTACAGGCCATACCGTCATTCATGGCGTTCGCTGCAATCATGCTGTGGCGGCACGATTTTGTCGGCCAGACTTTGCGGGCAGCCATTCCGCGCGCGGCCATTTATGCCCTGCTGCTGGGCTGGATCATTTTCTTTGTCGGATATGTCAACCGTCTGCGCCGCAGCCTGTCGCAGCGCAACAGGGAATTGCGCAGCGCCATGGCGAGGATCGAGGAACTGGCCATTCGGGACGAACTCACCGGCGCGTTCAACCGGCGCTACATCCATGAGGCGCTGGACAAGGAAATGGCGCGATCGGATCGAACCGGATCGACGTTCTCCATCTGCATGCTCGACGTTGACCACTTCAAGCGCGTGAACCACACGCATGGCCATCAGGCGGGCGACGATGTGCTCCATGAAGTGGTTGCGCGCGTCCGGCAAATAACTCGTCGGCTCGACCAGCTCGGACATTACGACAGTTTCGATACGATCGGACGTCTTGGCGGCGAGGAGTTTTTGATGGTGTTACCGGCGACGTCGCTGGATGGCGCCCGCACCTGCGCGGAGCGTATCCGTCGGGCCATCATGGACACGCCATTCAAAACGCACGTCGGGGAATTATCCGTCACGGCCTCGTTCGGCGTAACGGAATACAACTTTACCGAGAGTGCCGAAACGTTGATCCGGCGCGCCGACAAGGCGTTGTATCGGGCAAAGACAAGCGGCCGCAATCGAATCGAGGCGAACTACCCCGGGGCGCATTGATCGGAATTCAGGCCCGGATCCGCGCCCGGCTGCGGAACTGTCCTTCATCGAGCGCATGGAGGGCATCGATAAACAGAGGCTTGAGCGTACCCGGACCATTCGCCTGTTCGGCAGCTATTTCGCCGGCCACGTCGAAATAGGCCACCGCAGCCTGCGCCGCCTCGAACGGCTCGCTCGCGATCGCCAGAAAACAGGCGATGACGGAAGTCAGCATGCAGCCCGAGCCGATCATGTACCCCATCATTGGATTGCCGTTGGCCACTCTGGTTTGCTGCTTTCCGTCGGTGATCAGGTCTTCGGCGCCCGTTACGACCACGACGCAATCATGTGCGCGAGCCAACTCACCAGCAGCGCACGCCGCTTCGTCCACGCCGTGCACGCTTTCGGCAGCCCGGCCCGCGTCGGCCGCACCGGCCATCACCATGATCTCGCTGGCGTTGCCTTTGAGAACGGCGGGGCCGCGACGCAGCAATTCGCGCGCGGCATCGGTCCGGTAGTCGGTAAATCCGGCGGCAACCGGATCAAGCACCCACGGCGTTCCCTTGTCCGCCGCAACATCGAGCGCATCCTTCACGGCCGCAAGCCAATCTTCGTCGAGCGTGCCCACGTTCACCGCCAATGCGGCAGCGACACTCGCGGCGGCACGCGCTTCCTCGCGCGTGTGCAACGTTGCCTGAGTACCGCCTGTCGCCGCAATTGCATCGGCGGTATCGGTCTGTACCACCAGATTGGTGAAATTATGTATGATCGGTGCCGTTGCGGCGAGCTTGTCAGCGTGCCGCCACAGTTCCGAAATTAAACTCGTGGGAGCCATCAGGGGTTCCGTTTTTGCCAAAAAAAATCCGAT
This sequence comes from Gammaproteobacteria bacterium, assembly GCA_035698525.1. Lineage (GTDB taxonomy): Bacteria > Pseudomonadota > Gammaproteobacteria > Natronospirales > DASSBR01 > DASSBR01. The sequence goes on from DASSBR010000100.1 coordinate 38,959, forward strand.
TATCATTCACCGCGGACGAATTGGTCGACACCATTCTGGGGTGGCGAGGCGCTACACCAGCCACGCAGGCGCGCCTGCTGGAGCGCTGCTGCGCCAGCGTTCGTCCGGGCACGATTGTCACCAACAGTATCACGGCGCTGCTGGTAAGCGCATTTATTCTCGCGCAAACCTGGAGCACGGTTTACGGCGTCTGGCTGGCAGCGGCGCTGGCTGGCGGCATCATGCCCCGAGCGTGGGCGGCGTACTTGCGACGCCAGAACCGGTTCGACGAAGAGGCAAGGCGAAAGGCGCTGACCTTCGTCGGTATCAGCGTCATTTACGGCTTGATCTGGGGCGTCGGCCCGCTGCTCATTCTGCCCGTGCTGACGGGTGCGTCAGCCGCGTTATTCCTGATTATCATCATTCTCGGCACCATTATGGGCGCCTACGCGGCCATGCCCGGCGTGCTATACGCACGGCTCATTTGCACGGGCGTGCCGACAGTGATTGCGGTCGGGCTGAACATGACGCCAATGCTTGGCCTCGTCTCGGCGATGGTTTTCTGGTGGCTGGTGCTGCGCGCCGACATCTGGCGCGGGTACCACCGGGTTTTGCGCCAGGAGATCGAGCTCCATGAAACGCTTTCGACCCAAAGCGAAGCGCTGCAGGCTGCGCACGATGCCGTGCAGCGAGTCAACAACGACCTCAAGATCCTGGCCGAAACCGATCCGCTGACGGGCATTGCCAACCGCCGCCATTTCCTGGAGCAGTGCGAATCGCTGGCCGGCCCGGCCGCGATGATGATACTCGATATCGATCGATTCAAGTCGATAAACGACCGCTTCGGACATCAGACCGGCGACTTCGTGCTGATGACCCTGAGTTGCCTGACGCAGGAAGCATTGCGTGGCGACGATGTCGTCGCCCGCATCGGCGGGGACGAGTTCGCGTTGCTTCTGCCGAATGTCACGCCCGGCGGCGCTTGCAAGATTGCGGAACGCATCCGGGCCACTGCCGAAGGCTGTACGATCGAGTCCGGCAAAAAGCGTCCGTTGCGTTTTACGGTCAGCCTGGGCGTATCGAGCATTACGCCGGACATGACCTGCGCCGATGTCTCGGCACTGCTTCAACACGCCGACAGGCTCCTTTACAACGCCAAGCAGAATGGACGCAACCAGATTTGCGCCGATACCTGGCGACCGGAAAGGCAGCGGACAGCATAGACTGGCAGCATCAGGCCTGTGCTGCGACAGCCGATTCATCCTCCAGTGCGGCACGCGTCGCATCTTCAACGCGCTCCAGCCAGACGAATTTCAGGTCCTTGCGCGCTCGCTCCGGAATGTCTTCAAGATTCTTTTTATTACGCGCGGGCAAAAGCACCGTCTTGATGCCGGCATTCAATGCGGCAAGCGATTTCTCCTTGATGCCCCCGATCGGCAGCACGAGGCCGCGCAGGGTGATTTCGCCGGTCATGGCCACGTCGTGACGCACGGTTTTGCCGGTCAGCAGCGACACCAGCGCCGTGTAGATAGACACGCCGGCGCTCGGGCCGTCTTTCGGAATGGCGCCGGACGGCACATGGATGTGGATGTCGTGCTTGCTGAACTGCCCGGCGTCGATGCCCAGCTCGTCGGCGTGCGCCTTGATCAGGCTTAACGCCGCCTGCGCGCTCTCCTTCATGACATCGCCAAGCTGACCTGTCAGCGTCAGCTTGCCGGTACCCGGTGCGCGGCTCGCTTCAATGAATAAAATGTCGCCACCGACCGGTGTCCAAGCGAGCCCCGTCGCCACGCCCGGCACGCTGGTGCGCATCGCGAGTTCGCTTTCAAAGCGCGGTGCGCCAAGAATGCCTTCGAGATCGTCCGCATCGATGCGATGCTGCCCGGTCTGTTCGTTTTCCGCCACCTGCACCGCGACGTGGCGCACGACCGCCCCGATTTCGCGTTCCAGGTTGCGCACGCCCGCCTCGCGCGTATAGTCGCGCACGATGCGCTGAAGCGCCGCGTCCGTTATCTCGCACTGGCCGGGCTTCAAGCCGGCCGACTCCAGCCGCCGCCGCACCAGGTAACGCTTGGCGATCTCAACCTTTTCCTCGCTGGTGTAACCGGGGACTTCGATGACTTCCATGCGGTCGCGCAGCGGTCCGGGAATCTGATCCAGCACATTCGCCGTGCCGACGAACATCACGCGGCTCAAGTCGAAGTCGACGCCCAGATAGTTGTCGCGGAACGTCGAATTCTGCTCCGGGTCGAGCACTTCCAGCAGCGCCGACGACGGGTCGCCGTGAAAGCCCGCGCCGAGCTTGTCCATTTCGTCGAGCATGAACAGCGGATTGCGCGTGCCGGCCTTGCGTATCGACTGAACGATCGTGCCGGGCAGCGCACCGACGTACGTGCGCCGATGGCCGCGAATCTCCGCCTCGTCATGCACGCCGCCCAGGCTGCCACGCACGAACTCGCGTCCCATCGCCTTGGCAATGCTCTGGCCAAGCGAGGTCTTGCCGACGCCCGGCGGGCCGACGAAGCACAGGATCGGGCTCTTGCCCTCCGGGTTCAGCTTATGCACCGCCAGGTGCTCGAGGATGCGTCGCTTGATCTTGTCCAGGCCGTAATGATCGGCGTCGAGGATTTCGCGCGCACGGCCCATGTCGATGTTGTCTTCCGACAACTTCGACCATGGCAGGTCGGTCATCCAGTCAAGATACGTCCGCACCATCGAGTATTCCGCCGCGGCCTCCGGAATGCGTTCGAGCCGTTTCAGCTCGTTCCGCGCTTCCTTCTCGGCCTCTTCCGGCATGCCGGCCTTCGCGATGGCCTCGTCGATTTCCTGAATTTCCGCCGCCTTGCTGTCTTCCTCGCCCAGTTCCTTTTGAATGCTGCGAAGTTGCTCGCGCAACAGCGCCTCGCGCTGCCGCTCGTTCATGCTTTCCTTGGTGCGCTCATTTATCTTGTTGGACAACCGGAGGACTTCAAGCTGGTGATCCAGCAACTCGCCCACGCGTTCGAGCCGCCGGTCGATATCGACCAGTTCGAGAATTTCCTGCTTTTCTTCAGGCTTGATGTTCATATAGGCCGTGATCGTATCCGCCAGCAGCGCCGGCGAGTCGATCGACTGCACCGCCTGTACCAGCTCCGGCGGCGTCTGCGGCAGTAGCTCCAGCGCTTCGGTCGCCCGCTGTTTAAGCGTCAGCATGCGCGCCTCGACTTCCGTCGGGATCGCTTCGTCCTCCTTGATCGCCTCGAAGCGCGTCAGCATGAACGGGTGGCCTTCGACGTAATCGAGGACACGGAAGCGCTGCTCCCCCTGGCACACCAGATGGTGGGTGCCATCGGGCGTGGTGACGTAGCGTAGCACGTTGCAGATCGTGCCGATCTTGTACAGATCGTCCGGACCGGGATCGCCGTCGGCCGGGTCGCGCTGCATGATCAGCCCGACCGGCCGCTCGCTGCGAATGGCTTCCTGCGCGGCCTGGGCGGAACGCTTGCGGCCGATCGCAACCGGCAGCACGAGTCCGGGAAACAGCACCATGCCGCGCACCGGAATGGTGATCAGCACGTCCTCGGGCAACTTGCGAATTGCCACGTCGTGGGATTCGTCTTGATGTTCGTAGGTTTCGGCCATAAAAATCAGACCTTTTCCAAAGCAATATAGAGACAGCCGTCGAGCAGCTCGCGGCGCCTGATTTCAAACCGCCCCCCCGGCAAGGCAATGCGGCGCTCGAAGTGACCGTGGGGAATTTCGAGGCGGCGAAAAACGCCTTCGTGGCTTTCGAGCGGCAGGCGGCGTTCGCCGCGAATCACGATGCCTTCCGGTTCCAGCGCGACGTCGACCTGCTCCGGACCGACGCCCGGCAGCGCCACCAGTATCCACAGCGCGCGCTGTGTTTCGTAGATATCGACCGGCGGCTCCCATACGGGGCGGCGCGCGCGCACCGCGGGGCGGAAAAACTGACGCTGCAGGCGCTCGGCGCGCTCCAGCATCTCGCAAGCCTCCGCCCACATGCGGTTTTCCAGATCTCGCGATTCCATGCGATCTACCTCAAATGGTGGCTATATTTAAGATTAGGGCGCGCCGGCGAGAATTCAAATGGGGGTCGATACGGGCTGGTGTTCCAAAACCCCGTTACAATAGCGGCCCATGCGTGCCGCTCCTGTCGTCGTTGTTGCAACCTTGTTTGTTGCGACAAGTTTTGCGGGCGCACAGGCGGCCGGTAATTGCCCGGCGCCACCCGCCAATCACCCGTCCACGCGCTGGCGCGACCAGTATGTCTGGCGCACGCTGGCAAAGAGCCACTACACCATCGGCCAGATTCGCATCCACGTCGCACAGGTCTACGACCTCGACAAGCCGGGGGAAAACGCCTGGTATTCGCGCCTTGCCGACAGCCTGCACATCAAGACGCGCCCCGGCGTCGTGCGCAACCTCCTGCTGTTCAAGTCCGGCGATCCGGTTCGTGCACCACTGATTTACCAGACGGAGCGGCGGCTGCGGAGTTACAAGTTTCTGCGCAAGGCGACTATCGCGCCGGTCGCCTGCCACGACGGGCGCGTCGATGTGGATGTCGATGTCAAGGATGCGTGGACGTTGAAACCCGAGGTGGCCTACGAGCGGATCGGCGGCCAGAATATCGTCAGCTTTCAACTGAAAGACGAAAACCTGCTTGGCCTTGGCAAAACGCTCGCCGTCGGCCATATTCATGGCACGCAGCGCGACCAGAACTACGCCAGCTATTTCGATCCGGCGCTTGCCGGGTCGGCCTGGGAACTGCTGGCGAGCGCGTCCAGCCTGAGCGACGGCTACAGCCGCCAGTTGTCGATCGACCGGCCGTTCTTCGCCGATGCGACGGCCTGGTCCAGCGGCGCCAGCTTTCTGACGCAGAAAGTCGATGTGAATTTCTACAACGACAGCGAGCGGGCCTGGGTAGCCTCCGACCAGACGCGGCAACTGTCGGTGTCGTGGCGCCACCTGCTCGCGTGGGACGGGGTCAGCGGGCTGCGCGCCGGCTTGCGCTATGTCGATGAATCCTGGCGCTACGGGCCGTTGATTCCGCTTGCGCCAACGCTGCGTCCGCGGCCGGCGTTGCCGGATCGGCAGTTTCGCGGCCTGCAGGGAACGCTCAATTTCTTCCAGGACCGCTACGCGACGTTCTACAACCTGGCGCAGATCGGCCGCACGGAAGACTACAACCTTGGCTGGACGGCATCTGCCGCCATCGGCTTCTTCCCGACCGCGCTAGGCAGCAGCAGCGATGCCTGGATCGGCGGATTGAGCGCCACATTCGGCGCGCGGCTGCCGTGGCAGAGCGTCATCTTCATCAATACGGACATCGGCGGGCGGCATACGCAAAACGCCTGGCGGGGCAGCTATGCCGGCCTCGCCGCGACCTGGTATGACCAGGCGTTCCGCAATCACACGCTGGTCGCGCACGTGTCGGCCGAGTGGCAACTGCGGCCCGATCCCGAAGACCAGCTTTATCTAGGCGGCCTCGCCGGGCTGCGGGGCTATCCCAATTACCTTCGCGCCGGCGACCGCCGCTGGACGCTGACGCTGGAAGACCGCATTTTCACGCCCACCACGTTCCTGAACACCTTCAAACTTGGCTATGTTGCGTTCCTGGACGCCGGACAAATCGACCGGCCGAGCGGCCGTGGCTTCAGCCAGGTGCTCAGCAACATCGGCGGCGGTCTGCGTATCGGCAATGCGCGCGGTGCGTTCGACAACGTGATTTACGTCACGGTGGCAGTGCCATTGGCGCGGCCCGCGGGGGTTGCGCCATATCAGATCATTATCGGGGACGTGGTGGGGTTTTAAGCAGGCCATACCCGGCCGCTAACCACTTCCGGCGGTTAATCGCCCCTTGGCCGCCTCGATCTGCTCCGGCGTGCCGTACAACACCAGCGTATCTTCATTCTGCAGCACCGTATCGGGCTCCGGTTGACGGCCGACGATGCCGCCGCGACGCAAGGCCGTCACCATCACGCCCGCTACGTCCAGCTTGAGATCGGCCAGCAGCCGGCCAATGGCATAGTCGTCATCGGCCAGCGTTACCGTCTCCAACTGCCCGCGAAACGCCTGGCTGCTCGGCATCGGCAGCGCGCCCTGGCCACGAAACACGTTGCGCAACAGGCTGTAGCGGTCGGCTCGCACGCGCTGGATGCGGCGGAAGATGCGGCTCGCCGGCACATGCAGCAGCGTCAGCAGGTGCGATACCACCATCAGGCTCGCTTCCAGCGTTTCAGGTATGACTTCGGTCGCGCCCGCGGCCTGCAGCGCTTCGAGGTGACTGTCGTCGCGGGTGCGGACGAGCACCGGGATATCCGGCCGCCCCTGCTTCACCGTTTTTAGGATTGTGAGCGCGGTGCGCACGTTCGAGTAACTGATCACCAGCGCGCGGGCGCGCACGAGCCCCGCGGCCCGCAACACGTCGAGCTCGGTAGCGTCGCCGAAAAACGCGGCATCGCCCGCGGAGCGGGCCGCCTTGATGCGCGCGGGGTCAAGGTCAAGCGCAATGTATTCGAAGTTTTCTTCCTCAAGAAAACGGGCGACGTTCTGCCCGACTCGCCCGTAGCCGGCGATGATGATGTGACCGGTGGCCGACACCTCGTGATGCTCGATCGCCCCCTCCTCGATTTGCTCTTCTTCCTCGACCGGCGCCCGAAAAAACAGCCCCGCGATCGACCGATTGAAAAGCACGATGATCGGGCCGACCATCATCGTGATCACGATGACCGCCAGCGCAAATTGCGCCACGGCTGGCGCGGCGACACCGGTGCTGACGGCGAGCGCGAGCAGAGCGAAGCCGAACTCGCCGCCTTCGGACAACACCAGGCCCGTCCGGAGCGCCATGCTGCGCTCGGATCCGAGCGCCCATGCGAGGAGCGACGTCACGATCGTCTTGAGGAGTAACAGGCCGGCAACCGCGGCCAATATCCACGCGCCCTCCTCGCGGATCACCGCCGGGTTGACCAGCATGCCGATGGTGACGAAGAACAGCCCAAGCAATACGTCGCGGAACGGCCGGATATCGGCTTCAATCTGGTGGCGAAACTCCGTTTCCGATAACGACATGCCGACCAGGAACGCACCCAGCGCCAACGACAAACCGAGGTTCTCGGTGATCCACGACGCCGCCAGTGTGAACAGCAGCACGGCGAGCGTGAACAGTTCCGACGAACGCGCTGCGGCGACGCGGTAGAACACGGGCCGCAGCAACCAGCGCCCCGCAATCAGAATCAGGGCGAGGGCCAGAATGCTTTTTCCCGCCGCCCAGGCGAGATTGATCCCGAGCGTGCCCGACGTGCCGTGTGCCAGCTCCGGGATCAGGATCAGAAACGGGATGACAGCGATATCCTGAAACAGCAACACCGCGACGGCATGCTGCCCATGAACCAGGCCGACCTCTCTTTGATCGCCGAGTTGCTTGACCACCACCGCCGTCGACGACATTGCTAATGCCGCGCCAAGCACCAGCGACATGCCAGGCTTGATGTCGAGCAGGAAATAGGCGAACAGCCAGATAATGAACGTGGTGAACGCGACCTGCGCGCCGCCCAGCACCAGCACCGCGCGGCGCATCAGGATCATGCGCTGCAGCGAAAATTCGAGGCCCAGCGTGAACAGCAGAAACACCACGCCGAATTCCGCGAGCACCCGCGTCTGGTCTGCATCGGGAATCCAGGCGAGGCCGTGCGGCCCGACCAGCACGCCGGTAAAAAGATAGGCCAGCACGGCAGGCAGCCGCGCGCGGCGCAGCAATGTGCCGGTAATCACCGCTGCGGCGAGCAGCAGGATGATCAGCAGCAGATTACCGCTTTCGGTTATGTGTTGAGCGTTTCCGGGCATCAAGGGATCATATCATTACAGGGTAGGGTATCCTTTGCCCCGTTCGTCCTGAGCCTGTCGCCCACAAAAGGCAAATGAGTCCACACACCGCCGCAAGCGCCAGCCGACGCATCGCCATCATGACGTTTTTCGGCGGCATCGGCGGCGGCGTCGTGTTTCCGATCCTGCCGACGCTGGGCATGCGGCTCGGCCTGTCGTCGGTGATGGTCGGCTTGATTCTGGCCGCGAACCGCATCACGCGGCTCGGCTTCAATCCCGTCGTCGGCTCCCTGACCGACCGGTTCGGTGGCAAATGGCCGGTGACGGCGGGCCTGTTCATTGAAGGTCTCGGCGCCCTCGCCTACGTCGGCGCGTTGCATTTTGCCGTGCCCGCAGCGTGGTTCCTGATCGGCCGTGTCATCTGGGGCGTCGGCTCCTCGCTGCTCTTCGTCGGCGCGCTCGCCGCCGTGCTGGCATTGTCGGGCCGTGACGATCGCGGCCTCGTCACCGCCCGCGTACGCAGCGCCATCAGCCTCGGCGTACCGGCCGGTCTGCTGGTGGGCGGGGTGCTGGCGGATATCGTGTCGGCCGACGCCGCGTTCATCACCGCCGCCGGATTCAGCTTCGCCGCTGCACTCGGCGCGTTGATCGCCATTCCCGATGCGCGGCCGCCGCAGACGCCGACGGAAATCACGCCGGCGCCCGGCTGGATCGCAATGCTGCGCCAACCGATGCTGCGCGCCATCTGGAGCTACAACGCCCTCGTGTTTTTCACCGTTTCGGGTGTGCTGCTGGCAACGCTGGTCGTGCTGGTGGAACAGCGGCAGCTCTATCTGCCGGGCCTGGGCGCCGAGGGCAGCGCGGGCGTGTTGATGGCCGTCCTGATGGTCTGGCGCGCTGCCGCATCGCTTGGCATCGGCCGCTACCTCGCGCGCCTTGAGCGTCGCACATCCTTACTCATCCCAACGGCGCTCGTGCTTGCGGCGGGCTTCGCAGTGATCGGCTTCGCCGATTCGCTGTGGCTCGTAATCGTCGGCCTGCTGTTGATCGGCGCCGGCACCGGCACGCTCACGATTCCGCTGCTCGCGCTGATGGGGGACCAGGTGCCGGCGGGGAGGCGCGGCCGCGCGACTGCAATTTACCAGGTCTTCGGCGACGCCGGCGGCAGCGCCGGCCCGATCATCGGCCTTTCAAGCGCGGTTCACTTTGGATTCCTGCCGGTATACCTCGCACTGGCGGGGCTGTTTGTACTCAGCCTGCCGCTGGGTCTTTATTTGCGGCGAGCGGAGCTGGCGCGGACCACAGTTTCCTGAGCGGACACAGCCTGCCAGCGGTGATCGCGCATGACGAAAACGTCGGTGAATCTGACACGGACTTCGCCAAATCGTTTATTCGTCACAACGTTCGTGCCGGTCACAATGGCGGCGCCGTGATAAAACCGCACACGCACGTCCTGCAAACGCTGCGCCCCACTCCCGCCGCGCCGTGACCTGGCCCGCGCAAGCATCTGCTGCTTGTCGCGAAGCGCACCAGTCCAACTGGTATCGACGAACTCGTCAGCCAGGATTCGATCCAGTGCCGACACATCGTGCTGCGCGATAGCCTTGACCCAGGCATTCTCGAGTTTGATCAGCACTTGAGTCTGTTCGGACGCGGAATCACGCGCCGTATTCGAGGATGCGTGCGCAGTGGGAACTGCCGCAATCAGCAAAGAAGCCGTAAGGGCAAGGAAAGTTGCGATTTTCATTATTGCCAGTTTACTCGAATGCCAGCCTCGGCAAGTATTTTGCGTGCGCTTTCGCATCGACGGACCAACCGGGGGGCTCGTCGAAGCGACTCTTCAGCGGCGAAGGGATTTATGGTGGCCAGGGACAGAATCGAACTGCCGACACGGGGATTTTCAGTCCCCTGCTCTACCAACTGAGCTACCTGGCCATTTTGACTGGCAATTTTGATGCGTTCGCCAAGTCCGAACTTTCAGTCCGGCCGTTCGGCCATGGACTTCGCGAGGGACGGGTATTACACCTTCGCGGCGTGCTGGAGTCAAGACCGCGCGGCCCTTCGGTCGCGTTTTGACAGGGGGAATCGGTGCGGATACCCTGAAATCAGGTCCATTCGCCGTTCAGGCCGTATCTTCTCATGCCCAGCGCGCTTCATGCCCGTGACAGTTCGGGGTCGTCCGTCGTGGACGACTATCTGCGTGTGCGGGCGGCGACCGTCGATCTTTGCCGCGGGCTCGAGCCGGAAGATTACGTGGTGCAGAGCATGCCGGACGTCAGTCCGACGAAGTGGCATCTGGCGCATACGAGCTGGTTTTTCGAGCACTTTGTCCTGGAGCCTCATGCCCGCGACTACCGGGTATTCGATCCGGCGTTCAATTACTTGTTCAATTCCTATTACTACACTGTCGGCGCCATGCACCCGCGTCCGCAGCGCGGAATGCTTTCCCGGCCGACGGTCGCGACGGTTGTGGCTTACCGCCGGCACGTGGATGACGCGCTGGCGGCGCTGCTTGTCGAACGCACGGGTGACAGTGAACTGGAATCGCTGGTTACGCTTGGCATCAATCATGAGCAGCAGCATCAGGAATTGCTGCTGACCGACATCAAGCATGTCTTTTCTGTGAATCCGCTGAAACCGGCGTGGCGGGAGTTGGATCCGCCACCTTCGGTATCGCCGCTTGCACTGGCGTTTGTCGATCGTCCGGCGGAGACCGTCGCGATCGGCCACGACGGCCCGGGCTTTTGCTTCGACAACGAAACACCGCGACACGACGAACTGATGACGGCGCACGCCTTTGCGCAGCGTCCCGTGACTAACGGCGAATTTTGCGACTTCGTCCGCGACGGCGGCTATGACACGCCGGAACTGTGGCTGTCGGATGGCTGGGCGACGATTCAATCCGAACAATGGCGCCACCCGCTCTATTGGAGCAACGATCTGGAGCGGGAATTCACGCTCGGCGGCATGCGGGGAATCGACCTGAACGCGCCGGTGGCGCATGTCAGTTATTACGAGGCCGACGCATTCGCCCGCTGGGCCGGCGCGCGGCTGCCGACCGAGACGGAATGGGAATCGGCCGCGGCCGGTGCGCCGGTGGCCGGCAATCTCGCCGATGCGGGGGTTTTTCAGCCCATCGCGGCTTCGCGCGGGGCCAGCCAGTTGTTCGGCGACGTGTGGGAGTGGACGTCGAGCCCTTACGTCAGCTACCCGGGATTCAAACCGCTCGCGGGTTCCCTGGGCGAGTACAACGGCAAATTCATGTGCAACCAGATGGTGGTGCGCGGCGGCTCATGCGTGACACCCGCCGACCACATCCGGGCAAGTTACCGCAGCTTCTTTCCGCCGGCCGCGCGCTGGCAGTTCACCGGCTTTCGGTTGGCGAAGGATTTATGAGCAACAATAATTTGGGGACGACCGACACCGAACTCGACCTGCTCGATCTGCATCCGACGCGGACCGACTTGAAGGCCGACGTGCTTTACGGACTCCGGCAGCCGCAAAAATGGATTTCGTCGATGTATTTCTACGATGAACGCGGCTCGCAGTTATTCGACGAGATTTGCGAACTGCCGGAGTATTACCCGACGCGCACCGAGATCGGCATCATGGAAAACGACGCCGACGAAATGGGCGAGCTGCTCGGCCCTAACGTGTTGCTGGTCGAATTCGGCAGCGGCAGCAGCATCAAAATAAGGCTGTTGCTGGAGCATCTGCATCGCATCGCGGCGTATGTGCCGGTCGAAATTTCGCGCGAGCATCTGATGAACAGCGCGCGCGAATTGCAGGATGCTTATCCGGAAATAGCTATCCTGCCGGTTTGCGCCGATTTTACGGCGCCGTTCGATCTGCCCGAGCCGCCACAGCCGGCAAGGCGCACCGTCGTCTATTTCCCCGGATCGACGATCGGCAACTTTGAGCCTCCCGATGCGCTGGAGCTGTTACGCCATATGCGGCGCATCGCCGGGAACGAAGGTGCGCTGCTTATAGGCGTCGACCTCAAGAAAGACGTTTCAATACTTGAACGCGCTTATGACGATTCAGCCGGCGTAACGGCCGCGTTCAACAAAAACGTATTGGCGCGGCTCAACCGGGAACTGGGCGCGGATTTCGACCTGGATCACTTTCATCACCGCGCGGTGTGGAACGAAAGCCATAGCCGGATCGAGATGCACCTCGTCAGCGACCAGGCACAGTCAGTCCATATTGGCGGCGACACGATTTCGTTCGAGAAGGATGAATACATCCACACCGAATCGAGCTACAAGTATCTGCCGGACGAGTTCGCGCAAATTGCCGGCGAGGCAGGGTTCTCGGTGGAGCACGTCTGGCGGGACTCCGCCGGACTGTTCAGCGTCCAATACCTGGAAAGCGAATAGCCGCTATTCCGGTGGGACATAGGCTTCCGGCTTTTCCGAGCCTTCGCCGAAGAAAAACTTTTCCATTTCCTGTTCGAGAAATTTCCGCGCCTTCGGATCGATCGGCGACAGCCGGTACTCGTTGAGCAGCATCGTCTGGTGTCGCACCCAGCGCTGCCAGCCTTCCCTGGACACATTCTCAAAAATGCGCTGTCCCAGGTCGCCTGGGTAAGGCGGACGATCGAGTCCTTCCGCTTCGCGCTTCAGTACGACACATTGAACTTGACGGGTCATTTGAAATTTCCTTGCAGGAATTTGTTGATCGGCGCGGGCAGGCCGATGCCCGGCTGGCCGTTGTACCAGAGGTGGTTCGCGGCGTCCATGACGCCGGCTTCCTCCGCCGCGACGACGACAGGCTCGGCACGCAACCGGAAGTGGGTGAAGTCGTGGGTGAATCCGGGCGCGGGTCGCGGCGCCGTGGCGCGCAATCCAAGCTGCGCGCACCAATCCACCGGATCGGCGCCGTCTTCCAGTTCGGGAAGACTCCACAGGCCGCCCCATATGCCGGCCGGCGGCCGTTTTTCCAGCAGCACCGCGCCCCCGCACTCGACGACGAGCATGCGGGTCTCGCGGACCGGATAGGCGCGACGGGTTCGCGCGGCAGGGAACTCCTGTTCGCGCCCTTGCCTGTGCGCTTCGCAACGTTCGCACAGCGGACACGACGCGCAATTCGGGTTCCGGCGTGTGCAGAGCGTTGCGCCGAGATCCATGATCGCCTGCGTGTAAGCGGCGCAATCCTTCTCCGGCGTGTGCCGTTCGGCCAATTCCCATAATTCGTCCGCGACGCGCTTGTCGCCCGGCGAACCTGCTACCGCGTGGTAGCGGGACAGCACGCGCTTGACGTTGCCGTCCAGGATCGCGTGCCGCTGCCCACGGCTGAGCGACAGGATCGCGCCGGCGGTCGAGCGGCCGATGCCGGGCAACGCGGTCAAATCTTCGATTGCTTCGGGCAACGTGCCGTCATGATCTTCGACGACGCGGCGGGCCGCTTCGTGCAAATGACGCGCGCGTGCGTAATAGCCGAGGCCGGACCACAGCGCCAGGACATCATCGAGCGGCGCGGCAGCGAGCGCGGCGACGGTCGGAAAGCGCGCCATAAATCGATCGAAATACGAGATGACGGTCGCCACCTGCGTCTGCTGCAGCATGATCTCCGACACCCAGACGCGGTACGGCGTCGGGTCGCGCTGCCAGGGGAGATCGTGGCGGCCATGGTTTGCAAACCACGCCAGCAGGCGCGGTGCAAAATCGTCAGCGTCAAGCGCCACTGAACAGACTCTTCAACTTGTCTTCCGCTTTCTTCTTGAGATCCTGCTTTTTGCCGTTCAACTTTTTCTTGAGCGCTTTCTTCTTTTCCTCAAGGCGGTGCTGCGCCTCCTTTTTTGCGCGTTCTTTGAGGACTTTGCCCAATTCCGGGTATGCACTGATCGACTGAAAATCGCCGGCGAAGTGAATCGGTATCGTGTAGCCCTTGAGTTGGTCCAGTTCCGCACGCCCCTCGATTTTCGGCACCTTGATGATCTTCGCTTTGACATCGTAATCCACATTGCGCCGCACGAGGTCGACCTTGCCGCTGCCGCTCAGGTGCATGAACGGCAGGTCGGCGCGGAAGTCATCGTTATTCAACACACCTTTCTTGATGACGCCGCTGCCGCTCATCGCAACGAACTCGGTGCGTTTGGGACCGGTATTTTCAGGCGGCTTCTGATGCTTGAGGATGGCATCGGCACGGCGTATGGCGGCCCATAGGTCGACCCCTTCGATCGCGCCGTGCTGTACCTTGAAGCCAACCTTGCCATCGAGCGTCTTCTTCAGCGCGCCGACGGTGTCGCCCTGGCCATTGAACGCAATGTTCATGCTGGCGACGCCGCTCAACAGCTTCTTGCCCAGCAAGTCCTGCAACAGCGTGCCGAAGTGAATGCCGTCAAGTTGCTGACTGGCACTGAGTTTCAGCCCCTGGCCAGCCGCGGCAGCGGTGACCGTGCCCTTGTACGAACCGCCGTAGAGCTTCGCGGCGAGCGGCTTGAGCGTCATCTCGCCGTCGGCTGCGTGAAGGCCCACGGTCACGTCGTTCGCCGTCATGTCGAGCAGGCTGAAGGTGCCAACCGTCAGCTTGCCGTTCAGATTCAGGCCGCGTAAACGCTCGCCCGGCAACCGGATATAGTCGATCGCGCCAATGGGCGCCTGTTTCGCGGCGTTTTCCTTGCCGGCCGGCAGGTAGCGGTCGGCGTCGAGCTTGTCGACGGTGAGGTCGAAAGCCAGCGCGTGGGTGTCGAAATCCGTCATCGCGAGGTGGCCGCTGAAATGCGTGCCGTCGAGTGCCGCATTGACGTTATTGAGGGCAGCCGACTTACCCGTGGCGTCGATATCCGCCGACAGCGACGCGCGCTGCAGCACCGTCGGATCCTGCAGCTGCAGCTTTCGACCCATCTTCGCGAGCACCTTGCGCGGCGAAAAGTCCGGGACAACCAATATGCCGGTAATCCTCGGTTTGGCGTTCAGGCCGCTGCCTTGCAGCACCGCGTGCGCCTGCACGCCCAGCGCATTGAACGACAGATCCTTGAGTTCGAACGTGCCGGCGGTCTGGTCGAGTTGCAGATTCTTCCAGTTCGCCTTGAGCTGCGTCGGCTGCGCCGGCAGTCCCGCGCCGCGTGCGGCGATTTCAATCATGCCGTTGGTAAGCTGATATTGCTTCGCGTCCGGATAGATCGTCGCGGTGGTCTTGATGCCGACGTTCGCGTGCAGCACCGGCCGGACGCGGTCGAGCGCGAAGTCCATCTTGACGGGGAACGACTGGCCGACGTGCACTTCGCCGACCGTAACGTTGGCATCGCGCACGCGATATTGCACATCGCTCTTTGCATCGCTCCAGTTGATCGTCGCGCCGCGCAACTGGATGGAGTCGATGGTGATGTCCCCGAAGCGGCTCTTCGACGATCCCTCGCCTTCCGATTGCCCGCCACGGGGGCCGAGCAAATCCTGCCAGTTCGTTTTTCCCTGCGCATTGCGCGCGAGATTGAGCTCAAGCCCGCTGAGCTTGAGCGTCCCGACCTCGGGGTGATCGCCGATCAGCGACAACAACCTCACCTGCACCTGCATGTCGTCGATCGTTGCGAACGGCTGCTTGCCGAACCCCGGCGCGTTGCTGAGTTTCGCCTGGTGGACTTCCAGACCGAGCCACGGAAACAGCGAAAGCTCGATATCGCCGTTGATCGCCAGCGTCCGATCGGTGTGGCGAGCGACCGCGGCCTCGATGTCGTCGCGATAATCGTTCGGGTCGATGACCTGCGGAATGATCAGTACCGCCGCGATGATCAGAACGATAATCACGCCGATGACGATGCCGGTTATTTTCAGTGCTTTCAGCATTGGCCGTGCTCCCGCGGAAGCCAGTCAGGATTCAATGAGAATACGTTAAAGCTTATTCGAGGGGAGAGCAAAGCTGGAGCGGGTGATGGGAATCGAACCCACGTCATCAGCTTGGGAAGCTGAGGTTCTACCATTGAACTACACCCGCATGGGCCGGGCCATTGTAGCGGGACGCGCCGCCGTCGGGAAGGCCCGAAGTGTTAAAATGGCCGCATGCAGATTTTCCTGAACGGCGACGGTGCGGATTACCCCGACGGGCTGACGGCGGCGCAGCTGGTGGACCGGCTGGAGCTTCGCGGCAAGCGGATTGCGATGGAAGTGAATGGGGAGATTTTGCCGCGCAGTCGCTATTCGGAACATACGTTTAACGCCGGTGATCGCGTAGAAATCGTCCACGCGATCGGCGGAGGATAGTCGGGAGCACAATGAA
>DASSBR010000101.1:0-3039 GCA_035698525.1 Gammaproteobacteria bacterium
CCAGCTCGACGGCCGGCGCATCCGCGTCGGCAAACATCGCGCGCTCGAAGGCTCGCTGATCGGCACCGGCTTCCCGTTCCGCGGCGTCGAACACCTCGACGGCTATTTTCGCATGCTGAACACGATCGTTCGCGAAACCGCCGGCGCACGCCGCGCCGGCTCCGCCGCGCTCGACCTCGCCTACGTCGCGACCGGCCGTCTCGACGGGTTCTTTGAACTGGACCTGAAGGAATGGGACGTGGCGGCCGGGACGCTGATGATCCAGGAAGCCGGTGGCCTGGTCGGCGCGCCGGACGGCGGCGCCGAAGTCACGCCGCAGGGCGACATCATGGCGGCGAATCCAAGGCTGTTCAAAATGATGGCGCAGGCGTTGCGAAAGGATTATCTGGAGATCCGGGGCTCGGGCTAAATCAGCGTATAAGATATTGTCTTATCTGCGTTTATCTGCGTTCATCTGTGGACTCTTTTTCCAGGTATTGCGCAAGGAAAGCAGAAGAATCCGCAGATAAACACAGATGAACGCAGATCAGATGGCGGTTGTGCCGGTATCGCATAACGAACTCAGCCGGCCGCCAGTCCCGCTCTCAAGGCATATCGTCGACCAGATCTTCCTTCTTCTTGACCATCAGATCCTGCTTGCTAATGCCCAGCATCAGCGCGGTGCCGCTGGCGATGTAGATCGACGAGTAGGTGCCGATGAGGATGCCGACGAACAGCGCCAGCGCGAAGCCGAACAGCACCGGCCCGCCGACGATCAGCATCGCGATCACCACGAGCTGGGTGAGGCCCGATGTCATGATCGTGCGTGACAGCGTCTCGTTGATCGCGGCGTTGACGATCTCGCGCGCGCTCGAGCGGCGCTTCTTGCGGAAGTCCTCGCGAATACGGTCGAAAACCACCACCGTGTCATTGACGGAATAACCCAGCATCGCCAGGACTGCCGCCAGCACCGTCAAATCGAACTGGAAGCGGAAAATCGAGAAAAAGCCGATCACGAACACAAGATCATGGAAACTGGCCGCGATGGCCCCCACCGCGAGGCGCCACTCGAACCGGAACCACAGGTAAATCAGCATCAGCGCGAGCGCCACCATGATCGCGGTGATGCCTTTGGCCGCCAGTCCGCTGCCGACTTGCGCGCCTACAACTGTGGGGGCGTGAGCCAGTGCCGCGTCCGGCGCGACCTTGTGCAGCACCGCAATAACGCGCGCACCGATTTCCTGGGCTTCGGCCTGATCGGCATGCGCCCGCATTTGTATCCGTATCTCATGCGGCGAGCCAAACTGCTGCACGGTCGCATCCGGAAAACCGCCCTGGCGCAAGGTATCGCGAACGTCATTGATGTTCGCGTCGCCGGGCAAATGCACCTCCGCAACCAGGCCGCCGGTAAAGTCGATGCCGAGATTGAGCCCCTGAAAGCCCAACGACCCGATGGCAATGAAGAATACGATCACCGAACCGATCAGCGCCGGCTTGCGCACGGCCATGAAGTCGATCTGCGGGATACCTTTGAAAAATTCCATAATTGCTTCCTGACCGACCTTAAACCAGCAGCTTCTTGACGCGCTTGCCGCCGTAAACCAGATTGGCGATGGCGCGCGTGCCGACGATGGCGGTAAACATCGAGGTCATGATGCCGAGCGACAGCGTGACGGCAAAGCCCTTGACCGGGCCGCTGCCAAACATGAACAGGATTATGCCGGCAATCAACGTGGTGATGTTGGCGTCGGCAATGGTCGAGAACGCGCGCTCGTAGCCGCCGTAAATGGCGGCCTGGGGGCTGGAGCCGTTGCGGATTTCCTCACGAATGCGCTCATAGATCAGCACGTTGGCGTCGACCGCCATACCGACCGTCAGCACGATACCGGCGATACCCGGCAGCGTCAGCGTTGCCTGCAGCAGCGACAGCAGCGCGACCACCAGCACGACATTCATCAATAGTGCGACGTTGGCGAACAGGCCGAAAACCTTGTAATACAGCGCCATGAACACGACCACAGCGATAAAACCGAGCACCAGCGACTGCATGCCCCGCTCAATGTTTTTCGCGCCCTGGCTCGGCCCCACGACCCGCTGGCCGACGACATCCATCGGCACGGCCAGCGCGAACTTGAGCTGGGTCGCCAGTTGCGTGGCCTCGTTCTGCGACAGGCCGGAAATCTGGAAGCGATTGCTGAACACGCCCTGGATCGTGGCGATGTTGATCACGCTTTCGACCTTGTGATGCTCGCGGACGATCTCGCCGTTGACCTCGCGCTCGGTCGTCCGGTCCTGAATCAGCACCACCCCCATCGGCTTGCCGAGGTTTTTGCGGGTGGTGTCGAGCATTCTCGACGCAGCCGCGGAATTCAGGTTGACATTGACGACCCAGCCGGCGCCCTGCGGATTGGGCGCCGGGCTCGCGCCGGCGAGGCCCTTGCCGCTGGCGATGACATCGCGATTCAGCAGCGCCGGCTGACCGGTGGGCGTATCGCGATAGAGTTCAGCGTTGAGCGGCACGTGGCCCGTCTGCGCCGCCGTGATCGCGCTGTCTGTGGTGTCGACCAGCCGGAACTCGACGGTAGCCCTGGCGTGCAGCCGTTCCTTGGCCTGGGCGATATCCTGAACGCCCGGCAGCTCGACGACGATCTGGCTGCTGCCCTGGCGCTGAATCAGCGGCTCGGCGACGCCGAGATCGTTCAGGCGGTTGCGAAGCGCGGCGATGTTCTGATCGACCGCGCCGGTGCGGAGCCCCGTGACCTTCGCTTCCGGAATGCGCGCGACCAACGCCGGGTTGCCATCGATGCGAGTCTCGGTGAGCGCAATGTCGGTGAGCAGCCGATCCTTGATGATCTCCTCGGCCTTGGCGCGAGTCGCCGCATCGTGGAACCGCACGTGGATCTCGTCGCCCTGGCGACTGACGGCAGCCTGACCGGCGCCCAGTTCCTCGTTGATCCAGTCCTGAATGTCGGCGCGGTAGCCGTTCAGCGCCTGATCGACCGCGGCCTCGATATTGACGTTCAGCAAAAAGTGGACGCCGCCGCGCAAGTCGAGACCCAG